>NZ_JBHXRY010000001.1:141030-1142340 GCF_042714895.1 Nocardia sp. NPDC058666
GTTCGATCTTTTTTTTGGGTGTCTCACCCCCCCCCCCCCCCCCCCCCCCCCCCCCCCCCGGGCCGCTACCGCCGCTTCGCGGCGGACCCTCCCTATGGGTCGGGTGTGCGGGGCTGGGAGGGTGGGCATGGCAGGTTTTGGGGTTTACGGTGTGGTCGGGGTCGGGGTCGGGGTCGGGGTCGGGGTCGGGGTGGGTTGTTGCGTTGTCACCACGGTGCGGTAGACGATTGCGCCGACGGTGAGGATCACGGCTACCGAGAGGGGGCCTGCCCACAGTTGCCACCAGCTGCCGCCTGCGGGGGTGTAGACCTCGGGGCGGGGCCAGGCGAGGTTGATGACCATGGCGATGCCCCAGGCGACGGCTAGGGCGTTGAGGGGGATTCCCCAGCGGCCCAGGTGGAACAGGGTGGGGTCGTCGAGGGTGGGCATTCCTTTGATGCGGCGGATCAGCAGGGGGATGGTGACCAGCAGGTAGGCCAGGTACAGGCTGACGATGCAGACGCTGGCCAGGGTGGCGAAGATGGCGGGGTTGCCGAGGTTCAGGACCAGCAGGCCGATGCCGAGGGCTCCGATGACCACGGCGGGCCAGACGGGGGTGCCGAAGCGGGGGTGCACGGTGGACAGGGCCTTGGCGAAGGGGAGTTTGCCGTCGCGGGCCATCGAGAACATCAGGCGGGAGCCCGCGGTCTGGATGGCGAGGGTGCAGACGATGACCGCGACCGCCACGCAGCCCAGCAGCACCGATCCCGCGGGGCTGTTCAGCTTCGAGGTGATCACGTAAGCCAATCCGCCGGAAGACAATTCGCCGTCGGACAGGCTCGGCGCCGCCATCAGCGCGCCCAACAGCATCAGGCCACCGCCCAGTGCCGACACCGACAGCGCGAGCAGGATGGTGCGGGGTGCGACCCGGCGCGGGTTCTTGGTTTCCTCGGAAAGCTCACCGGCGGAATCGAATCCGACCATCACGTACGCGGCCATCAGGCCCGAGACCAGGAATGCCGCCCAGTACGGGCCGGGGGTGGCCTGGTCGGTCTGGAACACCACGTCGGGGCCGCGTTCGGTGTTGACGAAGAACAGGGCGATGATCGCGAGCACGCCGACGATCTCGACGGTGACACCGATGGAATTGATCTTCGACATCAGGTCGATGCCGATCACATTGATCGCGGTGGTGACCACCAGCAGCACGCTGCCCAGCAGCACGGCGTTCATCGCGCCGTCGCGGGAGGTCAGGGCGGTGTCGGTGCCGATGAACTGGAATCCGCCCCAGATCGAGGGCAGCACCACCTGCAGGGCGATGGCGGCCGCGGCGGCGGTGACGATCTGGGCGATCACCATCATCCAGCCGGCGAACCAGCCGACCAGCGGGCCGGCCAGCCGCCGTGACCACTGATAGATACAGCCCGAGATCGGGTACCGGGCGGCGAGTTCGGCGAAGTTCAGTGCGACCAGGAACTGCCCGGCGAACACCAGCGGCCACGTCCAGAAGAAGGCGGCGCCGCCGAACGAATAGCCGAAGCCGAAGAACTGGAAGATCGTGGTCAGGATCGAGACGAACGAGAAGCCTGCCGCGAACGACGCGTAGCGCCCCAGCTTGCGGTGCAGGACCGGTTCATACCCGAAGGCGGCGAGGTCGGCGCCGTCGCGACCGAGTTCGGGCGGGGCGGCGGGGGATTGCAGCGTTGTGGCCATGTCGGTGTCCTTTAGCGGTTCGGCCAATATCTATCAGTTGATAGTTTTGCGCGCGCGATCGCTGGAACGGTGTCGTGCGTGTATCGACTGCGGGCACCGGCGTAACTTCTGCGTTGCCCGCAGTTTCTATCAAGTGACAGGAATTCGACCGACCGGCATCGTTGCCGGTGAGCGGCCCGCTGCGGCCCAGGTAGGGGCCCGGATGACAGAATCGACCCGTGGCGAATCTTGGTCCCGGGCGTCCCCGGCTGGAACAGCGGCGCAGGCAGGGAACCACGCCGCGGGCGGAGATCCTCGACGCGGCCGCCGAACTGTTCACCACCAAGGGGTACGCCAACACCTCGACCCGGGCGGTAGCCGACGCGGTCGGCATCCGCCAGGCGTCGCTGTACCACCACTTCGCCGCCAAGGACGACATCCTCGACGCGCTGCTGGCCGAAACTGTTGCGGGGCCAGTTGAATTGGCGCAGAGGATGATGTCCGAACCCGACAGTGCTGTGGTTCAGCTGTATGCGCTGGCGCTGTTCGACGTACGCCAATTGCGCACGGCGCGTTGGAATCTCGGCGCGCTGTACTTGCTCCCCGAATTGCGCACCGAACGTTTTGTCGCGTTCCGTCGTCGCCGCGACGAATTACGCGGGCACTACGAACGACTGTCCGTCGAATCAGCCATCGCCGCAGGCGAACCCGACGACGCGCGCATCCTGCCGTTCCGGCTGGTGGAGACGGTGATCGCGATCAGATACGACGACGGCGCCGCGGGAGTCGACACCGAGCGCGAGATCCCGGACGCGATCATGCGAATCGTCGGCCACCGCAGTGACATCGGCACCGTGCGTACAGCGGCCGATGCACTACTGGCCCGCCTCGGAGAAATCGGCGGCACGCCACCACAGTGACGCCCGCGAAAGCTCAGCGCGTGGTGGGCGGGGCTATCTGCCAGTGCTCGTTGAGGGCGCCTGCGATTTCGGGCAGGACCGTGATCGGAATGCGCTTGGCGCGCAACATCTCTCGGATCTCGCTGACCTGTTCGCGTTTGCGCATGTCATAGGCGCCTGCCACGGGGCGGATCACCGGGGGGATCGACAGGAGTACGAGTTCGTCGGCGGATGCGCCGGTCAGGTCCAGGGCCAGGGCCCAGCGGGCGTGTTCGTCGAGGGTGAAGCGGCCTGCTACGACGCTGTCCCAGGCGACGGTGGACGAGCGGAACGGGGTGCGGGCGTAGATCGCGTGCTCGTGTAACTCGATGACGTCGCGCACGAACAGGGCCGCACCCACCGCGATCCCGCCGATCACGCCGACCAGCAACCCGGTGATCACCCGGTTCACCCCGAACATCGCCAGGAACAACCCGACGACGCCCGTGGTGACCAGGACCCCGATAAAGCAGTAGAACAGGCTCCGAACAGCAGGCACCACACCGGCACGCACGACCGACATGCTTACCTCCCTCTCGAACGACTCGTCGCCCACCCTAGCCGCCGGGCTCAGGAGCCCAGCGACACCGCTGCTTCCGACGTCTCGACCAGGAAGGTGAAGCTCTCCTGGAAGTACAGCTGCACGTTCTCGGCGTCGTGGCTGAGGTAGCCGATCGACACGTCCTGACCCAGCGCCAGCGCGAAGTCGCCGCCGCGGGTGGTCACCACGAAACCGCCGGAGATCGCGGGCGCCCACACGACACCGTCGACCAGGCGCTCGATGTGGGTGCGGATCGGGTAACCGTGATCGGAGGTCTCGCTGACCTGGGTGTACAGCTCGGCGCTGAGCACCACCGTGTACGGCCCCTGCACGCCGGCCAGGCGCAGGCCCGACAGTGCGTGCGAGATCGCGTCGGGGATGTCGACGACATTGCTGGGGATGGCGACCGGGGCGTTGGAGGCGGCGGCGCGGATGCCGGTGATGCCGCCCGCGGCGTAGCCCTCGAAGATCGCGCGGTCTTCGGCGAAGGCGATCTTCTGGGCGGCGGCCTTGAGGTTGTCGAAGTCGGCGTCGTTGGCGCCGCGCTCGATATCGTCGAGCTCCTCGCGCTTCAACGTGAACGGCACCCGCAGCTCGACCAGTGGCTGCACGATCCGCTGATGGGCCTGCACACCCTTGTCCGGGGAGTCGATCGCGGTGAGCCGGCCGCGGTTGAGCGCGGAATAGGCGACACCGTGCGGACCCGAGACGTCGACCACGCGGCGGCCAGCGATATTGCGCTTGAACGTGCGGGTGGCCTCCTCCTCGATCTGGGCCCATGCCTCGCCGGTGATCGGCGCGAGTTCGCGGTGCAGGTTGTTCATCGAGTGCTCCTTTTCATCGTGCCGATGGCCAGTGATCCGTCCGAACCCGACGCTGCCGCGTTCGCCTCGATGACCGGTTCGAAATCCGGGACCGGCACGTCCGGGTTCTCGGTGGCCACCACGGCGGGTGCTGCGGGTAGGGCGTCGAAGAAGTCGGCGGAAGGGGTGAAGAACAGGGTGCCGGTCAGGGCGGTGGAGAAGTCGAGAATGCGGTCGTAGGCGGCCTGATCGGTGCCGAGGAACATGCGCTCGAGCATCTTCTCGGTGACCGTGGGGGTGGCCGAGTAGGCGATGTAATAGGTGCCCAGCTGCTGGTCGCCGATGGTGCCGAAGGGCATGTTGGCGCGCACGATGTCGTGCTCGACGCCGTTCTCGTCGGTGATCGTGTTCATCACCACGTGCGAACTGGGCGGCTTCACGTCGTCGGGCAGTTCGTAGTCGCTGAGCTTGGTGCGGCCGATCACGCGTTCCTGCTCTTCGATCGGCAGCGCGTTCCACTTGTCCAGCGGGTGCAGGTACTTCTGCACGATCACGTAGCTACCGAAGGCGAAGTCGGGATCCTTGTCGCCGACGAACACGCTGGCCTCGGCCGCGGCGCCCTCGGGATTGGCGGTGCCGTCGACGAAGCCGAGCAGGTCGCGCTGTTCGAAGTAGCGGAAGCCGTGGGTTTCGTCCACGACGGTGGCGGCTCCGCGCAGCCGGGTGGCGATCGCCATGGCGAGCTCGTAACAGGTGCCCATGTTCTCGGCCCTGATGTGGAACAGCAGATCGCCGGGCGTGGCGGGGGCGGTGTGGACGGGACCGTTGTAGCCCGGAAACTCGTGCAGCTCAGCGGGTTTGGGCCCGGTGAACAGCCGGTCCCAGGCAACGGAACCGATCGAGGTGACGCAGCTCAGGTCTTGGCCCGGCGTGCGGAACCCGACGGACTTCCGTAGATCGTTGACCTCGGTCAACAATGTGCGGACGGCGGCCTCGCCACCCTCGTCGATGGTCGCGACGAGGAACACTGCGGCGGGCGTGAGTGGAACGAGGATCGACTGTGGCTCACCCATGCAGACCACAGTACGGCCCCGCACCGACAGGTTCGATGAGCGGTTTGGCGTGTCAGTGCATTTCGAGCGAACTACCTGCGACTACTTCGCGACGGTGAGCAGGAACGTGACGTCGTCGACGGCTTTGACGCTGTGCCGAGCGCGCGGAACCACGATCAGATCGCCCGCGGAACCCTTCCACTCGTCGGTGCCCGCGATGAGCACCAGCGTGCCCGTCAGCACCTGGATGGTGGCATCGCCCGCATTGTCGTGTTCGGCCAGGCTCTGGCCCTCCGCGAGCGCGACGACCGTCTGACGCAGCACATGCGTGTGGCCGCCGATAAGGGTTTGCGAACTGCGGCCGCTCGTGGAGGTGGCCGCCAGTTTCAACTGTTGGCGGGCCACCGCGGTCAGCGATTTCTTGTCCATGGATCGCGCCTTTCGCGGGCGTTCAGCGGGCAGGTCTTGCGAAGCAGTATGCCCGACTCCGCCCACGCGTTCGGGCGTTTTGCCGTGACCGTTGGCCAGGTGTTGTCAGTGGCGGTCGTAGCGGCGAATGCGGTACCGCAGACCGGTTTTCGAGGTCAGCCACGGTGCGTCGTCCGCATGCCATTCCGGACCGATGGGCGGGGCGAACGCGTCGCCGGTCACGGTCGTATCCACCTCGGTGACCAGCAGGGTCGTGGCAAACGGCAGCGCCGCGCGGTAGATCTCGCCGCCGCCCGCGACCCAGGTGTCGACCTCACCGGTCATGGCCAGCGCGTCGGGCACCGAGCCGGCGCGTTCAGCACCCTCGGCAGCCCAATCGGTCTGGCGGGTGACCACGATATTGCGACGACCGGACAGCGGCCGGAAACTGGCGGGCAGGGAATCCCAGGTGCGTCGGCCCATGATCACCGGATGGCCCATGGTGGTGTCGCGGAAATTGGCCATGTCCTCGGGTACCCGCCACGGAATGGTGTTGTCCACGCCGATCACGCCGTTGCTCGCCTGTGCCCAGATCAGGCCGATCTGTTTCACGCTGTCACCTTCTCGGTGTGCTCGGGGCCCTGCGTGGTTACGCTGCGCTGCCGCCTCCGGGCCTGACCGCTCACACCGCCACCGGCGCCTTGATACCCGGATGATGCTTGTAGTCCGACAGCTCGAGGTCTTCGAAGGCGTAATCGAACAGGCTCGCCGCCGGGCGCAGATGCAGGGTCGGGAACGGGAAAGGTTCGCGGGTGAGCTGTTCGCGGACCTGGTCGACGTGGTTGTCGTAGATGTGCACGTCGCCGCCGGTCCAGATGAACTCGCCGGGCTCGAGCTCGGTCTGCTGCGCGACCATCAACGTGAGCAGGGCGTAGCTGGCGATATTGAACGGCACGCCGAGGAACAGGTCGGCGCTGCGCTGATACAGCTGGCACGACAGTTTGCCGTCGGCGACATAGAACTGGAAGAACGCGTGGCAGGGGGCAAGGGCCATCTTGTCCAGGTCGGCCACGTTCCAGGCCGACACGATCATCCGACGCGAATCCGGGTCGGTGCGCAGGGTGTGCAGGACCTGGGCGATCTGGTCGATGTGGGTGCCGTCGGGGGTGGGCCAGGAACGCCACTGCACGCCGTAGACCGGGCCGAGCTCGCCTTTGGCGTCGGCCCACTCGTCCCAGATGGTCACGCCGTGCTCGCGCAACCAGGAGACGTTGGAGTCGCCGCGCAGGAACCACAGCAGTTCATAGGCGATGGATTTCATGTGGACCCGCTTGGTGGTGATCAGCGGGAAGGATTCGGCCAGGTCGTAGCGCAGCTGATGTCCGAAGATGCTGCGGGTTCCGGTCCCGGTGCGATCGGCTTTGGGCGTGCCATTCTCGAGCACGTCGCGGAGGAGATCCTCGTACTGCGTATCAGGGGTGGCCACGTCTTGCGATTCTACGGGGGTCGGCCCGGCGGATCGGCACCTGGCAAGCTCTTGCGCTATGCGCGAGCTCTACGTGATCGGCATCGGTGCGGGCGACCCCGACCAGGTGACGATGCAGGCAGTCAAGGCCATGCGAAAGGCCGAGGCGTTCTTCGTGATCGGCAAGGGCGCCGAGAAACAGGAACTGGTCGACGTGCGGACCACGATCCTGGCCGAGTACGTGGACACCCCGCATCGGATCATCGAGATCGCCGATCCGCCGCGCGAACGGACCCCCGACGACTACGCGGGGGTGGTCGTGGACTGGCACGAACGCCGTTCCGAACTGCTCGAAGCCGCATTCGACCAGGTGGACGGCGTCGGCGCGATTCTGGTGTGGGGCGATCCGGCGCTCTACGACTCCACCCTGCGGATGGTCGAGCACGTGCTGGCGCGGGGGCGGACGGTGTTCGATTACGCGGTGATTCCGGGCGTTACCAGCATCGCCGCGCTGGCCGCGAGGCACCGGATGGTGTTGCATCGGATCGGGGAACCCGTCCACGTGACCACCGGCCGCAAGCTGCGCGAAGAAGGCCTCGGACCCGGTTCGACGGTGGTGATGCTGGACGGGGAATGCTCGTTCACGGCGGTGCCGGGCGCCGATATCCACATCTGGTGGGGCGCCTACCTGGGCATGCCCGACGAAACGCTGATCGAAGGCAACCTGCGCGAGGTCGAAGGTGACATCGTGGCCCGTCGAGCGGAGTTACGCGCGGCGAAGGGCTGGATCATGGACGTGTATCTGCTGCGCGAAGGCTGAAGGATCGCGCGCCGATCCCCGCGAGGTCGCTAAACTGGCAGCGTGCCCGAGCTGCCGGAAATCGAGGCGTTGGCGCAGTTCCTTCGGGATCATGCGGTCGGCGCTGTGGTCGGTCGTGTGGACGTGGCGGCGTTGAGCGCGGTGAAGACCTTCGATCCGCCGGTGACCGCGCTGTCGGGTCGCGATGTCACCGGGGCGGGGCGGTGGGGGAAGTTTCTCGGAATGGATTGTGGCGGACTGTGGTTGATCACCCATCTGTCTCGTGGCGGGTGGTTGCGGTGGGTCGATGAGCCCAATCCGTTGCCGCCGCGGCCGGGCGGGAAGAGTCCGCTGGCGTTGCGCGTGCACTTCTTCACGCCCGATGGCGCCACGCCCGCGATCGACCTGACCGAGGCCGGAACCAAGAAGCGGCTGGCGGTGTATGTCGTGGAGGATCCGCAGATGGTGCCGGGGATCGCGCGGTTGGGGCCGGATGCGCTGGCGGTGACCGAGGACGAGTTCGCGGCGCTGCTGAAAAGTGTGTCGCAGCGGATCAAGACCGCGATCGTGGATCAGACCCTGCTCGCCGGGATCGGCAACGCCTATTCCGACGAGATCCTGCACACCGCACAGATATCCCCGTTCGCGAACACCAAAACGATGTCGGCGGACAAGGTTTCGCGGTTGTACACCGCGATGCGCACGGTGCTGCTGGACGCGGTGCAGCGTTCGACGGGGCAGGACGCGGCGCGGTTGAAAGGCGAAAAGCGTTCGGGGATGCGGGTTCACGCGCGCACGGGGCAACCGTGCCCGGTGTGTCAGGACACCGTGCGCGAGGTGTCCTACGCGGAGCGGTCGTTCCAGTACTGCGCCACCTGCCAGACCGGCGGCAAGGTGCTCGCCGACCGGCGGATGTCGCGACTGCTCAAATAGACTTGCCGCGCCAGGTTTCCAGCAGGCGCAGCCAGAATTCGCTGACCGTGGGGAAGGCCGGCACGGCGTTCCAGAGGGTGTCGAGGGGGACTCGTCCGACTACCGCGATGGTGGCCGCGTGCAATTGTTCGCCCATGTCGGGGCCGACGAAGGTGGCTCCGAGAATGCGGTCGGCGGCGGTGTCGATGACCAGTTTCGCGTGACCGTGGAAGTCGTTGCGCGACAAGGCGGAACCCGCGACGGCGATATCGAGTTCGACCGTGTCCACGGCATGTCCGGCGGTGCGTGCCTCGTGTTCGGTCAGGCCGACGGACGCGAGTTCCGGTGCGGTGTAGACGACTTGGGGAATTTGTTGATGGTCGGCGCTGGCGGTGAAGCGCATCCCGTCCAGTGGCCTGCCTTCGGCGCGGGCGGCGATGACGTCACCGGCCACCCTGGCCTGGTACTTGCCCATATGTGTCAGTGCCACACGGTGATTCACGTCGCCGACGGCGTAGAGCCAGTGGCCGGGGACGCCGCGTGCGGTGAGTTGATCGTCGACCTCGATGTAGCCCGCGGGCAGGTCGACGGTGTCCAGGCCCAGATCGGCGGTGGCGGGGGTGCGGCCGGTGGCCACGACCAGTTCGTCGACCTCTAGTTCGCCGTCGTCGAGCACCAGGGTCACTGGTCCGCCGTGGATGTTGCCGACGCCGGTGTCGGTGGGGTCGCGGCGCGAAACCAGCTTCGGTTCGGTGTGGAAGCGCACCTTCACCACGCCCGTATCGCGCAAGCCCTGCAAGATCATCTCCGACGCGAAGGCCTCGGCGCGCGGGAGCAGACGGTCGCCGCGCACCAGCAGCGTGACCTCTTCGGCGCCGAGTTCGGCCAGCCAGGTGGCCGTTTCGCAGGCCACCACACCGCCGCCGATGATGCCGACTCGGCGCGGGATCACGGTGAGATTGGTGGCGTCGCGGGAGGTCCAGGGTAGGGCCTCGGCCGCGCCCGGAATGTCGGGAATGGCGGCGGTGGTGCCGGTCGCCAGCACCACCGCGTGCCGGGCGCGTAGAACTTTGGTGCCGTCGTCGGAATCGACCTGGACGAGTTTTTCGCCGATCAGACGGCCCGCCCCGCGAACGGGGACGATGTTCTCCGACTTCGCCCACTCGACCTGGGAACTGTCGTCGTGGTGATGCACGAACGTATCGCGCCGGGCGAACACGTCGGGCACCTGCGGGCCGCTCGCGGTCACCCCCGGCATCGCCCGCGCCAGGTCGAGCACGGCGCCCGGTCGCAGCAGGGCCTTGCTGGGAATGCACGCCCAATAACTGCACTCGCCGCCGAACAGTTCCCGCTCCACCAGGGCGACGGTGCGGTCGCTGCCCGCGATGGCGTACGCGGCGGCGTTCTCACCCGCCGGGCCGCCACCGATGACGATGACGTCGTAGTCGTCGGTCACTGCAGATAGCCCTCGACCTCACGAGGAGAACGCATTTCGGTATCGGCCGGGGACTCACCGGACCCGATGCGAGCGCGCCGCTGCCGCAACAGATCCCACGCCTGATCGAGCATCACTTCCAACTGGGCCAGCTGCTGACGTTCGGCGACCGGGTCGATCTCACCCGCGGTGGCCTTGGCGCGCAGCGCGTGCTCGTCGTCGACCAGCTGATTGATCTGCGCCAGAATGTCCTGATCATCGGTCATGTGCTCACCCGTTCGATAGTCGGAGGGGTAGTGCAGGGTCCGCAGTCCATGCTACGACCGTGGGGTCCGGCGGGGCAGGGTCCGCGAGCGCGCGCCGGGGCGCAACCCGACGACTACCGGCGGTGGTCAGCTACGGCCTGTGCGAGGCATTCGGCGGCGATCGGCATGGCTCGGGCCAGGTCGGCGCTGGTCAAGGCCGTGTAGCCGATGGCGACGCCGAAGTGGTGTGGTTCGGCGAGGTGGTGGCGGGCCAGGCCGTCGAGTAGGACGCCGCGGGTGCGGGCGGTGTCGACGGCGTGGCGTTCGGCTGCCGCGTCGGGGAGTTCGACCACGACGTGGGAGCCCGCGTCGTCGCCGATGACGGGCAGGCCGTGGCGGGCGAGTTCGTCGACGACCAGGGCGCGGCGCGGTGGGACGACTCGGCGCAGGCGACGAAGGTGGCGGGCCAGGTCGCCGTGGCGGGCGAACTCGCTGAGGACGCGCTGTCCGGCGGGGCTGGGGGAGCTGCCGATGTGGGTGCGGTGGGTGAGCACGGCGTCGGTGATGTCGGGGCGGGCGACCAGCCAGCCGACGCCGAGGGTGGTGGCGATGATCTTGCTGGTGGTTCCCAGGTGGACGACGACGTCGGGTGCCATCGATGCCAGCAGGGGTAATGGTGCTGTGTCATAACGTAATTCGCCGTCGTAGTCGTCTTCGATGACGAAAGCGCCGGTTGTTCTGGCGAATTCGATGAGTTCTACTCGCCGGGATGCGGGCATCATCGCGCCGAGCGGAAACTGGTGTGCCGGCGTGCAATACACCGCTCGAACGCTGGCTGGAATCAGGTCGACTCGTAAGCCATCGGCATCGACGGGTATCGGCAGTACCTCTATTCCCGCGGCCCGGAACGCGCCGACGGCACGCAGGTAGCCGGGGTTCTCGATGGCGACCGTATCGCCAGGTCGAAGCAGGGTCGCGGCGAGTTCGGCGACCGCACTGCTGGCGCCCGCGGTGGCCAGGACCACCGAGCCGGGGCCTGCGGCCAGTCCGCGATGGCGCAGCAGGTGATCGGCGACCGCGGCCCGGAAGTCGGGTTCGCCCGCGCGGTTCTTTCGGGTCTCGGGTGCCTGGTCGCCGGCCGCGCGCCAGGCGCGACGCCAGGCGGCGGAGTTGACCGCTTCGGCGCACGGGGCGCCGGGGCTGAGATCGAGCAGGTCCGCGTTCGGGTTCGTGTCGTGGTGGATGGTGGGCGTGGTCGGGGCGGTGGCGGGGGCGGTGCTGAGGTAGGTGCCGGAGCCGTGTTTGCCGGTCAGCCAGCCTTCCGCGTGTAGTTGGTCGTAGGCGGCCGCCACCACGGTTCGGCTGACGCCGAGTCGCTGTGCGAGCGCGCGCGAGGACGGCAGGCGGTCGCCGATGCGCAACACCCGATCGGTCGCTGCCGCGCGTAAGGCATCGGCTACCTGCACCGACAAGGGTTCGGCGGCGGTGCGGTCGAGTGGGATCGGAAGGTCGTCGAGCATCGTCCACCTCGAATTGGCCTGTTGAACTTCGGTCGAATTGGATCTACACGTGGTCCACTTCGTCGACGAAGCTCATCGTATGAGCACGCACGACGTCAACCGCAGCCCCCTGTCGCCCACCCCGCGCACCACGCTGACCCGCGCCAAGGAACGCGGCGCCACCGACCGCGCCGACCTGGACGCGGTGCTCGACGCGGGAATGGTCTGCCACCTCGGCGTGCTGCTGCACGGGTCGCCGGTGGTACTGCCCACCATCTACGGGCGCGTCGGAGACACGCTCTACCTGCACGGATCCACCGGCGCGGGCAATCTGCGCGCCGCGATCGACACCGATATCTCGCTCACGGTCACCCACGTCGACGGGCTGATCTACGCCCGCTCGGCCATGCACTTCTCGATGAACTATCGCTGCGCGGTGGTCCGGGGTCGGGCCGTGCTGGTCACCGACGAAGCCGAGCGGGCGAATGCGCTGCGGGTGATCGTCGAGCACTCCGCGCCCGGTGCGTGGGATCGGGTGCGCCCGCCCAGCCGCAAGGAGATGGCGGCCACGATGGTGCTCGCGCTCGACCTCACCGAAGCGTCGGTGAAGGTGCGTTCGGGCGGCCCGAAGGACGACGAGAGCGACATCGAGGCCGGTGGGGTGTGGGCCGGTGAGCTGCCGCTGCGGCAGGTGTGGGGCGAGCCGATCCCGGCCGACGACCTGGAACCCGGCGTCGACCTGCCCGCCGATGTGGCGGCTCGGGTGACGCCGGTCGATGTGCGCGTGAGCTGAGCCCGGCGGTGGGCCTGACAGCGGAACTAATGCCCGGCTGCGCCGAGTGCGATCAGGTCCTTGGCTGACACTTCGGGCAGGTACGCCTTCGTCAAGGCGATGCCGATGCGGGGCAGGTCCGCCTCGTCGCGGTAGCACAGGTACACCGGCTCGTGGCGGGGCTGGAACTTGGCCTTGAACGAATGCAGTGACCGGAAACCGTAATACGGCTCCATCGCGGCGCCGAGCCCTTCGAGCAGACGGTCGATCGGCTCGGCGTCGTCGGCGTCGGCGCTGCGGGCCAGCGGGGCGCCCGACAGCGAAACGATCTCCGCGCCTTCCTCTTTGAACGCCTGGCACGACGAGGCGATCAGGAATTCCACGACCGGGCGGAAACCGTCGGGGCGCCTGCGCATCACGTCCAGGGTCCAGCCGCGGATCTCGTCGCCGGGGCCGTAGACCGGCAGCCACGAGGTGATGCCGTGCACGCTGCCCTGCGAGTCGATCGCCAACCCGACCCGCACGGCCGGATCGAGTGCTTCCTCCACGCCGCCGAGCGTGAAACCCATTTCGGGCAGCCCCTTCTCGCCCACCCACTCTTCGGAGATGGCACGCACCTGGGCGATCACCGCGAACGGCTCGTCGGCCAGTTCGACCAGCCGGAACTCGATGCCCTCCTTGTTCGCCCGGTTGATCGCGGACCGAATGTCCTGCCACGCTTTGCCTTTGAACTCCAACTGCGGCAGGTCCACGATGGTGTCCTCGGCGATCTGCACACTGCGCCAACCGAGTTCGCCCGCGATGTCGGCCACGGCCTGGGTGGTGGAGAACAGGCAGGGGATCAGGCCGTCGGATTCGCAGCGGTCGGTGAAGGTGGCAATGGTGTCGGGCAGCAGGTCGGCGGGGCCGATCGGGTCGGTCAGCGCGATGACGGTGCCCGCGTGCCGCTGGTAGGCCACGCAGCGTTGCCCGTCGGCGGGGAACCAGTATTTGTTCTCGGGCCAGGTGGTCATCCACGACATGGTGCTGCCGCCGTAGCGGGCGAGCAGCTCGCGTACGGCCTCGCCGGGGTCGGTGCCGGTGAGCGCGCCGTCGGAGATCTTGCGCCGCAACGGAACCCGGAACGCGCCGCGTCCGCCGTACAGCAGCGCCACCTCGCCCGCCCACAGCAGGCCCGTGCCCACGGTCACCGCGCCGGTGGTCTCGTAGTCGGTGCCGATGGCCACGCCCAGCAGTACCAGGGTGAGCACCACGTGCAGCAGGCCGTAGGCCAGCGCCACCCACCAGGCCCAGCGCCTGCCCTTGCGCAGCTGGTCCGCGATCACCGCGATCACCAGCACGGTCAGGATCGTGCTCCACAGCGAACCGCGCTCGCTCTCGGTGGGGCCGAGCAGACTGTTGCCGGGGAAGAAGTACACCGCCACCGATGACGCGGCGATCACCATGAGCCCGGCGAACGCGAGCATGCGCACCTCGCGTCGAGTGCGCGGCCAGAAGCCGTGTTCGGTTCGGCTGAACAGCTTTTCGCCCACCGGCAGCCACGCGGCCAGGGCGATCAGGTGCATGAGATCGGCGAAGGTCGATTCGAACAGGAACGTGATCGCCACATACGCCACCAGCGCGGCGCGCACCCGCAGCCGCCACGGCGAACGCAGGCTCGCCGACACCGCGGCCAGCGCCGAGATCGCCGCGGTGGTGAAGCCGACGTCGCGCACCTCGGAAAGTCGGTCCGCCCAAGCCAAATGGGTGTGCGCCAGCAGGCCGACGGTCACCGACGCGCTGAGAATGCCGATCAGCTGACCGGACACGCAGACCAGCGCGGTGTGCACGGTGCCCAGCCGCCACTCCGCCCAACCGACAGCGCCCGCGAAAAGTATTGCCATCATCAGGTATTGGCCGGGAGTGAGCCCGAATATCCAGCCGGACAACGGAGTCCACCACTTGCCCTCGGTCAGCGCGGGCCAGCCGTAGGCGATATCGGGGAACCAGGAGCGCTGGTCGAGCCTGCTCCACAGACCTCCCGTGGCAAGGCCGCCGATCACGACCACGGCCAGGAACCCGATCGTGAACGGCAACCGGCGGATCATGGTGTGCGCCAAGGTCACGCCGCGCGCGGGGGTCGGTTCGACAGCAGCCGCATTGTCATCCATGAATCCACCCTTTGCTGCGAGTGTGCCGCACCGCCACGGCAACGTCGTCTGTGTACCGTATGTCATCACGGCCGTATCGGGGCCGTGGTGCGGGCGCCGACGGCGGTCGAAGTGGCATCTGTGGAGGTCAGCGATGACGCGAATCACCGATCTGTCGTTGCTCACCGGATGGCTTCCGGTGACGTTGACGGTGCTGGGCGCCGTGGGTGCGCTGTGGTTGCTGTTTCCGCGCGTGCGGCGGTATGTCACCACGATCATGCCGATCGTGGTGTTGTCCGCGGCCGTGATCACTGTGGCGCTGTACCTGTTCGTCGAGGAGGTGTGGCGGCCGTTTCCCGATCCGATCGAGATCTCGGTGTACGCGCTGATCGGGATCGCCGTGGCCGCGTTGCTGCTGGTGGTGCCGCGGATTCTGGTGCGTCGCAGCATCGGGACCGGGGTGCTGACACTGCTGGCGGCGGTGCTCGTGCTGGTCGCGGTGGGCGTGCGAATCAATGACGTGTACGCGTCGTATCCGACGGTGGGTTCGGCGTTCGGGGTGGAAGATGTCGAGCGGGTCGACGCCGGTGAGCTGAAGCCGGGGCAGGTGATCAGCGCGCGGCCGCTCGAGCCGGCGTGGCATCCGACCGGTGCGCTCCCGGAGACCGGGAAGGTGCTGACCGCGTCGATCCCGCCCACGGCGTCCGGGTTCACCGCCCGCGAAGCCCAGATCTATTTGCCGCCAGCGTATTTCGCTGACCCGCGGCCGCTGCTGCCGGTGCTGGTGTTGCTCGCCGGTGAGCCAGGGGCGCCACAGGACTGGTTCGTCGGCGGCGAGTTGGACGAGACCATGGACGCCTTCGCGCGTGAGCACTCCGGGCTCGCGCCGGTGGTCGTGGTCGCCGACGGGACCGGTTCCCAGTTGGCGAATCCGCTGTGCCTGGATTCCAAGCTCGGCAACGTGGCTACTTATCTCGCCGTCGACGTCCCCGCCTGGACCAAGGCGAACCTGCAGGTAGACCCCGATCCGCGCGCGTGGGCCGTGGGCGGGCTGTCGTACGGCGGGACCTGTTCGCTGCAACTGGCCACCAACTATCCCCAGGTCTACCCCACCTTCCTCGACATCTCCGGGCAGGACGAGCCCACGCTGGGCGACCGGCAGCGCACCGTCGACGCCGCGTTCGGTGGGGACACCGCGGCGCTGCTGCGGGTGAACCCGCTGGATCTGCTGCGGTCGCGGACGTATCCGGATTCCGCGGGCGCGTTCGTGGTGGGCGCCGACGACGCGATGTACCGACCGCAGGTGGAACGGATGTATCAGGCGGCCAAGGACGCGGGCATGGATGTGCGGTTACGGATTCTGCCGGGTGGGCACAATTTCGCGCTGTGGTCGGCGGGACTCCGTGATCAGTTGCCGTGGCTGGCCACCCGGTTGGGTCTGGTGCCCTGACCGCGTCGGAACAGGTCGCGCCGAGCCGCCCGGAGTAGAGTTTCAGGCATGTCCGAGGCGAAAACCCCAGGTACGGACGCTGCGGGCGCGCTGACCGAAAAGCAGGTCGTGGCCGCCGCGCTCGCCATCCTCGACGCGGACGGCATGGACGCGCTCACCATCGACGCCGTCGCGAAACACCTGGGCGTCGACGCGGAGGCGGTGCACGCGTGCACCGGCAGCCTGACCGATCTCGAACGCGCGGTGATCGAATACGTGCTGTCGTTCGTGGCGTTGGGGCCGCTCACCGACGACGGCGTGGAATGGACGGCGGCGGTGATCCAGTTCGCGCTCAGCCTGCGCGGGCGGCTGTTCGAACACCCGGCCGTCACGGCGCTGATCATGTCGGGGCCGATGGACAGCCCGTCGGCGGACGGACCGGTGGCACGCGATATCACCGAGTCGCTGTTCGTGTGCCTGGCCCGCGGCGGGCTGCCGACGCCGGTGCGCGCGCACGGGGTCTACGCGGTGTTCGTCTACGTGCTCGGCTCGATCGCGCTCGACATCGCCGAAACCGACGGAAAGCCACCGATGCCCATGGAATCCGATCGGATCGTGGCTCGGCGGAAGGCACTGCAAGACCTTGACCCGACCCGGTGGCCGCGCACTGCGGAGCACTTGGAGGAGATCGCTGCCTGGACTTCTGTCGATCAGTTCGTGTGGGGGTTGCGGGTGTTGCTCATCGGGATGACGGCGGCCTGATCACCAGGGTTCTGGGTGTAAACCCGCTGTTGCGCAGGTCTTTTCGATGGCGGCTTGCAGGGTGTCGTTGTCTGCGGCGAGGCTGACCAGGGCGAGGGTGTAGGTGTCGCCTAGGTGGGAGAGGTAGCCCGAGAGTCTGGTGCGGGGGAAGACGGTCAAGCCGGGGTGGAGCGCGCGGGCGGCTACTCGGGTGCAGTCGTGGGGGCCGATGGTGCTGATCGCGTCGGGGAGCGTGCCGATATTGGAGCACAGGATGTCGCGCTCGCCTGCGCCTTTGCTGAGGGTGTAGGCCAGGCGGTCCGGGATGACCTGGAGGATTTGCTCGGGAAGGCCTGCGGGGCTGGACATTCGGTGTTGGTAGGCGGTGCGGGCCTTGTCGCGGATGGTCGCGGGGGTGTCGGTGGGGGTGATCGTGATTTCGGTCATCGCTAGGTCGTTGTCCACGCGGGGTTCGTCGCGGGTGTCCACGGGGAGGCTGGCGGTGATCGTCGAACTTGGGAAACCGGTGTGCCAGAGGATGTTTGCGGTCAGGTGGATGAACAGGCTGTTCGGGGTTCCGTTGGCTTTGGACGCGGTGGTGTTCCAGTGGTCTGCATCGAAAGTTAGTACGGTCGAATGTAATTGGCGTCTGTCGGAATCTGGATGTACACGCTGCCTGTCGGACGTTCGCTGTGGGCGCCACCGGCGTGCGGCAGCGGCGGTGCCGGTGACGATGGTGGTCCACTGGGTGCGTGCGTCGGCCCAGTCCGAACTCGGGGGATTGTGCGGTTCGTGCCTGGTTTCGAGCGGGGCGGCTCGCGATGTCGTTTCGGCCGATGTGGTGGCATCCGGCGCGAGCGAATCGAGCGCGGCGGTGACGGCGTGAAGTAGGCCTCTGGCATCGGCCAGTGCATGTGAACATGTCAGTGCCACAACAGTTCCGCCGTCATCGAGGCGAGCGGCGGACAGGCGCCAGCCGCGGGAGTACTGCGGGTCGAGATCGGTGCCGAGAGTGTCGGCCCAGGGCAGGATGTCGGACTCGGCCAGTGGACCGGCGTTGCTACCGGGTTGGTCGTCAGCGCGGGGCGGGATGTCGAACTGGGCCAGTGGGCTGGTGTCGCCGCTGGGTAGGCCGTCGGCCCAGGGCGGCATGTCGACCTCGGCAAGTGGGTCGGCATGGCCACCGGGTACGGCCGCGAGTGTGGTTGTGGGCCAACCGAGTTCACCGGATGACGGCCGGTTCGGAAGGAGGTCGACGGGGTGGGCGCCAGTATTGGGCACCCAGGCGCGGCGCGCACCCGGGACTCTCGCGTCGATCACTCGGCGTCCGAGTTCCCCTTGTCGCAAACGGTCGTGAATCGCTTGCAGGAGTGCGGGTTCCATCGCATCGGGCGTTCGCCACAGGCCCTGTAGGGCGATCGGGGTGCCCATGCCGCGGTGCGTGCGGAGGAAGATCTCGTCGACGACGGTGAGGCGGTTCATCAGGTGCTGCCGTGCCTGCCAGCGCCCGCGGCGAAGCGGGCGGCGCCGTCGAGTGCGCCGCCGGTCAGGGCGGTCATGCCGTGGCGGAATTCGATGCGCATGGCCTCGTTTTCGGGGTGGCCGTGCTGGTCGTAGAGGGCGGCGCGGTCGGTGCGCAGGCAGGTTTGTGGGAGCGCGGCGAGTTGGGCGGCCAGTTCCTCGGCGGCGCGGCGGGCGTCGCCGGTGGGGACCACTCGGGTGACCAGGCCCATCTGCAGCGCCTCGGGTGCGCTGACGGGTCGGCCGGTGAGGATCATGTCCATCGCCCGGCCTTCGCCGACGATGCGCGGCAGGCGCACGGTGCCGCCGTCGATCAGCGGGACACCCCAGCGGCGGCAGAAAACGCCGAAAGTGGAGTCCTGCTCGGCAATTCGCAGATCGCACCACAGCGCGAGTTCCAGCCCACCCGCCACCGCGTACCCGGAGACGGCCGCGATCACCGGCTTGGACAGCCGCATCCTGGTCGGCCCCATCGGACCGTCGCCGTCCTCGGTCACCTGATTGCTGTTGTCGGTGCCCAGCGCCTTCAGATCGGCACCGGAACAGAACGTGCCGTGCTCGCCCCACAACACCGCCACCGAGGAGGTGGGGTCGGCATCGAACGCACGAAACGCTTCCGCCAACGCCCGAGCGGTCGGCCCGTCTACGGCATTGCGCGCGTGCGGGCGATTCAGGATCACCGTCGTCACCGGTCCCGCCCGCTCGACCCGCACGGCGGGCTCGCGGCCCTCGCCAGGTTGAACGTTCAACTGACCTGCTGGAGGCTGCTCCGCCGGCGAACTGGGTCGCACGCCCGCTGGCTGTTTTGTTGGTGAAGCGGGTGACACGCCGGGAGCCTGTTCTGGTGGCGAACTGGGTCGCACGCCCGCTGGTCTTTCGCCGTCGTCGGCCGGGGAACCTGGTTGCCCACTGAGTGGTCCTCGCCTGAACGGGACGGATTCATCAGCGGGTGCACCGGGGTCCATTCCTCGACACTACGGCCGTTGGGCCCTTGTGTGAAGAGGTGAATCGGTGGTTCACTTCTTCGTATGGTGTACCGCAGGACCCCGGCCGTGCAGGCTCGGCTCGACGCGCAACGGGCGCTGATCGTGCAGGGTGCCACCGCGGTGCTGTCGCGGGACGGGTTCGCCGGGCTGTCGATGGCCGCCGTCGCCGGCGAGGCGGGGATCGCGACCGGCACCGTGTACAAACAGTTCGCGAACAAGGCCGAGTTGGTCGCGGCGGTGTTCGACACGGTGGTGGCGCGCGAGGTGGACGCCGTGCGGGCCGCGGTGGCCGAGGGTGACGTGGTGCAGCGGGTCAGCGCGGCGGTGGAGACCTTCGCCGGGCGCGCGCTGAAGAATCCGAAGCTGGCGTATGTGCTGTTGGTCGAGCCGGTCGACGCCGCCGTCGACGCGCAACGCCTGCGGTTCCGGCGCGCCTTCGCCGCGTCGTTCGAATCCGCTATCGCGCACGGGGTGGGCGAGGGCACGCTGCCCGCGCAGGACCCGAGCTTCAGCGCCGCCGCCCTCGTCGGCGCGATCGGGGAGGTGCTGGTCGGTCCGCTGGCCGCCGCCCCGCCCGCCGAGCGCGTGATCCCCGAACTGGTCGCTTTCGCCGTGCGTGCACTGGGTGTGCGTCCGGAAACGTTGTAGGAGAAGGAGTTCCGGCCATGCCGACCCACGAAGTGTTCAACCAGGCACCCCCGCTGTTCCCCTTCGACGCCGCGCGCAACCCCGCGCTGTTGGAAGGATTGCACCGCGAAGGCGCGGGCTGGGCCGAGCCCGAAGTGCGCGAACTCGGTTTGCTCGCAGGCGGTGTCGAAGCGCAGGAGTGGGGCAGACTGGCCAACGAGCACCCGCCGGTGCTGCACACCCATGACCGCTGGGGCAACCGCATCGACGAGGTCGAATTCCACCCGCACTGGCACGACCTGATGAATGTCGCTGTGGCACACGGGTTGCACGGTTCGCCGTGGCTGGACGAACGCCCCGGCGCGCACACCGCGCGCGCCGCCAAGTTCTTCACCTGGGGCACTGCCGACGCCGGACACATGTGCCCCATCTCGATGACCTACGCGGTGGTACCCGCGCTGCGCCACAACCCCGAACTCGCCGCCCGCTTCGAACCGCTGTTGGGTTCGCGCACTTACGATTTCGGCCTGCGCGAACCGTCGACGAAGGCCGGTCTCATCGCCGGCATGTCGATGACCGAGAAGCAGGGCGGTTCGGATGTGCGAGCCAACACCACCACCGCCGCCCCGCAACTCGACGGTTCGTACCGCATCGTCGGGCACAAGTGGTTCACCTCGGCGCCCATGTCGGACATGTTCCTCACCCTCGCCCAGGCGCCCGGCGGCCTGTCGTGTTTCCTGCTGCCGCGCGTGCTGCCCGACGGCACCCGCAACCCGATCCGCATCCAGCGACTGAAAGACAAGCTGGGCAACAAGTCCAACGCGTCCTCGGAGATCGAATACGACAACGCCACCGGCTGGCTCGTCGGCGCCGAGGGGGCCGGGGTGAAGACCATCATCGAGATGGTCAATATGACGCGGCTGGACTGCGTGATCGGTTCGGCCACCGGGATGCGGATCGGTGCGGTCACCGCGATTCACCACGCCCGGCATCGAGAAGCGTTCGGCGCCAGGCTGATCGACCAGCCTGCCATGCGCAATGTGCTCGCCGACCTGGTCGTGGAATCGGATGCCGCGACCACCGTGATGATGCGACTGGCCGGTGCCACCGACCGCGCGGGCAGCGACCCGGCCGAGGCGGCGCTGCGTCGGATCGCGCTGGCGATCACCAAGTACTGGGTGTGCAAGCGGGCTCCCGCGCACGCCGCCGAAGCGCTGGAGTGCCTGGGCGGCAACGGATATGCCGAGGAATCGGGGATGCCGCGGCTGTATCGGGAGGCGCCGTTGATGTCGATCTGGGAGGGATCGGGCAATGTCGCGGCGCTGGATGCGTTGCGCGCCATGGGGCGTCAGCCCGAGACGGTCGAGGCCTACTTCGCGGAGGTGTCGCTCGCGCGCGGTGCCGATGCGCGGCTGGATGACGCGATCGACCGTGTCGGCAAGGAACTCACCGATCTGTCCGACATCCAATACCGCGCTCGCAGGGTCGTGGAACTGATGGCGTTGGTGCTGCAGGGCGCGCAGTTGGTGCGGCACGGACACCCCGCCGTCGCGGACGCGTTCTGCGCGACGCGCCTGGGCGGAGACTGGGGCATCGCCTTCGGCACCCTGCCCACCGGCGTGGACACCGGAGCCATCCTCGAACGCGGATTCGCCTGAGAGGTCCGGCCGGGGGCTCCCTCGGTAGGGTGGGACGGTGACGTTGCCGAGTGGGGTGCTGTCGGTGGGCGAGCTGGCTCGGCTGGTGCCGGTGCGCGAGCAGCGGTTTCTGCTCGGGATCGCGGGACCGCCCGGTGCTGGCAAATCAACGCTGGCGCAGCGGCTTTGCGACGAACTCGTCGAGGCGGGGCGGCCCGCGGTCGTCGCGCCGATGGACGGGTATCACTTGCGCAATGAGGTGCTGCGCTCCCGGAATGCGCTGGCGCGGAAGGGCGAACCCGATACCTTCGACGCGGCGGGCTTCGTGGCCGATCTGCGGTTGCTGCGGGAGACTCCCGTCGGATCGCCGGTGCCGTGGCCGCTGTTCGACCGGGCGATCGACGAACCCACCGACGCTGGCGTGGTCGTGTGCGAGGAACGCATCGTCATCATCGAGGGCAACTACCTGCTGCTCACCGATGCGCAAGCCCCCGGCTGGGCAAACGTACGCGGATTGCTCGACCAGTGCTGGTACCTGGACGCGCCGCTCGAGGTGCTCACCCAGCGATTGCTGCACCGGCACACCGTCGGCGGGCGCACGCCGGACGAGGCGAGCGTCAAGGTCAACGACAGCGATCTGCGCAATGCCGACCTCATCGCCGCGAGCAGAAACCGCGCCGACCACGTTCTGACCGCCGAGGGCACAGGCTTCCGGGTGCACTAAATCGCTGGGCGGGTCGCCGGCAACCGGCGTAATCGCCCACTTCGCGCGGTTTCAGTCAGTTTTCTGATTAAAAGTGGCCCGATTGGGCGATTACGCCGGTTCGATCCCCGCCGGTACGTGACCTTCCCGCGCCTCGGCGCGTGTGCCATCGAAATCGGCGAACTCGGGGCAATCATGGACGGATGACGCGAGGTCGGCGGGTGCCCGGGCATGTGATGCGCAACGGTGCGGCGGCGGTGTGCGCGGTGCTGCTGTATTACAGCGTGCCGGTGGGGTGGGTGTTCGAGCTGGACGCGTGGCCGGGGCGGTTGGCGGGGGTGCTGGTGTTCTTCGCCGGGGTGGTCGGGCTCGGGTGGCTGGTGTGGCGGCGGATCGAGCAGTTTCTGCGGGAGCCCGCGACCGCGGGTGGGCGGATCGACGGTGTGCTGCTGATTCTCTGCATCGTGGTCGTGGTGTTCGCGCTGTTCTACTTCCGGTTGCAGCAACTACGCCCGGAGCAGTTCACCGGACTCGAAACCCGCACCGACGCCCTGTATTACACGCTGGTCACGCTCGCGACCATCGGCTACGGCGACGTGCACGCCATCGGTCAGACCGCGCGCATCGCGACCATGGTGCAGATCGTGTTCGACCTGGTGGTGCTCGGCACCTTGCTCACCATCATCACCACCAGCGTGACCGGCCGGATCCAAGCCGTGACCCGGGCCGCGGACCAGCTCAGCGGCGATGGGCCCGATACCACTCGATGAGTTCATCGGTGGATGAATCACCCACCGACACAGGCTTTTCCGGCCCACTCAGCAACGGCATCAAGGCAAGCGCCTGCTGCTTGCCCAACTCCACACCCCACTGGTCGAAACTGTCCACGCCCCAGATGATGCCCTCGACGAACACCTGGTGCTCGTACAGCGCGATCAGCTGACCCACCGTCGACGGCGTCAGCTCGGCCGCCAGGATCGTGGTGCTGGGTCGATTGCCCGGCATCACCTTGTGCGGCACCAGTTCTGGGTCAGTGCCCTCGGCGCGGATCTCTTCGGCGTTCTTGCCGAAGGCGAGCACCTTCGACTGTGCGAACAGGTTGCTCATCAGAATGTCCTGCATGCTGCCGGTGCCGTCGCGGGTCGGCAGGTCGTCGGTGGACCTGGCGAAGCCGAGGAAATCGGCGGGGATCAGGCGGGTGCCCTGGTGCAGCAGCTGGTAGAAGGCGTGCTGGCCGTTGGTGCCCGGCTCGCCCCAGAAGATCTCGCCGGTCGACGAGGTGACCGGGGTGCCGTCCGCGCGCACCGACTTGCCGTTGGACTCCATCGTCAATTGCTGCAGATAGGCCGGGAATCGGGCCATATCGTTCGAATAGGGCAGCACCACACGGGATTCCGCGCCGAAGAAGTTCGAGTACCAGATCCCCAGCATCGCCAGCAGCACCGGCGCGTTCTCTTCCAGCGGCGCGGTCGCGAAATGCTTGTCTATGGCGTGCATTCCGCTCAAGAACTCCGCGAACTGCTCCTTGCCGATAGTGATCATCACCGACAGGCCGATGGCCGAATCCACCGAGTAGCGCCCGCCCACCCAGTCCCAGAAACCGAACATGTTCGCGATATCGATGCCGAACGCTGCCACCCGTTCCGCGTTCGTCGACACCGCCACGAAATGCTTGGCGACCGCGTCCTCACCCAGCGCGGCCACCAACCAGCGGCGCGCGGCGGTGGCGTTGGTCAGGGTTTCCAGCGTGGAGAAAGTCTTGGACGCGACCACGAACAGGGTGGTCGCGGGGTCGAGGCCGGCGAGCTTGGCGACCAGGTCGCAGGGGTCCACGTTCGACACGAACCGAGCCTCGATACCCGCGTCGACATAGTGGCGCAGTGCGCGATACACCATGTCGGGACCCAGATCCGAACCGCCGATCCCGATATTGACCACGGTCTTGATACGTTCGCCGGTCGCGCCGCGCCACGCGCCCGAGCGCACGGAATCGGCGAATTCGCCCATCCGGCGCAGCACGTCGTGGACCTCGGCGTCGGCGTCGGCGCCGTCGATACACAGCTGATCGCCCACCGGCAGACGCAACGCGATATGGCCGACCGCGCGGTCCTCGGAGGTGTTGATGTGCTGGCCCGAATACATCGCGTCGCGCCGCTGCGGCACCCCCGCGGTGCGCGCGAGATCGATGAGCAGGCGCAAGGTTTCGCGGGTTACGCGGTGTTTGCTGTAGTCGATGTGCAAGTCGGCCACCTGCAGCGTCAGCTCGCGACCGCGCTCGGGGTCGTCGGCGAACAACTGCCGTAGATGCAGGGGCGCAACGGCGCGGTGATTGTTGTGCAGTGCCTGCCAGGCCGAAGACTCGGTGATGTCGCTGCTCACGACCCGAAGGGTACAGGCTTGTGGCCAACTCTTTCGTGTTCGGTGCGTTCGTTGGGGTGGCGGTCGTAGGGTGGCGGGATGGTGTCTGAACGTGACGTACTCGAGTCTGTGCCCCAGGGTTTGTGGATCGGTTCCGGGCCGGTTCCCGCCAGTGGGGGTGGGACTTTCGCTGTGCGCAATCCCGCCGATGGTTCGGTGATCGCGCAGGTTGCCGACGCGACTCCTGAAGATGCGATGCGGGCGTTGGACGTGGCCGTTGCCGCGGGGGCGAGTTGGGCGGCAACGCCTTCGCGGGAGCGGGGGGAGATCCTGCGGACGGTGTTCGAGCAGTTGACCGCGCGGGCCGAGGAATTCGCGCTGTTGATGACCCTGGAAATGGGCAAGGCGCTGTCGGAAAGCCGCAACGAAGTGCGCTACGGCGCGGAGTTCTTTCGCTGGAACAGCGAGGAGGCGGTGCGCATTCACGGGCGGTATCTGAACGCGCCGTCGGGAGCCGGGCGGATCATGGTCGCCAAGCAGCCGGTCGGGCCGTGTCTGGCGATCACGCCGTGGAACTTCCCGCTGGCCATGGGCACCCGCAAAATCGGGCCCGCACTGGCGGCGGGGTGCACGATGATCGTCAAGCCCGCCTCGGCGACGCCGCTGACCATGCTGGCGTTGGCGAAACTGTGCAGCGAGGCCGGTCTGCCCGACGGGGTGCTCTCGGTGGTCACCACCCAGCGTTCGGGGGCTGTCACCGGCCCGCTGATCGACGATCCGCGACTGCGCAAACTCACCTTCACCGGGTCCACCGAGGTCGGCAAGAAACTGGTCGCGGCGTCGGCGAATCGGTTGCTGCGCACGTCGATGGAACTGGGCGGCAACGCGCCGTTCGTGGTGTTCGACGACGCCGACATCGACGCCGCGGTGGCCGGGGCGATGCAGGCGAAACTGCGCAACGGTGGGGAGGCGTGCACCGCGGCCAATCGGTTCTATGTGCAGAGCGGGGTGGTCGCGGAGTTCACCGAGAAGTTCGTGGCGGCGATGTCGGACACGGTGGTGATGGGGCCGGGTACCGATCCGGCGACGACGCTGGGTCCGCTGGTCAGCGAGGATCAGCGGGAGATCGTCAGCGAGCTGGTCGACGATGCTGTCGCGGTGGGGGCGCGGGTGTTGATCGGTGGCAAGGTGCCCGGTGGTCCCGGGTGGTTCTATCCGGCGACGATCCTGGCCGACGTGCCGTCGAATGCTCGGATTCTGCACGAGGAGGTTTTCGGGCCGGTCGCGCCGATTGTCGCGTTCGATACCGAGGACGAAGGTGTGGCCGCCGCCAACGACACCGAGTACGGGCTGGTCAGCTACGTGTTCACGCGGGACCTGGATCGCGCGCTGCGGATCTCCGAGGCGATGGAAACCGGGATGGTCGGCGTGAACCGGGGTGTGATTTCTGACCCGGCCGCGCCGTTCGGTGGCGTCAAGGAATCAGGATTCGGTCGCGAGGGCGGTACCGAGGGCATCGAGGAGTACCTGAACACCAAGTACATCGCGCTGACCTGAACCCAGCCGAAAAAATAACCGCCCCGGGGATGATGTCGCACCCGGGGCGGCTTTGTGGAAGCGGCGAACTGGCTGGTCCGCCGCATGGTTCAGTGACGCCGTAGCGTCTGGGTGGGGGCCGGTTCAGCGGCCGAGGCGACCGCGGCCGAGGCGCAGCAGCAGCATCGCGAGCGTGTGGCCCTCCTGGCCCAGCTCGCTGAAGCGCTCGAGCACCTTCATCTCACGGCTGTGGACCAGGCGCGTACCGCCGGAGGCCATCCGGGTGCGGCCGATGATCCGGGAGATCTCGCTGCGGCGTTTGATCGCGGCGAGGATCGTGGCATCGAGTTGGTCGATCTCGAGGCGAAGCTTGTCGATCTCGGCCTCGGATTGCGGCAGAGCCGAATCGGAGCCGGTGGTCGTAGCTGGCGTGCTCATCATTCATCTCCTCGTGTCAGAACGTGGATCGGTCAAACCGAACGGCCTGTTACCCGATCTGTTCCGTCACCCTGAAACTTTCCCGATGGGCGGTACTGGATCCCCCCGGGAGTTCACAATTGGTCGTGCTCGACGCCACGATAACGGATCGGCAGCCGATCCGGGCATGCGGAGAAGCGCTGACCACCTGGCCCAGTCTGCCACGATCGGGTAGGGAGGCAAAACAGTTCTGTTTGTGAATTCGCTGAGAACGTTCACCGAGACCGGGCGGGGTGGTGCTGTGGTGGTTCACCAGTCGTTTGCCGGGGCGTCGCTGCCCGGTCACCGTCGCGGCAGCGGTTCGCAGCTTGTCGGTGCCCGCCGGTAGCGTGGACAGACGATGGATATCACGGTCGCTCCCCACGCCTCAGCCGCCGATCCCAGCGAACCAGCGCACCCGCCGAGCGGCGCCGCGCTACCGCCGAGGGACGGTGGTGGCACCGGCGTGTCCGGGTTAGCTGCCGCGGCCGCGCGCAACAGCGCCGACCAGGCACAGCGCGTCCAGGAACAGGCACAGCGCCGCCAGGAACGCGAGCAACAACGCGACGCGGAGATCGAGAAACTGCTCGACGGGCTCAACCCGCAGCAGCGCGCCGCGGTCGTGCACGCGGGCGGCCCTCTGTTGATCGTGGCGGGCGCGGGCTCGGGCAAGACCGCGGTGCTCACCCGACGCATCGCCTACCTGCTGGCAGCGCGCGGTGTGCGCACCGGTGAGATCTTGGCCATCACCTTCACCAACAAGGCCGCCGCCGAGATGCGCGAACGCGTCGCCGGACTCGTCGGTCCGCGCGCGGCCAGTATGTGGGTGTCGACATTCCATTCCAGCTGTGTGCGCATTCTGCGGATGCAGGCCGCGCTGCTGCCCGGTCTGAATTCGAATTTCTCCATCTACGACGCCGATGATTCGCGCCGATTGCTCACCATGATCAGCCGCGATTTCGAGATCGACACGAAGAAATACACCGCGCGGTTGCTGTCGACGGCCATTTCCAATTTGAAGAACGAACTGATCTCCCCGGAAAAGGCCGCCGCCGACGCCGAAGCCGACGACACCGAACTGCCCGCGCTGGTGGCCAGGGTCTACGCGGAATATCAGCGACGGCTGCGCTCGGCCAATGCGATGGACTTCGACGACCTCATCGGCGAGACGGTCGCGCTGCTGCAGAACCACCCGCAGGTGGCCGAGTACTACCGGCGCCGGTTCCGGCACGTGCTCGTCGACGAGTACCAGGACACCAACCACGCGCAGTACGCGCTGGTCCGCGAGCTGGTCGGGCACCACAGCGAGCCGGCTGAGTCGGCGATCGAGGCGAGCGAGCTGTGTGTGGTCGGTGACGCCGATCAGTCGATCTACGCGTTCCGTGGCGCCACGATTCGCAATATCGAAGAGTTCGAACGGGACTTCCCCGACGCGGAAACGATTCTGCTGGAACAGAACTACCGGTCCACCCAGCACATTCTGTCCGCCGCGAACGCGGTGATCGCGCGCAATGAGGGCAGGCGCGAGAAGAAGCTGTGGACCGATTCCGGTGAAGGCGAACTGATCACCGGGTACGTCGCGGACAACGAACACGACGAGGCCTCGTTCGTCGCCAAGGAAATCGACCGGCTCGTGGATGCGGGCGACGCCAACTACAGCGACGTGGCGGTGTTCTATCGCACCAACAACAATTCGCGTGCGCTGGAAGAGATCTTCATCCGCATGGGCCTGCCGTACAAGATCGTCGGCGGGGTGCGGTTCTACGAGCGCAAAGAAGTGCGTGACGTTGTGGCCTATCTTCGGGTGCTGGAAAATCCCGAGGACGCGGTGAGCGTGCGGCGCATTCTCAACACGCCGCGGCGCGGGATCGGCGATCGGGCCGAGGCCTGTGTGGCGGTGCACGCCGATCAGCGCGGGATCGGATTCGCGGCGGCATTGCGGGATGCGGCCGACGGCAAGGTCGCGTTGCTGAATACCCGTGCGCAGCGCGCGATCGCGGGATTCCTCGACCTGCTCGACGAGATTCGGATCGCCGGTAAGCGGGCCGACAGCGACTACCCCGATGTGGGCAATGTGGTCGACGCGGTGCTCGAGCGCACCGGATATCGGGGCGAACTGGAAGCCTCCGATGACCCGCAGGACGGTGCGCGGCTGGACAACCTCAACGAATTGGTCAGTGTCGCACGTGAATTCAGTTCCGAGGCGTTCAACAATGCCGAGGCTGCGCGGGAGGAAGGGTTCGTGCCCGAGGTCGGCGACGGGGAGCCCGAGCCGGGGTCGCTTGCCGCGTTCCTCGAACGGGTTTCGCTGGTCGCCGATACCGATCAGATCCCGGACGAGGGGTCGGGTGTGGTCACGATGATGACGCTGCACACCGCCAAGGGGTTGGAGTTCCCGGTGGTGTTCGTGACCGGGTGGGAGGACGGGCAGTTCCCGCATATGCGGGCGCTGGGTGATCCGAACGAGCTGGCCGAGGAACGTCGACTGGCCTATGTGGGGATCACGCGGGCGCGTCAGCGGCTGTATCTGTCGCGCGCGGTGGTGCGTTCGGGGTGGGGGCAGCCGGTGTCGAATCCGGAATCGCGGTTCCTGCAGGAGATTCCGCAGCATCTGCTGGACTGGCGCCGGTTGGAGCCGGTGCGGTCGGCGGGACGGCGTCGCGGGGAGGACAGTGGGTTCGATCGGGATTGGACCAGTGGCAGCGGGTGGGATCAGCGGCCCGGTGTGCGTGCCGGGTCCGGCGAACGTCGGCCGGCTCCCGGTGGGGCCGTCAAGCGGAACAACACCGAACTCGTGCTGGCGGTGGGGGATCGGGTCACCGATGACAAGTACGGGCTGGGGCGGGTTGTCGCCGCGGATGGGGCCGGGCCGATGGCTACGGTGACCATCGACTTCGGGTCCGCGGGCAAGATCCGGTTGATTCCGCAGTTCAGCCGGACGATTGTGAAGTTGTGAGGCCGCGCCGCCCATGCGGAGTGGGCGGCGCGATCCCGGTCAGTGGGGGAACAGATCTCGTAGGGCCTCGTCGAGGGTGGGGTACTGGAAGGCGAAGCCTGCTTTGTGGAGGACTTCGGAGGTGGCGTGGCGGCCGGTCAGGCCGAGGGCCGGGTCGGTGCGCAGGGCTACCGCGCCGATGGTGAGCACGGCCTTGGGCGTCGGGGGTGACGGCGGGCGGTGCAGGGTTGTGCGGAGCGTGGACATGAGTTCGGTGTTGCGGACCGGGAATTCGGCGGCGGCTACGAGGACGCCGTTGGGCAGGGTGACGTCGGGGTCCATGCCCAGGGTGGCTCGGACTATGGCCAGCCAGTCTTCGATGTGGATCCAGCTGAACCATTGATTGCCCGGGCCTACTCGGCCGCCCAGGCCTGCCCTGGTGAGTTGGGCCAGGCGTTTGAGGGCGGGGGCATCGGGGTCGAGCACGATGGACGTGCGCAGGATTGTCCAGTGGTCGGCGCGGGCCGGGTCGAAGGCTTCTTCCCAGGGTTGGGCTACGCCGGTCATCTGGGGTAGGCCGACCGGGATGGGAGTTGTTTCGGTGCAACGGGTTTCGCCCGCGTCGGACCAGATGGCGGTGGTGCTGGCCTGGACCCAGTAGTCGACGGGGGTGTCGCGCAGGCTCGCCGCTGCTACCAGGGCGGTGGTGGAATCGACTCGGCTGGAACGTAGTTCGGCTACATTGCGTTCGGTCGGTCGGCAGTCGACCAACTTTCCGGCGAGGTTGATCACGGCCAGACGGCCGGGTTCGCGCAGTTCGGCGGACCAGGCGCCGATCGAGCGGCCGTCCCATTCTGTTTGGCGGAAGGGCAGTTTCGGGTTGCGGCGGCGGGTCAGCAGGGTGACGCGTTGGCCTCGGCAGGTCAGGTCGGCGGCGATCTGCAGGCCGAGTGCGCCGGTGCCGCCCGCGATCACGACGTTGAGGGCGTCGTCGGCGGGAGCGAGGCCTGCCAGGCGGGCCAGGCGCGAAAAGTTCACGCGCGCATCGGTTTCGATGAACGGGCGAACGACGGTGCGGGCCGCGGCGGCGGACGGGCCGGTGAAGCGCAGGGCCTGGGTGATCTCGGTGCCGCCGTCGCGGGGCGTCAGTCGCCAGGACAGGTGCATGGTGCCCGCGGGTTCGGGCTGCTCGATGGCGAGCTCACGGTTCGGTTCGAAAGTGCTGACGGTGAACGGTTTCCCGAAACGTCCGTGGATTCGCGCCGAGAAATCCCCGTTGGGCACGTAGTCACCGGTGGCACCGACCGCGACCGGCCCGTGCATCCGCACCGACCGCACTCCGGGATTCCACTCGGACCACCGCTCGAGATCCCCGAGCACCTCCCACACCAATTCCGGTGAGAGCGCGATGAACTGCGTGTACTTCGTCGTACCAGCCATAGCTGAAACGCTAGACCCGCCCACCTCGCAGCGGAAGGGTGCTGCTGGTCACCCGAGTATCAATCGCGCTGGGAGCCCAAGCTGATGCCGCGGGTGGCCAGCCACGGGACCGGGTCGATCTTGTCGGTGCCGTTCAGCCACACCTCGAAGTGCACGTGCGGGCCGGTGGAGAAGCCGCGGTTGCCCATGGTGGCGATCTGGTCGCCTGCCATGACCCGTTCGCCCTCGGAGACCGTCGCGGTGTCGATGTGGCCGTAGATGGTGATGGTGCCGTCGTCGTGCAGCACGCGAACCCACATGCCGAAACCCGATGCCGGGCCCGCTTCGACGATGGTGCCGTCGGCGACCGCGTAGATCGGGGTGCCGATCGGGCCCGCGACGTCGATGCCCAGGTGCTGGACACCCCAGCGGGCGCCGAAACCGGACGTGTAGTTGCCCGCCGAGAACTTGGCGAACAGGGGGCGCAGCTTGGCGGATTCCTGGGCGGCGAGATCTTCGGCGAACTGGGCGCCCTTGGCGAGGATGTCGTCGAAATGGCTCTTGTCGGCGATCGCCGTGGCCTCGAGCACCTGGGGGGCGGCACCGGTGCCGGCATCGTCGGTGTTCATCGACTGCGCGGCGATCTCGTGGACCTGGCCCGCGGCTTCGTAATCGAGGCCGCTGGCCGGCTGACCCGGATCGGCCATGGCGGCCTGCCCGGCGGCGACAACGGCACCGGCGGCAACCGCGATGACCGCGGCACGGCCCTTCAGCGCGGCGGGCGGTGCGGGGACGCGGTGTGCGCCACCACGACGTTCGGCGCGGCGGGGGCGCTGCTCGGAAGTGGTCTCCTCGGCGGTGGCGGGTGCCCAGTCGGTGCTGAACGTGCCGGTGTCGTAGGACTCGTCGGCGGTCCACTCGTCTTCGGCAGGCGTCCACGCCGTGTCGTCAGACCACGTGTTCTGGTCGTGCCAAGCGTTATCGGTCTGCGGCCACGCGCGATCGGTCTGGGCACGTGCGTGATCGGTCTGCGGCCATGCGGTGTCGGCCGGTGCTCGACGGGCTTGCGGATGCGACGTGTACTCGTCGGCATACCGGTAACGGTGCCCGGAGCTGGTCCGATTCTCATCGGAGCTGGTGCGATTGTCGACTGGAAGGGTGGAGCGGTGGTTCATCGTATGAAGTACCTCACGCTATGTCGTCCTCCTCAGTCCTGACTTGCCAGTCGTGACCTGGTTGTCGTGACCTGGTTGTGACTTCGACCGCATTGACGGTAACGAAGCGATTGCGTAGTGGCAAGCGCTGGTCGGAAACCTACCCGTGCGTGTGACGTTCATCACCGTAACGCGGCGGAATATCTCACCGGATTCCGATGTCCCGGGTGAGGTCTGTCGACGACATAACGTAGTAGATGGCGGGGTGCCCTCGCTTTACGTGGCCCTACCTGCCAAGGCATCGAAAATCGCCCGAAAACTACTCGCCAGTAGCGTCAGCCAGCGGTTTTTCGGACCTCCCCTAAATCGCCGTGACCTGCGCCACTTACTATGAACGTGGTCGTTTACCCCTCCCCGTGACTAGTTACAGTCCGACCGACCCGCAAGCTGACCATTGCGAGCGACCCGCAAACAGTCGCTACGGCCTGTCGGTCCTCCAACCAAGTCGTTGTCATAGCAACGCAGACGAGACGGTGAGTACATGGATCTCTTCGAATATCAGGCGAAGGAGCTCTTCGTTAAGCACGGAGTGCCTTCGTCCGAGGGTCGTGTTTGCGACACGGCCGAAGAAGCACGCGCCATTGCCGAGGAAATCGGCAAGCCCGTGATGGTCAAGGCGCAGGTCAAGGTGGGCGGCCGCGGCAAGGCCGGCGGCGTGAAGTACGCAGCCACCCCCGAAGACGCGTTCACCCACGCGCAGAACATCCTGGGCCTGGACATCAAGGGCCACATCGTCAAGAAGCTCCTGGTCGCCGAGGCCAAGGACATCGCGGAGGAGTACTACATCTCCTTCCTGCTCGATCGTTCCAACCGCACCTACCTGGCCATGTGCTCGGTCGAGGGCGGCATGGAGATCGAAGAGGTCGCGGAGAAGACCCCCGAGCGTCTGGCCAAGATCCCCGTGGACGCCGTCAAGGGTGTCGACCTGGCCTTCGCGCGTGAGATCGCCGAAAAGGGCCACCTGCCCGCCGACGTGCTCGACGCCGCCGCGGTGACCATCCAGAAGCTGTGGGAGGTCTTCGTCAACGAGGACACCACCCTGGTCGAGGTCAACCCGCTGGTGCGCACGCCCAACGACGAGATCCTCGCGCTGGACGGCAAGGTCACCCTCGACGAGAACGCCGAGTACCGCCACCCCGACCACCTCGAGTTCGCCGACGTCGACGCGACGGATCCGCTCGAGCTCAAGGCCAAGGAAAACGACCTCAACTACGTCAAGCTCGACGGTGAGGTCGGCATCATCGGCAACGGCGCCGGTCTGGTCATGTCGACCCTGGATGTCGTCGCGTACGCGGGCGAGAACCACGGCGGCGTGAAGCCGGCCAACTTCCTCGACATCGGCGGCGGCGCTTCGGCTTCCGTGATGGCCGCGGGTCTGGACGTCATTCTTGGTGACGCGCAGGTCAAGAGTGTTTTCGTCAACGTCTTCGGTGGTATCACCGCCTGTGACGCGGTCGCCAACGGCATCGTCGGCGCGCTCGAGGTGCTCGGTGCCGCGGCCACCAAGCCGCTGGTCGTCCGCCTGGACGGCAACAACGTCGAAGAGGGTCGCCGCATCCTCGCCGAGGCCAACCACCCGCTGGTGACGCTGGCCCAGACCATGGACGAGGGCGCCGACAAGGCCGCCGAACTCGCCTTCAGCGCCAAGTAAGGAACGCGAACATGTCCATCTTCCTGAACAAGGACAACAAGGTCATCGTCCAGGGCATCACCGGCGGCGAGGGCACCAAGCACACCGCGCTGATGCTGAAGGCGGGCACCAACGTCGTCGGCGGCGTGAACGCGCGCAAGGCCGGGACCACGGTCAAGCACACCGACAAAGACGGCAACGAGATCGAGCTGCCCGTGTTCGCTTCCGTGGCCGAGGCCATGGAGAAGACCGGCGCCGACACCTCGATCGCGTTCGTGCCCCCGGCCTTCTCCAAGGACGCCATCATCGAGGCCATCGACGCGGAGATCCCGCTGCTCGTGGTCATCACCGAGGGCATCCCGGTGCAGGACTCCGCGTTCGCGTGGGCCTACAACGTCGAAAAGGGCGAGAAGACCCGCATCATCGGCCCGAACTGCCCCGGCATCATCACCCCGGGCGAGGCGCTGGTCGGCATCACCCCGAACAACATCACCGGCAAGGGCCCGATCGGCCTGGTGTCGAAGTCGGGCACCCTGACCTACCAGATGATGTACGAGCTGCGCGATTTCGGTTTCTCGACCGCGATCGGCATCGGCGGCGACCCGGTCATCGGCACCACCCACATCGACGCGATCGCGGCGTTCGAGAAGGACCCCGAGACCAAGATCATCGTGATGATCGGCGAAATCGGTGGCGACGCCGAAGAGCGTGCGGCGGCCTACATCAAGGCCAACGTGACCAAGCCGGTCGTGGGCTACGTCGCCGGGTTCACCGCCCCCGAGGGCAAGACGATGGGCCACGCCGGCGCCATCGTGTCCTCCGGTGGTGGCACCGCGCAGGCCAAGCAGGACGCGCTCGAAGCCGCTGGTGTGAAGGTCGGCAAGACGCCGTCCGCCACCGCCGCGCTCGCTCGCGAGATCCTGGAGAAGGCGTCCATCGCTTCTGCCTGATCACTTTTGAACTGTCGAAGGCCGCCTTCAGGTTTCACCTGGGCGGCCTTCGTCGACTTATCCACAAGGTAGCGGTTTATCCACAGGCTGGATCGCTAGGTGATGACCGTGAGGCCGACGTGCAGTAGCGTCAGTGAACGGATCACCGCACCAGTCAGATCGACGCGACCGATGCGCACGACTCGACAAGGAGACGACGAGACATGTCATACCCGACCGGGGGCTCCGGGTACAACGGACCCGCGACACCCGCCGCGCCTCAGGGCCCCAGCACCGGAGCCGCCGCGGCTGCGCCATCGACCGCGGACGGTACGGAAGGCTCGCAAGGTAAAGGGCTGCCGTTCATCTTGACCGCGGCCGCCGCCGGACTCGGCGTCATCACCTTCCTGCTCGGCTTCGCGCCCTACTACGGTGTCAGCCTCTCGCGTGAGACCTCCACCGGCAGCATGTTCGAGTCCAACGGCGCCGCGGCCGCGACGCTGATTCTGGCCGCCGCGGTGTTGGCCGGGCTGTCGCTGCTGCCCAAGCAGAACGTCCTCGGTGTCGCCGCGGCACTGAGCATCGCCGGGTTCGCGGGCGTGGTCGTGTCGTTGATCAGCATGGGCGAGGGCATCGAAATGCAGTGGGGCGCGTTCGTCGTCGCCGCGTTCTCGTTCGTGGTCGCCGTGCTGTTGGTGCTGGCCTTCCTGTTCGGCCTCGGCATCATCAAGGCGCCTGCGCCGAAACCGGCTGCGCCGCAACAGCAGCAGAACCAGTACGGCCAGTACGGTCAGCAGGGTTACGGCCAGCAGGGCTACGGCCAGGGCCAGCAGTCCTACGGGCAGCCCGGCTACGGCCAGGGTTCCACCGGCGGGCAGTACCCGACGCAGTCGCCGTCGCCGTACGGTCAGCAGAGCTCGCCGTCGATTCCGCAGGCGCAGCAGCCGTCCTACGGTGCGCCCGGTCAGCCGGGTCAGCCGGGTCAGCAGTCCTACGGGCAGCCCGCCCAGTCACCGTACGGCCAGCAGTACGGTGCGCCGCAGCAGCAGCCCACGCCGTACGGTGCGGCACCGCAGGCGCAGCCGCGTCCCGACGAGAGCGCGACGCAGACCTTCGGTGGCCAGCAGGGTCAGCCGTTCGGTGCGCCGACCTACGGTGGCGCACAGCCGTCTTCGTCGGCCGCACCGCAGCCGTTCGGTGGCGAACAGACCGCCGATCCGGCCGCGGACGCGACCACCGCGTTCCGTCCCAGCGACGACAACAAGTAAAAAACACCCGGCATGATCGGTCAGCGCTCGGAGGCGGTAGCGAAGCGTGACCACGCAGAGCGCCCGATCATGCCTATTGGATACGGCCTGCCTCGGGTGGTCCGGGTTCGATCGCGAGCCCACAGGTACGCCTGTGGGCTCGCGGCGCGCCTGACCCGCGGCCGCCGGGGAAGCTGCCACGCTGAATCGTCATGAGCTCCCGTAACTCCCTCGTGCGCCGGACCTCCGGGTCACGCGGCGCAGGGGAGGCAGTCTCGCCACCACCGTCGGGTCCCGAGCAGGCCTGGTGGTCGCTGTCGCCCGAGCGGGCACGAACCCTGCTGTTGGTCGCGGCCCGACCCACCATCTGCGCCCTGGCGGCCACGGTGCTGCTCGTGCTCGTGGTCATGCTCACCACCGGCACCGATCTCAACAACGCGCCCGCCGCAGTCGCCGCCACGTGGCTTGCCGCCCATCAGATTCCGCTCACCGTCGGCCGGACCACGCTCGGCCTGCTCCCGCTGGTGCCCACCGCCGTGCTGGTCTGGTTGGCCGCTCGCGAGTGCGCACGCGCGGTGCCCAAGCGCCCGACGCCGGTCGAATTGGGTTGGTTGGCCGGTGCGGTGCTGGCCGGACCGATGCTGATGACCGCGGTGTGCCTGGCGGTCACCGGCGATGCCGCGGGCGTCACGCCGCTGGAATCACCAGGCCCGGTCTCGGCTTTCGGCTGGGTGCTGGTGCTGTATCTGGGCGCGGCCGCCGCGGGCATCGCGAGCCGGGCATGGGGTTCGCTGTACGCGCTGCTCCCGATCGAGATCCCGGAATGGGCGGTGCTGGGCGCTCGTGCCGCGCGTCGCACCGTGTTGCGGATGCTCGGCTGCGCGGCGTTGGCCACCGTGATCTCGTTCTTCACTCATCTTTCGCGTCTGGACGACGCTTTCCGGCAGGCCCACAACGTCACCGACGTGCTCGGCATGGTCCTGGTGTCGCTGCTGTACCTGCCCAATGTGGTGATCGGCGCGGCCGGAATCCTGTGCGGGGCAACGGTGCTGTTCGGCGCCGGATCGGTCGGTCTGTTCGGGGTGACCGGCGGGCACATGCCCGTGCTGCCCGCGTTGATCCCGGTGCCCGAAGGCCCCGCGTCGGTGTGGTGGTCGGTACTGCTGCTGGTGCCGCTGGGCGTCGGCGTGCTCGCCGGGATCGAACTGGGCCGCACCAGCGACGACCGTCCCGGCGCGCCGTGGGCGACACTGACCTGCGCCGCACTGTCCACGCTGACGTTCCTGGTGCTGGCGATCCTGGGCAGCGGTCAGCTCGGTGCCGTCGGCTGGGTCGGGGTCGATCTGCTGATGCTGGTCGTGCTGATGATCACCTGGCTGGCCTTCGGTGGTTTCGTCGGCATGGTGTTCGCCCATCGGTTCCTGGCGCCGACCGAATCGCCCGCCGACTACGACGAGTACGAGACCGACGAGTACGCCGATGACGACGACTACGACGACGATGACGAGTACGACGACACCGACGAGTACGACGACGATCCGGTCGAATACCACGATCCCGCAGTCGAAGTCGACGGCGAACTGGTCGAGGACATCGACGACGACCTCGAAGTGAGCATCGCCGCACCGGGCTCCGAAGCCGAACCCGCCGACGACATCGTCGACGTCGAAGTGGTCGAGTCGGACCTGCCGGATCAGGACAAGACCCCCGGTCGCTAAGCTCGACCCGGCGCCTATCGCCCCCGCCGCCACCCGATCACACGCAGGAGTAGAGCGCTGACGTCCTCGTTTGCCCCGTGGAAGCCCGCCAGAAACCCGGCCACCGTCGTCGTGCTGGCCTCGGGCACCGGCTCGCTGCTCAACGCGCTGCTGGCCGCCGCGCGCGAGCCCGGGTACCCGGCGAAGATCGTCGCCGTCGGCGTCGACCGCGTCTGCCAGGCCACCGACCACGCCGAGACCGCCGGAATCGAACACTTCCGTGTCGCGGTGCAGGACTACCCCGACCGTGCCGCGTGGGACCTCGCGCTGACCGAAGCCGTCGACGCCTTCGCGCCCGACCTGGTCGTGTCCGCGGGCTTCATGAAGATCGTGGGCCCCGCGTTCCTCGAGCGTTTCGGCGGCCGATTCATCAACACCCATCCCGCGCTGCTACCCGCGTTCCCCGGCGCGCACGGCGTGCGTGACGCACTCGCCTACGGCGCCAAGGTCACCGGCACCACCGTGCACCTGGTCGACAGCGGCGTCGACACCGGTCCCATCCTCGCGCAGGAGGCGGTCGAAGTACTGCCCGGCGACGACGAGGACGCCCTGCACGAGCGCATCAAGGTTGTCGAGCGACGGTTATTGGCGCAGGTCATCGCCGCCGTCGCGACGCGAGGCATTGTCTCCGACGGACGAAAGGCAGAAATACCAGTGAGCGAGCACGCCGGTGAGTGAACGTAAGGCGATCCAGAGGGCGCTGGTCAGCGTCTACGACAAGACCGGGCTGATCGAGCTCGCCACCGGGCTGCACGCCGCCGGTGTGGAGCTGGTCTCGACCGGGTCGACCGCGGGCAAGATCGCCGAGGCCGGGATTCCGGTCACCAAAGTCGAGGATCTGACCGGGTTCCCGGAGACCCTCGACGGGCGCGTCAAGACGCTGCACCCGCGCGTGCACGCCGGCATCCTGGCCGACACGCGTCGCGCCGAGCACGTCGATCAGCTGGTGGAGCTGGGCGTCGAAGCGTTCCAACTGGTGGTGGTGAACCTGTACCCGTTCACCCAGACCGTGGCCAGCGGCGCGAGCGTGGACGAGTGCGTGGAGCAGATCGACATCGGCGGGCCGTCGATGGTGCGTGCCGCCGCGAAGAACCACCCGTCGGTGGGCGTGGTCGTCGACGTCACCGATTACGACGACGTGCTCGCCGCGGTGAAGTCCGGCGGGTTCACCCTCGCCGAACGAACCGCGTTGGCGGCCAAGGCCTTCCAGCACACCGCGAGCTACGACGTGGCCGTCGCGAGCTGGATGGGCTCGGTGGCCGTGCCCGCCGTGGCCGAGGAAACCGAACAGTTCCCGGACTGGGTGGCAGGTTCGTGGGAGCGCGCCGCGGTGCTGCGCTACGGCGAGAACCCGCACCAGGCCGCCGCGCTGTACACCAGCAACGACGGCACGGTCGGCATCGCGCAGGCGAAGCAGTTGCACGGCAAGGAGATGTCGTACAACAACTACACCGACGGTGACGCCGCCTGGCGTGCCGCGTTCGACTTCGACGAGCCCGCCGTCGCGGTGATCAAGCACGCCAACCCGTGTGGCATCGCCGTGGGCGCCGATATCGCCGAGGCGCACCGCAAGGCGCACGCCACCGACCCGGTCAGCGCCTACGGTGGCGTGATCGCGGCCAACCGTGAGGTCAGCGTCGAGATGGCCGAGCAGGTCGCCGAGATCTTCACCGAGGTCATCATCGCGCCCGGCTACGCGCCCGGTGCGGTGGAAGTGTTGCAGCGCAAGAAGAATGTGCGCGTGCTGGTGGCCGAAGCGCCGCAGCGCAAGGGTGTGGAGCTGCGTCCGATCAGCGGCGGTGCGCTGCTGCAGGACCGTGACGTGCTCGACGCCGCGGGCGACGACCCGGTCAACTGGACCCTGGCCGCGGGCGACCCGGCCGACGTCACGACTCTCGCCGATCTCGAATTCGCCTGGCGTGCATGTCGTTCGGTGAAGTCGAACGCCATCCTGCTCGCCGAAGACGGCGCAGCCGTGGGCGTGGGCATGGGCCAGGTCAACCGGGTCGACTCCTGCAAGCTCGCCGTCGAGCGCGCGGGGGAGCGGGCCAAGGGGTCGGTGGCCGCCTCCGACGCGTTCTTCCCGTTCTCGGACGGCCCGGAGATCCTGGTGGCCGCGGGCGTGCGCGCGATCGTGCAGCCCGGCGGTTCGATCCGCGACGCCGACACCGTCGAGCTGTGCAAGGAAGCCGGCGTCACCCTGTACCTGACGGGTGCCCGCCACTTCGCACACTGAGCGTAGACCGGGTGCCGCGCCGAATCACTCGGTGCGGCACCCTTTTTCGTCTATGCGGCGTCGAATACCTCGCGGTCGCCCAGCGGGGAATCCAGGGTGATTTCGAGGGTTCCGAGGACCATGTTCATGGTGCACATCTTGTTCACGGAGTCCGCTCGGGTGCCCGAGCGTAGGGCGACGGTGACCGTATCGGGGGTTTCGGTGACGGTGGCGTCGACGGCGAAGCACTCCGGATTACCGGTCTCGAAGTTGACGCCGATCTTGTTCTCGCCCAGGCGATTCCAGGACGTGAAGGGAATCGGGTGCGGGTTGACGAGGGTGGGATCGGCGGTGAGCGGGGTGCGGATGCTCGGGTTGGCGTCCTCGGGGCGAAGGTCGGTCTGAACCGGTAGGATCGCAGGTTCATCCGAGGTCGCGCAGCCGGACAGGGGTGCGATCAGCACGCCGAAGGCTGCCGCGGCGAGGGTGTAGCGCGACATCGTTCTCATGGTCTCGACCCTAGCCCGCGCGACCCCGGGGGCGCAGACGACAGTGGCCCCGAGGCAACTTGCCCGGGGCCACTTCTCGACGGTCCTACTTGGTGGTGGTGAAGGGCAGCAGCGCCATCTCGCGCGCGTTCTTCACCGCCACAGCGACCTGACGCTGCTGCTGCGGGGTCAGGCCGGTGACGCGGCGGCTGCGGATCTTGCCGCGATCGGAGATGAACGTGCGCAGCAGGTTGACGTCTTTGTAGTCGACGTGGGTGATGCCCGCGGCGATCAGCGGGTTCTTCTTCGGCTTGCGCCCCTGATCGGCGCGTGCCTTCTTGGACGGTGCTCGCTTCACAGCCATGGGATATTCCTTCTCACGAGGGTGTCTCTACCAGCTCGATTTGTGGACCCCGGGGAGCTCGCCCCGGTGGGCCATCTCGCGCACACGAATCCGGGAGAGGCCGAACTTGCGAAGGTAACCGCGAGGTCGACCGTCTGCAGCGTCCCGATTCCGCAATCGTACCGGACTGGCATCGCGCGGCTGTTTGCGCAGTTCGGCCTGTGCGGCGGCCCGATCGGTCTCGCTGGTGCCCGGTTTACGGATGAGCTGTTTGAGTTCGGTGCGTCGCGCGGCGAACCGTTCGACGATCTCGCGCCGCTGTTCGTTGCGGGCGATCTTGGACGTCTTGGCCATCAGCGCTCCTCGCGGAAATCGACATGCTTGCGCACGACGGGGTCGTACTTGCGCAGGATCAGCCGGTCGGGATCGTTGCGGCGGTTCTTGCGGGTGACGTAGGTGAAGCCGGTGTCCGCGGTGGACTTCAGTTTCACGATCGGTCGGATATCGGTGGACTTCGAGGCCATGCTCAGCTCCTAGATCTTGTCTCCACGGGCGCGGATGCGGGCTACGACAGCCTCGATCCCGTCGCGGTCGATGGTCTTGATGCCCTTGGTGGAGACCGTCAGCGTGACGCGGCGGCCTTCGCTGGGCAGGTAGTAGGTCTTGTGCTGGATGTTGGGGTTCCAGCGTCGGTTGGTGCGCCGGTGCGAGTGCGAGACGGCTTTTCCGAAGCCGGGCTTGCGACCGGTGACCTGGCAGTGGGCCGACATGCGACCTCCTTCCATGGTTATGACAACCATTTTCGACAACGATTATTCCGCACTGTACAGTCGCCGTCAGGTAAATGAAAATCATTGTCGAAAGGGGTATTGGGTGCTGGACCAGGCAGACCGGAGAACGCCCGTGGTGCTGCTGGCCGGTTTCGCCGGACCCGCCATGGACGGCGTCGAGCACATCGCGGCGACGCTGAGCCAACAGTCGGGCACCGTGGTGGTGCACCACGATCTCGCCGAGCTGCGCGAGGGCGTGGTGCGTCGCACGGTGCGCACCGCGGGTAACTCCACGACGACCGTGCTCGAGCTGGCGCACGGGTGTGTGTCGTGCACGCTGCGCGCGGATCTGCTGCCGATGCTGTGCACGCTGGCCGCTCGCGAGCACGTCACGCGGGTGGTGCTCGCGCTGGATCCGGGCATCGAGGCGGAGGCGCTGTGCCATGCGATCGAGAACGTCGTGGTGGGCGGGGTCGCGGATCGCGTCGACGGACCCGCGGGACGCACGGTGCGGATCGAGGCGGTACTGACCTGCGTCGAAGGACAGCAGTGGCTGGCCGACGCCACCGGCGACGAGGTACTCGCCGATCGCGGCCTCGCCTCGGCCGATGACGAGCGCACGGTCGCCCAGGTCGCCGTCGGCCAGGTCGACTTCGCCGACGCGCTGGTCGTGCTCACCGCCGGGTCCGACGCCCTCGACCACGAACGCCTCGAAGCCGTGCTCACCAGGCTCGCCCCCGGTGCGCCGGTCGCGTGGTTGCCCGAGCTTTCCGGCTTCGACGCCATCGAGATCGGCGCGCTGCTCACCCGCGTGCCCGAGGACTCCCGGCGTGGCCGAATCTTCGACGCGCACGCCCCGCTGCTGCGTGGCCAGCCGCCCCTGAGCACCGACTGCGGTGTCACACTCGTCGAATTCGCCGCGCGCCGACCATTTCACCCGGCCCGCCTGCACGAGGCGCTGGACGTGCTGCTCGACGGCGTGGTCACCGCGCGCGGAAGGATCTGGCTGGCAACGCAACCCGATCAGGTGGTGTGGCTGGAATCCGCGGGCGGCGGGCTGCGCGCGGGCGGCGCCGGTCGCTGGCTGGCCGCGATGACGGCCGAGGAACAGGCCGCCGCGGACCCGACTCGGCGGGCGATGGCCGGATTGGGATGGGACGAGCGGTTCGGTGATCGCGCGGTGTCGCTGGTGATCCTGGCGCACGACGCCGATCCCGCCGAGATCCGGCACGCCCTGCACTGGGCGTTGGTCGAGGACGACGAGCTGCTGCTGGTCGACCACGCCCCCGAACGAGTCGCGTTGTGGGAGGACCCCTTCGGCGACTGGCACGAAGAACCCTGCGCCGATCCCACCGAGGCCACGGCGTCGGCGAGCGAGCGCACCAACCGGAAGGAAGGCTGAATCATGGCGGTCCCCAAGCGCAGAATGTCGCGCTCGAACACGCGAAGCAGGCGCGCCCAGTGGAAAGCGGAAGTGCCACAACTGGTCCCGGTGACCGTGGCCGGCGTCGAATATCGCGTCCCGCGACGGATCATCAACGCCGTCCGCAAGGGCATGATCGACCCCGCCCGCCTCTGAACGCGGCGATGGCCTGCCAGGAATCCTGACAGGCCATCGTCGTGTCTCTACGTTCTGGGTTTGCGGCCCGCCTCGGATCCGAGGGGCGAGACGGAACGCCGAAGGCGCAGTATCGCCCCTCGGATTCGAGGCAACCGGGGGCCGCAAACCCCGCGGCGCCAGCCGCTAAGAGACTCAGCCCTCGCGCTCGGCGAGTTCCACGAGAGTCGCGGCGAGCTGGAAGAACTTGTTGTTGCCCAGGTCGGCGATGGTCTTGATCTTCAGCGCCTCGAGCAGTTGTTTGTCGTGGGCCTCGTTCAGGCCTGCCAGCGCCGAGGGGGGCGCGGCGAGAATTTCCGCGAGCGTCTTGTCTTCGAAAGCCTTGTCGAGGACTTTGTCGAGCACCACTGTGACGGCCATGCGAACTCCTTCGAACGAACCTTGGATGTGCCGGGCGAGACGAATGCGCCCTGCAGCGACCATAACTCGGTTCCGGCGCTCGTGGTGGGGTTCGGTGGGGTCGGCGGTATGTTCTGGACGGTCGGCTGTCCAGGGGTCTTGCGGTGGCACTGTTGTGCCTGCTCAGAGCCATGAGAACCGGTCCGGGGCTATCGCCCGGTTAACGGTGTGATGCACACCACTTGGCGCGAACGCCTCGAACGGCTTGCGGAAGGTTTGCTGACAAGCGAATTACCAACGACCGGTTTGTTTTTCACCACAAGAAAATTCCTGAACGACTGATGCGCAGTCGTTCACGGGTATGTACTCTCATGCGGGAGGGCGGGTTCTCCGAGTTGGGGGAACCCGCCCATCGCCACTTCAAGGGCGGTTTTTCCGCAGATCGATGCAGGTCGGCAGCTCTCGACACAGCAGGGCGGAAGACCGGAAAGATCCGGACAAACCGGACGTTAGCTGGTTGCCCTCAGTAGGCCGAAACCGGCTGCCGCAGTGCCGCTGCCGCCTCGCGTCGATCCGGCGCCACCAGCACCGCGGTGATCGGCACCGTCAGACCCAGCGCACCGATCACGAACATCGGGAACACCAGGTCGAACAGCGGCATCCCGGTCGGTGTCCGGATACCCGGATCGATCGAGAACTTCAGCGCCGCGACCGCCGTGTAGTACACCGCCGCCACGCCCATCGCGAACAGCACCGACATCACCACCCGCAAAGCCACCCGGCGCACCACGTGCGAAACCCACAGCGTCGCAGTGGACACCGCCATCGACACCAGCAGCGCCGCCCCGATCAGGCCCAGCGACTGGTCGACAGTGCCCTGCACCGCGACCGCGTCCAAGGTCAGATAGGTCGACAGCCCCACGCTCAGACCCATCGTCAGCCCGCCGATGATCAGCCGCGGCACCTGCAGGGTTCGGCCACTGATCAGCAGTCCGGCCAGCACCCCGACCACCGCGATGGCCGCCGCCGCCGTGCCCAGCGCCACGTTGTAGCGCATGGCGCTGTCGTTGACCCGCATGGCAAGCAGCGCCACCGAATTCGCCAACCACAGCCCGACCCCGCCCAGCGAGACCGCGGCCATGGTCAGCCACAACAGCCGGTACTTGATCGAATACTTCCCGTGCCGGATGCAGGCGAACGCCACCAGCGCACCCAGCGCCGACAGATCGAGGGCCAGCCAGGCGATGCCGGTGCCGTGCGCGAAAGTCTCGGCACCGGTCGCGGCGAGGAGATCAGGCACGCCGTGCCGCCCCTTCCAACTGCTGCGGCTCCAGCTGGGCGATGGCGTACTCGGTCACCGCCGCCAGCGCCTGACGGACCTCGACGGCATTGCGCGCGTCGATGTCGACGATCGGAATGCCCTCGCGCACCGACAACGCTTCGCGCAGTTCCGCGATGGGGAAGCGGGGCGCGTTGGGGAAGCGGTTCACCGCGATCAGGAACGGCAGCCCGCGCGCCTCGAAGAAGTCCACCGCGGCGAAACTGTCTTCCAGCCTGCGGGTATCGATCAGCACCACGGCACCGATGGCGCCACGGATCAGGTCGTCCCACATGAACCAGAAACGCTTCTGGCCCGGTGTGCCGAACAGGTACAGCACCAGGTTGCCCGGCAGCACGATGCGACCGAAGTCCATGGCCACGGTGGTGGTTTCCTTCTCCGGCGTCTCGGCGAGATCGTCGATGCCGTCGGAGAAATGGGTCACCATCGCCTCGGTGCGCAGCGGCACGATCTCCGACACCGCACCGACGAAAGTCGTTTTGCCGGCGCCGAATCCACCGGCGACCACGATCTTGGTCGACGCTACCCGTTGTTCCGGTGTCGGCGGGCGTGTGCCATCAGAGGCCACGGAGTCCACGCAAAGTCCTCTCCATCAGTGATCGGCGTTCGTCATAGCTCGCCTGCTCGGTCAGCGTCGAATGCACTCGAAGGATCCCGCCCACTACGAGATCGCCGATCATCACCCGGACCATACCCAGTGGGCGTCCCAGGTATGCGGCTATCTCGACGACAGACAGCCGATGTGTGGCCAGACGCACGATTTCGATCCGCAGATCGCCTGCGGACCACTCGTTGTTCGCGGTATAAGCAACCGTTTCCACGACCGCTTCCAGGGGAAGGGCGATCGCGGGTTCGGTGCGGCCGGAGGTCAGGGCATAGGGCCTGACCCGGGTAGTCGGCCGTTGGTCGGATCCGTAAGGGCTCGACATCTCACCTCAGCCGGCGGAGCGGGCGGTGGCGGTGACCGCCGAGCCCACTCGGTCAACGAGCAACGCCATCTCGTAGCCGATGCGGCCGATGTCGTGACTCTTGTTCGCCAGAACTGCCAGATGCGAACCGTTTCCGACGCTCATCACCAGCAGATAGCCGCGCTGCATCTCCACGATCGACTGCATCACCTTGCCGCCGTCGAACAGATGCGCGGCCCCCATCGACAGGCTCGCCAGACCCGCGGTGACCGCGGCCAGCTGCTCGGCGCGATCCGACGGCAGATGCGGGCTGGTGGCCTGCAACAGTCCGTCGGCGGACACGAGCACCGCGTGCGAGACGCCGGGAACATCGCGGGTGAAGCGGGCGACCAACCAGTTCAGATTCTCGTCTGTGGGGTGCGCGTTGCTCATTCGAGGCCTCCGTCGTTGTACTGGATCTCGGCACGACCGCTGCGGACGCCGCTGAGATGTCTGGTCAAGTTGTTGCGGATCTCCTCGGGATCGCGATCGCCCGCCTCCTCGGCCGGATGCAGACCACCCGGAACGAGTTGGGCGCCCGGTTTGCGTATCGGCAAGCCGCCGACAGTGCGTGAGGACGTGGGCGGGTGGTCGGCCTCCGCGGCGGCGGTCCAGCCCGCGTCGCCGGGGGAGCTCCAAGTGGCGCCGTTGCTGTGGGATTCGGCAGCGGCGGTGGTCGGTTCGACCAGCCATTCCGAGACCATCCGCTGGTAGATCGGGGTCGGTGCGGGACCGGCGACCGGCTGCAACCGGAGGCTGGTGGTCGGCGAGGGGTCGACCTCGGCGACGCGCGGAGTCGGTTCGCGCGGTTCGGGTTCGGGCCGTTTGGGTTCGGCGGTCGGCGAGGGTTCCGAGGGTGCGGCGAGGTCGGCCAGAGCCGAGGCGGGGATGCGTCGGGGCAGGTCGAACGGGCGCGAGTCGGCGGGCGTGCTCGGTGCCGGGAGATCGTCGGTGTCGTGTTCGTGTTCGGCCCACATGCCGACCGGCTTCTCGTCTTCGACCGGCACCGGTTCCGGCGGCGGCGCGGGCACCGCGGCCGGAACACGTTGCGGCAGGCCGACACTGGTCAGCGGGGTCCTCGGGTAGTCCGAGCTCGCCCCGTTGGACGGTGCCGGAACAGGCGCGAACAGCGGCGAGTTCGGCAGATTCAGGCTGGTCGCCGGGCTCGCCGGAGCCGGCACCAGCAGGTGCGGACCGGTGGCCACGATCGGGTTCGGGCCGGTGATATCGGCCGGGGTCAGCGCGTACGGGCCGATGCCGGTGGGCGCGTTCGGGATCGGGCCCGAGGACACCAGCGGATTCGGTCCGGTGGCCGGTGCCGACGACACCGGCGGCGCGGGCGCGACCAGGGCGCTGGGCAGGTGCACGCTGGCGGTGATGCCGGGCTGCGGTGTCGCACCGTTGGTGCGCCGCAGACTGACCGTGATGGTGTGCCGCTTGGCGAGTCGGCCGACCACGAAAAGACCCATCCGGCGGGCAGTTTCGACGGTGACCTCGCCACCCGACGCCAGTCGTTCGTTGGTCGTTTTCAGTTCGTCGGCCGACATGCCCAGGCCCCGGTCGGTGATCTCGATCAGGTACCCGCTGTCCACCGCCCGGCCGACGATGACCGCGACCGAGGTGCTGGGCGGGGAGTAGCGCAGCGCGTTGTCGATGAGCTCGGCGAGCAGGTGCTCGATGTCGACCGCGGACTCACCGGCCACGACACCGTCGGGCACATTGCCGATCTCGACGCGCTGGTAGTCCTCCACCTGCGAGACCGCGCTCCATAGCATGTCCGACAGCGGCACCGGCGGCAGGTGGCCGCGGCGCAGCACCGTGCCCGCCAGCACCAGCAGGTTGTCGCCGTTGCGGCGCATGCGGGTGGCGAGGTGGTCGAGACGGAACAGGGTCTGCAGCCGCGACGGGTTGTCCTCGTCGTGCTCGAGTTCCTCGATCAGCGACAGCTGCTGCTCGACCAGCGACTGGCTGCGGCGCGACAGCGTCTCGAACATGTTGCCGATCTGCAGGCGAAGGCGCGCCTGGTCACCGGCCAGATTCAGGGCCTGCTCGTGGATCTCGTCGACCGCGCGAGCCAGCTGACCGATCTCGTCGGTGGAATGGATACCCACCGGGGTGATCTCCGGTGTGGCACCGCCGCTGCGGACCACGGCCAGCTCGTCGGGCAGCTTCACGTGCGCGACCTCGAGCGCGTCGCGACGCAGCCTGCGCACCGGCACCACCAGCGTGCGGGCCACGGCCAGCGCCAGCGCCAGGCCCGCCAGCAGCATGCCGAGAACCAGGGTGGTCTCGCGCAGGGCCGCGGTCTGGGCGGTGGCGGTGTTGGAGTCCAGGGTGTGGTCGATGTTGTCCAGCAGCGCGGAGATGGTCGAGGAGTAGGTGTCGGCGCTGACCTGCAGGGTGTTGAGCACCGCGGCATTGGTGGTCGGGTCGCCGTTGTTCTGGCTGAACACGCTGATGCGGGTCTGCACCGCGTCCAGCAGCGCGGCCATGCTGCCCGAGTGCTCGGGCAGGATCATGCCGTAGGTCTTGATCATGTTCGCTTCGGAACCGAGCTCGACCAGCATGCGCGAGCGCGCGCTCTGACTGCGACCCGATTCGGGCGAGACCACCAGCGTGCGTTCGCGGGTGAGCACGCGGCGGGCCTGGTGCAGCGAGGTCAGCTGCAGGAAGTAGCGCTGCACGGTGAAGTCCTCGACCTGCGGGGTCTTGGACAGTGCGTTGCCGATGCGCTCGCCGATCTCGTCGGTCTGCTCGCCGACCATGGCGGGCGATCCGCCGCGCACGGTGTTGCGCAGGGTGGCGCCGGTAACGGTGGCGGCGGTGAGTTCACTGGCCACCGCCGGGTCGATGCGGGCGGTGCGCAGCGCGCTTTGCACCTCGGCCAGCGCCTGGTCGTAGGTGGTGAGCGCGGCGTCGGTCTGCGGGTCGGCGATGGCACCCCAGTTGGCGGTCGCGGCGACGGCCAGTTGCTCGGTCGCGGTGGCGAATTTGATGACGGGACGGATGACGGTGGCCTGTTCGGTGGCTGCGCTGAGCTGCGTCATCGTCTGCAGTTCGTTGTTGATCCGCAGCACGGCGAAGGCGGTCGCGAGCATCACCGGCAGCACCAGCACCACACCGACCTTGCGCGTGACCGACCAGTTGGACAGGCTGAATTGCCAGGAGCGCGATGCAGGTTCCATCCGCGTGCGTTGCCTCTGCTTCCACGTGTGACCCCGGCCCGCGCGGGGAGGTCGCGGAGCGATGCGAGCGCAGAACCAACTGGAGGTCTTCTTTTACCGCAGGAAAGATACCGTGCTGGGTGGGCAACGGCAATCCGGGCGGCTCCTTGGATAATTCTCCGAATAGCCCGTGACACAACGACGATTCGCGCGATTTTGTCAAGACCTACAACGGATCTCCCGAAGTGCTGTGCGTTGACACCTGGGCGGCGTGCGCGCAACACCTCGACGCGCCCGGCGGTCCTCTCAGTGCGTTCTCAGTCGTTCACGGCAAACTACAGCGCATGCGCATTCTGGTAGTCGACGACGATCGCGCGGTGCGGGAATCACTGCGCCGGTCACTGAGCTTCAACGGCTACACCGTCGACCTGGCCGTAGACGGTCTGGACGCACTGGAGAAAGTGACCGCGGCCAGGCCCGATGCCCTGGTCCTGGACGTGATGATGCCGCGCCTGGACGGCCTTGAAGTGTGCCGCAGGCTGCGCAGCACCGGCGACGATCTGCCGATTCTCGTTTTGACCGCACGCGATTCGGTGTCCGAACGTGTGGCCGGACTGGACGCGGGCGCCGACGACTATTTGCCCAAACCTTTCGCGTTGGAGGAATTGCTGGCGCGTTTACGGGCGCTGCTGCGTCGGCGAACACCCGATCCCGGTGAGGATTCCGAGGCGATGGTGTTCGCCGATCTGTCGCTGGATCCGGTCACCCGCGAGGTTTCGCGCGGCGAACGCGCGATCAGCCTCACCCGCACCGAGTTCTCATTGCTCGAGATGTTGATGGCCAATCCGCGTCGCGTGCTGACTCGCGGACGAATCCTGGAAGAGGTCTGGGGCTACGACTTTCCGACATCGGGCAACGCGCTCGAGGTCTACATCGGCTATTTGCGACGCAAGACCGAGGCCGACGGCGAGCTGCGGCTGATCCATACCGTGCGTGGCGTGGGCTACGTGCTGCGCGAGACCCCTCCGTAGGCCCGCGGCATGGCTGGGAAGGAACCCGTGGTCGCCGTTCTGGGCAGGCCGTTGGACGCGAGCGAGATGCGTCCGCCGACGCCGTTGACGCGGTCGGTGTCGTTGCGCTGGCGCGTGACATTGCTGGCGGCGTCGGTGGTGCTGATCGCGGTCGCGCTGACCTCGATCGCCGCCTACGCGATGGTGGCGCGGGCGCTGTACGCCGATGTCGACGGCCAGCTCGAGGCCCGCGCGGCCACCATGATCAACAACAACTTCGAGACCGCGGGCTTCCAGTCGATCGTGCTGGCGGGGCTGTTCTCCAACGATGTCGGCGTCGCGCTGATCTACGCCGGGCACAAGCCGTATATGCCGCCCCAGCAGACGATTCCGCCGGTCGGCGCGCAGGAACTCGCGGTCGCCGACGGCAAGATCAACTCCTCGCTGCGCACCGTGGGTGACCAGCGGGTCTTGGCCGCGCGCACCAACAGTGGCGCGACGCTGATCATCTCGCAGAAGCTGTACCGCACCCGCGAGGTGCTCGACCAGCTGGCCTGGCTGCTGTTCGTGGTCGGCGCGTGCGGTGTCGTGCTCGCGGCCGCGGCGGGCACGGCGGTGGGCCGCACGGGTCTTCGCCCGATCGCCCGGCTCACCGCGGCGACCGAGCGGATCGCGCGCACCGACGACCTGACCCCGATCCCGGTCACCGGCGACGACGAACTGGCCTCGCTCACCGAGAGTTTCAACACGATGCTGCGGGCGTTGACCGAATCACGCGACCGCCAACGACGCCTGGTCGCCGACGCGGGCCACGAACTGCGCACCCCGCTGACGTCGCTGCGCACCAACATGGAACTGCTCATCGCGTCGGGCCGACCGGGCGCACCCCAACTGCCCGACGAGGACATGGCCGAATTGCGTGCCGATGTGGTCGCGCAGATCGGTGAGCTGTCCACGCTGGTCGGTGACCTGGTCGACCTGGCCCGCGAGGACGCACCCGAAACCGTCTACGAGCGGGTGGATCTGGGCGAAGTGGCCGAGCGTGCGCTCGAGCGTGCCCGGCGCCGACGGGTGGGCATTACCTTCGAGGCCGATCTGGCGCCCTGGTTCGTCTACGGGCACGAGGCGGGCCTGGAAAGGGCCGTGCTCAACGTGCTCGACAACGCCGCCAAGTGGAGTCCGCCCGACGCGGTCGTGCGGATCAGCATGCGCCCGGTCGGACCCGGCCTGATGGAACTGGCCGTCGGCGACGCGGGCCCCGGCATCCCCAGCGGCGAACGCGAGCTGGTGTTCGAACGCTTCTACCGCACGACGTCCTCGCGATCGATGCCCGGCTCCGGGCTCGGGCTTGCCATCGTCAAACAGGTGGTGACCAAGCACGGCGGCACCATCGCGGTGGACACCTCCGACCGCGGCGGCGCGCTGGTGCGCATCGTGCTGCCGGGCGAAGCGCCCACCCTGCTCGACGAATCCGAACCCTAGCGAGCACCGCCGGAGTCTCGGCGAACTGATAGTCCGATCTCAGGCCCTTCTCAGTAGCCGAAGCGAAGCTGGTCCGCAAGCGTGAGGAGACAGACACCATGACCGACGATCCCCAGCAGCACCCCGCCGACCGTCCCGTCGACGGGCACCCGGAGACGTCTGCCGAGACAGTCGGGCAGCCAGGCGCATCCGACCGGTCGGAGGCAGCCACTGCGCAGGGGCCCGCTGGTTACGGCGGGCAGGCCCCGTTCGGCGGGCAGCAGGCGCCCTTCGGGGGTCCTGCGCCGCACGGCCACTCGTCGTTCGGTGATCAGCATCAGCAGGGTCCGGCTCCCCACGGTGGTCAGGCGTCGTATCCGCAGGGCCCTGCGCCGCACGATCCTGCGACACAGGCGTTCGGGGCCGCACCGCAGGCATTCGCTACCGCGTCGCAGGGATTCGGTGTCGCGCCTGCTCCGCAGCGAAAGCCGGTGCGGCTGGGGCTGATTGCGGGTGCGGCGGCGTTGGCGCTGGTCAGTGGTGGTATCGGTGGCGTGGTCGGGGCGATGGCCACCGACTCCGCTTCGACGCCGGTGACCAATGCGCTCGAGGTGCCCAAGCCCGAGGTCAACAATGTCGCGAACGCGCCCGCCGGATCCACGCAGGCGGTCGCGCAGCGGGTGTTGCCCAGTGTCGTGATGATCAAGGTCGCGGGTAACAGGGCTTCCGGGGAGGGTTCCGGGGTCGTGCTGTCCTCCGACGGGCTGATCCTGACCAACAACCACGTCGCCGCCGGTGCCGGTTCCGCGGCGAAGATGGAAGTGGTGTTCAGCGACGGCAGCACCGCGCCCGCCACGATGATCGGCGCGGATCCCGTTTCCGACCTGGCCGTCATCAAGGTCACCGGCAAGACCGGGCTCACGCCGATCGAACTGGGCACCTCCGACGGACTGGCCGTGGGTCAGCCGGTGATCGCGATCGGCTCGCCGCTGGGCCTGGCGGGCACGGTCACCACCGGCATCGTCTCCGCGCTCAATCGCCCGGTCTCCACCAGCGGCGAGGGCGCGCCCAGCCAGGTCAACCCGGTGATCGACGCGATCCAGACCGACGCCGCGATCAACCCGGGCAATTCCGGCGGCGCGCTGGTCGACGGGCAGGGCAAACTGATCGGCATCAACACCGCCATCGCCAGCCTGGGCGGCGAGGCCGCGGGCGGTACACAGAGCGGTTCGATCGGCCTCGGTTTCGCGATCCCGGTGGACCAGGCGCGTCGGGTAGCCGACGAACTGATCAAGACCGGCCACGCCACCTACGCCCAGATCGGCATCAAACTGCGCCCGCAGGACACCGCCGCGCGCGTGCTCGAAGCCACCCCCGACGGTCCCGCCGCCAAGGCGGGCATCCTGGCCGGTGCGGTGATCACGCGACTGGACGACCGTCCCATCGATTCCGGCGACGCGCTGATCGCAGCCGTCCGCTCCCACCAGCCAGGAGACAAGGTGAAGGTGACATACACCGACGAGCAGGGCGGTAACTCCAAGACCGTCGAGGTCACGTTGACCGCCGCGGCAGCGGAAGGCGGCCGATGATGCGATCGAACGCGAGTCTGTCGTGCGTAGGCGCTACGGTGATGACCATGGACATCGATGCTCCCGTGGCAGGGCGCGCACTGGTTGTTGTCGTCGACGATCGGACGGCGCATGGCGGCGTCGATTCGCTCGGCCCGCTCGTGACCGAACTGCTCAACGAGGCCGGGTTCCTCGTCGACGCGTCGGTGACGGTGCAGGCCGACGAGGTCGAGATCCGCAACGCTCTCAACACCGCGGTGATCGGCGGTGTCGACCTGGTGATCTCGGTCGGCGGCACCGGCATGTCGCCGCGCGACGTCACCCCCGAGGCCACCGCACAGGTGCTGGATCGGGAACTGCCCGGCATCACCGAGGCGTTGCGCGCGTCGGGTCGGGTGGCGGGCTCGCTGGACGCGGGTCTGTCGCGCGGTGTGGCGGGCATTTCCGGTAGCACGCTGGTAGTGAACCTGCCGGGTACCAGGACCTCGGTGCGCGACGGCATGTCCACGCTGGGTCCGTTGGCCAGCAAGGTGATCGGCGAACTGTCCGGTCTGGACGAATGACCTCACACCCCGACGACGCGGCTCCCGGTTCGCAGAGTTCGGACCGGGAAACCGCTGCGGCGCAGGAGCTTCGGCGCAAGTCGGCCGAGGCCGCCCGGCTGGCAAGGATTTTCGGCGAGGTGCTGCCCGAAACCACCGGTGACGAGCGCGGCGAGGGCTCGCGCGGTGGCGATGTAGACGAATGGTTACGGTCGCAGGTGCCGCCGCATCATGGGTGATTGTGCCGTTATCTACGTAGCAGCTACGTAATAGCGGCCCCCGCGGAAAGGTGTTTCCGCGTCTTCGGTGCAGTGCCGACAAATACTCGAGACCACGCGAAAGCGTGGTCTTTTGTCGTTCCAGGGGTCGAATCGTTACCTGTTAGGCACTTCTGTCTAGCCCCCTTGACGTGATGTACTCCAACGGTATTAATGCACGTCAAAGCATGTGGCGATGTACGAATATGTGGGTGGGTTCACAGTGAAATTTACGAACACTTCGATTGCCTGGTCCGCGAACGGGCGTTTAATGTTCGCCATTGAGCCACCCAACTATCGGTAACTCCCAGAACTCTCAGCTCTGTGTGTTGAACCACCTGGTGGAGCCCTGGCTCGGGCTCATCACACCGGCCCCGCCGTATCGTCGAAATAACAGTTAGTTACGTAACGGCAACAAAGGGGCGACACACTGAGCGGGGCCTGTGAGGGCCACTTTGTCCGGTCTCGAAAGTCGAGATCGGCTGTTAGACACCTGATGAGGGGAAGTATGAGCGAGAACCGCACCACCGGTGTGCGCCGTGGCGCACGTGCCGCGGGCGTCGGCGCTGCCGCGGCAGCCATGGCCTTCGGCCTGCTGTCGACCGGTGCCGCCAACGCCGATACCTTCGTGCCGTTGCCGGACGGCCAGAAGGTCAGCCCTGCTGGCGTGACCATCACCCGCACCCATGAGTCCGCGCTGATATCGCCGTCGATGGCCGCCAACGGCGCGGGTCGCGTCGTCTGGGTCTCGGGCACCGCCATTGCCGAAGTCACCGAAACCCCCGAGGGCGAGGTCGGCCCGTGGAATGGCCCGACCGGCCGTCCCGGCTCCAACAACTCCTCCACCCACGGCGCCTCGCAGCTGAACACCGGCTACATCGTCGGTTGCCAGGTGAGCATCGCCGATGACGCCATCGGCGCGGGTGTCTCCGGTGGTGTCAGCACCAGCGGCGTCTCCGCGGGCGGCTCCATCGGCGTCAACCTCGGCCCGGGTGAAGTGAAGTTCGTGCAGATCACCTCGAAGGACATCCTGAAGGCCGGCACGTACGCCATCGATTACCAGGACGCGGAAATCGAGATCCAGGGCTGCGCCGGCTACGCGCAGGCTCGGGCGTACACCGTGGTCGAGATCATCGGCAACAACTACTCGAAGACCACCCTGTACGGCGCGCCGTTCAGCATCGGCTGACGTCTTTCGATCCGGCACGAATCTTCTTCTCGCTACGGCGAACTCAATCCTCGAGGGACAAATCCTATGATCAACCGTAAGTTCATGGCGAAGGTGGCGGGCGTCAGCGCTGCGGCCACCGTGGCCGTCGGCCTGTTCTCGACGGGCGCGGCCAACGCCGATACCTTCGTTCCCCTGCCGGGTGGACACATCACCAAGGTGCTGTCCGACGGCACCGTCGTCGACATCGCCCTGGTCGGCGAGTCCGCTCTGATCAGCCCGTCCATGGGTGCCACCCCGGTCCACCGCAACGCGTGGGTCTCGGGTAGCGCTCAGGTGTCCGTCTCCGACGGCGGCTCCGGCCGGATCGTCCCGGGCTACACCGTGGGTTGCCAGGTCAACATCGCGGGCGGCGGCGTCTCCGGCGGCGGCGACGTGGGCTCCGACTGGGAAGGCAACGTCGACGCGGGCGTCAACTCCGGCGGCGAGCTGTCGCTCGGCCCCGGCCAGGCAGCCACGTTCAAGATCCTCGACCGCGAAATCGCGGACGACTTCGGCAGCGAGGCACACAGCAGCTCGAACCGTTTCAAGAACGGCTCCGGCTCGGTGACCTGGTCCGACACCACCATCGGCCTGACCGGCTGCGCCGGCTACGCGCAGGCGCGTGCCTTCGTGTCCGTCGAGGTCGAGACCGACAACGTCATCTCCTGGGTGACCCTGTGGGGCGCTCCGTTCAGCCTCGGCTGATCTGTTCGCATCCCCAACTAGACGGGTCGGTCGCTTCACGCGACCGGCCCGTTTTGTTGTGTCTTCAACGATGTAGCGCTGGACATTACGGTCCCGTCTCACTATGTTGAACCCGAATCGACTGCTCACGCAGCCGGAGTCACCATTGCGTTTCCGTTCGCCGATCGGCTGAGCTCGCGCCGGTCCGGTGACGACAAGATCCTCGATCCACCTCCCGGCAGGGCGTCTACGTCCTGTTGCCAGCGGTGCCATGTCCCTTGCGACACACCCCAGCTGGGTCCGGGCGCAACACAGATATCGACCTCGATGGTCGAGGTCGGATTTGCGTATACCTCGAGGGGAACAATGAGCTTGAACCGCACCAACCGCGTGCGTCGCGGCGCCTACAGCGCCGGCGCAGTGGCCGTGACGATCGGCCTGCTGTCGGCCGGTGCTGCCAACGCGGACACCTTCGTACCGCTGCCGGACGGCCAGAAGATGGGCCCCGGAGTCACTGTGAGCCGCACCGGCGAGCACGCCATCATCTCCCCGTCGCTGGCCGCCAACGGCGCCGGCCGTGTCGTGTGGGTGTCGGGCAATGCCCGTGCCGACGTGACGGCTACGCCGAAGGGCGAGGTCGGGCCGAACAATGGGGCGTCGAACCGTCCCGGCTCCAACAATTCGTCGACGCACGGTGCGTCGCAGCTGAATACGGGTTACCTCGTCGGATGCCAGGTGAGCATTGGCGATGACGCTGTCAGCGCTGGGCTGTCGGGTGGGGTGTCGACGGGTGGTGTGAGCGCGGGCGGATCGATCGGTCTGAACCTCGGACCGGGTCAGGTCGCCTTCGTGCAGATCGACGCCAAAGACATTCTGAAGCCGGGCGTCTACTCGGTCGAGTACCAGGATGCCGAGATCCAGATCCAGGGGTGCGCGGGCTACGCACAGGCGCGCTCGTACACGGTGGTCGAGATCATCGGTGACCACTACTCCAAGACCACGCTGTACGGTGCACCGTTCAGCATCGGCTGATCGTGCGTCCGGAATCGAAACTCTTTCTCTTTCACACGAATTAACCCTCGAGGGGTCACTGTGATGATCAACCGTAAGAGCATGGCGCGCGCAGCCGGTTTCACGGCAGCGGCGACCGTGGCGTTGGGTTTGCTTTCCACGGGTGCGGCAAACGCCGACACCTTCGTTCCGCTGCCGGGCGGCCACATCAGCAAGACGCTGTCCGACGGCTCCGTGGTCGATATCAGCCTGGTCGGTGAGTCGGCCAACATCAATCCGTCGATGGGTGCCACTCCCGCTCACCGCAATGCGTGGGTTTCGGGCAGCGCACAAGTGTCGGTCTCGGGCGGTGGGAGCGGAAAGATCTTCCCGGGCTACACCGTGGGCTGCCAGGTCAATATCGCCGGCGGCGGCGTCACCGGCAAGGCCGAGGGCTCCCAGGCACCGCCGAAGGAAGGGGTCACTCCTCCGGCAGAAGGTGGCGTCAGCACCGGCGGTGAACTGTCGTTGGGCCCCGGCCAGTCGAAGTCCTTCTACGTCCTCGACCTGGAAATGGCCGACGACTTCGGCAACGAAACCCACAAGACCCGTAACGCTTTCAAGGGCGGTTCGGGCTCGGTGACCTGGGCCGACGAAACCATCGGCCTGTCCGGCTGCGGCGGCTACGCCCAGGCCCGCGCCTTCGTCAGCGTCGAGGTCGAAACCGACAACGTCATGAGCTGGGTGACCCTGTGGGGCGCCCCGTTCAGTCTCGGCTGACCCGATAGCACTACAGGACAACACGATCGGGGTTCGCTCTCGGAGCGGGCCCCGATTTGTCACGGCGCACAACCCGCCGATAACCCAGCGCGACAGTCGTTTCAACGAGTTCATCAATGGAACACCACCGTCAACGCGGTACGCAGCGACGCACCGGCCACGGCGGTCGCGTACTCGGTATCCAACGCGAGCAACACCACCCGCTCGGCCCCACGCCGATCACCCGTCGCGGTGACGAGCACGACCGCCGCATCGGTGGCCAACGTCCGCGCCGGCTTCGTCGCCCCCGGCCCGCCCGCGTCCTCGACCCCGACCACATCCACCCGATCGCCCGCCCGCAGAACATCGGCCACCGCCGCGTCAGCCAGTCGAATCGGCACGATCCGCGCATCGGCACTGCCCGCGGCAGCCGCGGCCAGACGTGGCCCGACGATACGCAGATCGGTGAAAGTCTCCCCGGCGTGCATGGCCCCGGTCAGCGTCGCCCCGAGCAGGGGAGCGGTCTCGCGCATGGATCCTGTTGGCAGCGAACGAGATTCGTGTTGATCCACCCGTAGGTCGTCGGCGGTGAGCAGCCGCCCCGGCGCGAGATCGCGAGCCGCGACGACCACCGCGACCCTGGCACCGCCGGGATCACCACGCACGAACAACACCACCGCGGCAACGGCCAGCACGGCGGCGGCGATGCGTCGCGCGAGCAGCGCATCGGCCCAGGCCGGACGATTACCGAGGACGAAGCGCCAGGAACTGCCACGTCCCAGATCGGCAAGACTGCGAGTCATGCCGAAAGCGTAGAACTGTCGGCGCGCGGAAAAGCCGCGAAAAACCCCGCCTGTGGATAACTACAGGCCTGTGGATAACTGTGAAAAAGTCAGCTGGCGGCGGCCGGAGCAGAGCTGCTCGGCGTGCTCGACGACGAATTCCCGCTTCCGGCAGATCCGTTGGAACCACTGGAACCGTTGGTGCTGCTGCTGCCGCCATCGGTCGAAGTCTTCGCCGGTTCACTCGCGGTGGACGCGCCACCACGGCTGTCGGTGCGGTAGAAGCCGCTGCCCTTGAACACGATGCCGACCGAGTTGAACAGCTTGCGCAGCTTCCCGGAGCACTGCGGGCATTCCGTCAGGGTGTCGTCGGAGAAGGACTGAACGATGTCGAAGCGGTTGTCACACTCGGTGCACGCGTACGAATAAGTTGGCACAGGATCCTCCGCAAGTCTCTCGTCGATCTAGCACTCTACCGCCGACACTGCCAACGTCGCGAATCGCCGTTTCATTCCGGCGAAACGGGCAGGTCGCGTCCCAGCTGTTCCAGGCCGCCACTGGGCGTGAGCACCCAACCCATTCGCCGATCGTGCGGTTCTTCGGGAAGCCGGTCGACCAGTTCATTATCGCGCACAACCGCGATCAGTCGAACGTCCGCACGTGCGGCGCCCAGGGTCCGGTCGTAATACCCCGCGCCGCGCCCGAGCCGCACCCCGCGCCGATCCACCGCCAGCGCCGGAACCAAGATCGTCACCGCCTCGGCGACCACCGCGGGCGGTAAGGTCTCGGTCGCCGGCTCGAGCAGTCCGTACCGGGCCTTGCGCAACGAATCCGCACCCTCGTACCGCGCCCAGCTCAGCGGCCCCGGCTCGCCGGTGACCGGCAGCAACACCGTGGCGCCGCGTTCGCGCAGCGCGTCCAGCATCCGCAGATCGCCGGGTTCCCCGCGAACCGGGACATAGGCGCACACGACCTCGTCGGCAGTGGCCAGACCGCTCGCCGCGCGGGCGAGCGCGGCCGCGTCGACGGCGTGTTCAGCGGGGTCGACTTGTGCCCGAGTGGCCAGGATCTCGCCGCGCCACGCATATTTGGTGCGCTCACCGGGCATCTCCACAGCGACCACCATAGTCTGCACTAGGCACGCAGCGGTCCGACGTCGCGAACGCACGGCCGCAGCATCGGCGCGACGTCGCCTCTAAGCTCTTGCCGACGCCGGATCGTCGCGAGGCACGATCGGACGGCACCGAATGGATAGGGTATGCGCATGACAGACAAGACTTCCGGTTTCCGCACTGCGGTGGTACCCGCGGCCGGACTCGGGACGAGGTTTCTGCCTGCCACCAAAACGGTGCCCAAGGAATTGCTGCCCGTGGTCGACACCCCCGGTATCGAACTGGTCGCCGCGGAGGCCGCCGATTGCGGCGCCGACCGCCTGGTGATCGTGACCTCGCCGGGCAAGGACGGCGTCGTCGCGCACTTCGTCGAGGACCTGGTGTTGGAGAGCACGCTCGAGGAGCGCGGCAAGTTCGCGCTGCTGGAGAAGGTGCGCAAGGCGCCGGGCCTGCTCAACGTGACGTCGGTCGTGCAGGAGGAGCCGCTGGGTCTGGGCCACGCGGTCGCCCAGGCCGAAGCCGTCCTCGACGACGACGAGCTGGCCATCGCGGTGCTGCTGCCCGACGATCTGGTGCTTCCGTGCGGCGTGCTCGACACGATGAGCCGGGTGCGTCGCGAGCGCGGCGGTTCGGTGCTGTGTGCCATCGACGTGCCGAAGTCGCAGGTCAGCGCCTATGGCGTGTTCGATGTCGAGGAATGTGCCGAGGGCGCGGAAGCCGATGTGCTGCGGGTGAAGGGCATGGTCGAGAAGCCCGACCTCGCCGACGCGCCGTCGACCCTGGCCGCGGCCGGGCGCTACCTGCTGGACCGGGTCATCTTCGACGCGCTGCGCCGGATCACCCCGGGCGCGGGCGGCGAACTGCAGCTCACCGACGCGATCGCGCTGCTGATCGAGGAAGGTCACCCGGTGCACGTGGTGGTCCACCGTGGGTCGCGCCACGACTTGGGCAACCCGGGCGGTTATCTTCGAGCTGCTGTGGATTTCGCCCTCGAGCGGGAGGAATACGGCCCGCAATTGCGCGAGTGGCTGAACTTCCGGCTCAGTCCCGCGTGGGATCCGCAGTCGCCCGTCGCCTAAATGCGGTAGGTACGCCGCCGCCATAGATTCAGGAGCTCGATGCGCTCGGTTGAGGATCAGCTGATCAAGGTCACCGCCGCCGCGGTCGCACCCCGGCCGGTCCGGGTGGCGATTTCGGAAGCCCAGGGCTTGCTGTGTGCGGAGGACGTGGTCACCGAACGCCCGCTGCCCGGTTTCGACCAGGCCGCCATCGACGGGTACGCGGTGCGCAGCGTCGACGTGACCGCCGCGGGCACCGATGTGCGCGACGAGGAGGGCGAGCTGATCGACCTCACCCTGCCGGTGGTCGGCGAGGTGGTGGCCGGTTCGCGCCAGCCCATTCGCCTGCAGCCGCGGCAGACCGTGCGAGTCGATACCGGTGCGCCCATGCCGACCCTGGCCGACGCGGTGTTGCCGGTGGAGTTCACCGACGGCGGCCGGGCCAGGATCAAGGTTTTCGAGCCGGTGCGCTCCGGCGATTACGTGCGCCGGGTCGGTGACGACGTGCAGCCCGGTGACGTGGCCGTGCGCGCGGGCACCATCATCGGCGCGGCTCAGGTGGGTTTGCTGGCCGCGGTCGGTCAGGACAAGGTTTTGGTCCATCCGCGCCCGCGCCTGTCGGTGATCTCGATCGGCGGCGAACTCATCGACATCGACCGCACGCCGGGCCCCGGCCAGGTCTACGACGTGAATTCCTACGCACTGGCCGCCGCGGCACGCGACGCGGGCGCCGACGTGAACCGGGTCGGCATCGTCAGCGCCGATCCGCGTCGGCTGCGCGATGTGGTCGAAGGGCAACTGGTGCGCTCGGAGGTCGTGGTGATCGCGGGCGCGGTCGGCGGCTGGGCGTCGGATCAGATCCGGGAGGCGCTGGACGGACTCGGTGAGCTGGAAGTGGACCGGGTCGCGATGCACCCGGGTTCGGTGCAGGGTTTCGGTCGACTGGGCCGCGACGAGGTGCCCACGTTCCTGCTGCCCTCCAACCCCGTGAGCGCGCTGGTGGTGTTCGAGGTGATGGTGCGTCCGCTGATCCGGATCGCACTGGGTCGTCGGCAGCCGATGCGTCGAATTGTCACCGCCCGCACCATTACCGGCATCACCTCGATGCCCGGCCGCAAGGGCTACCTGCGCGCGCAACTGCTGCGCGACGAGGCGACCGGCGAGTACCTGGTGCAGCCGCTGGGCAACGGCAACGGCGGCTCCTCGCACCTGCTGGTGACGTTGGCCGAGGCGAACAGCCTGATCGTGGTGGAGCCCGACGACACCGACTTCCGCACCGGTGACGAAGTGCAAGTCGCGTTCCTGGCGCAGCGCGGCTGAACAATGGAGTCCATGAACGTTTTCCGGGCCGGACAGCATCCCGGCTGGCCGGCTCGTCTGGGCCCGGTCCAGGTGGCGGGTGGTCGAGTTACCTTGCGGCCGGTGCGTTTTCGCGATGCCGCCGCGTGGAGCCGGATCCGGCTGCGCGACCGCGACCACCTCGAGCCGTGGGAGCCGACCGGGCGCGGCAGCTGGGAGGCGCGCAATCACGCGTCGAACTGGCCGTCGCTGTGGACCAGTTTGAAGGCCGAAGCCCGCCGCGGGGCGATGATCCCGCTGGTCATCGAGGTCGACGGGCAGTTCAGCGGGCAGCTGACCATCGGCAATATCGTGCGCGGCGCGCTGCGTTCGGGCTGGATCGGGTACTGGGTGGCCAAGGATCTGGGCGGTCAGGGTGTGGCCACGGCCGCGCTCGCGCTGGGTCTTGACCACTGCTTCGGGCCGGTCGGCCTGCATCGCGTGGAGGCGACCGTGCGGCCGGAAAACCTTGCCAGCCAAGCGGTTCTGCGCAATGTCGGCTTCCGTGAGGAAGGTCTGATGCAGCGTTATCTCGATGTCGACGGTGCGTGGCGCGATCATATGCTGGTCGGACTCACCGTCGAAGAAGTGCTGGGCACCGTGGTTGATCGCCTCGTCAGGGAAGGTCGAGCGGCGCTGCCGTGAAAATTCTGTTACTCATGTGGCAGGTGTGTTCGGCGCGCCTGCCACATGAGCGCGCGTGCCCGAATTAACCTACGGACGTCAGTGGTGCGTCCACAGATAGCCAACACGTAGGTGGGGACGGGAGGTGATGACCGCGATGCCGAACTCGATCCTGTGGATCGGACTGGTAGTGCTGTGGGTTTTCGTCCTGTTCCCGATCATGGCGGACCGTCATCCCCGCATCCGCCGCACCACCGATGCCGCGCTCGCCACCCGCGTGCTGCACCGTGGCGGGGCCGAAGGACGGATCCGCATCGGCGCGGCGGGCGGTCACGACAGTGACCCCAACTATCGACCCCGTGTGCTGCGCAAGCGCTCCCACCGTACTGATTCGGAGGATCGGATGACATCCGAAGAACCTGTTACCGAAGACGACGACGAAAAGATCACCCCCGCAGTCGAACTCGAAGCTGCCGAGACCGTAGGCATCGAGAATCCCGCCGAGCCGGTGGATCTCGACGACGACGCGACCGAAGATGATGTGGTGGAACCGGTTTCGGCTCAGGTCGAGGACGAACCGCCTGTCGCCGCGCGCATCCCGGCCGCGCCGCCGGCACGCCTGGACGACCTGGTGGTCGACGACGCCGAATACGACGACGACGGCGAGGACTTCATTCCCTCGCGTCGCGGTCGCGGCGGCTACGACCCCGAGGCCGACGCGATCGCCCGCGCCGCCCGCTACAGCTTCCGTCAGCGCGCGGTCATGGGCTTGATCGTGGCGATGATCCTGTTCGCCACGTTCGGCCTGCTGCTCAACGCGATGTTCTGGTGGGCCTGTGGCCTGTCGGCCGCCGTCCTGGTGGGCTACCTGGCCTACCTGCGCAAGCAGGTCCACGTGGAGGAGGAGATCCGTCGCAGGCGCGCGGCCCGCCTGCACCGCGGTAAGCGTCCCGAAGCCACGGAAGCGGCCCCCGAGGCCGCCACCACCCAGCGCACCATGGACCGCGACACCGCACGCGCCCTGCGTCGCCGCTCCACCCTGCTGGACACCGACGACGAGGACCCGAGGTTCGAGTACCTCGTAATCTTCGACCCCGCCACTTCTCGCGCCCTGCGCAACCGGGTCGAAGACCTCGGCCACGCCGTCGGCGAGTAACTGGTGAAACCACGCAAATCCGCAGGTCACAGTACCGATTCGGTATCCGGGCGCAACCCCTGATACAGTGTCACAGCGCGGTTCACCAGAGCCGCACGGGGCTATAGCGCAGTTGGTAGCGCGTCTCGTTCGCATCGAGAAGGTCAGGGGTTCGATTCCCCTTAGCTCCACATCACGACGCCGCTCGACCACCCCGGTCGGGCGGCGTTCGTCGTATCGCTCCGAGGCCATGGGCCCGAGACGATCCGGGGCCTGTGCCCTGTCCTAACGGCAGGTGAATAAGCGCTTGCGCGCAAGGGGTATTTACGTTGCGACGTGATATGTGTCGGATTACAGAGTGAAATATTCATTCTTCACATATGCATGTGCGGCTGCCCATTGTTTCGGGGGCACGCGCGGTGACGAACTCGGGTTTAGTGGCGGCGTTACCGATTCCGGCAGAGTTGTTCATCACATTTCGTGCCCTTGCAATTCTTAGCGCAGGTCAAAGTGGTGATGACCACTGCGTCACGTTGATTTACAGCCATCAGCTATTGGTGTGAAGTTTATTTGCGGACCCGCTGGGTAGGCACTAACGTTTTGATAAAGATGAATTATCCGAGCAGGACCACGAGCGCTCGCGCTCGACAAGTTCGCTGCCGGGGAGGAATCGGTTCACCAGCGAACAGATGACGACGCACCTTCGGGAGGGGGTCGTCGCTCGGGTCTGTCGGAAAGCATCAGGGGCAGTTCATGACAGCGGTCGTAGAGGTTCGTACCGAGCCCGAAAGCATTCCGAATACCCACCCGACGTTCGCCTTTCGCGCAGTCGCGTTGATCGCCGCGATCGCCGGGATCATGTTCACGGCGACGGCGGCGCGTTACGACTACTTCGGCGACGAGCTCTACTTCCTTTCCGCCGGCAGGCGCCTGGACTTCACCTATGCCGACCAGGGCGTGATCGTGCCCATGTTCGCCTGGATCGCCGACCAGCTCGCGCCCGGATCGGTGACCGCGCTGCGGTTCCCGTCGGTGTTGATGTGCGTGGGCGCGATCGTGGTGGCGGCGCTGATCGCCTACGAACTGCGCGGCAACCACCGGGTGCAGATGCTGGCCGCGGCCGCGTACGCGCTGTCGGGGCTGGCAGCCAATCAAGTTGTGCTGAGCACGTTCTCGTTCGACGCCACCCTCACCGCCGTGATCACCTGGCTGTTCATCCGCTGGGTGCGCACCCGCCAGGACTGGCTGATCATCGCGGCGGGTCTGGTCGCCGCTCTGGACATGCAGGTGAAGTGGATGATCCCGATCGTGTGGGCGTGCCTGGGCCTCGCGGTCATCGTGTGCGGTCCGCGCGAAGTGCTGCGCCGCCCCGCGCTGTGGGCGGCCACCGGCATCCTCGCCTCGTCGCTGATCCCGATTCTGTACTGGCAGTCCCAGCACAACTGGCCGCAGCTGGCCATGGGCTCGGTCATCGGCGCGGAGCAGGACGCCACCGGTTACGGCCCCATCGGCTTCCTGCCGCAGTTCCCGATTCTGGCCGGCATCATGGGCACCCTGCTGCTGGCGATCGGCATGTGGGCGGCGTTCAAACAGGAATCGCTGCGCCCCTACCGATTCCTGCCGGTGGCGCTGCTGATCATGACCGCGGTCGTCATGATCACCCACGGCCGGCCCTATTACCCCGGCGGCCTGTTCCCGGCCATCTTCGCGTTCGGTGCCGTCGGCCTGTGGCAGTACGACCGCAAACGGTGGATGAACCTCGCGCTGGTGCCGATCGCCGCGGCCTCGGTGCTGACGACCGTGGTCACGCTCACCGTGATTCCGCTGTCGCCCAGCTGGCGTACCCAGTCGGAGAACGCGCTCGATCTCGGACTCAAGACGGCGTTCTTCGGAAACACCAACTGGGCGTTGATGGTCGACGCGGTCAACGACGGCTACGCCACGCTGACGCCGGCCGAGAAGGCGAACGCCGTCATCCTCGCGCAGGGCTACCCGCAGGCAGGCGCGGTCGAGCAGTTCGGCCGTCAGTACGGCCTGCCCGCCACCTTCAGCCCCAGCCGCGGCTTCGGCTTCTTCGGCCCGCCGCCGGACTCCGCGACCACGGTGGTCTACGTCGGCCTCGACACCGCCGAACCCGACCTGCGCTCCCGTTTCACCGAGGTGCAGCGCGTGGTGCACCTCGACGACCCCATGGGCACGCCCGGCATCGACCGCATGACCGCGGTCTGGGTCTGCAAGGGTCCCAAGCAGCCGTGGTCGACCGCGTGGGACACCATGACCACCCTGTACTTCGACCTGGGCCTGTGGCGAGACCCCAACACCACCACCCGCCCCACCCGCTGAGCGACAACAGAACGGCCCGGTCATCGACCGGGCCGTTCTGTTATGCGCGGAGAACTACGGTCAGTGCTTGACCAGCTCTGGTGCATCCGATTCGTCCACCGGCGCGGCGTGCGGATCGACCGCCGCGCGGTTGGGCAGCAACACGGCCATGGCGATCACGATCAGCGCCAGGCCTGCGATGATCATGAAGGACAGGCGCATGCCGTCGAGGGTGGCGACCGCGACCGGGGTGCCCTCGTCGATGAGCGAGGTGCTGCGCGCGGACATCACGGTGACCACCAGGGCGGTGCCGAACGCGGCGGCCACCTGCTGGATGGTGCCCAGCATCGAGCTGCCGTGCGAGTACAGGTGCATCGGCAGCGCGCCGAGACCCAGGGTGAACACCGGGGTGAAGGCCGCGGCCAGCGACACCATCAGCACGATGTGCAGGCCGAGCAGTTGCCAGTACGGCATGGTCATCGAGATCTGGGTGAACCCGGCCAGCGAGGCGGCGATACCGATCGAGCCGGAGATCACCAGTATGCGGCCACCGAACTTGTCGAACAGCTTGCCCACGGTGGGTCCGAGCAGACCCATCGCCAGGCCACCGGGCATCACCAGCAGGCCGGTCTGGAACGCGGACAGCCCGCGCAGATTCTGCAGGTACAGCGGCAGCAGGATCATCGAACCCATCATCGCCAGGAACGCCAGCGACATCAGCACCAGTGCCTTGGTGTAGGTGCCCTGCAACAGCACCCGCAGGTCCAGCAGCGGAGTTCCGTTGCGCTGCAACCACACCTGACGCAGTGCGAACGCCGCGATCAGCGCGATGCCGCCCGCGGTGATCAGCGCCGCGACGGTGTAGCTGTCACCGTGGAACTTGCTCAGGCCGAACACCAGTCCGCCGAAGCCAAGGCCCGCCAGTGCCACGCTGGGCAGGTCGAGCTCGCTGGGCTGCGGTTCGCCGACGTTGTCCAGCTGGCGCAGACCCAGCCAGGTCACCAGGCCGGTGATCGGCAGCATCATCACGAACAGCAGGCGCCACGCGTGCGGGCCTTCGATCTGCAGGATCAGGCCGGACACGACCGGGCCCATGGCGGGCGCGACCGAGATGGCCAGGGTGACGTTGCCCATCACGCGACCGCGGTCCCGTTCGGCCACCACGGTCATCAGGGTGGTCATCAGCAGCGGCATCATCACCGCGGTGCCACCGGCCTGGATGATCCGGCCGATCAGCAACACCGCGAAGGTCGGTGCGAGGGCGCAGATGACGGTGCCCGCGATGAACACGCCCATGGCGGTGGCATAGGCCTGGCGGGTGGTGACCCGTTGCAGGAACCAGCCGGTGGTGGGGATGATCGCGGCCATCGTCAGCATGAACGCGGTGGAGACCCACTGCGCGGCGACCTCGGTGACCTGGAAGTAGTCCATCAGCGCCGGGATGGCGTTGATCATGATGGTCTCGTTGAGGATGACCACGAAGGTCGCCAGGACCAGCACGCGGATGACGATCGGTGTCTTGCCCTTCGTCATCGGTGGGGATATATCGGCTGGCATCGGTGGTACCTCCGGGAAGCGTGGTGGATTCGGCAGGGCGTTGCGTGGCCCGATGCCGAGTCGACTGCGTCGGCGGCATCACACGAGAAAAGACGGTTTCCGTCGGTCCAACTCATCGGGCGCGGTCGAGTATTCCGGGTGGGTACGACACAAATCACCTGGTTTTCCCGGTTCGCACCGGTAGATGCAGGGTGAAAGAACCAGGTCACAGCGCTATCGAAACGAATCACACACCCGATGGTGAGCCTGGTCACTGCCCGATCCCGACTGATGACTGGTCGCGTGTTTCGGGATACATCGCCTCGTTCGAGGGGTACAACGGGAGGGTGACTGCATCGAGAACGTGGCTTGCTGTGGTGTGCGCGATCGTGGCTGTGCTCGGCGGTTCCGTCCAGGCAACGGCTGATCCGGGGGCGTATGTGGCGGGGGAGGCGCCGCTGGGCGGCCGGGCCGCGCAGATAGACGTGTACTCGCCCGCGATGGGACGGGTGATCCAGAACAAGGTCATCAAGGCCGCCGGAGCCGGTGCGCCCACGCTGTATCTGCTCACCGGGGCGGGCGGCGGGGCCGACGGGATCTCCTGGTGGGACAACACCGACGTGCGCAATTTCTTCGCCGACAAGTTCGTCAATGTCGTGATGCCGGTCGGCGGCGCGTTCACGCTGTACACCGACTGGATCTCCGATGATCCCGCGATCGGTCGGGTGCGGTGGGAAACGTATCTGACCCAGGAATTGCCGCAGGTGATCGATGGCGCGCTCGACGCCAGCGGCCGCAATGCGATCGCGGGTGTGTCGATGAGCGCGTCGTCGGCGCTGGACCTGGCGATCCAGAGCGGGTCGCGGTTTTCCGCGGTCGCCGCGCTGAGCGGTTGCCCGTGGGCGTCGGATCCGTTGGGGATCGCGATGGCCAGCGCCCAGGCGGTGCGTGGTGGCGGAAACCCGGGGAACATGTGGGGCATTCCGGGCGGCCCCGGCTGGCAGGAACACGACGTGTTCGCCAACGCGGGCCGCCTGGCGGGCAAGACCGTGTTCCTGTCCGCGGCGACCGGTTTCCCCGGCCCCGCCGACCGCGGCCTGCCAATGCCCCCGATCGAAACCCTGGCGGGGGCGTGCACGGCCGCGTTCGCCGGGCGCCTCGGCCAACTGGGCATCCCCGCCATCCACGTGCACCGGCCGACCGGCTCGCACACCTGGGGCCAGTTCGAGGCCGACCTGCACGAGGCCTGGCCGCACCTGGCCGCCGCGATCGGCTGACCCGCCGCTACGCCCGCGCCGGCACGACCGTGGGCGTAGCGCCGATCTCGTTGTCGCGCTTGCGCGTTCGATACCACCACTGCAACCCGCCGACGCCGATCAGCGCCAGCAGCGCCGCGGTGAGGCTGATGGACAGGCCCGGTGGACGCCAGGTCACCGTGAGCTGCGCGTTCTTGGTGCCGGGCGGAATGTCGACCGCGACGAAGGTCCCCGCGACGGCCCTGATCGGGATCTCGTCGTCGCCCAGCGTGGCGGTGTAACCCGGCCAGGCCAAGCGCGACAACACGATTCGACCGCCGGTGCCCGAGGACACGGTGGCGCGATTGGTCAGTCCCGCTTCGGGCATGACGGTGGCGTGCACGCCGGATTCGTGGGCGATCAGGTCGCCGGGGGAGGGCAGCGGGTTCACCCGTTCCAGCACCGAGATCTGATGTTCGTGCCCGGGGTAGCGGACGAAGCGCCACCCGGCGGGAGCCGGATCTTTGTCCGCGTGCGGATACTGACTGCGTTGCAGCACAACACGATCCAGCCGCATCAGATCGACAATCGGTGTGTCGGTGGAAGGTTCGACCGCGAAGGCCCGCCGGTACGCGTCCGGACACGTCCCGCCATCCCACGCCATGCACAGCATTCCCGCGAAAGCCGCATGTCCGACGGGCGTGTATCCGTTCACATACTGCAGCCCGAGGTTCTTGGCGTAGCTTCCCAGGGCGATGGAACCGTAAGTTCCTGCGAGGGTGCGTTCTTCGTTGCGGACCATGATCCGATCCGCCAATTGCAGTGTGCGCCCGTCGAAGTCGGGGAACGCCGCGGTCATCTCCGACCGCCGTTCGGGAAATCCGTAGGACAGCGGCGTCATCGGCGCCGCCGCCACCTGGGCGAACGCGATCGGGAACGTCGCGCAGATCGTCAACGCGGCCGCGGCGGCGGTCCCGCGCGTGCGCGCCAGCCACACCACCGCGGCACCGAGTCCGACCACCACGAACACCGCGAGCGCGTGCCGCTCGACGAGTTCGGGTGCGGCGGAGAACGATCGGAGGAACAGCAACCCGATCAACGCCCCCGCCGCCGCGTACCGCCGACGCGACCAGGCGAAGTCCCCGTAGCGACTGATCAGCACACACACCAGCACGAGCGCCGCGATCGCCACCATCGGCAACACCCGCGCGGGCCACCGCAGCGGTCCGATCGCGCCCGGCCCCGCCGTCCACATCAGCGTCGCCACCGCGAACAGCGCGATCCCACTCCACTGCGCGGCGTGACGCGCCGCGGCCTTCCAGTCGATGAACGCCAGCGCCGGAATCACGAACCACGCGATGTAGACCATCGGCAGCGGCTGCACATGCCCCCACCAGCCCGTGAACGCCGGCACCGTGCTGGGCAGGCTCGCGTTCAGCGATTCCGACCACGGCACGGTCAGGAAGGGATCGTTGTGGATGGTGGACACGTCACCGCGCCAGGTGGCCTGCGAGGACAGCAGGATCGGCAGATTCGCGATCATCGACGCCGACACGGCAAGTCCCGCCGCCGCCAGCATCCGCAACACCGACGCCCACGTGCGCTGATACAGATACTCGCCCGCGGCCACGGCGGCGATCATCAACCCGGATTCGACTGCGGGAAAGGCATATTGGATGGTCAGTGCCAGGTACAGGAACACGAACATCGGAATCGGCCCGGTGCGTCCGCGCGCGTAGAGCACCGCGCTGGCCCAAGCGTTCACCAGCCACGCGGTGCCGGTCTGCGAGGTGAACCAGCTGGCGGTGTCGAAGAACAGGAACCAGCCGCTGAACGGAAACGCCACGCCCGCCACCGCCGCCCACGGCGCCCGCGCACCGTAGGCCAGGCAGATGCGGAACACGCCGATCGCGGCGATCGCGGAGAACACGAATTTCACCGCGGTCGCGTACAGCGCGAGATTGTCGAACGAGGGCGCGAGCAGGTACACCAGCAGCTGCGCGGGGTTGTAGAGCCCGGCTTCCTCGAGGCTGTAGTTGCCCGCCATCCATTCCCACGGCACCATCGCCGGGAACCGCCCCGCGCGCAGTTCGTTGCCTAGCAGCTGCCACATCGGCACGTATTGCGCCTCGGTGTCATCGGTATAGAAATGTCGCGAATCCCCGAGCAATACCGCCAGATAGCCGACCGCCACGGCGGCAACGACAATGCCTGCCCACTGCATCACTTGTTTTCGCGGTCCGAGCTCCGCGCGTACCCACACGATCGCGGGAGCATACGGGTTCGAGGTGAATCGGGCAGTAACAATGGCTATCCCGCACACAAAGGTGGACGTTTGTCCAGCTCAGATGTGGTTAGGGTGGGGTTTGATAGCATGGCGCAACCGAGCAGGACCCTTCGAGAGAGTCATCAATTGCAGTTCGAAATCGTCGAGCGGGACCAGACCTGGGTGGCCGGTCTCCCGGTCCGCAGTCCCAAACGCGCGCTCGGTGAGCTGCGCGACCGAGACCTCGAAGCGGCCTGGTCGGCGGTCCTGCATCAGGACCTGGGCGGGCCGCTGGCCAGCGCGTACACCGACTACACCGGTGAGCTGAGCACCTACAACACCCAGATCGTGGGCTACCAGTGCGATTCGCTGGACCAGGTCACGCGCGGACACCTGGCGGTGCGCCTGCCGCGCGGCACCTACGCGCGCTTCTCCTCGGTGGGTAACTTCCCCCAGGTGATGACCGACCTGTGGACCCAGATCGCCTACGCCGAGGAGCACAACCAGATCAAGCGCACCTTCACCGGCGATTTCGAGTGCTACCCGCACGCCTACAAGATCGACCTGTACCTGGCGGTCGACGCGCGATGACCTATTCGATCGTGGTGCGTGGCGCCGCGCTGTACGGCGGCCTGGTGGTGCCCCGCGTGCACCCCAGTTTCAAGGTGAGCAACAGCGACCTGATCGAGTTCCTCAAAGGCAGGCTGCGCGAGCGCCCGGTCGGCGGCGAACCGCTGCAGACCGTGTACGTCCCCGACCCCGCGGGCAACTGGAACGCACTGGTCGCCCGCGAATTCACCGACCCCGAGCAGGTGCCGGTCGGCGATCTCATGCTGCGCGTACCCAAGGGCATCTACGCTCGGTTCGCACCCAACGGCGACTATCACGACCCGGTCGAAGATGTGTGGGCGCAGGTCGACGATGCGACGGCGTCGGCGGAGATCTCGCGCGCTTACCGCGAGGAGATCGAGGTCTGGCACGGGCCGGACGCGGTGGAGTTGTTCGTGTCGATCACTGTCGATAACTGAGAGTTAGCCGAATTCGAACCGATCGGTTTGGACTCCATCAAATCGCTCTCTATGGCACGCTCTGACCTGCGGTTATTTCAACTGGCTCAGAAGGTTATCGAGAAATTAGCCACTCATATGGTGCAATCCTTCCGAATGACGGATACTGCGTAGGAAATCTTTGGCTGGTCGATGACGCAGACGCGCGTGTGTAGGTAACGGAGTTCTATGAGGCTGTCGGCTCACACCGACTCGGATCACCGGGTGTCAGGTGCGAATGCGGGCGGGTTGCGGTACTTCGACAGCAGTTCGGGATGTCGAGTGCAGCTCTGTTCCCCCGATGACGATCAAGGGCTGTGGCAGCAGTACCTGGCGGGTGCGCTGGATGGTTACCGGCACTACGGCGTGCAGGACGCGCTCGATGTCGAAACGCTCGCCGACGGGTGCTCCACGACCGCGTTCCTGGTCGCGATCGACCCGGACGGTGCGGTGGTGGCCGGTGTGCGCGCACATGGACCACACACGGACGCCGACGAGATCGCCGGTTTCCAGCCGTGGCTGGGCACGCCCGGCGAGGCCGCGTTGCGCTCGTCGATCGAATCCCGGCTGCCCGGCGGGGTGATCGAAGCCAAGGGCGGCTGGTCCACGCGCTCGGCGCCGCGCAGGCCCGAACTCGGCGCCCTGGTCGCCCGTGGCGTGGTGCACCTGGCCTGGGCTTTGGACGTGCGCTTCAGCATGGGCGTGAGCCCCCTGCATCACCTGCAGTCCTATCAATCCACCGGCGCCCGACAGGATCGCGGCATCCCCGCGGTGTCTTACCCGGACGAGCGGTACACCACCGTGCCCGTGTGGTGGGACCTGTCCGATCTGCGCACGGCCACGCGAACGCAGGCAGACCTCATCGCCGCCGACCGAGCGCAACTACTCGGCGCGCGGCCATGAGCGCGAATATGGCCGACGCCAACGCCTTTCGACCGACGATGCTCGACGAACGGATCCCCGCCGACGCGGCACAACTGACCCGACTGCGCGCGAGCCCCGATATCTCGGTCATCGACTTACGTCCAGCCCTGCGTGCGGAACTGGGACGACTGGAAGCCGCGCCCGACGCCGATCCCGCCGACGACCGATGGGTGCACTACCCGTGGCGGTCATCGCTGGTCGCCATCGTCGGGGCGCGCGCGTTCCACGCGATCCGCCACGACCGCAACCGCAACAAGCTCACCATCGACGAGCAATACCAGCTGCGCGGCCAGTCGATCGGCGTCATCGGACAGAGCGCCGGCCACGAAATCGCTTATATGGCAGCGTTGGAAGGCGCATGCGGGCTGCTGCGGATTGCCGACTTCGACACCGTCGAGTTGTCGAATCTGAATCGCATTCCCGGCGGGCTGTTCGACATCGGGCTGAACAAATGCGTCGTCACCGCCCGACGGATCGCCGAACTCGACCCGTACCTACCCGTGGAGATCTTCCCCGCGGGCGTCGACGAGTCGTGTGTCGACGAGTTCCTGCGCGGGCTGTCGGTGGTGGTGGAGGTGTGCGACTCCCTCGACGTGAAACTCGCCGTGCGCGAGGCCGCGCGGCGGCACCGCATCCCGGTGCTGATGGAGACCAACGATCGCGGCCTGTTCGACGTCGAGCGTTTCGATCTCGAACCCGACCGACCGCCTTTCCACGGCCTGCTCGGCGCGGCCACCGGGTCGGACCTGCGCGGATTGTCGAACGCGGACAAGGTCCCGCACGTGATGCGGATCCTGGACCCCACGCAGCTGTCGGCACGGCTGGCCGCCAGCCTCACCGAGATCGGCGAGACGGTGACCACCTGGCCCCAACTCGGCAGCGATATCGGGCTGGGCGCGGCGATCGTGGCTACCGCGGTGCGCCGCATCGGCCTGGGGCAACGGCTGCCGTCCGGGCGGGTGCGCGTGGATCTGGAGCAGCACCTGGCACAGTTGCGCGAACCCGAGCTCGATGCGCGGGTACCCGCGAGTCCGGTGATGGAGCTCGACCCGCCGCGCACGCCGATCGCGCGCATCGTGCACGCCATCGAACGCGCACCGTCGGGCGGCAACGCGCAGCCGTGGGTGGTGCGGGTCGACGACGCCGCCGTGCATCTGGCCGTGGATCCAGCCCGCACGTCCGGGATGGACACCGGCTGGCGTGGCAGCGCGGTCGCGTTGGGCGCCGCGCTCTACAACGCCCGCGTAGCCGCCGCGGCGCAGGGTTTGCTGGGCCGACACGAGATCGTGTCCGGTGGCCCCGCGCCCGTTTCAGCGGTGCTGCATCTGGGCACGGCCACCGACCCAGACCTGGCAGCGGACTACCCGGCCATGCTCGCGCGCGCCACCAACAGGCATCTGGGCGACGGCCGCTCGATATCGCCGAACGTGCTGGGCACACTCGCCGCGTGCGCCGAATCCGAGGGGGCGGTCCTGCGCGGTGTCGTCGACCGTGCCGACATCGACGAAGCGGCACAACTGCTCGCCGAATCCGACCGCGTGCGCTACCTGACACCACGCCTGCACACCGAGATGTTCGCCGAGTTACGTTGGCCCACAGACGATCTGCGCACCGGACTCGACATCCGAAGCCTGGAACTGGCCCCCGACGAACAAGCCAAAATGCGCATCGGTGCGCGCGCGGACGCGATGGCGTACCTGCGCGAATGGTCGGGTGGTACGGCGCTGGGCGACTACACCTACCAGCGGGTTCGCTCCAGTTCCGCGGTGATCGCGGTGTCCTGCGCGACCGGCGTCGACGCGGATCTACGCGACTACGTGCGCGGCGGCTCGGCCGTGGAACGGGTGTGGATTGCCGCGCAGAAGCTGGGCCTGGCCGTGCAACCCGTTTCGCCGGTTTTCCTCTACCTGTGTGACGACAACGATTTGCGCAACGTATCCGTGGGATTCACGGATACACTTGCCTCGATCCACAAACGGTTCTGCGCGCTGATGGGAATCCCCGGGCACGAGACGGTCGCGGCAGTATTGCGACTGGCCTACGCTCCCGCTCCCACCGTACGCAGTGCCAGGCTCCCGATACTCGGATCAGGGAACTGACACCACAGTTAGCACGATCGGAGAAACGGTGCCTGCGCGAAACCTCGACTCATTGGTGACGCAGGTCGCCTCGGAGTTGATGGGCGTCGACGCCACGACCATGGTCGCCGCCAGCGAGCGCGTCCTGGCCAGACTGGTCGACTACTTCGACGTGGATTTCGCCTACCTTCGGCACACCGTGCGTGAGCGGCGCCAGTCGGTGCTGATCGCGGAATGGCCGCGACGACCGTACGTGCCAGAGCCCGACCCGTTGCGGGTCATCGACTTCGCCACCGCCGATTCGCTGTTTCTCGCCAGCGAGAACGCTGTCGAACCGATCATCGTCACCCGCGGCGACCAATACCCCGACTACCAGGAGATGATCCGGCAGACCACCGGCATGCCGTCGATGGTCACCGCGTGTGTTCCGCTGGTCTCGCGCGGTGTGTCCACCGGCGCCTTGGGTTTCGTGCGGCGCGGTGACCGGGACTGGGCCGACCGCGAGGTCAACGTGCTCAAAGCTATCGCCGCCCTGTTCGCCCAGCTGCAGGCCAGAGTCGAAGCGGAAGACCAGCTGCGCTACATCGCCTCGCACGATGACCTCACGGGGCTTGCGAACCGGCGCGCACTGCTCGAGCACATGGACGAACGGCTCGCACCGGGCAACAAGGGGCCGGTCGCGACCTTCTTCCTCGACCTGGACCGCCTCAAAGCACTCAACGACTTCCTCGGCCACAACGCCGGCGACAACTTCATCCGCACCCTCGCGCAGCGGTTGCGCGAGAACTTCGAACCCGAGGACATGCTCGCGCGCCTGGGCGGCGACGAGTTCGTCATCGTCCCGGCCAAGACCATGGACGCGGTGGCCGCGGAACTGGAAGCGGCCAGGATCCAGGAGTTGGTCGGGCGCCGGGTCTCGGTCGGGCAGGAATCGGTCAGTCGCGGGGTCAGTGTCGGTGTCGCGCTGGGCATTCCGGGCGAGACCACGGTGTCGGACGTGCTGCGCCGCGCCGACCACGCGTTGCTGTCGGCGAAATCCGGTGGCGGCAACGGGATCGCGGTGTTCACCGACGCCATGCGCGTGCAGTTCGAACTGCAGGACGACGTCGAAGTGAACCTGCGCGGCGCGGTGTCCGACGGTTCGATGGTGTTGCACTATCAGCCCGAAGTCGACCTGCGCACCGGGCGCATCGTGGCACTGGAAGCGCTGGTGCGCTGGCAACATCCCACGCGCGGACTGCTGCCGCCGGGCGCGTTCGTCGCCGTGGCCGAGGCCACCAATCTCGCGGGCGAACTCGGAAGGTGGGTAATCCGTTCGGCCTGTTCACAATTCGCCGATTGGCGCAAGCGTGGGTTGGCGGCCAATGTGGTGATCCGGATCAATGTGTCGCCGGTGCAGTTGGTCAGCGCGGACTTCGTCGAGCGCATCGAAGACATCCTGCACCAATACGAGATCGACGGCAGCTCGGTGTGTTTGGAGATCACCGAACATGTCGTGGTCCAAGATCTGGTGCGAACCAGGCTCACCCTGCGCGGCCTCAAACGCATGGGCGTGCAGATCGCCATCGACGACTTCGGCACCGGCTACAGCTCGCTATCGCATCTCAAGGCCCTGCCCGTGGACGCGGTGAAGATCGACCGCGGCTTCGTGCAGCGGCTCGGCGACAGCGACGACGACCTGGCGATCGTGAAGTCGATCATCGGGCTGGCCGGGTCGTTCGGGCTCGGTGTGGTCGGCGAGGGTGTGGAGACGCCGATGGCAGCCAGAACCCTTGTGGGCCTTGGCTGTTACCGCGCGCAGGGATTCCTCATCGCCCGGCCGATGCCCAGCGAAGAAGTCGAAGTGCACCTGCGCGAAGGCCGAATCCCGCTCGACCTCGACCTGCCGCGGGCGGGCCGGGGCGTGGCGTCGAGCTGAACCGGCGATGCTGTCGCGCGATTGGTTACTGGTGGAAACCCTGGTCGAGGGGGATGTGTCGACCGTGGTCGCGGCGGGCGCGCACCCGCGGCACTGGTCAGGGCTCGGGTCACTGCGTCGCATTCTCGGTCCGGCGCTGGCGACGAGCGCGGTGCAAGCAGTGCAGCAGTGCCGCTCGGGTGAATCGCAGCGAGTGGTCTCCGGCGACACAGTTGTTGTGGCCGAACCGGTTTCGTGTGCGTTCGGCGGAGTCCACGGGGTGCAGCTGTGGGCGGGGCCGGCAGATGCTCCGATCCCGCCGCGACGGCGCGTTGCCGCATGGGATTGGGAAGCCGACACCGAACTCGCCCATCATGGACCAGGTTTGGAAGAACTCGTCTTCGCCCGCAGCCCAGACCAGGTGCAGGTGATCCGCACCCCGCCCGAAGCATTCGGCGCGATGACGCGCTTCGACGGCCGCCTTGACTATTTCGCGATGGTCGCCCGCCTGCACGAGGGCGGCCAGTGGCAGGGCGAGGTCGACATGGTCGGCGACGACGACCAGGTCCGGCACTTCCAGATGATCACCAGAGCCCGTCCCGCCCACCGCCGGATCAGCGCCTTGATGCACGCGATTCCCGAACTCGACACGGCCAAGCCCGCCACCGACCCCGACGTGGCCATGCTGCGCGCGGTCTCGCAACGCAGCGGCGTCGGCGTCGGCATCATCGAGTTGACCAGCGCTTTGATCTACGAATGGGCCGGTCCGCCGCCGCCCCCGCTGGACCGCTGGCTGGTGCAGCGCCCGGTCATCGACCCTGATGATCTGTCCGCCCTGCGCGCGGCCTGCCGCGAGCTGGACCCGGGCACGGTCGCCCGGCTGAAGCTGCGCGTCCAGTTCGCGGACGGCGAGCCGATAACGGCGCAGGCCGAACTGGTTGCCATGAGCACCGGCCACGGCTTGCTGCGAGTCTGGTCGGAGTAGTCGCCTCTTTCGCCGCTGTTCACCCCCCGTTCGGCGGGCATGACCCGTAGGTAACCCGCGCGGCGAGACGATCGGCAGTGTGCGCATCGTGCAGCTAGCCAATTTCTATGGCCCGCGATCGGGTGGGCTGCGCACTGCCCTGCACCACCTCGGTGAGGGATATGTGGCGGCAGGCCACGAAGTGGTGCTGATCGTGCCGGGGGCGCGTCGTTCGGAGGAAGTACTGCCGACGGGCGCGCTGCGAATCACCTTGCCCGCGTTGGGGATTCCGTGGACCGGCGGATACCGCGCCGCTGATCCGCGGCGGGTGGCCGATGTGCTGTCGGGCCTGTCCCCGGATGTGCTCGAGGTGTCGGACCGGCTCACCCTGCGCGGCTTCGGTCGATGGGCGGGGCGACGCGGGGTGGCCAGTGTGATGATCTCGCACGAACGTCTCGACCGACTCCTCGGCCAGTTCCTGCCCGGCCCCGCCGCCCGCCGCTGCGCCGACGTCGCCAACCGACGCACCGCCCACGACTACGACATGGTCGTGTGCACAACCGATTTCGCGCGCGAGGAGTTCCTCCGCATCGGCGCGCCGAACGTAGAACTGGTCCCGCTGGGTGTCGACCTCGACCTGTTCAGCCCCCGCCGCCGCGACCTAGGTCTACGCGCCGACCTGGGCGTCGAAGGACACCCCCTGCTGGTGCACTGCGGCCGATTATCGGTGGAAAAACGCGTCGACCGCAGCATCGAAGCAGTCGCGGCCCTACACCGCGCCGGCGTGCCCGCCCGCCTGGTCATCGCAGGCGACGGCCCCCGGCGAGAATCCCTGGAACGCCGAGCCCGCACCCTGTCACCGCTGCCCGGCGGCCAACCCGCCGTCCACTTCACCGGCTTCATCAACGAACGCGCCATGGTAGCCAAACTCCTTGCCACCGCAGACGTTTCACTGGCCCCCGGCCCCCACGAAACCTTCGGCCTAGCCGCCCTCGAAGCCCTGGCCGCAGGCACCCCCGTAGTAGCCAGCCGCTCCTCAGCCCTAGCTGACATAGTCACCACCGACTGCGGAGCCATCTCAGCCGACCGCCCCCGAGCCTTCGCCCAAGCCGTAACCAACGTCCTGGCCATGCCAACCCCCACCCGCCGCCGAGCCGCCCGAACCCGAGCCGAACAATTCGGCTGGCCCCGCGCAGTAGCAGGCATGCTCGCCGTCCTAGCCCGCTGACTGGACGTGTGATCACCACGCTCTCAGCGAGGGATTTCGGACAAATCGCCGCGCTGAGAGCGTGGTGATCGACTGTCCAGGTGGGGCAGGGTCTCTGCGGTAGCCTGCCAGCGGCGGATCATCGCGCGGCATTCGCGACGTTGTGTCGCTCACGAGGGGGATTTTATGACGGCAGACGGGAAGTCGCCGCAAGCTGCGGGGCGGATCGTGCCCATCGCGGCAGCGGTTTCAGCGCTCGCTGTGTCCATTGTCGCCGGACTATGTGTCGTCGGCATCGCTGTGGCCCTCGCAGGTCTAGAGCATCAGGTGAAACCGAGCGAGCGATCTACCGATTGGATTGTGGCCCTGGCCCTGGTCGCCGCGTCTCCCGCGATCGTCATGGCGCTCGGCGCAATCCTGATGCTCCGCCGACAGGTCGCCGGACGCGTCATCGTCTCAACGATCGCAGCACTCGCAACGGCACTCATTGCTTTGATCGCCATGGGTCACGTGGTCGACGGCAACCTGCAGTCCGCGCTGGAGGCCGCAGTCGTCGCAGCAGCCCCAGCGATAGTGCTGCTCCTCGCGACAACCACAGCATCGAAGGACTGGACCGGACGCCTACAAATCCGGCCGAGGTAGTACCCCGAAGCCCCCGTTGTCGATGCCAGCGGCCATCTCATCGCTGGACGGTTGATCACCACGCTCTCAGCGTGGGATTTCGGACAAATCACCGCGCTGAGAGCGTGGTGATCGACTGTCCAGCTCAGGTGGGGGTTACTTCCAGGCGGCCAGCAGGGTGGTCGCTTCGGCGCCCAGTGTCCGTTGGAGGAATGGGCCGAAGCTGATGCGGGCTATGCCGAGGTCGGCTAGGTGGGACTTGGTGGGGGTGGTGGGTTGGGCTATGGCGTTGATCGGGAGGGGGAGTTCGGTGGCGAGGCGGCGTAGGTCGGCGTCGGGGTGGCGGCCTACCGGGTAGAGGACGTCGGCGCCTGCTTCGGCGGCCAGGGTGAGGCGGGCGATGGCGCGGTCGACGCGGTCGGAGTCTTCGCCGTCTTGGCGCAGGAACAGGTCGGTGCGGGCGTTGATCACTACGTGCACGCCTGCCGCGTCGGCGGCTTCGCGCAGGCCGCGGACCAGGTCGGCGTGTTCCTGCGGGGAACGCAGGCGCTTGCCTTGGCTGTGGACGGTGTCTTCGATATTGAGACCGACCGCGCCCGCGGCGAGCAGGCCGTCGATGAGTTGCAGCGGTTCGAGACCGTAGCCGGATTCGATGTCGACCGAGACCGGAACCTGCACCGAAGCGGTGACCTGGGTGACGCGGGTGAGCAGTTCGTCGAAGGTCATGCCTTCACCGTCGGTGCGGCCGATCGAGTCGGCGACCGGATGGCTACCCAGCGTCAGACCCGAAAACCCAGCTGCCACAGCGATATCGGCCGACCATGCGTCCCACACGGTCGGCAACACCACCGGGTTTCCCGGAACGTGCAGTTCGAGCAGGGTTTTCGCCGAGGCGTCCAGAGAAGTCATACCGCGATGATGCCCGAGGTGTCCGACAACATCTAGACGCAGCCGGATTTGGGCGGGCAGTTCACTTGCACGTCGAGCACGCGCGCGCCGGGGCCTTCCGCGCCGAGCCGGTCGTGTTCGTTGACCAGTTTGCACGAGCCCAGCGACAGGCAACCGCAGCCGATGCAGCCGGTCAGGTTGTCTCGCAGGCGCACCAACTGGGTGATGCGGTCGTCGAGATCCTCGCGCCAGGTCGTGGACAGGTTCTCCCAGTCGCGACGGGTGGGGGTGCGGCCTTCGGGGAGGCGGTCCAGTGCCGAACGGATCTCACTGAGTGGGATGCCCACGCGCTGTGAGATGCGGATGAACGCGACCCGGCGCAACGTTTCGCGCGAATATCGACGTTGGTTGCCGCTGGTTCGACGGCTCGATATGAGACCTTCGCGTTCGTAGAAGTGCAACGCGGACACTGCAACTCCACTACGATCGGATAGCTGCCCGGGGGTCAGCTCCTTCGTTTGCCAATCGGCCGTCGTCATCATGTAACTCCTCCCACTTCCACCTCAACAATACTTCAGGTATTCGTGTCGTGTACGAAAAATGGGCGGACCGGGGCGCGCACTTCACGGGTCACTCATGCCGACGCCTGCGGGTCGAACATGCCGACGCGCTGTTCCCGGATTACATTTTGCAGATGGGAACCACCCCCGACTCACCTCTGGCCGTCACGTCCGAGGTCGGCGCACTGCGCACGGTGCTACTCCACCGTCCCGGCGCTGAGCTGCGCCGACTCACCCCGAGCAACAACGACCAGCTACTTTTCGACGGCATCCCCTGGGTCGAACGCGCACAGGAAGAACATGACGCCTTCGCCACCGTACTGCGTGAGCGCGGCGTGGAAGTGCTGTTACTGGCAGATCTGCTGACCGAAACCCTCAGTGCCAGTGGGGCAGCCAGGATCCAGGGCATCTCGGCGGCGGTCGACGCTCGCAGGCTCGGTCACGATCTGGCCGACCAGCTCGCCGCCGAACTGCGCAAGTTCGATGCCCCGGCGCTGGCCGAGATCCTCATGGCGGGAATGACTTTCGACGAACTGCCCGACGGCGTGAACACCACCTCGCTGGTGCGGCGGATGCATCACGGCGGCGATTTCGTCATCGATCCGCTGCCGAACCTGCTGTTCACGCGGGACTCCTCGTTCTGGGTCGGCCCGAAGGTCGCGATCACGTCGCTGGCGCTGCCTGCCCGCACTCGCGAAACCGCCCTCACCGACCTGATTTACGCGTTCCATCCCCGATTCCTCGGTGTCAAAAGGGCGTACCAGTCGCACACCGCGCCGATCGAGGGCGGTGACGTGCTGTTGCTGTCGAAAGGTGTTGTGGCCGTTGGGGTCGGCGAGCGCACGACACCCGCGGGCGCGGAAGCGTTGGCGCGCAGCCTGTTCGACGACGGTCTCGCTCACACCGTGCTGGTGGTGCCGATCGCCCAGAACCGCGCGACCATGCACCTGGATACCGTCTGCACGATGGTCGACACCGACGCGGTGGTGATGTACCCCGGAGTACGAGACACCTTGCAGGCGTTCACTATTCGCCGCGAAGAAGGTTTCACCGGCCGTGGCGATCTCGATCGCATCAGCATCAGCGGCCCCGAACCGTTCCTGCCCGCCGCGGCGAAGGCGATGGGCATCCCGAAACTGCGGGTAATCGACACCGGCCGCGACGGACCCGACGCCGAACGCGAACAGTGGGACGATGGCAACAACACCCTCGCGCTCGCGCCGGGTGTGGTGGTGGCCTACGAACGCAACGAGATGACCAATTCGCGACTGCGGGAGGCCGGTATCGAGGTGCTCACGATCAGCGGTTCCGAACTGGGCTCCGGCCGTGGCGGCCCCCGCTGCATGTCCTGCCCGCTGTCCCGAGACGAGGTGTGATGTTCCACGTCGAGCTGTCCACCGACACCACTCAGCCACCGTATGAGCAACTGCGGATGGCGGTGATCGAACAGGTCCGCGCGGGCACGCTCACCGCGGGCACCAAGATCCCCACCGTGCGCGCGTTGGCCGCCGATCTCGGCATCGCCCCCAACACCGTCGCCCGCGCCTACCGCGAACTCGAAGCCGACGGCGTCCTCGAAACCCGTGGTCGCCAAGGCTCTTTCATCGCTTCGTCAGGGGATCCCACCCGTGACATCGCCAGCCGCGCCGCCGTCGGCTACGTGGCGACGATCCGTCGACTCGGCCTCCACGACGAGGACGCGATCGAGTTCGTGAACCGTGCGCTGGATTCTTAACGCCAGCTGGGGAGCCACAAGTGGTCTTGCCAGTTCTGGGGCGTGATCGCCTGACCGGTCAGAATCGGCCACAACCACACGAAATTCGCGATCACCAAGCCCAGATAGATGCTCACGATCAGCAATCCGAGCGCGTACCGCTCGTTCACCGGCGCGGGTAAGTAGGTGCCCGTCGGACTGCGCGGTATCCCGGCAGGCCTGGCCGACCCGAGAATGTCACCCAGTGCCAACGCCATGCCCATCACCAGGAACGGCGCGAGCACCACGGCGTAGAAGAAGTACATCTGCCGGTCCAGGGTCAGGAACCACGGCAGCAGACCGGCGCCGTACCCGACCAGGATCGCCGCGTACCGCCAGTCCCGCCGCACGACCGCGCGCCACACCATCCAGCCGATCAACGGCAGTGCCAGCCACCACAGCGCGGGCGTGCCCACCGCCATCACGGCCTTCACACACTGCGCTTCGCCGCAGCCGGTGACCGTGCCGTCGGCGTAGTAGTACAGCATCGGGCGCAGGCCCATCGGCCAGGTCCACGGCTTGGATTCCCACGGGTGATGGTTGCCCGCGGAATTGGTGAGACTGGAATGGAAGTCCAGGGTTTCGCCCTGGTAGTACCACAGCGAACGCAACGCGTCCGGCACGAACGAGAACACCCCGCCGCTGCCGACCTGGTTGCCCACCGCGTACCGATACACCCCGCTCTCGCTGGCGAACCACGCCCAATACGACGACAGATACACCACCAGCGGAACCACCACCAGCGCGTACAGCGCGGGCCCGACGTCGCGCACCATCGTGCCCACCCACGGCCTGCGCACCCCGTACGCGCGCCGCGCGCTGACGTCGAAAGCCACGCTCATCAGGCCGAAGAACATGATGTAGTAGATGCCCGACCACTTCGTGCCGCACGCCAGACCCAGCAGCACGCCCGCGCCGAACCGCCACCAGCGCACGCCCAGCCGCGGTCCCCAGTCCGAGATGCCGACACGCCCGGCCAGATCGGCGCGGGCCATGCGTTGTCGGACGTCGTCTCGGTCCACGATCAGACACCCGAACGCGGCGGTGACCAGCAGCGACATGAAGATGTCGAGCATGCCGATCCGCGAGGAGACGAACGTCAGGCTCTCGGCGATGAGCAGCACGCCCGCGAACGCGCCGATCAGCGTGGACCGGGCCATGCGGCGCACGATCCGGATCACCAACAGCACCAGGATCGTGCCCGCCAGTGCCGCGGTGCCGCGCCAGCCCCACGCGTTGTAGCCGAACATCGCCTCGCTGATCGCGATGAACTGCTTGCCGACCGGCGGGTGCACGACCAGGCCGTACGCGGGGTTGTCCTCCACGCCGCCGTTGGTGACCATCTGCCAAGCCTGTGGGGCGTAATGCTTTTCGTCGAAGACGGGAGTGCGCGCGTCGGTGGGGTAGTTCAGGTTCACGAACCGCGTGAGCGCGGCGACGAACGTGAGCACGGCGGTGACCACCCAGCCGCGCGCGGTGTCCCACGGTCCGAAATCGGGGGCCGGGCGCAGCGGTGCGGGACTGACCAACGCAGGCACCGGTCGCGACGGGGGCATCGCGCGCTCATCGGTCACCGGGATCACGCCCCGATCGTAGGCGGTGCCACCGACGAAGTCCGACTCGACACCGCAACCCCTGGTCCCCAGCACATGCGGCCGATCGCCGCACCCCCGCGACCTGACAGAATGGTCGGGCGTCACCTGCTGGTGTCGCTCGCCGCTCGCCTGCGGCCCACAACACCGGAAAGGCGGGACAACACTGTGTTGGTCTTAGCGGCAACCCCGATGGGCGACATCGGCGACGCGTCCCAGCGACTGCGCGACGCGCTCGGTTCAGCCGACGTGGTCGCCGCCGAGGACACCCGCCGCACGAAGTCACTGGCGAAATCATTGGGCGTGGAGATCACCGGCCGCATCGTCAGCTTCTACGACCATGTCGAAACCGCCCGCATCCCCGCCCTGCTCGACGACATCGAAAGCGGGCTGACCGTTCTGCTGGTGACCGACGCGGGTATGCCGTCGGTGAGCGACCCCGGGTACCGTCTGGTCGCCGCGGCGGTGGAACGCAACCTCCCCGTCACGTGCCTGCCCGGCCCCTCCGCTGTCACCACAGCGCTGGCCCTATCCGGCCTGCCGGTGGAACGTTTCTGCTTCGACGGTTTCGCCCCCCGCAAGGGCGGCCAACGCCGAGAGTGGTTCCGCACCTTGGCATCCGAACAACGCGCCGTGGTCTTCTTCGAAGCCCCCCACCGCCTGGCCGACTGCATGGCCGACGCCGTCACAGTCCTCGGCCCCGACCGCCGCGCCGCCATCTGCCGCGAACTCACCAAAACCTACGAGGAAGTAGTCCGCGGCACCCTAGGCGAACTCGCCGCCTGGTCCGCCAACGGCGCCCGAGGCGAGATCACCGTGGTTCTCGAAGGCTCCCAACCGGTTTCGGCCGAACCACACGAATTAGTCGACGAGGTCGAAACTTTGGTGGCCAGCGGAATGCGCCTCAAAGACGCCTGCGCCGAAGTCTCCGCAGGCCGCGGCGCCTCCCGTCGCGACCTCTACGATGCAGTCCTGGCCGCCCGCTCCGAGGCCTGAGCCTCAGCTGGACAGTCGATCACCACGCTCTCAGTGCGGCGATTTGTCCGAAATCCCACGCTGAGAGCGTGGTGATCATTCGTCCAGCTATTCCTTGGGCTCGAGGTAGCGGGGGAAGATGGGTTCTGGGGTGGGGAGGTCTAGGCCGGGGGTCAGGGGAGTGGCGATGTCGGCGAAGGTGCGGGCTTCCTGGGCGAGGAGGTCCAGGATTTTGGCGGCGGAGCCTGGCATGACCGGTTGGACCAGGATGGCGACGATGCGGATTACTTCCAGGGTGACGTAGAGGACGGTGGCCATGCGGGCCAGGTCTTCCTCGGTGCCGGATTTGCGCAGTGCCCAGGGGGCGTTGGCGGAGAAGTAGCGGTTGGTTTCGCCGAGGGTGAGCCAGATGGCCTCCAGGGCGAGATGCATTTGCTGGACGTCGAATTCGGCGCGACACTTGTCCAACAGGGCGTTCGCGCGGTCGAGCAGGGCGCGGTCCTCGTCGGTGAACTCGCCGGGGGTGGGGGACTTGGCGTCGCAGTTCTTGTTGACCATGGTCAGGCTGCGCTGGACCAGGTTGCCGAACTCGTTGGCCAGGTCGGCGTTGATGCGGCCGGCGATGGCGTCGTTGCTGTAGCTGCCGTCCTGGCCGTAGGAGATCTCGCGCAGCAGGAAGAAACGCACCTGGTCCAGGCCGTAGGTGTTCACCAGCGAGAGCGGGTCGACGACGTTGCCGGTCGACTTCGACATCTTCTCGCCCTTGTTGTACAGGAACCCGTGCACGAACACCCGGTCCGGCAGTTCGATGCCCGCCGACATCAGGAACGCGGGCCAGTACACCGTGTGAAAACGGGTGATGTCCTTGCCGATGATGTGCAAGCTGGCGGGCCAGAACTTCTCGAACGACGCGGAGTCGGTGTTCGGAAAGCCCACGCCGGTCAGGTAATTGGTGAGCGCGTCGACCCACACGTACATCACGTGCTCGGGTTCGCCGGGCACCGGAATGCCCCAGTCGAAGGTGGTGCGCGAGATCGACAGATCGCGCAGGCCGGCCTTGACGTAGCTGACGATCTCGTTGCGCCGGGTGGACGGCGCGATGAACTCGGGGCGGTCCTCGTACAGGGCCAGCAGCTTGTCCTGGTACTTCGACAACTTGAAGAAGTAGTTCGATTCCTCGGTCCAGGTGACCGGGGTCTTGGTCTCGGTGGACTCACGGGTGCCGTCGGGCAGCAGCGTGGTTTCGTCTTCGTTGTAGAAGGCCTCGTCGCGCACGGAGTACCAGCCGGAGTAGTTGCCCAGGTAGATGTCGCCGTTGGCGAGCATTTTCTCCCAGATGGCGACGCTGGCCGCGCGGTGGTCCTCGTCGGTGGTGCGGATGAAGCGGTCGAACGAGATGTCCAGGGCCTTGTCCATCGCCTCGAACACGTCGGAGTTGCGCGCGGCGAGCTCCTGCACCGGGATGCCCTCGGTGGCGGCGGTCTGCTGCATCTTCTGACCGTGCTCGTCGGTGCCGGTCAGGAAGAACACGTCGTAACCGTCGAGTCGCTTGAAGCGGGCGATCGCGTCGGTGGAGATGTACTCGTACGCGTGGCCGATATGCGGCGCACCGTTCGGGTACGCGATGGCCGTGGTGACGTAGAAGGCGGGCGCCTCGGCGCCTTCGGCTGCACTCATGATGCCCATTACTGTAATGCGGGTGGCAAACACGAATCGTCCGGCTCCGCCCGTCCCTCCGCCGCTCGCGCCGCTGATCGACGCACACACCCACCTGGATGCCTGTGGCGCAACCGATGCCGAGTCGACAACGGCCATCGTGGATCGCGCCGCCTCCGCCGGTGTGGGCCATGTGGTGACCGTTGCCGACGATCTGGCCGCCGCGCAGTGGGCCGTGCAGGCCGCGCAGTGGGATCCGCGGGTGTACGCCGCCGTGGCGTTGCATCCCACCCGAGCCAACGCGCTCGACGACAAGGCCAAGGCCGAGCTCGAATACCTCGCCACCGACCCCCGCGTGGTCGCGATCGGCGAGACCGGTCTCGACTACTACTGGCCCGGCAAGCTCGACGGTTGCGCCGATATCGAAACCCAGATCGAGGGTTTCCGCTGGCACATCGACCTGGCCAAACGCGTGCGCAAGCCGCTGATGATCCACAACCGCGAAGCCGACCACGACCTGCTCACGGTGCTGCTGGACGAGGGCGCGCCCGACACGGTGATCTTCCACTGCTTCTCCTCCGACGCCACGATGGCGCAGGCGTGCGTGGCCGAGGGGTATGTGCTCAGCTTCTCGGGCACCGTGAGTTTCAAGAACGCGCACGAACTGCGCGAGGCGGCGAAGCTGGTGCCGAACGATCAGATCCTGGTCGAAACCGACGCTCCCTACCTGACCCCGCACCCGTATCGCGGGGCGCCGAACGAGTCGTACTGCCTGCCGTACACCGTGCGCGCGCTGGCGGAAGTGCGTGAGCAGGACCCGTCCGAGCTGGCCGAGATCACCACCGCCAACGCACGACGGCTCTATCGAATCCGGTAGTCCGTTTCGTCCGGTCGGAAGGGGGCTGGACACTAAACGTGTTTCGGCTCACAATTCGGCGCTGGGGTCGTTATCTACCAGCGGCGTCTATACCGAATCGTGATCTGCTGTCCCGCTGATCGGACCGGTTGGTGTTGTCTAGTGGGCAACCTGTCGTTATCGTTCTGTAACCATGTCAGCTTTCGCACGAATCAACTCGTCCCGTTCACCGCTGCTGTTCGCAGCGGTGGCGGCCATGCTGCTGATTCTGCTCGTCGGCGCGTCGCTTGCGATCGTGAACCACAAGACGGTCGCGATCGTCATCGACGGCGAGCGCACCGAGCTCACCACCATGTCCCGCGATGTGCGCGCCATCCTGGCCGACGCGGGCTATGAGGTCGCCGAGCACGACGAAGTGATCCCCGCCGCGAACGCCAAGGTCGGCGACGGCGCGACCATCACCTTCAACCGCGGTCGCGAGATCACGGTGATCATCGACGGTATCGAGCGCAAGGTGTGGACCACCGGCGCCACCGCCGGCGACGCCCTGGTGGCGATGCAGCTCCCCGCCGACACCCACGTGGTGCCCACCCGCACCGAGAAGCTGCCGCTGGATGGTGCCGCGCTGAGCGTGTACACCCCGCACAACATCTCGCTGGTCGACGGCGCCAACGACCCGATCGACGTGCGCCTCGCCGCCGCGACCATCGGCGAATTCCTCACCGCCGCAGGCGTTCCCCTGAAGGACGAGGACTTCACCAGCCCCGCGGCCGACACCCGGCTCGCCGAGGGCATGCAGGTCGTGGTCACCCGGCAGCGCACCGAACACCGCACCGAGACCCTGCCCCTCGACCCCGCCGAAACGGTGATCGAGGACGTGACCATGAACATGAGCCGCACCGTGGTCGAGCACCCGGGCGCGCCCGGTCTGCACGAGGCGACCTTCGCGGTGAAGATCGTCAACGGCGCGGAAGACTCTCGCGTGCAGGTCAATTCGAACGTGCTCACCCCCGCGCAACCCAAGACGATCCGCAAGGGCGCCAAGCCCGGCACCGAGGTCCCGCCGGTCCGCGACGGTGCGGTGTGGGACGCGCTGGCACAGTGCGAGTCCACCGGCAACTGGGCGATCAACACCGGCAACGGCTACTACGGCGGCATCCAGTTCGACGAGAGCACGTGGGCCCGCCAGGGCGGTCTGAAGTACGCCCCCCGCGCCGACCTGGCCACCCGCGAAGAGCAGATCGCGATCGCGGAGGTAACCCGCGCTCGCCAGGGTTGGGGCGCCTGGCCGGCTTGCACCGGCCGCCTCGGCCTGAGCTGATAACCGACTCTGCCGCGCAAAGTTGAACTGCCCGACGACACGCTGATCGCCTGGAGTCGCGGAACAGCGTCCCCGCGTTAGGTTGCTTGGGTTTCGCCGGGTTCGCTGTGCTCGTGCGGTGGGCTCGGCTCGTGGACGAGTCGACGGGTGGTTGCGATGCGGGCGTGGCGGGCGGCTATTGCTGGGGCGTTGACGGCGGGGATCGCACTCGGCGGCCAGACAACCGTCGCGCACGCCGACACCCCCGGATCCGTGATCGGCGTCGAGCAGGCCGACGGATTCCGCGGAATGGGCGAAACCCAGATCATCGACTACTGGACGCACGGCGTCGGCGGAGTTTCGCAGCCCGCCAGCGGCGCGTTGTTCCTTCCCTCAGGCCAGGCCCCGCCGGGCGGATGGCCGATCGTCGCGTGGGACCACGGCACCACCGGGCTCGCGTCGGGCTGCGGCGGGATGTCGAATGAAGGCGGCACGGCATGGCCGGTCACGCAGGACGAGTTCCTGCACCGCGCGGTGAACAAGGGCTTCGCCGTCGTCGCGCCGGATTATCTGGGCCTTGGACGTTTCGATACCGGCCCGCATCCTTATCTCGACATCGATACCGAGGCCACCGCCACCATCGACCTGCTGCGCGCGGCCCGCTCGGTGCGGTCGGATCTGTCGCCGGTGTGGGTGGCGGCGGGGATGTCGCAGGGTGGGCAGGCGGCGTTGGGGACCGGGCATCGGCAGGCGAGTTACGCCCCGGAGTTGGATTTCCGCGGGACCATCGCGATCGATCCGGAATCGGATGTGGAGAAGGTCGCGCAATTGCTGGTTCCCGGTAATCCGGACCAACTCGGTGGTGGGATTCTCGGGTTCTCGGCCAGCATTCTGGCCGGGATGCGGGCGTCGCGACCGGATGCGCAGGTGGACAGCTTTCTCAGTCCGCTCGGGCAGCAGGTGGTCGAGGAGATCGGCACGATGTGCCAGGACGACATCGACGCACGGGTGGCCGGTCTGACTTTGGGGCAGTTGTTGGCGAAGCCGTTGGGCGAGGAACCGATGCGGTCGGCGATGGCGGAGTACATGACGGTGCCGACCAGTGGTTACGACGCGCCGATCCTGTTGCTGGTCAACGTCACCGACCGCACGGTGCCCTCGCCGTTGCACGCGGCGCTCGCAGCCCAGTTCACCGCGGGCGGCGTCAACTACACGCCCGTGCTGGGAACGGGCAACCACTGCGATCTGAATCCAGCCATGTGGTCAGCGGTCGACGACTTCCTGAATCGGGTTCGAGGCTGAGGGTTGTCGAGAAGGGTTCTCGCCCGAGCTCACTAGACAGCGGTTTTGCGAGTCGGCTCACAATTTGCCAGCGTTACTAAGAATTTCGATCCTCCACGAAATACCGATATACCTACTGCGCAAGTGCCGTTTTCGAAGATTGCCAAAGTGTTGCGAGCGGTCGACTTTCTTAAAATTGCTCCTGTACGGTCGTCCAGGTTGTTGTGCCGATAGGCCCGAAAGGTCACCCAGATGCCGAAAACCATGAACCGCGCTGCCCTTGCGGCCACACTCACCGCTGCCGCGCTGGTGACCGCCACCTTTGCCCCCGCGTCGGCGGCGCCGGGCGCCCTGATCGCCACCGAACCGCAGGCCGCGGACTGGCATCACGGACTCGGCGGCTCGGTCATCGAGTACACGACCACCGATTCGTCGGGTGCCGAACGCCCGGTCAGCGGCGCGCTGTTCCTGCCCGAGGGTGACGCGCCCGCCACCGGCTGGCCGATCATCGCCTACGACCACGGCACCATGGGGTCGGGTCCCGGCTGCGGTGGCCAGGCCGATCCCGATATCGCCCCGCTGCCTGCCAACCGGGCCGCCGAGGACGAGCTGATCCAGCGCCTGGTCGACCAGGGTTTCGCCGTGGTCGCTCCCGATTACCTGGGCCTGGGCCGTTACGACACCGGCCCGCACCCGTACCTCGAGGTCGCCAGCGAGGCCACGGCCACGATCGACCTCGTGCGCGCCGCCCGCGCCGCCAACCCCGACCTGTCCCGCACCTGGAGTGCGGTGGGCGCCTCGCAGGGCGGGCACGCCGCGCTGAGCACCGCGTCGGTGCAGGCGAGCTACGCGCCCGAGCTGGACTTCCGTGGCACCGCCGCGGTCGACCCGGCCTCGGATGTGGAGAAGGTGCTGCCGCTGCTGGGCCCTGGCATTCCGGCGATGGAGGGCACCGCGGGTCTCACCGGTTTCACCGTGAGCATCCTGGCAGGTCTGCGCGCCACGCACCCTGAGGCACAGGTCGATTCGTATCTCACGCCCAAGGGCAGAGAGGTCCTCGACGCGGCAGGCGGCCAGTGCATCGACGAGATCGTCACCGATGTGAAGGGCCTCGGCCTGGGCGACCTGTTCTCCCGGTCGCTGTCGGACGGCCCGTTGCGCGGCGCGCTCGCGCAGTACATGACCCTGCCGACCTCGGGCTACGACCGCCCGATCCTGTTGCTGGTCAACGTGACCGACACCGTGGTGCCGTCGCCGCTGCACGCCGCGCTGATCGCGCAGTTCGCGGTCGGCGGTGTGGACTTCGAGACGGTGACCGGTTTCGGCCAGCACACCACCCTCACGCCGGAGATGTGGACCGCGCTCGACAGCTTCATCGAGCGAATCAACGCCACCCCGCCGCAGCGGTAATTATCAAAGCTCAGGATCCGCGGCATTCGGGTCCGGAACAGCGGCGGAACTGTACACTCGTCCAGGATCTTGATCGCCTGGTAGAGAGACTGTCGACTGTGCTGAAGAACCCGATCCGGGCGACCGTCGTCGCCACGCTGGCAGCGAGCACGATGGCGGCGGCGGGCTTCGCGCCCGCCACCGCCGAAGCGCCCGGCTCCCTGATCTCGGTGCAGGCCGAAGCCCCCGGCTTCCACGGCCTCGATCGGGGATCCTCGGTCGAATACTGGATGACCGACTCGGCGGGCACGCAGCGCAAAGCCAGCGGCGCGATGTTCCTGCCCGAAGGTGACGCCCCCGAAGGCGGCTGGCCCGTGGTGGCCTACGCCCACGGCACCTCGGGCTCGGGCCCCGGCTGCGGCGGCCAGGCCGACCCGGAACTGGGCGGCCTGCCGCAGTACCGCGCGTCCGAGGACCGGCTGCTGAAGCGCTTGGTCGACCAGGGTTACGCCGTGGTCAGCCCCGACTACCTGGGCCTCGGCCGTTTCGACACCGGCCCGCACCCGTACCTCGAGGTCCGCAGCGAGGCCACCGCGACCATCGATCTGGTCCGTGCGGCCCGCGCCGCCAACCCGGACCTGTCGAGCACCTGGAGCGCGATCGGCGTCTCGCAGGGTGGGCACGCGGCGATGAGCGCGGCGCACGTGCAGGCCGAATATGCCCCTGAGCTGGACTTCCGTGGTGTCTCCGCGATCGACCCGGCCTCGGACGTGGAGAAGATCCTGCCGCTGCTCGGCCCCACCACCCCGGCGATCCCCGGCATGTCCAGCGCCACCACCTCGTTCGTGGTCAGCATCCTGGCGGGTCTGCGCGCCACCCATCCCGAGCTCGACATCGACTCCTACCTGACCCCGCGCGGCAAGGAGATCGTCGACGCCGCGGGCAGCCAGTGCCTCGACGAAATCTTCGTCTCGACCAAGGGCGTGACCTCCTCGCAGCTGCTCGCGCGCTCGCTGGCTCCGCTGCGCGACCCGCTCGCGGCCTACATGATGCTGCCGACCAGCGGCTACGACGCCCCGATCCTGCTGTCGATGAACGTCACCGACATGGTCGTGCCGTCGCCGCTGCACGCCGCACTGGTCGCCCAGCTCGCGGCCAACGGCGTCGACCAGCAGGTGGTCACCGGAAACGGCCAGCACGGCTCGGCCTCGCCGAACCAACTCGCCGCCATCGACGCCTTCCTCGCCCGCGTGAACGCCACCCCGACACAGCGCTGAGCTGCCCGATCGACGAGGTTGGTAGGTTCTAGCAGTGTCCGAACCACAGAAGTCCGCGCGAGGTAGTGCCGCACTGCTCGGTCCCGTCGAGGTGCGGACACTGGCCGAACGCTTCGGCGTTCGACCTACCAAGCAGCTCGGACAGAACTTCGTGCACGACGGCAATACCGTGCGTCGCATCGTGTCCGCGGCGGGCGTCGGCGCGAAAGACACCGTGCTCGAGGTCGGACCGGGTCTGGGCTCGCTGACGCTGGCGTTGCTGGACGTGGTCGACCAGGTGATCGCGGTGGAAATCGACCCGGTGCTGGCCAACTACCTGCCCGAGACCGTCGCCGATCGCGCGCCGGATCTGGTGGGCAACCTGAAGGTCGTCGAGGCCGACGCGCTGCGGGTGCGCCCCGAGCAGTTGCCCGCGATGCCCACCGCGCTGGTGGCGAACCTGCCGTACAACGTGGCGGTGCCGGTGCTGTTGCACCTGCTGGCGACATTGCCCAGCGTGATGGTGTCGCTGGTGATGGTGCAGGCGGAGGTGGCCGATCGGCTGGCCGCCGAACCGGGCAACAAGGTGTACGGGGTGCCCAGCGTCAAGGCCGGTTTCTTCGGCAAGGTCAAGCGCGCGGGGCACGTGGGCACGCAGGTTTTCTGGCCGGTGCCGCGCGTGGAATCGGGTCTGGTGCGCATCGACCGGTATGTCGAACCGCCGTGGCCGATCGACGAGGCGCATCGTCGGCGGGTGTTCGAGGTGATCGACGCGGCGTTCGCGCAGCGTCGAAAGACATTGCGGGCAGCGCTTTCCGGCTGGGCGGGCACGCCCGCGGAGGCCGAGCGCCGACTCGTGGCGGCCGGTATCGACCCGACTGCTCGCGGCGAGACGTTGGATACCGCCGCATTCGTGCGGCTGGCGGCCACTACCTAGCTCAATGATGGGTTCCCGCACGGGAACCCGCAGTACACCGGCCGTTCATCGACGCTGCTGGTGTGCACTCTGTGAAAGCAATTGTGGATAACCGGTTTTCGCAGCGTTCCTACTTGATCATGTTCCGCGCGTAGTGCTCCCGGTCGCGCCAGGGAATTCGAGCCTTGACGTGCCTGTGTATGAATGTGGATGACGCTGTGGATGATTCGTTGCGCCTCGCGAACGGGGTGAACCCCCGGTGAACGTGGACGCGGCCACTGCGGCGCGTCGGCCGGGCTCGCTGCTGGGCGGGTCGCGCAGTCCCGCCCAGCAGCCCGAGATTCGTGCCTGGCGGTCAGGCGCTCAGCGCGTAACCGGCTTCGTCGACCGCGGCGGCCACCTCGGTGTCGGCCAGCTCATTCGCGCTGTCCACGCGCACGAGGCCGGTGGCGAGGTCGACGTCCACGCTGGTGACGCCGTCGATCTTGCCGATCTCCTCCTTGACCGAGCTCACGCAATGTCCGCAGGTCATCCCCGTGACGGTGTAGGTAGTGGTGGCCATGGCCGACTCCTTCGCTGTTCGAACATACGGTCCAGGGGTATGTCCCTGTCCTGCACGAACATACCCCCCACGGGTATTGCGCGCAACCCCTTCGCCCGACGGTCCGCGTTCGACGTGCGAACTAGTCGGTATAACCGATTACGCTTGGCAACTGTGTTGTCAGTTGTGCCCAGCCCGGTCGTCGTGCGAGCTCCGTCGAAGGTGAACCTGCATCTCGGAGTCGCTGATCTGCGTCCGGATGGGTATCACGATCTCACCACCGTTTTCCAGGCATTGTCGCTGGCCGACGACCTGCGCTTGGCCCCGGCGGCCTCGCTGACAGTGAAGGTCACCGGCGAAGGCGCCGCCGAGGTACCCACCGACCGCACCAACCTGGTCTGGAAGGCCGCGGTCCGCCTCGCCCACCTGGCCGGCCGTGCTCCGCTGGTCGAGATCGCCATCACCAAGGGCATCCCGGTGGCCGGTGGGATGGCGGGCGGCAGTGCCGACGCCGCCGCCGCGTTGGTCGGGCTGAACGAACTGTGGGACCTGGGGCTGTCGCGCGACGAACTGTCCAGCATCGCCGCCGAACTGGGCAGCGACGTCCCGTTCTCGCTGCACGGTGGCACCGCGCTCGGCACCGGTCGCGGTGAACGGTTGCTTCCGGTGTTGTCGCGCAACACTTTTCACTGGGTGCTCGCGCTGGCCAAGGAAGGGCTGTCGACACCGTCGGTCTTCCGCGAACTGGACCGACTGCGCGCCGAAGGTGACCCGCCGCGCCTCGGCGACCCCCAGAAACTCATGCAGGCCCTGGCCGCGGGCGACCCGCGCACGCTCGCCCCGCTGCTGGGCAACGACCTGCAGGCCGCGGCGTTATCGCTGAAACCGGAACTGCGCCGCACCCTGCGCGCGGGCGTCGGCGCGGGCGCGCTGGCCGGGCTGGTCTCGGGATCGGGCCCCACCTGCGCGTTCCTGTGCGAATCCGAGGAAGCCGCGATCGGCGTCGCCGCGGAACTGGCGGGCGCGGGCGTGTGCCGCAGTGTGCGCACCGCGAGCGGGCCGGTATCGGGCGCTCGGGTGCTCGATATCTCCTAACCAAACCCTCAGAAGGAACCAACCGGTTCTGAAAATCGGCTCCATACGTTGGTGTTCGTCGAAGCAATCAAGGCTTCCGGCGAAACCGAAGGAGCACAGGGATATGCGTAAGACCCTCACCACCAGCACCGTCCGTCGTCGTGTCGGCATGGCCGCCATCGGCGCCGCAGCGATCGCCGCCGTCGCCGTTCCCGGTGCGGCCTGGGCCAACGACGATGCCCCGCAGGAGCACAGCACGACCGTGGTTGCCGAAGGCGACGTGGACTTCCAGGAGATGAAGGCGCCCGATCGCAGCGTGACCGTCACCGCGAACGGTGACGTCGACTTCCAGGAGATGAAGGTCGGCACCATGGAGGCGAAGCCGGGCACCGCGCCCGAGGGCCACAGCGTCACCATCACCAAGGACGGTGAGGTCTCCTCCCAGGAGATGCAGCAGGGCGGCCCGCGGTCCGAGGTCAAGGTGCTGAACGTGTCGGCAGAGGAACTGCAGGCGATGATCGACAACGGCGAGGTCGTACCGGCCACGCCGATGCGCTGAACCACGGGCACACGGGTCGCGGCGTCGATGTGCGCTGATCACGCACATCGACCCCGGCCAGCGGCGCGGTCGGGGCGGTCGGGGCACGGTCCTCTATGATCGAGACCAATAGATCTTGTATGGACATGCTCCTGCGATCCATCGTCAGCCGCCGCCGCCCGCCTCCCCGCGCCCGAGTCCGGCCCACAGTCGCGGGGAGGCGGAACAGGCGAGCTTCCTATATGTCCAACCTGATCAACCTCGAGCAGGTCTCCAAGAGCTTTGGCGTGAAGCCTTTGCTGGATGACGTCTCCCTCGGTATTCACGCGGGGGAACGGATCGGGGTGGTGGGCCTCAACGGTGGCGGTAAGACCACGCTGCTCGAGGTCCTGACCGGACTGGAACCGCCGGACAAGGGCCGAGTCAGCCGGGTGGGCGGGCTGCGGATGGCCGTGGTCACCCAGCGCGGCGTGTTGCCCGAGGGCGCGAGCATCGGTTCGATCGTGTTCGCCGGCCTGTCCGATGATCTGTCGACCGCTGACATCGCCGATCACCAGTGGGCCGCCGATTCGCGCGTGCGCTCGATCCTGGAAGGCATCGGCATCGCCGATCTGGGTCTGGACACCCTGGTCACCAATCTTTCCGGTGGCGAACGCCGCCGCGTCGCCCTGGCCGCCGCGCTGGTGCGCGACCTGGACCTGCTGGTGCTGGACGAGCCGACCAACCACCTCGACATCGAGGGTGTGCAGTGGCTGGCCCAGCACCTGGTCGCCCGGCGCACCGCGCTGGTCGTGGTCACCCACGATCGCTGGTTCCTCGACACCGTGGCCAACCGCACCTGGGAGGTCGTGGGCGGCAAGGTCGAGGTCTACGAGGGTGGCTACGGCGACTGGATCTTCGCCCGCGCCGAGCGTGCCCGTCAGTCCGACGCCTCCGAAGCGCGCCGTCAGAACCTTGCCCGCAAGGAACTGGCCTGGTTGCGTCGCGGCGCCAAGGCCCGCACGTCCAAGCCGCGCTATCGCGTGGAGGCCGCCGAGGCCCTGATCGCCGATGTGCCCGCGCCGCGTGACTCGGTCTCGCTGGCCGCGTTCGCGCGCAAGCGGCTGGGCCGCGTGGTGATCGAACTCGAAGACGCCACGCTCACCACCCCCGACGGCCGGGTTCTGGTCGACGACCTCACCTGGAGCCTGGCGCCGGGCGAGCGGGTCGGTCTGGTCGGCGTCAACGGGTCGGGCAAGACCACCCTGCTGCGCGCGCTGGCCGGGGAGACCGAGCCCGCGTCGGGCAAGCGGATCCAGGGTCAGACCGTGCAGATCGGTTGGCTGCGGCAGGAACTGGACGACCTGCCCACCGACATGCGGGTGCTCGAGGCCGTGCAGCAGGTCGCGCAGCGAATCATGTTGGGCGACAAGGAGATCTCCGCCGGTCAGCTGGCCGAACGGCTCGGGTTCACCCCCGCCCGCCAGCGCACCCCGGTCGGCGACCTGTCCGGTGGTGAACGCCGCCGCCTGCAGCTGACCCGCATCCTGATGGCCGAACCCAACGTGTTGCTGCTCGACGAGCCGACCAACGACCTGGACATCGACACCCTGCAGCAGCTGGAAGACCTGCTCGACAACTGGGCGGGCACGCTGGTGGTCATCAGCCACGACCGCTACCTGGTCGAACGCATCTGCGACTCCACCTGGGCCCTGTTCGGCGACACCAAGCTCACCAACCTGCCCGGCGGCATCGACAGCTATCTCACCAAGCGCGCCGCCATGGCGGGCAACACCAAGCCGCTGACCGCGAAAACCGGTGGGGGATCGACGGATTCGTCGGACCGCCGCGCCGCCCGCAAGGAACTGTCGAAGGTCGAACGCAGCATCGCCAAGCTCGACGAGCGCGAACAGAAACTCCACAAGGCCCTGGCCGAAGCGGTCTCGGACTCGGACAAGCTGGTCAAGCTCGGCGCCGAGCTGAAGCAGGTCGTCGCGGAGAAGGAAGCCGCCGAAGAGCGCTGGATGGAACTGGCGGAGCTCGGCGAAAACTAGGTCGCGGTTTCGCGTCCCTCGTTGATGACCACGGGTAAACACGTCTGGACGAAATCGGCGCCGAATTCGGTGAGCAGGATGCTGCGGTAGCTCACCTTCGTGCCGAAACCGGGCCGCTTCAACGCTTCTCGCACCTGCTCCTGGGCCTCGATGACCTGGTAGCGGTGCGGGTTGCCGACGGGGTCGCGGGTGGACTCGATCAGGCCCAGTCTGCGCAGGTTGGGCAGGTATTGCGGCACCCGGTTCGGAAACCGCAGCCCCGCGTGTTCGCCCAGCATCGTCAGCCCGGTGATCAACCGCTCGCCGCCGAAGGCTCGCTGCCGGCCGGTGCGCACGTCGATGGACGGTTGCGCACCGTCGACGTGCAGGAATCGCAGGATCCGTGCCTCGTCGGGGGTGATCTCGGCGAGGATGCCCGCGTAGGCGGGATGGGTGTCGGGCTGTGCGGCATGCGTGCTGGCGGACAGGCGAAGCAGTTCCGCGCCCTGCTCGCGCAGGGTCGGCATACCGCCGTCGCCGTGCTGCTCGGTGCTGGTCGGAAGGCCCAATGCGTGCCGAAGTCGGTCGCGCACTTCGGTTTCCGCGTCGGCGAGCACTTCGTTGGGCGGTTGGCCCGCGAGGCTGCCGCGCAGCACCGTGACGGTGACCCCGAGCGCGGTGTCCAGTGTCCACAGCGTCATGCCCGAGGCCGCGGTCAGCGCGACTCGGGCTACGCCGGTGGCCGCGCGCACCGTCTTCGCCGGGGAGACGGGCCGTAGGCCGCGCTTTTCGCCGGAGACGTGCAGCGGCGGTACCGGTCGTCGCACCAGTTCGGTGGACGGGGTTCCGTCGTCTACATCCATGTAGTGGCTACTCCTGTTCCGAAGACCAGGATATGAGCGTATCCGGCGAGCAGCCCCAGCGCTCCGCCATGGACAAAAAGGAGCCATTCGTCCTGTTTGATCGCAGAACGCAACATGTCGACGAAGTCGTGCGGCGAGAGTGCGGACATTTGTCGGGCGATGTATTCGTTGACCTGCCTACCCTGTTGGGCGTTGAACTCCGGGTCGGCGAACGCCAGCGGCGCGATCGTCATGGCCTGGGCGGTGAGAGTTGTTTGCAGCGTGTCGTATTCGCGACTGCCGAGCATGAACTTCACTGCGGGCCGCGCGGGACCGAGTGCCCGGTCGGCGGCGGGGCGCAACGTGTCCTCGAGCATCTGCAGCGTGCGGTCCGAGCGCGGGCCGTTGAGCAGTTCGTCGCCGATATTGGCCACGGTGACAACCTGGGTAGACACCAAAGCCGCGTAGCCGGCGGTGATTTCGGGCTGACGCTTGATCAACAGACCCTGCCGCCACGGGCACCACCACTTCGGGGTGGCGGGCGCGAAGATCATGTTGATGCCGATCCAGTTCACCACCCAGCCGATGATGATCCCGCCGATCGGCAGTACCACCAGCGGCGACAGTGACGTGACGTGCAGCGCCAGCACCAACAGCAGGCCACAGGGGGCGCCGAAGTAGAAGCCGAAGTTCTGCATGAACCGCAGCTCCTTGGCGCCAAGCACCTGGAACAGCTGGTTGAGCAGTTGCGGTCGGGCCTGGAAGTAGCGGATCACCATCTGCTTCACGTCCAGCAGCTGGTCGATGTTGGCGCCGAGCTCGATGGTCAAGTCGCGCAAGATCTCCGGCAGTTGTGAGCGCACCCGCTCATGGATCATCTCGCGCACGCCGACGGGCAGGTTGTACCAGAGCTGCGGGTGTTCGCGGCGCAGGATCACCTCGACGATGTCGCGGATCTGCGCGTCGGCCACCTCGGCCAGATGTTCGGCCAGCTTCTCCGGGTCCAGTTCGCGATAGAAGTCGGAAACACTGCCCAGCTTGGACAGTCCCTTGTCGACCGCGATGCTGGCCATCTTGTCGGCGCGCGAGGGCACGATGCCCTGCCAGCCGATCCGGCCGTCGTAGCTGAGCAGCGGCAATACCTGGATCCGCTTGGGCAGGTAAGGGAAGATCGCGCGCAGGCCCGGCAGTCGGACGCCGTGGAATTGAATCGGCTGGAACAGCATCAAAATGCCGGACCAGTTGGTGATGTAACCGATAATTCCTGTGAAAAGAGGAATGGTCACAACTTCTAGCAGGAGTGTCGGGTGTAACCCGAACACACTCTCCAACACGACGCGCCCTCCTGCCGATACCCGGTGACCACCGCCTCACCGAGAACCAAAATTTATCACCCCCGCGGCGAGGTGACCCTACTGTGAGATAGGGAACCGGGTCCATTCGTCGTGTGCCAGCACACAGGGTAGTGTCTGAGACATCAGTCACAGAACCTGTCCGCAATGGCGTACTCGCGGTGGCGAGTCGGGAACAATGACCATCACCACATTTCGTGACAGGCCACAACTGACACGCACAGGGGGCGTGCGGGTGGCAGCAGCTTTGTTCACTGGCGAGATTTCGGAGTAGGACGTGACAGACGACAGGACCGGTCAGGACCTGGCCCGTGCCGGTACCCGCGCCGTCGAGCGCAGCTCAGATGTCGAGCAGCGACAGATCAGCAACGAAGCACGGTTGATCCGTGGCGTGTTCCGCGCCGCCGGATTGGCCGCAGGCACCGCGGTGCGCGGCAGCCAGTGGGCGGTGGGCACCACCTATGAAGTGACCAAGGAACTGGCCCAGGCGGCCTTGGACGGGGAATCCTCGGCCGATATCGCCGAGCGCACCGGCAACGCGTTGCGTTCCATCGCGCGCAGCGCACTCGGTGTCACCGAGGGGTCGGTGCGCGAGATCGTCAGCTATGTCCCCACGCCCAACGGGGCGTCCCAGCAGGCCATCACCGTGGGCCCGTACCTGCGTTCGGCCACCACCGACGAGCTGCGGCGGCGCGGCGACGCCCTGCTGGCCCGTTCGGCCGACGTGTACTTCACCGAAGACGTCCACCCGGCCTACGACCGCATCCTCGACGAGGTCGCCCCCGACGAGGCCCGCATCCTGCGGTTCATGGCCCTGAACGGCCCACAACCGTCGGTCGACGTGCGCACCAACCGCCCGCTGGGCATCGGCTCGGAGCTGGTGCAGGGCGACCTGACCTCGGTGCCCGAGCAGGCCGGCGTGCGGTACCCCGATCGCGCGCGGTCGTATCTGATCAACCTCAATCGACTGGGTCTGACGCTGACCTCCGACGATCCGGTGGTGTTGAGCCGGTACATGGTGCTGGAAGTACAGCCCGTGGTCGAGCAGGCGTTGAAGAAGGCGGGGCGCGCGCCGAAGATCGTGCGCAAGAGCCTGCGCCTGTCGGAATTCGGTGAGGATTTCTGCCGCACCTGCTTCACCATCGGGTAGCTCAGACACCTGTCACGGCCGACGCCGGAGGTCACACTCCGGTGTCGGCAGTGATAGCGATCTGATACAGATCCGGCGGCGCGCCGTTTTCGGTGGGATCGTGGAGGGATGGATCAGGGTCCCGAAACTCCGAACGTGCACGTCGACGAGGTTGTCGCGCCCGCGTGGATCGGCCCTGCTCCGTTGCTTCCCGGTGACGACGAGCCGTTGGTCGCCGGGCTGGACTCGGGGGAGGCATGGATGGAGTCGACGCCACCGGAAGACGAGCAGTTACCTCCGCCGCCGCCGCGACCGCCGGATCATCCCGACGATCTCATCGCGATCAGCAGGCTGAAGTTCCGCTATCTGCGCACCCTGGACACCAAGTCGTGGGACGAGTTCGCCGACACGTTGATCCCCGAGGCCACCGCCACCTACAGCGAATACCTGCAGTTCGAGTCGCGCGAGGCCTTCCTGGCCTTCCTGCGCAACACGCTCGGACCGCACGTGATCACCGAACACCGCTGCGACCACCCCGAGATCGATGTCGACGGCGATACCGCCACGGGCACCTGGTACCTGGCCGACACGGTGATCATCCCCGAACACAACATGTGCCTGCGCGGCGCGGCCTTCTACACCGACGCGTACGTCCGCTGCGACGACGGGCACTGGCGCATTTCGCACACAGGGTACGAGCGCACTTACGAAGTGGTGCTGTCGCTCAGCGATCTGCCCAGCCTGCGACTGACCGCCAGTCGCTGGGGAATGATCGCGCAGGAGAACCACATCTCGTCGGTAGAGCGCAACCCCGGCCCCGCAGCCTGAATTTTTTGGCGGCTGGCGCCGCGGGGTTTGCGCCCCCTTGTGTCCCGCTGTTGCGGGCACGATTTTTGTTCCTTCGTCGCAAAAATCGCACCCGCAACAGCGGGACGGGCGCAAACCCACCCAGGCTCGGCCGTCTGGGACAGTTAGTCGGCCGCGGCGACCAGCGGTTCCAGCGTGAGCTTCGGGTGTTCCTTCTCGATGTACTGCAGCCGCCACTTGTCGCTGAACAGTGCCAGAATCGCGCCGTCGGTGCGGGTGAACACCTCCACCCCACGCTGCCGATCCAGCTCGGGCGCGGACTCCGCGTCGGTGCGTCGGGCCAGCGTGAACGGCAGGAAGTCCAGCTGCGTTTCGACGTTGAACTCGCCCTGCATGCGGGCGGTGACCACTTCGAACTGCATCGGACCGACCGCGGCCAGCACCGGCGTCGCGTCGCCGCGGGCATCGTTGCGCAGCACCTGCACCACGCCCTCGGAGTCGAGCTGGTCGATGGCCTTGCGGAACTGCTTGTACTTGCCCGCACTCTGCGCGCGCAGGGTCGCGAAATGCTCGGGCGCGAAGCTGGGGATCGGCGGGTATTCGACCTTCTTCTCCACGAACAGCGTGTGCCCGGGAGCCAGCGCGGTCGCGTTGACCAGGCCGACGACGTCGCCGGGGTAGGCGGTGTCGACCGTGGTGCGTTCGCGGCCGAACACCGTGAGCGCGTACTTGGTGGCGAACGGGCGACCGGTCTGCGCGTGCGTGACCACCATGCCGCGTTCGAACTCACCGGACACGATCCGCATGAACGCCAGTCGGTCGCGGTGCGCGGTGTCCATACCGGCCTGCACCTTGAACACCACGGCGCTGAACGGATCACCGGTGGTGCGTTCCTTACCGGCGATATCGGCGCGCGCACCGGGCGCGGGCGCCAACTCGACCAGCGTCTCGAGCAGTTGCCGCACACCGAAATTCAGCATCGCCGAGCCGAAGATCACCGGCGAGGTCTGACCCGCCAGGAACATTTCCTGATCGTGGTCCTGACCCGCCGCCGACAGCAGTTCGCTCTCCTCGACCGCGGTCGTCCACGCCTCTTCCTCGCGCGCTTCCGCTTCGTCGGGGGTGAGGTATTCCTCGGGGGCGATCGTGGCACCACCGGCGGTACGGGTGAAGTGGATGTACTGCTGCGCCTCGCCCTCGGGCCCGCGACGCAACAGGCCACGGAAATCGCCCGCGATGCCGACCGGCAGGAACAGGGGAGTGGGCGTGAGGCCGATCCGCTCGCTGATCTCGTCGAGCAGGGCGAGGGGATCCTGGCCGGGGCGGTCCCACTTGTTGATCACGGTGATCACCGGAATGCCGCGATGGCGACACACCTGGAACAGTTTCAGCGTCTGCGGCTCGAGGCCTTTGGCCGCGTCGATCAGCATCACCGCGGCGTCGACAGCGGTGAGCACCCGGTAGGTGTCCTCGGAGAAATCGGAGTGACCGGGGGTGTCGACCAGGTTGATCACATTGTCGATATCGGACCCGGCGGCCCGGTAGTTGAACTGCAGCGCGGTCGAACTCACCGAGATACCGCGCTGCTTCTCCATCTCCATCCAGTCCGACACCGTCGACTTGCGACCGGCCTTACCGTGGATCGCGCCCGCCTCGGAGATCATCCTGGCGTGGAGCGCGAGCGCTTCGGTCAACGTCGACTTACCCGCGTCGGGGTGCGAGATCACGGCGAACGTACGCCGACGGGCCACCTCGGCGGGCAGCCCGCGTGGGGTGGTGGCGACGACTTCTCCGGACTCGGTCAACGGACGGGACCTTTCGCAGTGGACGGCAACCTATCCAGCGTAGTGGGCGGACCTATCGCCAGGTCGTCGGGGTGTGCGCCCTGATTTTTCCCGGCGATGCGGGTGCGGTATGGTTGGCGGGTTGTCTCGGCGAGGGTGAGTGCCCGTTTGGTGCGCACACCGTGATCGACGCGGCTCGGCTGAAGTATTTGGGCCGTCCTCGTTCGTTCCTTCGTCCGACGAGCAGACCTTGACCCCGCCAGTTGGGTCACCCATGACCAGCCGTAGGAGCGCATTCAGTATGTCCGACGCCAATCTGATCGAAGCCGCCGTCCGCACCGAATTCGGTAAGGGCGCCGCTCGCCGTACCCGTCGCGACGGCAACGTGCCCGCCGTGCTGTACGGCCACCACGCCGAGCCGCAGCACCTGTCGCTGGACGCCAAGGCGTTCGCCAAGATCCTGCGTCTGCACGGCACCAACGCCATCCTCAACCTGCAGATCAACGGCGAGCCGCAGCTGGCGATGACCAAGTCGGTCGTCGTCCACCCGATCCGTCGCTACATCGAGCACGCCGACCTGCTGATCGTCAAGCGTGGCGAGCGCGTCACCACCGACGTCAACGTCGTGGTCGTCGGCGAGGCCACCTCCGGCGCCCTGATCACCCAGGAACTGAACACCCTGTCGATCGAGGCCGACGCGATGAACCTGCCCGAGACCATCGAGGTCTCGGTCGACGGCATCGCGCCCGGCACCCAGATCCTGGCCGGCACCATCGCGCTGCCCGAGGGTGTCACCCTCGCCGGTGACCCGGAGGCGCTGATCGTCAACGTCATCGAGGCGCCGTCCGCGTCGCAGCTCGACGACGAGGGCGAAGGCACCGCCCCCGACGCCGTCACCGCGGAGACCGCTCCCGAGACCGCGTAACACCGCACACTACGATTCGGGCAATGACCGCCGAATCATCTGGGCCCGCGCTCGTAGTCGGACTGGGCAACCCCGGCCCCGAATACGAGCGCACCCGCCACAATGTGGGCTTCCTGGTCGCCGACGTGCTCGCGCAGCGCGTCGGCGGCCGTTTTGCTGTGCACAAGAAGTCCGGCGCCGACCTGCTGCAGGCGCGACTGGACGGCCGTCAGATCCTGATCGCGAAGCCGCGCACGTACATGAACCTGTCCGGGCGGCCGGTCGCGGCGCTGGCGAAGTTCTTCTCGGTGCCCGTGGATCAGGTGATCGTGGTGCACGACGAACTGGATCTGCCGTTCGGGACGTTGCGGCTCAAGCAGGGCGGTGGTGAGGGTGGGCACAACGGGCTGCGGTCGATTTCGCAGGCGTTGACCACCAAGGAGTACCTGCGGACCAGGATCGGGATCGGGCGTCCGCCTGGTCGGCAGGATCCTGCTGATTATGTGTTGAAGCCGTTTTCGGGGCCGGAGCGAAAAGAGGTTCCGGTGATCGTGGAGCAGGCTGCTGATGCGGTGGAGTTGTTGTTGAAGGTGGGGCTGGAAGCGGCGCAGAACAGCTTGCATTAAGCCTGGGGGCTGCGGATACCGCAGCCCCGTCAGCGTTACCGCAGGTGGACCGCGGTGGCGGCTCGGCGGAGTTTTCCCGAGGAGGTTTTCGGGAGTGCGCCGGGGCCGAGGACGGCGACGGTGCGGGGGCGCGCGCCTACTTCGGCGAAGACCTCGTGCACGATCTCCTTTTCGATTCGCTTGACCTCGTCGGGGAGTTGATAGTCGTTGGATTCGACTACCACGGCGAAGCTTTCGCGCTTTTCGCCCGCGTCCAAGCGTACCGCTACTGCGTTGCCGGGACGCACGCCCGCTACGCGCAGGGCCGCGCGTTCGATGTCGGTGGGGTAGATGTTGCGGCCGCCCATGATGATGACGTCCTTCATGCGCCCGCACACGACCATCAGGCCCTCTTCGGTGAAGTAGCCGATGTCGCCGGTGTCGAGCCAGCCGTCGGCGTCCTGGGCGGGGCGGAAGCCGTCGACGGTGACGTAGCCCGAAGTGACTGCGGGGCCGCGCAATTCGATCACGCCGACCGAGCGGACCGGCAGCGGTTGACGTTCGGCATCGACGACCCGGCCTTCCAGATCGTCGACCAGGTGACCCAGCGTCGGCAGCTTGCGGGGGGTGCCGTGGTGGCCGTCCTCGGCGATGGGCACGGCTTTGCCGACGGCTTCGAGCAGGTCCGCGTCGATGATGTCCAGAACCTGGCCGTGGCCGGGGTCGGGGATCGACACGGCCAAGGTGGTTTCGGCCATGCCGTAGACCGGCGTCAGGGCCATCGGGTTGAGGCCGAACTGTTGCCCGGCCGCGGCGAGCGCGGTCATGGTGTCGGGGTCCACGGGTTCGGCGCCGTTCCACATGTAGCGCACGCTGGACAGGTCCATGGTGCCCGGCTCGGCCTGTCGCAGGCGTCGGGCCAGCAGCGAGTACGCGAAATTCGGTGCGGCGGTGACGGTTCCGCGATATTTGTGGATCAGCTCGGCCCACAGCAGTGGCCTGGCCAGGAAGTCCAGCGGCGTCACGCACACCACTTCGGCGCCGAATTGCATTGGCACGCTGAGGAATCCGACCATGCCCATGTCGTGGAACAGCGGTAGCCAGCTGACCATCACGTCGTCGTCGGGCTGGAACTTCACCCGGTTGAACATCGCGTAGGCGTTGACGTAGAAGTTGCCGTGGGTTATTCGCACCGCCTTGGGCGATCCGGTGGACCCAGAGGTCAACTGCTGCAACGCGATATCGCCTTCGACGGTCGGCACGGGGTCGGTATCGGCGCCGTGGTGCAGGTCCTCGATCCGCACCACGGTGATCCCGCGTTCGCGCAGCACCGGTTCGGCGGCGGCGAACGGCGCACCGAGAACCACGGCCTTCGCCTCGATCATGCGCAGCACCGTTTCGGTGTCGCGCACCCAGACCTCGAGGTCGGTGCGTGGCGTGGGCTGATGCAACATCGTGATCGACGCGCCCCGCATCCAGATGGCCTGGCAGGACGGCGCGATATCGACCGGCAGACCGGCCAGCACGCCGACCGCGTCACCGTGCCCGATCCCGGCCGCGGCCAGACCACCCGCCATATGTCGCGCCTGACTATGGATCTCCCCCCAGGTCTGCCGTAATGGCGACTCCGGCTCTCCGGTGACCAGCCCCTTCGTGCTGGTCAACGCTGTGCCAAACATTTCGTCGGTGAACCTGCTCAACGTCGGTCTCCCTTTACGCCAACGATCGGTTACGGCCGTACCTTGAAGAAATCCCGCCCTGCCCCGCCGGTATCGATCCGGACCGACCCTCCAGCACCCCTGCTGAGTCAGTCCCTCGCAGCAAAGCTCGCTGCGTAGCGGTCTACATATGGTCTACCCGATAACGTGGCAATCTCCCGCATCAGCAGGTCCGTTGCCGCTCTGACCTGGGCGTGCTGCACAGCTGCGAGATCGCACTTCGCAGCTGCGGGATAGTGCCGAGCGGGATGGACGGTGACACGTACCTTGGTGAAACGCAACAGTTTCCGACCGCGAGGATTCATGCGATCGGTACCGTCCAAGACCACCGGCACCACCGGCGCCCCGGTAGCCATGGCAACGCGCAACACCCCGGTCCGTCCACGATAGACCTTCCCATCCCGCGACCGTGTCCCCTCCGGATGAATTGCCCACACCCCACCCCGCCCGACAATCCCGACAGCCGCCGCCAACGCACCAGCCGCCGCATCCCCACCGGCCCGATCCACCGGCACCTGACCTGCGGCGGTGAAGAACCACCGCTTGAACCGTCCGCGCAACCCCGTGCCCGCGAAATACTCCTGTTTCGCGAGGAAGGTGAGGCGCCGGGGGATCACCAGGGCGAGGTATAGCGAGTCCACGACGGCCAGGTGGTTGGCGGCGATGATCACCGGTCCTGTGCGTGGAATGTGTTCCAGCCCTTCGACCTGCGGGCGGCCGAGTAGGCGAAGTATCGGGCCGATGAGGACGTATTTGCACAGCAGGTACCACACGGGGTTGCCCTTCCGTAGACAGTGTCTACCGAACCCTAGTAGACACTGTCTACCGGTGCCATGGATCGAGCGATCGCGGCGGTGTGCAGAATTGCCGGTATGCCTGAACCCTTGCGCGAGCGCCTGATCGACGTCGGCGTCGATCTGCTCGAGACCGAGGGGTTCGGTGCGCTCGGGCTGCGGGCCATCGCGCGAGCGGCGGGGGTTTCGCACGGGGCGCCTCGGCGGTGGTTTCCCACGCATGCGGCGCTGTTGGCCGCGATCGCCGGGCGGGGGTTCGGGGAGTTGCGGGAGCGGTTCGTGGTGCTCGGCGCGATCGAGGATCCGCGGGAGCGGTTGCGGCGGATGGCGGTGGATTATGTGGATTTCGCGGTGACGCGGCCGCAGATGTTCACGCTGATGTTTCGGCACGATCTGCTGGCGGGGGCCGGGGAGAATCTGCGGGCGGTCACGAAGCCGCTGTATGGGCAGGTGGTCGAATTGGTGACGGAAGTGACGCCCGAGTCCGCGCCGCAGCGGGCACTGGCGCTGTGGACCAATGTGCATGGTTTGGCCACGATCGCTGTCAATCGGAGCTTGGAAATCGTTGCGCCCGAGCAGGATCCGCGGGTGCTCGCGGATCGGATCGTCCGCGAGCATCTCGCCAGGGTCTAGCGGGTGAGGTCGGCCAGGATGGTGACGAAGCGGTCCAGGTCCTCCTGGGTGACGAAGTAGTGCGGGGAGGCGCGCAGGATGGCGGGGAGGGCGCGTTCGGTCATGTCGAACAGGGTGGAGCCCGCGTGGCTGACGGTGACGGTGATGGCGTGCTCGGCCAGGCGGTCGCGCAACTGTTCGGGGTCGTGGCCGTCGACGGTGAACGAGACGATGCCGCTGTGCTCGGTGCCCAGGTCGCGCACGGTGACGCGGGGGATTTCGGGCAGGGTTTTGCGCAGGTAGTCCGCGCGGGTGGCGATGGCTTCGTAGACCTGCGTGGGTCCCAATTCCAGCAGGTAGTCCACGGCGGCGCCAAGGCCGAGGCGCGCGGCATACCCGGCTTCCCAGAATTCGAAGCGGGAGGCGTCGGGGGCGAGGCGGTACTCGTCGGGGCGCACCCATTCGGCGCTGTGCAGGTCCAGGCGCGCGGGTTCCATCGACTGCGCCAATTCCGCACGCACATACAGGATTCCGGTGCCGCGAGGGCCGCGCAGCCACTTGCGTCCGGTGGTCGACATGGCGTCGACGCCGAGCTCGGTGACGTCGATGGGCAGCTGACCGGTGGATTGACAGGCATCCAGCAGGACCAGTGCGCCCGCTTCGTGGGCGATTCTGGTGGCTTCCGCGACGGGGTTCACGAGGCCGCCGTTGGTGGGTGCGTGCTGCAGCGAAACCAGTTTCACGCGCTCGTCGAGCATGGTCGCCAAGGCGTCGGTGTCGAGGCGGCCGGTGTCGTCGCTGGGAATGCGCTCGACCGTGGCCCCGGTCTGCTTCGCGCGCTGCAGGGCGGCGATCGCGTTGCTGGCGTAGTCGGCACCGGAGAGCAGGATCCGGTCGCCGGGATTCAGGGGCACCGAGTAGGCGAAATCGGCCCATGACCGGGAAGCGCTGTCGCTGAGCGCGATGGTGTCCGCGGAGGTTCCGAGCAGCGTGCCGATCGAGGTCTTCACCTTGTTCAGGTCGTCCAGCCGCTCGTTAGCTGCCTGGTAGCCACCGATCGCGGCTTCGCGCCGCAGGTGCGCGATCATCGTGTCGAGCACGACCTCGGGCGGCAGCGACGATCCGGCACTGTCGAGGAAGACGTGACCGGGCGAAAGTCCTGGGATGGCGGCTCTGATCGCGGCGAGATCCAACATGGCCCCGACCTTAACGCCTTCGAACCGTTGTCCTCATCGCCATTTTCTGTCGGTGGGCGTCGCTACTCTGGAATGAGCGAAACGCAGGTTCCCCGGCAGCACGCAGCACGTGGAGGTTGGTATGGCGGTCACCCTGGAACGTTCTTCGTGGCCCGATTACGCGCCTGACCAGGGCGAACTATCGTCGCGGGTGGCCGCGGAGGCGTACGTCGGCGGCGTCTGTTTCAAGCTCGGACCACCTGCGCTGATCGGCGCCGAACTGGAGTGGCTCACCGCCGGACCCACCGGTTCCCGCCCCTCGTTGCAGCAACTGGCCGCGGCCCTCGGGTCGCACGCACCGACCTCCATCGCCCCCGATTCCGCGGCCGTTCCACTGCCCGGCGGGAGCATGGTCACCATCGAACCCGGTGGTCAGATAGAACTTTCCAGCGCACCGTTCGCCGATCCGGCCGCGCTGACACAGAATTTGCGCGCTGATGCGACCCGTTTGCGGGAGTTGCTCGCCGCCCGTCAGATCAGCATTTTCGCCGCCGCCGCCGACGCGGGCCGTCCCGCGCAACGCTTGCTGCGGATGCCCCGGTACACGGCGATGGAAGACCGTTTCGGCGGCGTCGGCCCGTTCGGCGCCCTGATGATGTGCAATACCGCTGCCACGCAGGTCAGCGTCGATGCCGGCGCCGATCCCGCCGAAGTGCGAGCCCGCTGGACCGCCCTGTACGTGCTCGGCCCCACGCTCATCGCCGCCTTCGCCTGCTCGCCGCGCCTGCACGGCGTCCCGCCCGGTGACTGGGCATCGCAACGAATGCGCACCTGGTTGCGCCTCGATCCCTCACGCACCCGACCCCCGGTCGCCGATTGGGCCGACCCGATCACTTCCTACGCGCATTGGGCCCTCGACGTTCCCCTGTTGTGCGTGCGCTGCACCGACCTCGACGCCGACTGGTCCCCGCCGCCCGGCGCCACCTTCGCCGACTGGTTGTCCGGCGCGCTCGATGACGAGGTGGGCCGTCGCCCGACCCGCGCCGACCTGGACTACCACCTGACGACCCTGTTCCCGCCGGTCAGAGCCTCCGGCCACCTCGAAGTCCGCTACCTCGACACGCAACCCGGCGAAGGGTGGACAACGCCGATCTCGCTGTTCGACGCGCTGCTGTCGACGCCCGCTGTCGTGGCTGAGGCGACTGGTCTCGCCGCGCCGACGGCAGGGGAGTGGTTGACTGCGGCCCGCCGCGGACTAGCGGACCCGCAATTGCGCCGCGCCGCTGTAGATGTGCTGGAGCTCGCGGCCGCTCATGCGCGAACTCCCTCTGCGGCAATGGAATTGGCGCGCGCTGCGAACCGGTGCAGGGCGGGCCGCAGTCCGCTGGCCGAGGTCGCCTCGTCAGGCAGCGGTGCAGGCGGACCGCGGTGAGTCCATCGTCGTCTGGGCGTGGTCCGTCGGCCACCGTCTGCCCGCACACCCACCGTGGACGCGTGCGGACGAGCTCCACGACCGCTGCACCGCCCGAAGTCATTGTCGAACAATCTGTTTCGGAGCCGCACTCGTGACACTTTTCGCCCCCGCCGACCACAGTCATCGCGACCGAATGCGCGCCAGGATCGCCGACGTCCTGTCGCGTGCGCGTCGACGCACCACCTTGCTCACCGACAGCGTGGACGAAGCCGATCTCGTCGCGCAGCATTCGCCGCTGATGTCGCCGCTGGTCTGGGATCTCGCGCATATCGGGAACCAGGAAGAGCTGTGGTTGGTGCGCGATGTGGGCGGGCGCGAGGCGGTGCGCGCCGATATCGACGAGCTGTACGACGCGTTCAAGCATGCGAGGTCGAACCGGCCTTCGCTGCCGTTGCTGAATCCCGAACAGGCGCGCGGCTATATCGGCTCGGTGCGCGACAAGGTTCTGGACGTGCTGGATTCCAGCGACCTGACCGGTAATGAGCTGGTGGACAACGGCTTTGCCTTCGGCATGGTGGCCCAGCACGAGCAGCAGCACGACGAGACCATGCTCGCCACGCACCAATTGCGAATCGGCGCGCCGGTGCTGTCGGCACCGCCCGCCCCCGTCGCGCAGGTACAGGTCGGCGGTGAAGTAGTCGTTCCCGCAGGCGAATTCGTGATGGGCACCTCCGCTGACCCGTGGGCGCTGGACAACGAACGCCCCGCGCATCCGGTGCACGTCGAGGGCTTCGCGATCGATGTCGCCCCGGTGACCAACGAGCAGTACCTCGCGTTCATCGACGACGGTGGTTACGACCGCCCCGAACTGTGGTCGGAACGGGGCTGGGCGCATCGGGAAGAGGCGGGGTTGGTCGCACCGCAGTTCTGGGAACGCGACGGCGACCGGTGGACCCGCATGTCCTTCGGCGCACGAATCCCGTTGCGGCCCAAACAACCTGTGGTGCACGTGTGTTGGTTCGAAGCGGAGGCCTACGCCCGCTGGGCAGGCAAGCGACTACCGACCGAGACCGAATGGGAGAAGGCGGCCCGCTTCGACCCGAAAACAGGTGCGTCCCGGCGGTATCCGTGGGGTGAGGACGAACCCGCCGCACACCTGGCCAACCTCGGCCAACGCCACCTGGAACCCGCCGAGGTCGGCGCCTACCCCGCCGGCGCGTCGGCGACCGGCGTGCACCAGCTCATCGGTGACGTCTGGGAGTGGTGCGCTTCCGGTTTCGAGCCGTACCCCGACTTCCGGGCGTTCCCGTACCCCGAGTACTCGAAGGTCTTCTTCGGCGGTGACTACCGCATCCTGCGCGGCGGCTCCTTCGGCACCGACGAGGTCGCCTGCCGCGCCACTTTCCGCAACTGGGACCACCCCATCCGCCGACAGATCTTCGCCGGCTTCCGCCTGGCCCGAGACCTGCGCGAGGACGAACGCTGATGTGCAGACACCTCGGATACGTCGGCCCGCCCGTGCGTGTCGGCGAACTGATGATGCGCGGCCCTCACTCGCTGTACGTCCAGTCCTGGGCGCCGAGCGAGATGCGCGCGGGCGGCACGATCAACGCCGACGGATTCGGTGCCGCGTGGTGGCGTCGCTCGGACGTCGAGGGCGCCCGCGACACCGTCGCCCGCTACCGAAACCAGGCCCCCATCTGGACCGACCCCGCCGTCGCCGAGGTCCTGGGCCACCTCGAATCCCGCTCGGTGATCGCCGCCGTCCGCTCGGCCACCATCGGTATGCCGATAGAACGCAACGCCTGCGCCCCCTTCACCGACGAACACTGGGCCTTCAGCCACAACGGTGTCGTCCCCGACTGGCGAACAATCCTCGTCGCAGTCCTGGCCGACCTCAACGAGGTGTTCGCAGCCGCGCTGCCTCCTGCGACCGAATCCTCCGATCGCCGCGCGCTATTCAGTTCGCCCGCCGTCCTCTTGGAGGCGGAGTCGCTCACCGATTCCGCCGCACTATGGGTGCTGTTGCGTGGCCTACTCGCGGCGATCACACCCGAAGGCCCGGTCACCTCCCCGGCCGACGCCCTACAGCTGCTCGTCGCGACCGTCCTCCGACACCAACCGACTGCCCGCTTGAACCTGTTGCTAGGCAACGGAGTTCACCTGTGGGCCACCACCTGCTGGCACTCCCTGTCGGTCCTGGTTGCCGACGACTACACCGTGCTGTCCTCCGAACCCTACGACGCCGACCCGCGCTGGCAGCCCATCGCCGATCACCACCTGATCACCGCCACCCCCGGCCACTGCACCATCACCGAGCTCCACGCTCTCGAAAGCCCCACAACCGAAAGGGCCCGTTCATGACCGCGCCGCTGCTGGACATCCACCTCACCGACGACGATCTCACCACGGCCTTACGCACCGATGCCCGCACCGGCCTGACCGCGACCCCGAAGTCCTTGCCCCCCAAGTGGTTCTACGACGCACGCGGCAGCGAACTGTTCGAGCAGATCACCGAACTGCCCGAGTACTACCCCACTCGCACCGAACGCGCCCTGCTCGAACGCGTCGTCGGCGAGATCGCCCAGGCCGCGCGCGCAGAGGTGCTGGTCGAACTGGGTTCGGGCTCGGCCGCCAAGACCCGCCTCCTGCTGGACGCGCTCACCGCCGAGGGTTCGCTGAAAACCTATGTTCCGCAAGATGTCTCCGCATCCGCGCTGAAAGGCGCAGCAGACCAGATCGCGGCCGAATACCCGAACCTGTCCGTGCACGGCGTGGTCAGCGACTTCACCGACACCCTGCACAACCTGCCCCGCGGCGGCCGCCGCATGATCGCCTTCCTCGGCGGCACCATCGGCAACCTGATCCCCGCCGAACGCGCACAATTCCTGGCAGGCATCAACGAGGTCCTCGAGCCCGGCGAACTCCTGCTGCTGGGCGCGGGCCTGGTCATCGACCCCGCCGTCCTCGTCCCCGCCTACGACGACGCCGCAGGCGTGACCGCCGAGTTCAACCGCAACGTCCTGCACGTGCTCAACAACCGCCTCGACGCGAACTTCACCCCCGAAAAATTCGACCACATCGCCATCTGGGACCCCGAAAACGAGTGGATCGAAATGCGCCTACGAGCCACCGAACCGATGACCGCCACCATCAAAGCCCTCGACCTCACCGTCGAATTCACCGCAGGCGAAGAAATGCGCACCGAGATCTCCGCCAAGTTCCGCCCCCAGTCCCTCACCGAAGAACTGGACAAAGCAGGCTTCACCCCCACCCGAACCTGGACCGACCCCGACAACCGCTTCATCCTGGCCCTGGCCGAACGCCGCTGACCCCCGCGGTCACCGACCGCGGCGAACAGCAGAGAGGACGAACTACAGGTCGAGTTCGTCGGCGAGGTATTCGCCGCTGATCAGGTTTTCGTCGCCTTCCAGGTCTTTTTCGACGCCTTCTTCGCCGTTGATGCGGTCGTCGTCGAAGAGGTCGCCGTCGACGTTGTCGTCGCCGACGACGCGCATCGCGACTTCTTCGGCGGGGCGCTCGTCCTCTTCCATCGCCTCGTGGCGGGCGCCGCGTTCGGAGTACTCCTCGGAGACTTCCTCGTTGATGCCGAGAAAGCCGTCGGCGTCGGCTTCGTGGTTGCGGATCACGTAGTCGGCGGGCGGGTCCTCCACGTAGCGCTCGTACTCGACGATCTCGTCGGCTTGTTCGTCGTCGCCCATGTCCATGTCCAGCGGTTCACGGCTCATGGGTTCCAGTATCGGCCTCGAAGGGCCATCCGTCACGAACCACGCCCGTCAGTCGACGCCTTCCAGGACCGCGGCGAACCACTCGACCAGCGGTCGCAGCTCGTTCCAGGCGCGGCGGATTTCTTTCGCGGCGGCGGGGGTGGGCAGCCAGTCGGGTGCGCCGAAGTCGCGGTGCACGGTCAGCGATTTGTAGCGGAGCAGGTCGATGCGGGGGTGGTCGGCGGGGTAGCCGCGCGGTTTGGTTTTGAGCTTGTCGTCGCCGAGTGCGAAGCCGGCGGCCGAGGTGGAGGCCAGGATCTTCTCGAGTTCCGGGCCTCTCACGTCGTCGTCGATCGTGGCTCGCAGGACGGCCAAGGCGGCGGTCGAAGGACGGAAGCAACCGCCCGCGATGAACAAGCCCGCCGCCCCGATCTGCACGTACCAGCCGACGCCGGGCGCGACGCCGGCCACCGCGCCCTGGTGGGTTTTGTAGGGCAGCTTGTCGGCGGAGAACCGGACATCACGGTAGGGCCGGAAGATCTTCGCCTGCCCGAACTCCGCCGCGAGTTCGGCGGTCAGCGCGACCATCGGCGCGCGCACCGCCTCGTCGTACACGTGTTTGTGCGCGTTCCAGAAGGCCTTGGAATTGTCAGCCTCGAGATCTTCGTAGAAGTCCAGGCCGGTGAGCGGGAATCCGGTGAAAGCGTCCATCGGTGCGGGTGTCTCAGTCCTGTTCGGGGATCAGTGCGGCGTCGAAGAAGTAGATCCGGATCGCCAGGCCCGCCAGCAGCGCGGTCAGTGCCGCGATCGCGGACCAGTACCCGAGCTTCTCACCCTTCTTGTGGGCGTACAGGCCGAAGCCGATGCCGAGCACGCCGAAGATGATCGGGAACAGCAGCAGCGCGATCGTCGCGAAAACGAACGCGACCATCGACCAGGTCTGTCGTCCGGGGGTGCCGGAATCGGTGTCGTCGGTGTCGGACGGCAGGCCGCCGTAGTCGACCTGGGGTCGTTCGGGGTGTTTGTGGTCGCCGGGCACACCCGACGCATCGGGGGCCGTCTCCGAGACAGCATCGGACAGCGAATACGACACCGCGGGTCGCTGCGGCTTCTTGTCCTCGGCGCGCCGGTCCGCGGACGTCGGCGCGGTATCGAAGATCGAAAAAGTCACCTCGGACTGCCCCTCGTCCGACGAACTCTGCTCGGCAGGTTCGTCGACCGCTGAGTACGACACCTCGGGCCGCTCGTGCTGCCCCAACGGCTTGCGCCGCACACCCTGCCGCGGAAGTTCGGACTTCGAAGACAGCTCGCGCCGCGCTGATGCGTCGGGCTTCGCGGAGGTCTCGGGTTTCGCGGATGACTCGTCCTGCCCAGATGGCTCAGGTTTGGCGTGGCGAGGCCGATGCTCGGCAGGCGAATCGGGGTCCTGCGGTGTGCTCATCGAAACCTCCCTGGTCGGGGCGATCGGTGCAACTAACCGCTACCAGTATCGCCCGCCGCACCCCCGCAACCCCCGATCGGCCACACCAACGCGATAACGACCGGCCCCGACGACGAGCACACCCGACCGTCCCCGAACCGACGCGAGGCACCCGTGAGCGGGGATTCCATACCGAGGATTGCCAAAAGCGGGAAAACCCGTCCGCGGGATATCCAGGAGCGGGAAACAGCACCACCAGAAACGGCCCCCCGGCGAATGCCGAAGGGCCGTGCTGGAGGTCGAAAGACTAGGCGTTGCCGTTGAACAGGCCGGTCACGGAACCGTTCTCGAAGACCTCACGGATGGTGCGTGCCAGCAGCGGCGCGATCGACAGCACCGTCAGCGTCGGGAACTTCTTGTCCTCGCTGATCGGCAGCGTGTTGGTGATGACGACTTCCTTGGCACCACAGTTGGCCAGCCGCTCGGCGGCCGGATCGCTGAGCACGCCGTGCGTGGCCGCGATGATCACGTCGCCGGCGCCGGCTTCCTTGAGCACCTTCACCGCACCGGCGATGGTGCCACCGGTGTCGATCATGTCGTCGATCAGCACGCAGGTGCGGCCTTCGACGTCACCGACGACGCGGTTGGACTTCACCTGGTTGGGTACCAGCGGGTCGCGGGTCTTGTGGATGAACGCCAGCGGCGTGCCGCCGAGCGCGTCGGCCCACTTCTCGGCGACCTTCACGCGGCCCGCGTCGGGGGAGACGACCGCGAGGTTGTCCGACGGGTAGTTGGTGCGGATGTAGTCCGATAGCTGCACCAACGCGTGCATGTGATCGACGGGGCCGTCGAAGAAGCCCTGGATCTGGTCGGTGTGCAGGTCGACGCTGATGATGCGGTCGGCACCGGCGGTCTTGAGCAGATCGGCGACCAGACGAGCCGAGATCGGCTCGCGGCCACGGTGCTTCTTGTCCTGGCGCGCGTACGGGTAGAACGGCAGCACCGCGGTGATCCGCTTGGCCGAACCGCGCTTGAGCGCGTCGATCATGATGAGCTGTTCCATCAGCCACTGGTTCAGCGGCGCGGGGAAGCTCTGCAGCACGAAGGCGTCGGAACCGCGAACCGACTCCTCGAACCGCACGAAGATCTCGCCGTTGGCGAAATCGGTCGCGGTCTGCGGCGTGATGTCGACGTCGAGTTCCTTGGCGACCTGCTCGGCCAGCTCAGGATGTGACCGGCCGGCGAAGAGCATCAAGTTCTTCTGGTTGTCGATCGAGAACGCGGTCACTGCTGGTTGCCATCCTTTTGCTCGATTGTCTTCGAAGACGTCTCGTCTGCCGCGATGGCTTCCGCCGCCGCGCGCGCCGCAGCGGTTCCTGGACGGTTGCGCTGCACCCAGTTGTCGAAGTTGCGCTGTGGTCCACCCGACACGGCAAGTGCGCCCGGTGGAACGCTTCTGCGCAGTACAGTACCCGCCCCCGTATAGGCCCCGTCACCCACGGTGACCGGCGCGATGAACATGGTGTCGCTGCCGGTTCGCACGTGGGAACCGACCACAGTGTGGTGCTTGGTCACCCCGTCATAGTTCACAAAAACGCTGGACGCGCCGATGTTGCTGTGCTCGCCGATGGTCGCGTCGCCGACGTAGGTGAGGTGCGGCACTTTCGAGTGGGCACCGATCGAGGCGTTCTTGGTTTCGACGAACGCGCCGAGTTTGCCTTCCTCGCCCACCACGGTCCCGGGCCGCAGGTAGCTGAACGGGCCGATGGACGCGCCGTCGCCGATCTGGGCGTGCGTGCCGTGCGTGCGCACCACGCTCGCGCCGGTCCCGACGAGCACGTCGGTGAGCGTGGTGTCGGGTCCGATCTCGGCGTCCTCGCCGATCTCGGTGGTGCCGAAAAGCTGGGTACCCGGCCGCAATACGGCGTCGCGGCCGATCCGCACGCTCGCATCGATCCAGGTCGAGGCCGGGTCGATGATCGTCACGCCCGCGCGCATGTGGCGTTCGAGGATGTAGCGATTGAGAGTGGCGCCCGCCTGCGACAGCTGCACCCGGTCGTTCACACCGGTGACCTTGTTCGAGTCGATCAGCCGCGCGCCGTGCACGGGATGACCGGCCTCGCGGGCCAGGCGCAGCACGTCGGTGAGGTACAGCTCGTGCTGGGCGTTGGCGGTGGACAGCCGCCCGATCATGGTCCGCAGCACCGACGCGTCGAACGCGTAGACGCCGGAGTTGACCTCTTTGATCTTGGCCTGCGCGGGGGTGGCGTCGGCGTGCTCGACGATCTCGGCGACCTGGCCGTCGTCGTCGCGCACGATCCGGCCGTAGCCGTTGGCGTCGTCGGGTACGAAGGTCAGCACCGTCACCGCGGGGCGGTCGGCATAGCTGCGGTGCTCGTCGAGCAACGCGGAAAGAGTGTGTCCGTCCAGCAACGGCACGTCGGCCGAGGTCACGAGCAGGTCGCCGTCGAAGTCCGCCGGGATCGATCCCAGTGCGCACTGCACCGCGTGGCCGGTTCCCAGCTGCTGTTCCTGCAGCGCGCACACGATCTCACGGCCGAGTTCCTTGCCCACATCCGCCACGGCGGCACTGACCTTCTCGCGGTCGTGCCCGACAACGGTGATCAGGTGGGTCGGATCGATCTCGACGGCGGCGTGCAGCGCGTGCGACAGCATCGAACGGCCTGCTAAGGGGTGCAGCACTTTCGGAGTCTTCGACCGCATTCGCGTTCCTGCACCTGCTGCGAGAACGACGACGGCGGTCTGCGGTGGCATGGATCTCCCTCGGCTGCCTGTCAGCGAGTGCTGTGGCGGGTTCGGTCGGTAGACGGTGCGGGCCGACGATACGTCACTGTGTCCGTGTGCTCCGCCGCCAGGACTCGAACCTGAACTATCTGAACCAAAATCAGAGGTGCTGCCATTACACTACGGCGGATTGCGACACCAGTGGGCCGCGAGAGCCCACCACTGTGCTACGGCACGGCTAGATCCTCGCACACGATCCCGCCGTCGGGCGAATCTTGTCCACGCCTGTCGTGCCCGACCTCGAACGACGTTGTTAGCCTTCTGGAACGCACGTACTGATCTCGTGAGTCGAAAACGCGGAGAGGCGGGGGAGCTCATGTCGTCTGGTGAGCCAGGTCGGACAACCAGGCCGAGGATGACCGGTACGCAGCGCAGGCAGCAGTTGATCGAGATCGGGCGGGCGTTGTTCGCCGAGCGCGGGTACGACGCGACCTCGATCGAGGAGATCGCCCAGCGCGCGCAGGTGTCCAAGCCGGTGGTCTACGAGCACTTCGGGGGCAAGGAAGGCCTCTACGCGGTGGTGGTGGATCGCGAGATGTCGATGCTGCTGGAGATGGTCACCTCCTCGCTGACCCGCAATCGGTCGCGGGTGCGGTTGGAGCAGGTGGCGCTGGCGCTGCTGACCTACATCGAGGAACGCACTGACGGTTTCCGCATCCTGGTGCGCGATCAGCCCGCGCCGTCGGTCGACGGCCGGTACTCGAGCTTGCTCAACGAGGCCGTCAACCAGGTCGCGCATCTGCTCGCCGGTGATTTCGGTCGACGCGACCTGGATACCAGCCTTGCCACGCTGTACGCGCAGGCCCTGGTCGGCATGGTCTCGACCACCGCCACCTGGTGGTTGGACGAGCGCACCCCGCCGAAAGAGGTGGTCGCGGCGCATCTGGTCAACCTGTGTTGGAACGGTTTGAGTCATTTGGAAGCCGAACCGGGTCTCAGCTCCGAATGGAATACGGGGACTACACCGACCAACGGTGGGATAACCGGACGATAGCGCGCGTACGTGGAACCGAATCCTTGATTCGGCTGCCGCATTGCTGCCTGGTGGTACGGTTCACCCATCCTTTTGGGTGCTGCCGGGCGGTATGTCGAACGAATTTCGGGATGTCGGTCTACTTCAGGATGGCTGGATTATTGGATGACAGGCGGATCTGATGGCTAGGCAAGCACGCGCGGAGATCACCCGCGACTCCGTCCTTGCTGGCGCTGCCGATGTCTTTCTCCGTTTGGGCTACGCCAACGCGAGCCTGAGCGAAATCATCGCGCAGTCCAATGTGACCAAGGGCGCCTTGTACTTTCACTTCGGCTCCAAGGAGGAGCTGGCTCGGGCGGTGGTCGATCAGGGCAACGAACGCCTGATCGGGTCCTGCCAGGGTTTCTTCGATTCCCGAGTCCCCGCGCTGGAAGCGGCCATCGGGATCACCTACGTGGTGGCCGATCTGTCGATGAACGATCCGATGGTGGGCGCGATGCTCAAGCTCACCCATCAGATCGGCGACTATCGCGGCGCCCAGGGCGACAACATCGCCAAGACCTGGGGCGAAACCTACCGGTTGCTGTCGGAGCGGGCGATCGCCCAGGGCGACCTCAGCGCCGACCTGGACCCGGATGTGGTCGGGGTGCTGCTGCAGGAACTGATCGCGGGCGTGCACATCGTGGCGGTCGGGACCGAGTCGATGGAGCAGATGGCGGCGCGGATGGAGCGGGCCTGGTATTTCGTGCTGCCGTCGCTGGTGCCGTCGGAGAAGCTGTCGTACTTCCGGGAGTTCGCCGCACGTCGGCTGCGTCGCTACATCGTGTAGTTCATACGCTTCTGTCGGTGGCGAGGACTGCGTTGACGTCGGCTTCCGCGCCCGTCGGGACGATCCGGACTTCGTCGCGTCCGAAGGCATGCAGCAGCAGTTCCGAGGGTGGCCCGGTGAGCACGACTTCGCCGCCGTCGCCGCGATGTGCGGTGATCCTGGCGCCCTGCGGGGTCGCGAGGACGACCGGCACGGGTGACTTGCGATAGGCCGTACGGGCTACCGCGCGCAGTGCGGTCCACAGCCGGTCTTCGTCGCGGGCAGCCAATTGTCTTGGCTCCCATCCTGGTTCGGCCCGGCGGACGTCTTCGTGGTGGATGAACATCTCGGTGAGGTTGGCGAACGCGTCGACCGGGCGCAGCGGCGACCACCACGGCGGTCCGGTGCGGACCAGCTCGAGCAGTGCGGGAAACGATTTCCGCGCGTATTCCGCCTGTTTCGCGTCGAGATATCCGGCCAGCGGGCTGAGCACGATGCCCGCGGCGGCGTCGGGCCTGCGTTCGCGGACCACCAGGTGGGCGGCGAGGTCGTGCACGGTCCAGGTCCCGCACAGGGTCGGCGCGGTCTGTCCCGCCGCGGCCATGGTGTCGGCGAGGGCATGTCGTTCACGTCGAGCCAGACTCACCCTTGCACCCTACGCGCGCAACGTGCATCGGCGAACGCACCCGCGTGGGGGCGGGCGCTACCGGCGGCACCGGACTTGTCGGACCCGGTGACTAGACTTCGGGATGGTCACCTCGCCCATTCCCGTCTGCGCATTCAGGAGCGAACAATGTCCTCCCTTCGTCCTCCGCTCGCCGGTCTGGCCGAGGCGGTCGCGGGTGACGCCGCGCTGCGGAAGGTCACCGATCTGGTCGGTAAGTCCGGGGTGGAACTGGTCGCGCCGTCGGCGGTGCGGCCGTTCGTGGCCGCGACGATGGCCGACCAGCGTCCGCTGGTGGTGGTGACCGCGACCGGCCGCGAGGCCGACGATCTGACCGTCGAGCTCACCGAGATGCTCGGCCCGCAGGTGGCCATGTTCCCGTCGTGGGAGACCCTGCCGCACGAACGGCTGTCGCCCGGCCCCGACACCGTGGGCCGCAGGCTCGAAGTACTGCGCAGACTGGCCCATCCCGAGGACACCGTCTATCCCGAACCGCTGCGCGTGGTGGTCACCACGGTGCGATCGCTGATGCAGCCGATGACGGCGGGTCTCGGCGATATCGAACCGATCGTGCTGCGGGTGGGCAGCGACTACGAGTTCGACGAATTGCTGTCCCGCCTGGTCGAATTCGCGTATACCCGGGTGGACATGGTCGGCAAGCGCGGCGAGTTCGCGGTGCGCGGCGGCATCCTCGATCTGTTCGCGCCGACCGCGGATCATCCGGTGCGCGTGGAGTTCTGGGGTGACGAGGTCTCCGAGATCCGCCCGTTCTCGGTCGCGGATCAGCGTTCGCTGGGGGAGTCCACCCTCGACGTGGTGGTCGCGCCGCCGTGTCGCGAGCTGCTGCTCACCTCGTCGGTGCGCGAACGCGCGGTCGAGGTCGCCGCCGATCACGAAGCCGACGCGTCGCTGGTCGAGATGCTGAACAAGATCGCCGAGGGCATTCCCATCGAGGGGATGGAGGCGCTGCTGCCGGTGTTGGCGCCGGGCAAGCTCAGCCTGCTCACCGAGGCGCTGCCGGAGGGCACCCAGCTGCTGCTGTGTGATCCGGAGAAGATCCGTACGCGCGCAGCCGATCTCGTGCGCACCGGCGAGGAATTCCTCGAAGCGTCGTGGACCGCGGCCTCGTTCGGCAGCGACGCGCCGCTGGGTGCCAACGGACTGGACCTGGCCGCCTCCGGCTATCGCGGCCTGCCCGAATTGCACACCAGCGCAGATCTTCTCGGCCTGCCGTGGTGGACGATCAGCCCGCTCAGCTCCGGCGATCCGATCGAGGTGACCCTGCCGGTGCAGGCGGGGCCGACCGCGCGCGGGTCCGAGGAACTGGTGGCCACGATCTTCGCGTCGCTGCGCGCGCACGTGGCCACCGGTGGTCGCGCGGTGGTCGTGGTGACCGGCCACGGCACCGCGCAGCGTGTGATGGAACGCCTGGGCGAAGCCGAAGTGCCCGCCGCGCTGCTGCCTTCCGGCGGCGTCCCGGAGCCCGGAGTCGTTGGCGTGCTGTGTGGTTCGCTGCACGACGGTCTGATCTTCGATGACGCGGGTCTGGTGGTGGTGGCCGAATCCGACCTCACCGGCAACCGGGTCACCGCGCCGTCGGAGGGCAAGCGACTGCCCGCCAAGCGCCGCAACCAGGTCGACCCGCTCGCGCTGACCTCCGGCGACATGGTGGTGCACGACCAGCACGGCATCGGCCGGTTCGTGGAGATGATCGAACGCACCATCGGCGGTGCGCGCCGCGAATACCTGGTCATCGAATACGCGCCCGGCAAACGCGGTCAGCCCGGCGACCGGTTGTTCGTGCCGATGGAATCGCTGGACCAGTTGTCCCGCTACGTCGGTGGCGAACTGCCGAGTTTGTCCAAGCTCGGGGGCAGCGACTGGGCGAACACGAAACGCAAGGCGCGCAAGGCGGTTCGCGAGATCGCCGGCGAACTGGTGCAGCTGTATGCCGCGCGTCAGGCCGCGCCCGGCCACGCCTTCGCCCCTGACTCGCCGTGGCAGTTGGAGATGGAGGACGCGTTCGCGTTCACCGAGACCGTCGACCAGATGACCGCCATCACCGACGTGAAGTCCGATATGGAGAAGCCGGTCCCGATGGACCGCGTGGTCTGCGGTGACGTGGGTTACGGCAAGACCGAGATCGCGGTGCGCGCGGCGTTCAAGGCGGTGCAGGACGGCAAACAGGTCGCCGTGCTCGTGCCCACCACCCTGCTGGCCCAGCAGCATCTGCAGACCTTCACCGAACGCGTCGCGGGCTTCCCGGTGACCGTGCGTGGGCTGTCCCGGTTCACCGATGCCAAGGACTCCAAGGAGATCCTGGCCGGGCTGGCCGACGGCTCGGTCGACATCGTGGTCGGCACGCACCGGCTGTTGCAGACGGGCGTGCGCTGGAAGGACCTGGGCCTGGTGATCGTCGACGAGGAACAGCGTTTCGGTGTGGAGCACAAGGAACACATCAAGGCGCTGCGCACCCACGTCGACGTGCTCACCATGTCCGCCACGCCGATTCCGCGCACCCTGGAGATGAGCCTGGCCGGCATCCGCGAGATGTCGACCATTCTCACCCCGCCCGAGGAACGGCACCCGGTGCTCACCTATGTGGGCGCGTACAACGACAAACAGGTCACCGCCGCTATTCGCCGTGAGTTGATGCGCGACGGTCAGGTGTTCTACGTGCACAACCGGGTGTCCTCGATCGACAAGGCCGCCAAGAAGATTCGCGATCTGGTGCCCGAGGCGCGCGTGGTGGTGGCGCACGGCCAGATGAACGAGGATCAGCTCGAGAAGACCGTGCAGGGCTTCTGGGAGCGCGAATACGACGTGCTGGTCTGCACCACGATCATCGAGACCGGCCTCGACATCTCCAACGCGAACACCCTGATCGTGGAACGCGCTGACTCGCTTGGCCTTTCGCAGTTGCACCAGTTGCGTGGTCGTGTCGGGCGTTCGCGGGAGCGCGGGTACGCCTACTTCCTGTACCCGCCGGAGAAGCCGCTCACCGAGACCGCCTACGACCGTCTGGCCACCATCGCGCAGAACTCCGACCTCGGTGCGGGCATGGCCGTGGCGATGAAGGATCTCGAAATCCGTGGCGCGGGCAACGTTCTCGGTGCCGAGCAGTCCGGTCACGTCGCCGGTGTCGGTTTCGATCTGTATGTGCGACTGGTCGGCGAGGCCGTGGAGGCGTATCGGGCCGCGGCCGATGGCAAGCCGATCACCACCGAGGAGAACAAGGAGGTGCGCATCGACCTGCCCGTCGACGCGCACATCCCACCCGACTACATCGCCAGCGACCGCCTGCGCCTCGAGGCCTACCGCAAACTCGCGTCCGCACAGGACGATACGGCCCTCTCGGCGGTGATCGAGGAGCTCGTCGACCGCTACGGCGCCCTGCCGGTGGAGGTCGGCCGTTTGGTGGCGGTGGCCAAGCTGCGGCTGCTCGCGCGCGAGTACAACGTGTCCGAGATCGTGGTCACCGGCCCGTCGTTGAAGATCGGCCCGCTGGATCTGCCCGATTCCAAACAACTTCGGCTCAAGCGCCTGTATCCCGCCGCCACCTACCGTCCCGCCAGCGGCCTCATCCAGCTGCCGCTGCCGCGCGTGACCGACAGTGTCGGCGCCGACCGGGTGCGCGACGTGGCCGTGCTGCAGTTCGTCGCCGACTTCCTGCTGGCGATGGACGGCAAACCGCAAGGGATGGTGGATCTTTCGGTCCCGACGGAAGCCTCGCAGCGGTGAGCCCCGACGTTTCGCAGGAACAAGCCGACACGGCAGTAGTGGCAGCAGGCCTGGCCGACGCGGTCGAGGTCATGGACCGCCTCTGGAACTTCGGCGGCTGGGAACGCACCCAAACCCACGACTCGCTGCGCCCCTACTTGCTCGAGGAAACCTATGAACTCCTCGACGCCATCGGAGCAGGCGACGCCGAAACCATCAAGGAAGAACTCGGCGACCTACTGCTACAGGTGCTGTTCCACTCCCGAATAGCCCAGGACGCAGGCGAATTCACCGTCGACGACGTAGCCGCAGCCCTGGTCGACAAACTGGTCCACCGCAGCCCCTACCTCACCGACGCGGACTTCTCCCACGGCACCTCGGTGGCCGACAAGATCGCCGCACAGGAAAAGGCCTGGGAGGAACGCAAATCCGCGGAGAAGGCCCGCCGCTCCTGCCTGGACGGCATAGCCATGGCCCAACCCGCTCTGGCCCTTGCCGAAAAGATCCGCACCCGCAGTGCCGCAGCAGGTCTGCCCGACGACCTGATCCCGCAGACCCTGCGCGTGGTCGAGTTGGGCGGCCCGGATTCCGCTGAGGAACGCCTCCGCAAGGCCGCCCTGGCCTTCGCCGACGCCATTCGCTCGGCCGAGGATGCCGCCGAAGCCGACCGGGGCACTCGCACAGCTCTCACCGCCGACGACTGGCGCACCTACTGGCCACGCTGAGCGCTCACGGCACGAAGATGTCTGCACCGGCAGGAACGCTGGGGTGGTTGGTCGTGAGGTCGATGTGTACGCGGCCGCGACCGGTGGCGAGATCGACCGTGGGCGATGCGCGGTCGAGCAGCTCGGGCTCGCAGTAGACGTTGATGCACAGGTACGGCTCCACCGACCGGGTTTCCGCGCCCGCCGCACCGGTATCGAGGTTGCGCCAATGCACGGTGGCAGTCAGATTGCATGCTCCCACCGGGACCGACGGAAGCAGCCAGAAGCCGGCGGTGAGGTGCAGTGAGACGACGTGTTCGGCACCGACCGGAGTGTTCGGGACGTACGGGTTTCCGACGAGCGGACCGTCGTAGGCCGTGCCGCCCGCGGTGACCGGCCCCACGCAGACGCCATCGCCGATGGTGGCGGTCGGCCCGATCGTGAACCGCGACATCACACACGGCCGCGTGCCGTCGTTCGGATCCGAGTGATAGGGCACGCACCCGTTCTCCGGATCACCATGGTCGGCCTGGGCCACAGCGGGAACGAAAGCAGCGACCCCGAGCAGACCGGCCGCCGCTGCGCACAGCGATTTCCTGACGTTCATGACTCACCCTGTCGTCGTCGACAAATGGTCAGTTACCGATGAGCTAACGATACTCCGCCGGTCAAGGTGTCCTCGCTGGATCTGAGACCTTGCTGAGATCTTGTGGACAATCTCGCGCGCGCCAGCGGGCAAGGGCCACACCGCTTTAGACTCGAAGCAGCTCGTCGTGCGCGGCGGGGAGCAGGGGTCCGGCGAGTGTCGAGGTGGCATTGATGGGTACAGAGGTAGATCCGGCGAAGCAGGACGTGATGACCGATCATCCCGAGCTCGAGGTGCTGCCGGTGTGGCCGCAGGAAACCATCGCGGTGTTGGTGACCACCGATCCGGCCCCGCACGCGATTCCCGTGTCCTGGCCCGTGCGCGCGGGTGATCGGCGGATCCTCATCAGCTTGAAATCCGATCGCGGGTCGTTGGCGCGGTTGCGGGCGCGGCCGGAGGTGGCGTTGCTGATTCTGGGCGGCGGCAATGTGGCGTTGTGTGCGCGGGGTCGGGCGACGGTGCTCGCCGAGCAGATGCCGGACGCGCAGGACTACACCGCGGTGCAGCTGGACGTGGACGTGATCGACGACCATCGCCAGTCCGCGTTCGCCGTGGATCGCGGCATCCAGCGCACCGTCCTCGACGACACCGAATTGCGGGCGCTCGAGGGTCGCGTCGAGACCCTGCGAACCTGGGCCGACAACGGACCGGCAGCGTAAGTTCTTCTACGGCATACCATCTGGACAGAAGGGTTCTCCATGAGCGTCACACTCGCCAAGGGCGGCAACGTCTCGCTGTCGAAGCAGACCGACAACCTCACCAAGGTCGCGGTCGGCTTGGGCTGGGACGTGCGCACCACCACCGGTGCCGACCACGACCTGGACGCCAGCGCGCTGGCCACCGGCACCAACCTGAAGGTGCTGTCGGATCAGCACTTCGTGTTCTACAACAACCTGCGCTCGCCCGAGGGCACCATCGAACACACCGGCGACAACCTCACCGGCGAGGGCGACGGCGACGACGAGGTGATCAACGTCGACCTGGCCGCCACGCCGCCGACCATCACCAACATCTTCTTCCCGGTCTCGATCCACGACGCCCAGGCCCGCGGCCAGTCCTTCGGCCAGATCCGCAACGCCTACATCCGCGTCACCGACGGCAACACCGGCGTGGAACTGGCCCGCTACGACCTGTCCGAGGATGCCTCCACCGAGACCGCGATGGTCTTCGGCGAGCTGTACCGCCACAACAACGAGTGGAAGTTCCGCGCCGTCGGCCAGGGCTACGCCTCAGGTCTGGCGGGCATCGCACGCGATTACGGTGTGAATCTCTGACGAACCGCGACCGAGGCGGGCGACATCGCGTCGCCCGCCTTTATCGTGACTGGCCGACGGGCACGCGCGGCGGCTTCGCCGTACTGGCCTGATCGAGCAGCGCGAAGTACTTGCGCAGCATGAGCGCGGCCGTGGTCGCCAGACCTGCCGTCAGTCCCCACCACACGCCTGCCGCGCCCAGATGCAGAGGGAACGCGAGCAGTAGCGCGGCCGGAAGACCCACGCCCCAGTAGCCGACTAGCGACAGCCGGAAGCCCGCGGAAGTTTCCTTGAGCCCGCGCAACAGTCCGGTGCCGATGTTCTGGGCGGCGTCGAAGAACTGCAGCACGATGCCGATGAGCAGCAACGTGTGCGCGATGGCGACCGTGTCGGTGTCGGAGGCATCGAGGAACGGTGCCAGCACGATGTCGGGCGCGAGTACGTAGACGACACCGGTGACGATCGCGATCACCGCCGCCATCCGCAACGCCAACCAGGCCAGCGCCCGCGCATGGCTGAATTCGTCACGCGCCACCGCATGGCTGACCAGGATCGACGCACCGTGCGAGAGGCCGATCGCCATCTGGAACACGATGTAGATGATCTGGTAGACCACACTGTGCGCGGCCAGGGCGGCGGGCCCGAAACTACCCATCACCAGTGCGAGCACTGAGAACATGCCCGCTTCCGACCCGTAGGTGAGCGCGATCGGGGTGCCCAGGCGCAGTTCCTCGCGCACGGTCTCCCAGCGCACCGGCCACGGCGTCGTCGGCAGGGTGCGACCCAGTTGTTCGTCGTGGCGCACCATCGCCCAGAACACCCCGAAGGTGATCAGGAAAACCAGCGAGGTCGCGATACCCACACCCGTCAGACCCATCGCCGGAATACCCGCCCAGCCGTGGATGAACGCCAACGCGAGCACCAGGTTCAACGCCACCGAACCGAGCGTGACCAGCAGTAACGCCTGTGGACGTTGCATCCCGACGGTGTACTGCCGCAACACCTGGAACCACAGACACGGCAGCAGTCCAGGCGCGAGCGCGATCATCATCGGCCGGGCCAGTTCGAGCACGGCCGCGTCCTGACCCAGCCACGGCAACACCCAGCCCAACCCGATCAACAGCGCCCCGCCGAGCAGCCCGGCGATGGTCGCGATGACGAACGCGGCCCGCACCACCGCCCGCACTTCGTCGTCGGCGCAGTCACCACGCTTGCCCGCCGCGCCGAGCGCCCCCGCGATCTGATTCCCGGTCCCGGTGATCAGCCCGACGCACATGGTCCGAATCTGGTTGAACAGCACCAGCGCCAACCCACCCGCAGCCACCTCGCGCACCCCGAGCGTGCCCATCAGCGCGAGGTTGGTGGTGGAGACCGCGATCTGCGCCAATTGGGTGAGCGCGATCGGCGTAGCCAGCTTCGCCAGCGCCCCGCCGTCACTGCGTGTGCCGGTCATCGGCTCGCTCCGACTGGCGCAGTTCGTGTCGTCGGTGCGGTTCGGTGTAGCGCGTGTGCGTTCACCTGGCCGCTCCGGGCCGGCTGTTCGGGTAGCGCGCGATCGCGCTCACTCAGACCTCCATCAGTTCATCGTGGCGCACCGGCGAATACCGGCGCAGCAGCGTGGTCACCGCGGCCTCGGCGTCGGCGTCGAGCAGGTCGCGCGCACGCATCCACTCGTCGTCGAACACGGTATCGAGGTACTTCTCGCCACCGTCACACACGATCGTCACCACGGTCGACCCGGCCGGGAACTCCTCGAGCCGCGCCAAGGCATTGTGCACCGAACCGCCCGCCGACCCGCCGATCAACAGCCCGTGTGTCCTGGCCACGGCCCGCGCGGTCGCGAAGGCGTCGACGTCGCCGACCTTCACCCCTTCGTCGAGCAGCGAATAGTCCACGGCGGTGCCGATGGTCGCGCCGGGCGGCGTGCCCGTGCCCGACTGCCAATACGGCCCACCTTCGCCCCCGAACGCGATCGACCCGACCGGCTCGACGCCGATCACCCGAGCGGGCAGCCCCAGATCGCGCAGGCGGGTGGCGGTGCCGAACAGCGACCCGCCGGTGCCGACCGCGGACAACAGAATGTCGACCCGTTCGACGTCGGCCAGCAATTCCTCGGCCACGGCGTAATACCCCACCGCGTTGGCGTCGTTGTTGTGCTGTTCGGTGAAGTACGCGTCGTCGCGGGCGGCCGCCATCGCCTCGGCGAGGTCCTCGCGTGCCGAGGTGGCCAGTTCGTCGCTGCCGTCATCGGCGACGAACACCAGGTCGGTGCCCATGGCTGCCATCGCGCGCAACTTGTCCTTACAGGCGTGGTTGTCGACCACGGCGGTGAATCGGTAGCCACGTTCGGCCGCGACCACCGCCAAGCCGAGTCCGGTGTTCCCGGACGTCGACTCGATGATATGCCCGCCATCGCCCAGCAACCCTCGCCGCTCGGCGTCGAGCACCATCGACCGGGCCATTCTGATCTTGGCGGCGCCGGTGGGATTGAACTGTTCGAGCTTGAGCAGCAGCCGCGTGCCGGTGTCGGTGACGGCGAGTTCGAACAGGGGAGTGCGGCCGATCAGATCCGTCACGCGCGTGACGACAGCCATGGGGTTTTCCTCCATCGGGATCAGCGGGAAGTGGCGTCCAAGGTCCAGCGCAGGCGGTCCGCCGCGGCGTGCAGGACGACTTTCGGGGGCAGTGGGAGTTCGTGGAACGTGGACTCGTTGGAATCCATCTGGTACCCGGCGGTGTTCGGGTAGACGAGCAGGTCGCGCAGGTGTGCGCGGCGGGGCAGCGGGATACGCCGTCGGCTGAGCAGGTCGGACTCCAGGCAGGTGGTGGCGCCGACGCAGGTGGGGGTGAGCCGGCCGGGGCGGGTGGGCCACAGGACGGGGTCGGGGAGGTATTCGCTGTCGAACCACTGTTCGGACAGGCTGAGGCTGGTGCCGTCGACGGTGAGAATGTCGTACGGGTTGCCCTGTGCAGTACGGGTTTTCACGCCCTGTATGCGAAAGACTGAGCTGCCGGCGCGGTCGAGTAGGGCACGTCCCGGTTCGATGGCTAGACGTATTTCGTTGTCGCGCAGCAGTTCGGCCAGATTTTGGTGGTCGAGGATGGCGCTGAGCATCGCCGCGCCGGGAACCGGGAAGTGGTACGGGTAGTAGTCGGTGGCCGGGTTCGTATGAAACCAGTTGGCGCTGAGCGTGTTCTGGAACTTCGCCCAGAACTGAGCATCGAGATAGTCGACGCCGAAGCCGCCGCCGATCGAGATCGTGTCTGCCGGATGGCCGTTGGCCCGTGCGCGGAGGCAATGCCCGACCAGTGCGGCTGCGAGCTCGGAGCGAGCTACCACGTCGTAACCCGACAGGTGAAAGCTGAAGCCGGACAACGTGATCGAACCACTGATGGCTTGAATCGCCTGCTCGAGTTCCATCGGATCGAGTCCGAACCGACTGTTCGAACCCTCGGGCAACACCCGCAGCAGCACTCGCACCGGCAACTCCAGTTCGCCGAGTCGCCTCAGCTCGTCGAGCGCGTCGATCGCGATCAACGCCCGATGCCGAGCCGCCAACCACAGCAGTTCGTCCGATTTCGCAGGCCCGGTGACCATCAAATCCTCGCCGCGCACACCCTGAGACAGTGCCGCGACCAACTCGCCGGTACTGGCGACATCGACCCCCGCACCGCTCTCCGCACACGCCCGAACCACACAGGCCGCCTTGTTCGCCTTCTTCCCGAAGTACACGAACCCATCGACACCCGCAGCAGTGAACGCCTGCTGAAAAGTCTTTATATTCAAGGAAACCCGCTCGGGAAACAGCACATGAAACGGCCCACCGACCGCCTCGGCGATATCGCCGAGCAGCACGGGATCAGCAAGCAACCGCCGCTCGATCGGGTCGACGTAAGCGGGCATCGGCGGAGCACAGTGCTCCGCCACGCTCCCGGGCCGTCCAGCGGTAGCGGGCACTCGCGCCGACAGGCTCATATCGGGTGGCGACGCGCTATCTTTCCCAATCGGCACGTCCGTCAGTCCCACAACGGCACCTCCGTGCCACGCCCTTCGGCAATTGCCCTGGCAGCCAACGCATGTGCAACCGCGATATCGGTCAGCACCAGCCCACTGTTGTAGACGAAGATCTTCTCGTCCTCGGTCCGCCGCGCAACAGCGCTACGCGTAAGTACCTGCGGCAGTTCGGCATCCACCGCGCGCAGAGTCCCATCGGGCCCGACCATGTCGGTACCCGTCAACGCCATCTGCGCCGCACTGGTCGCCACCACCCGATCGGCATCCACCAGCGTCGACGGCGCCAATCCGTAACCGACCAGCACCACAGTCGAACCCGGTGCCAGATGCGAAGATTCGAGCGCGACCTCGGTGCCGGGCCCGGCGGTAGCAAGCACCACATCGGCGGTGGCCGCGGCAGCGTACGGATCGTCGACCACTTCGAGCAGCGCGTGCGGAACCGCGTCAGCCAGCTGCGAATGCACCGCGGCCAGCCCCTCGGGATGCGTACCGAACACCATCAACTTGCGCAACCCTGGATTGGCAGCAAGCAAGTGCGGCAACGCATTACGTCCCTGCGTCCCGGTCCCGATCAGCAACACACTCTCCGACCCACGCCGCGCGGTCTCCCGCACCAGCAGCGCCGACACCGCGGGCGTACGCAACGCACCCACCCGCGAGCAATCCATCAGCGCGATCGGTGCCCCGGTGGTGTCGTCGTAGAGCGTGATGGTCGTGTAGTACCGCTTGGTGCTGCGGTCGTGCCCGGGATCGAACTTGTAGGAGGTCTTCATGGCCACCACCCGCCGCCGCCCGTCGCGACCCAACATCGCGTACGACACCGACGACCCGTCGGGATCGGCGACGCTGAGCTTGCGCGGATTGTCGGATTCGCCTGCCGCGAAGGCGAGATAGGCCTCCTCGACGGCGCGTACGACGTCGGCCGGACTGATCGGCACGTCGGCCAGGTCGCTGCGCGAGAGCACCCGCAACGGGGTGCTGCGGTCACGGTTGTTCAACGGATCCTCGTTCATCTGCCCTGCCCCGCTCTGCTGTCCGATCAGCGGTCGCCCGGAACGGCGCGACCACCCGTTGCCCATACCCATTCTCGGCCGCTTCCTGCGCGCGCCGACGTCGTTCGGGCAGCCTGATGTTCACGCGTTTGAGCCAGCGGTCGGTCCCGTCGTAGCGGGCCCGGAACGGTACGCGCCCGTGCACGGCGACGTCGTTGTCCACCAGCAGGATCTCGCCGGGGGCCAGCGCGGGGGCGTGGCAGACCCTGGCGAGTTCGGCGGTGAGTCGGGCGTAGGCGATCCGGAAGGTCGCGTCGGCGTCGTCGAGTGGGGTGTAGGCGGGGTCGTAGCGGGTTGTGGCGCAATCGTTCTCGTCGAACCACAGCGTCGGCAGCGGAGCGTGCTGGGTGAAACCGGTCCCGTAGGACACGTCCGGCAGGATCGGCAACGTCGGCGTGGTCAGTGTGCGCAGATCCTCGTCGGACAGGCGAACCTGCCGCACCGAGGACACCGTGGTGGCGACCCGGTCGGGGTTGCGCAGGCAGATCAGCATCAGCAGATTCGCGCGGTCGGCGTGGAAGGCGTCCTCGGTGTGCGGACTGAGCAGGGTGGCGCTGCTCGCGCCGGACTGCTCGTGTTCGTGGCCCGCCGCGGGCACGATGTTGTTGACCAGTCGGCCGTTCTGCTGCCCCTGCCAGCCGAACGGTTCGCCCGCACACCGCGCGAGCAACAGCATCGCGATGTCGAGTTCGAACGATCCGGGATGCGTGTGTCGCGCCGCGTCCTGCCAATCCGCCGGGGTCGCACCGAAATCGGCGTCGACCCGCAGCCCGCGCACCACGGCCGCGCCGGACGCAGTGGCAGGCGGTGCGACGGCGCGCCGGACGCTGTCGGGCAATTCGCCCACGCGATCGGCGATCTGGGCGAGCAATGCGGGATCGTGCAAGGTGTCGGTGTGTGCCGCGTCACCTAATCGGTGGCGAATGTCCGCGGCGAGCGTGCGAAGCGCCGCAGCGGCGTCGTGGTCGAGCTCGCGGGTTTCGATATCGGGCTGGTGAGACGTAATACGTTCGGAGAGAACGCTTTTCACCGGCTTCCCTTCTGCGCATCGGTCGATCATGGGTGATCATCAGGCTCGATGAGCGAAGGTAGTGCCTCGAATTGAATTAGGCAAGACTTACCTAACGTGTCGGCCAGAAAATAGCCGATCTATATAACGTAGTTTTCTACCCGCCTCGCCGATGTGGCGGTCGAGCGGGGTGTCCGCGTCGCGCTGCGGTTCGGTGACAGTCGGCGGGAAGGTCCCCACGCGCCGCAGTATTTAGGCTAGCCTCGCCTGAGTTCGCTGCGTCGGGAAAGGGATCTCGGTGCGCGGTTCGAGGAGGAACACGATGAGTTTCACGCGCAGGCAGCTGTTTCGGTCCGGAGTCGGCGTTACCGCGCTGCTACTGGCGGCCGCATGCACCAGCGACGATCGAGTCGGCACCGCACAGCGCGGCGGCACCCTGCGCGTCGGAGCGCTGGGCACCGCCTCCCGCAGCGAACGCGATCCGCACGCGAACCTCAGCAACGACAGCGACTTTCTCATCGCCTCGCTGGTCTACGACGCGCTCACCGTCCCCGGCGGCGACCCGAACGTCGCCCCGCGCCTGGCCTCACGCTGGGAAGCCAGCGCCGACAACCGTCGCTGGACCTTCACCATCGCCGACGGCGCCACCTTCCACAACGGCACCCCGGTGACCGCCGACGACGTGGTGTGGTCGATGCGCCGACTGCGTTCGGTGGGCGGCGCGTCGAAGATGCCGGTGGCCGAAAACGACATCGTCGCCGACGGTCCCCAGCGCGTGGTGTTCACCGTGCCCGAACCCAATACTCAACTGCCGCTGCTGCTTCGGTTGATGACATTCACCGTCCCGAAGGACACCACCGACTTCGCCGCCGCGATCGGCACCGGCCCGTTCCGGCTCGAGTCCTACCAGAACGGCAACGCCCGCCTGGTGCGCAACGACCGCTGGCACGGCACGCCACCGCTACTCGACGCCATCGAAGTGACCATGTTCGACAGCGTCACCGCCCTGGGCAACGCGGCGCTGGGCGGCCAGATCGACCTCGCCTCCAACGTGGGCGCCATCGCCGGCCGCACCGCCGCCGGACGTGGTGACCTGCAGGTCATCCGGCGCGCGAACGACACCATGCTCGGCGTGGCCATGCGCGCGGCCGACGGCCCGTTCGCCGACGCCAGGGTGCGCACCGCCCTGCGCCTGGGTGTCGACCGCACCGCCCTGGTCAACCAGGTGCACTCCGGTTACGGCACCGTCGCCGCCGACGTCCTGGGCACCGCCGACCCGCTGTACGACAAGTCGCTGCGCCGCGACCGCGACATCGACCGCGCGAAAACCCTTCTCCGCGAGGCGAATTTCGACACCGCTCGCAGCTACCCGTTCGTCACGAAGGCCGAAGTGCCAGGCGAGGTCGAATCCGCGAAGGTGATCGCCTCGCAGCTGGCCGAGATCGGCGTGCGCCTGGATGTCCAGGTGGTGGAATCGGCCGCGTTCTACGACCAGACCTGGCTCAATGCCCCGCTGTACACGGTGTCGTGGGGCACCAACGACTCGGTGCTGTTCCTGGCCGACAAGCTGATGACCTCGGCCTCCAACCGCAACGAAACCGGCTTCCGCGACACCGAATTCGACACAGTCGACGCCAAAGCCCTGGCCACCTCCGGCGACGAATACGCCCGCGCCGTCCGCGAACTGCAACGCATCGAATTCGAGCGTGGCGGCTACCTGGTGTGGGGCATGGCCGACGGTGTCGACATCGCCGCGTCGACGGTGCGCGACCTGCCCACACTCGGCGGCTTCGCGCGGGTCCAGCTGGAACGTGCCTGGTTGGCGTGATGAAAACCTTTGCCCTGCCGATGTTCCGGCGCCTGGCGCTGCTGGTGACCTTGCTGGCGATCGTGTTCGTCGCGGTGGATCTGCTGCCGGGCAACGCCGCCCGATCGGCGCTGGGCAGGGAGGCGGGGGCGGCCGAGCTCGCGGCGAAGGAACGCGAGCTCGGGCTGGATCGCGCACTGCTGGTGCAGTTCCTGGATTGGATCTCCGGGGTGTTCACCGGGGACTTCGGGCACACGGCGCGCGGGAATTCGATCGGCGCGTTGCTGGCCGACAAGTTCCCGCAAACCCTGCTGCTGGGCGGGATCGCGTTGCTGTTGACCATCGTGTTGTCGCTGGGGCTCGGCTGTTGGTGGGCAATGCGTCCGACGGCGGTGGTTTCACGAATCCTGCAGCCGGTCAGCACCATTGCCGTCGCGGTGCCCGAATTCGTCTGCGGCACGTTGTTGATCCTGGTGTTCTCGCTGGCCACCGGTTGGCTGCCCGCCGTCACTATCACCGGTCGCTCCGGGTTCCCGCTAGGACCGGAAATGTTGGTGCTGCCAGTGCTGGCATTGGCGATTCCGCAGATCGGCTGGAACGCGCGCGTCGTGCGTTCGGCGCTGCTCGATGTCGCCGCCGCACCGCACGTGGAAAGTGCTGTGCTCGACGGTCTCCCGACCCGAACAATTCTGCTGCGGCACATGCTGCCATTCGCCGCGCCGACCATCGTCGCCGGTTACGCCACCTCCGTCGGAATGCTCTTCGGCGGAGCCCTAGTGGTCGAGACCCTGTTCAACTACCCCGGCATCGGCGCCGTACTCGCCGGATCCGTCGCCGACCGCGACGCCACCACGGTCGCCGCGGTGGTCGCCCTGACCGCGATCGTGATCATGGTGCTGCTGGCCGCCGCCGACATCGTGCGCGCGTGGGCCTCCCGGAGCTCGCGATGAAAGTGCCCGAAATGCGAGGTTCCGAGTGGGAGGTCGAGTAATGCGACAGGATCATCCCCCGGCGGATCAAGATCACCAGGCTCTGGTGGATTTTTCTACTCGGCCGATGTTTACCGGAAAGCCTGGTGATCAATCGTCCAGATGGGGGACCGCGCTCTGGCGGTGCTCAGTGGCCGTCGGCGTGGGGGTTGTCGTGCTGCTCGCGGTGGTGGGACCGCTTCTCGCACCCCATCCAGCGGAGCAAGCCGTCGGAATGCCGTTCGCGCAACCCGACGCAACGGCACCGTTGGGGACCGACCGGCTCGGCCGCGACGTCCTCAGCCACCTACTCACCGGCGGCACCCAACTACTGGTCGTTTCCGCGGTGATCGCGATCGCGGTTACGGTCCTGTCGGCCATCCTCGGCGCCGTCGCCGCCGTACGTCCCCGCGCGGGCAAGATCATCGAATTGTGCGGCGACCTGGTGATCCTGCTCCCCGCCGTCCTCGGCATCCTGCTGGTACTCACCGCCTGGCCCGGTGGCGGCGTCATCGCGCTGATCGCCGTTTCCCTGCTGTTCGGAGTTCCTTACTGCGCCAGACTCTTCGCCGCCTCCGCCGCGACCATCGCCACCACCGGCTACGTCGAAGCCGCCATTGCCAGCGGAGAATCCCTGCCCCACCTGGTCTTCCGCGAAATCCTGCCCAATCTGCGCGCAGTCTTCACCACCCAACTGGGCTTGCGTTTCGTAGTAGCCATCTACCTGGTCAGCACCGTCGCCTTCCTCGGCGTCCCCGCCCTCGGTGCCGACAACTGGGCAATCATGGTCCGCGACAACGCCTCCGGACTTCTCCTCAACCCCTGGGCGGTTCTCGCGCCGAGCGCCGCCATCGCGATCGTGGCAGTGGGTGTGAACCTGGTGGTCACCAGTGGGCCGAAGACCCGTCCCGCGACGACCAGCTCTTTCGGCAGCGCAGGTCGGATTTCGGTGGCGGACTCGGGGGAGTCCGCGGTAGTCGATGACTTGACCGTTGTCGCCGACAGCGGGGCCGTACTGCTGGCGCCGTTGTCGTTCCGGTTGAAGGCGGGCACGGTGACCGCGCTGACAGGGGCATCGGGCGCGGGCAAGTCCACGGCGATGCGTGCGCTGCTCGGGCATCTACCCACTGGCGCTCGCGGAGCGGGAACGGTGCTGGTCGCCGAGCATGACGTGTTCGCGCTCGATGCCGGAGCCCTGCGCAAGTTCCGCCGCGAAAAGATCGCCTACGTCGGCCAGGACCCAGGCTCCGAACTCAACCCGCTCCTGCGCGTCCGAGCCGTCCTAGCCGACGCCGCTCCCACCAGTACCGAAGCCGACCGCCTAGCCGTCCTCGAACAGGTAGGCCTCGACCACACCCATCTCCGCCGCCGCTGCGCCCGCCTGTCCGGCGGCCAACAACGCCGAGTAGCCCTGGCCCGAGCCATCCTGCGCCGCCCCGAACTCCTCATCCTCGACGAACCCCTCGCCGGCCTGCACGGCACCCTCCGCACCGACATCGCCCACCTGATCTCCACCCTCGCCACCGACCACGCCACCACCGTCCTGCTCTCCGGCCACGACACCGAAGCGATCAACACCATCGCCGACACGGTGATCGAAATCCGCCCACCCAGCGAACAGTCAGCGAATCATTCAACCGCGGTTGCTGATCCGCAGGACGGCAGCCACGCGCCGAGCAGGTCCCGCAGAAGTGAGGCGTCCGCTGATTGTCAAGGCAAGCAACCTCCTCAGGTTCGCGCCAAAGCCGCCAACGAGATGGCAGGTACCACCGATCCGGGCAGTGGCCGCCTGTCGACGGGTGTCGATTCGTCGATTACCAGGCCGAACCCGGCAGACGATATTGTCCTGCGCGCCAAGGGAATCAACGCGACAGCACACGGTCACATGGTCCTCGAAGAAGTCGATCTCAGCCTGCGAGCCGGTGCCGCCCTAGCCGTGGTCGGCCCATCCGGCGCCGGAAAAACCACCCTCGCCCGAGTGATCGCAGGCCTACATCCCGCCGAAACCGGTTCGCTGGAAGTGTGCGGAACGGAGGTGCGTCGAATCGAGCCCGGGGCCAACAGAATTCAACTGGTCACCCAGAATCCTCGCGCCGCACTGAACCCCCGCCGAACCGTCGAACAAACCCTGGCCCGCCCCCTCCGCAGAATCGCCAGAATCCCCAAACACGAAATCCCCGACCACATCACCGCCCTACTCACCGCCGTCGACCTTCCCGCCGATCTCACCACCCGCCACCCCCACCAACTCTCCGGCGGCCAACGCCAACGAGTAGCCCTGGCCCGAGCCCTAGCCGCCAACCCGGCCGTGCTCATCTGCGACGAAATCACCACAGCCCTGGACTCCGAAACCGCCACCGCCATCATGTCTCTGCTCGACAGAGTCCGCGCCGACCGCAACACCGCCGTCATCCTGATCAGCCACGACATGACCTTGGTCCGCGGCCACTGCACCGACCTGCTCGTGCTCGATCGCGGCCGAGTGGTCGAATCCGGCACGCCGACACAAGTTCTCACCACGCCCGCGCACCAAGCCACCGCGGACCTACTCGGCTGAGCGCGCGCAAGAAGTTATCCACGACTCTGAGAACCTGCTGTGAGACGTGCGCAAAGTGCCGTGGATCTGGATGATTGAGCAGGTGACGGTGCAAAAAATCGGCGTGCTCGCCGCAGTCGCGATCACCGCGCTCCTGTCGGGGTGCAGTTCGCTCGCGTCGATTCCCGGCGATATGCCGCCGGGGCCGGGAGTCGCGCTGCCCACCATCGATGTCGACGCGCCCGGCCGCGCGTCGGAGCAGTTACGTGACTGGGCGCACGAGCAATCCGGCGCGGTCGGCATCGAACCGGTCGCGCTCGAGGCCTACGGGTACGCCGCCGCGGTGCTGGCGAAGTCGAAGCCCGAGTGCGGGATCGCCTGGACCACCCTCGCCGGAATCGCCAGCGTGGAAAGCGGGCACGGCACCCATCGTGGTGCCGGGATCGACGGTGACGGGGTGGTGCGCCCGGCGATCATCGGCGTCGCGCTGGACGGCACCAACAACAATGCCGAGATTCGCGACACCGACGGTGGCCGTCTCGACGGCGACACCACCTACGACCGCGCGGTGGGTCCGCTGCAGTTCATTCCGGAAACCTGGAAACGCTGGGGCGTGGACGCCAACGGCGACGGCGTGATCGACCCGCAGAACATCGACGACGCCGCGCTGACCGCCGCCCGCTACCTGTGCACCCGCGGCGGCGACCTGACCTCGGCAGACGGTTGGCAACGAGCCCTGTTCGCGTACAACCAGGACAACAAATACATGCGCGTGGTCCGCGATCGCGCCGCGATCTACAGCATCGGCCGCCGCGTGTAGTTCGCCCCGGCCCGGAGTGCCGGTTACTGCGCACCCCGCCGAGACGATAGGCTCGGCAGCGCACGGCCCCATCCCGTGATACCTACCGTGCCTTCCGTCGTAAGGAGCAGTTTTCGTGGCCATTATCGAACAGGTCGGAGCTCGCGAGATTCTGGATTCGCGCGGCAATCCCACTGTCGAGGTCGAGATCGCCCTCGATGACGGCACCTTGACCAGGGCAGACGTGCCGTCCGGCGCGTCCACCGGCGAGCACGAGGCCGTCGAGCTGCGTGACGGCGGCGACCGCTACGGCGGCAAGGGTGTGCAAAAGGCCGTCGAAGGTGTGCTCGACGAGATCGCGCCCGCCATCATCGGCCTCGACGCCGTCGAGCAGCGCACCGTCGACCAGGCCCTGCTGGACCTGGACGGCACCCCCGACAAGTCCCGCCTCGGCGCGAACGCCCTGCTGGGTGTGTCGCTGGCCGTGGCCCGCGGTGCCGCCGAGTCCTCGGGTCTCGAGCTGTTCCGCTACCTCGGCGGCCCGAACGCCCACGTGCTTCCGGTGCCGATGATGAACATCCTCAACGGTGGCGCACACGCCGACACCGGCGTGGACGTGCAGGAATTCATGATCGCCCCGATCGGCGCGCCCACCTTCCGCGAGGCGCTGCGCTGGGGCACCGAGGTGTACCACACGCTCAAGGCCGTGCTGAAGGAAAAGGGCCTGTCGACCGGTCTCGGTGACGAGGGTGGCTTCGCCCCCGACGTCGCGGGCACCATCGAAGCCCTGGACCTGATCAGCGTCGCCATCGAGCGCGCCGGCTACAAGCTGGGCACCGATATCGCGCTGGCTCTCGACGTGGCCGCCACCGAATTCCACACCGAGGGTGAAGGTTACAAGTTCGAGGGCAAGATCCGCACCGCCGCCGAAATGGGCGACTTCTACGCGGACCTGCTCACCAAGTACCCGCTGGTCTCCATCGAAGACCCGCTGTCGGAAGACGACTGGGACGGCTGGGTCGCCCTCACCGACGCCATCGGTGACAAGGTGCAGCTGGTCGGCGACGACCTGTTCGTCACCAACCCCGAGCGCCTCGAAGAGGGCATCGCCAAGGGTGCCGCGAACGCGTTGCTGGTGAAGGTCAACCAGATCGGCACGCTCACCGAGACCCTCGACGCTGTCGAGCTGGCGCACCGCAACGGTTACAAGACCATGATGTCGCACCGTTCGGGCGAGACCGAGGACACCACCATCGCCGACCTCGCGGTCGCCGTCGGTTCGGGCCAGATCAAGACCGGCGCCCCCGCGCGTTCGGAGCGGGTCGCCAAGTACAACCAGCTGCTGCGCATCGAGGACGCCCTCGGTGACTCGGCACGCTATGCCGGTGACGTGGCCTTCCCGCGTTTCACCGGCGAATTCTGAAAGCAGTACAGGGGCGGTAGGCAATGACCGAGCGGCGTGCGCGTGGAACCAGTCCGGGTGGACGTGGTGACAGGCGCACGTCGCGCACCCGCCCCAAGCTGGACGCGCCCGGCCGCCCCACCGCGGCCAAACGCCCCACGCGCCGCCATCCCGAATCCGCCAAGCGCAAGCCCACCGGCAAGCTCGACCGCGGCGAACACACCATCCTGGGGCTGTCGACCGGCAAAGCCGTGATCCTGGCGGCCGTATTGTGCGGTCTGGCACTGACTTTGGCCGTGCCGACCCGCACCTACTTCAGCCAACGTGCCGAAGCGGTAGCACTGGCCAAACAGCGCGTCGAACTGGACGCCGACCTGGCCGCGTTGCGCGATCGCCGTGCGCAACAACAGGATCCGGCCTACATCCGCTCCCAAGCGCGCGACCGCCTGCGCCTGGTGATGCCCGGCGAAACCCCCTACATCGTGCAGATTCCCGGCATCGAAGCACCAGCGCCGCCGCCGATGAGCACCCGAACCGCGGCGCCCGACCCCTGGTACACCGACCTGTGGCGCAGCATCTCCGAACCAGCCCCGGAAGGACCCCGGTGACGACACCGAACGCCAGCGACCTCGAGATCATCGCGAAGCAGTTGGGCCGCGAACCTCGCGGCGTGCTCGAAGTCGCCTACCGCACCCCCGACGGCCTGCCCGCCGTGGTCAAAACCGCGCCCCGCCTGCCCGACGGCACCCCGTTCCCGACGCTGTACTACCTCACCGACCCGCGCCTGACCGCCGAGGCGAGCAGGCAGGAATCGGCCGGTGTCATGCGCGACATGACCGAACGCCTGGCCGCCGACCCGGAACTGGCCGCCGCCTACCGTCGCGCCCACGAGAGCTACCTGGCCGAACGCAACGAAATCGAGTCCCTGGACACCGATTTCAGCGGTGGCGGCATGCCCGACCGCGTCAAGTGCCTGCACGTGCTGATCGCGCACTCCCTGGCCAAGGGCCCCGGCCTGAACCCCTTCGGTGACGAAGCCGTCGCCCTGGCCGCCGCCGCGGGCTTCCGCGGCACCGCGATCCCCGCCGACTGGCCCGCCGCACCCGGCGAACAGGCATAATCGCGGGAGTGCCCGGCGCACCAGACCTGGAGGACACCATGAGTGAGCGCATCGCCGCAGTGGACTGCGGAACCAACTCGATCCGACTGCTGATCTCCGAAGTCTCCGCTGATGGTGGGCTCACCGATGTGCATCGGGAGATGCGGATCGTGCGGCTGGGTCAGGGTGTCGACGCCACCGGTCGGCTCGCGCCCGAAGCGATCGAACGCACGCGTCTGGCCTTGGCTGACTACGTCGATGTGATGGTGGCGCAGGGTGTTTCGCGGGTTCGCATGGTCGCGACCTCCGCGACTCGCGATGCCGCCAACCGTGACGACTTCTTCTCGATGACCCGCACCGAACTCGGTCGCGTGGTGCCCGGCGCGGTCGCGGAAGTGATCTCCGGTGACGAGGAAGCACGACTGTCCTTCGCCGGTGCCGTCGGCGAATTGGCCTCCGACGCAGGTCCTTTCGTGGTCGTCGACCTCGGCGGCGGCTCCACCGAACTGGTGGTCGGCGACGAAAACGGCGTCCAGGCAGCTTATTCCGCCGACATCGGCTGCGTCCGCATCACCGAACGCTGCCTGCCCGGCAACCCGCCGACTCCCGACCAGGTCACTGCCGCAAGGGAATTCGCCCAGGAACGCCTCGACGAAGCGTTCGCGAAAGTCCCCGTCGACAAGGTCCACACCTGGGTAGGCGTAGCAGGCACGATGACCACGATCACCGCCGTCGCCCTCGACCTCCCCGAATACGACTCCGCGCGAGTGCATCTCACCCGCCTGAGCCTGGCCGAAGTACACGACGTCTGCGACCGTCTCATCGCCATGAACCACGACGAACGCGCAGCCCTCGGCCCCATGCACCCCGGCCGCGTCGACGTCATCGGCGGCGGCGCGGTCATCACCGAGGTCCTGGCCGACGAACTGGCCCGCCGCGCGGGAGTCTCCGAACTCGTCGTCAGCGAACACGACATCCTCGACGGCATCGCCATGTCCATCGTGAACGCCGCCTGAGGTAGTTCCCGTCGGTCGCCGACACTCACTGGGCCTGCTGATCAGCCGCCCTGATCAGGTGGGTGCGGAGGGCATCGGCGACGATGTCGGGGTTCTCGAGCATCGGGATGTGCCCGACACCCGGGAGGGTGACCTCCTCGACGTGGTCGGGCAGTTCATCGATCAGCCGCTGCATGGACTTGTTCCGGGTGAGGAAGGTGTCGAACTCGGACAGGATCAACGATGTCGGCGCTGTGACACGACGGATGTCGTCGTCGGTGAGCGGTCCATCGCGCAGATACGCCAGTTGCATCGGCAGGTAGATGGGGCAGTGGGCGACTGCGCGGATCGTGTTCGCCGCGTCAACGGGGTCGACCGCCGTCATGTCGCTGACGCAGTTCCTGATGATCGGGCGTTGAAAGACCTCGCGAGTAGTTACTCGATCACCGAACATGCGGGCAGCGGCGGCAAGCGGAAATTGTGCGACGAATACCAGACCGAGATGAAACTCGTTGTAGGAGAAACGCTTCCATCCTCCGCTGGGGTTCAGTGCGGCAAGGGATCGCGCCCGGCCGCGGCGTTCGAGTTCGAACGCGATCTGTCCGCCGAGTGAGCTCCCGGCTATGTGGCAGGTTTCCCAACCGAGCTTGTCGAGTTCACGTTCGACGCCGTCGGCGATCCCGCGGACGCCCACATCGCGCAGTCGCAGCTGCGGCCCGCCCCAGTGCCCTGGCATCGTCATCGCGAGAACGTCGTAGTCGCGCGAGAGATTGTCGACAACCCTGTGCCATGAATGATGGGACAGGGTGTAGCCGTGCAGCAGCAGTACGGGCTCACCCGAACCAGCCCGGTTCATCGATGTCACAAATCCCCCTCGCGCCTTTGATCACCCAGTGGTAGCACAACTTCCACCGCGGGCCTACCCGCCGACGCAAGGTCATCCCGATGAGCGAGGCGCCACACGCGGTGTGAGCTGCGGTTCGATCTCCTCGGCGGCGGGGACCGGATGCTCGGAATTCCCAGCTCAGCTGCCGGTGCGCTCGCGATGCGCGCACCCAGGCCAGCAGCACGGCCGCCGCTGGCCCTCCTCGAGCTCCTCTTGGGTGCGTCGGATCCGCCGTGCGCGTGTCGCGTCCTGTTTGGCGTCCTCGACCCAGCAGATGAACTCGTTGCGGGCCAGTGGGGTGATGTCGCGCCAGGCGGTGAGTGCGGGCGGGTTCGCGAGCAGTGCCGTGCGCAGATCCGTCGGCAACTCGTGCACCACACCACCGGGAACTCCTCGACTGCTCATCAGTCCAAGGTAGCGCGCACACGTTCGACCTGCGGTGACCGACGAAAATAGAACCGGTTCTAGACAAATTGGTGCAGATGTCTCACCATGGAGTCATGAGCACAACGTCGTCTCATTCGGTGCGGTTCGAACTGCGCTCCGGGGAGACTTGGCGCGATCCCTGGTCCATGTATTCCGCACTGCGCGAGCTTGATCCGGTCCATCGGGTGATCCCCGAAGGGCAGGAATCCAACGACTTCTACGTGCTGTCTCGGCACCCCGACGTGTGGGCGGCCGCCCGCGATCCCGAGACGTTCTCCTCGGCCTCGGGTCTGACCGTCGACTACATCGACCTGGCCGCCGCCGGGTTCGGTGGCGTCAAGCCGTTCGTCTTCATGGACCCGCCCGAGCACACCGACTTCCGGCGCCGGGTGTCGCCGGGATTCACACCGCGCCAAGTGAATTCGGTCGAACCGGCGGTGCGCAGGTTCGTCGTCGAACGGATCGAGCGACTGCGCGCGGCCGGTGGCGGCGATATCGTCGAGGAGCTGTTCAAGCCGCTGCCCACGATGGTGGTCGCGCACTACCTCGGCGTGCCCGAACGCGACCACGGCAAGTTCGACGACTGGACCGAGAACATCGTCGGTGGCGCCGTCGCGGGCGCCGGGATCGCCGCGGGTGACCAGAACGCGTTCGCCGCCGTGGGCGAGCTGGTCGGCTACTTCACCGAGCTGATCGCCCGTCGCCGCGTGGAACCGGGCGACGACACCATTTCGCACCTGCTGGCCTCCGGCCTCGGCGCCGAGGGCGACAACGACGGCCTCATCGCCATTCTGGGCTTCGCGTTCACGATGATCACCGGCGGCAACGACACCACCACCGGCAATCTCGGCGGCGCGGTCCAGCTTCTCACCGCGAATCCCGACCAGCGCAGGCTGCTCGCCGACGACCCGTCGCTCATCCCCGATTCCATCGAGGAGTTCCTCCGGATGACCTCCCCGGTGCAGGGTCTGGCCCGCACCACCACCCGCGATGTCGAACTGCACGACACCACGATCCCGGCCGGCCGCCGCGTGCTGTTGCTCTACGGCTCCGCCAACCGCGACGAACGCGAATTCGGTTCCACCGCAGCCGAACTCGACGTCCGCCGCAACCCCAAGCGCATCCTCACCTTCAGTCACGGACACCATCACTGCCTCGGCGCGGCCGCCGCCCGCATGCAGGCCAGGGTGGCGCTCGAGGAACTGCTCGCCCGGTGCCCCGATTTCACCGTCGACCTCGATGCGGTGCGATGGTCGCAGGGTAACTACGTGCGCTGGCCCGTCGCGGTGCCGTTCAGTGCGACATGAGTGGTGACTGGTTGGCGACCGACCGGGCGGACCTGGCCGCCGAACGCATCATCGACGCGGCCGCCGAACTATTCGCCGAACACGGGGTGGCCGCGGTCGGCATGGCCGACATCGCCAAGGCCGCAGGCTGTTCCCGTGCCACGCTCTACCGCTACTTCGACAACCGGCAGGCGGTGCGGCTGGCGTTCGTGCACCGCGAGACCCGCCGCATCGTCGCCCAGCTCGACGAGCGGTTCCGCGACATCGCCGACCCCGGCGAACGGATCATCGCGGCGATGCTCGGCGCGGTCGCGCAGGTTCGGGCCAACCCCCTGCTCATCGCCTGGTTCCGGCCCGCCGATTCCGGCACGGCGGGCCGCATCAGCCAGGACTCCGACGTCATCGAAGCCTTGGCTGCGACCATCTTCGGCCCCACTGGCCTGACCGACCCGCAGCGAAGCCGCCTGGCCCGCTGGCTCACCCGCGTGATCGTCTCGCTGCTGTCGGCGCCCGGTCGCGATGCCGCCGACGAACGCGCCATGCTGGAGGAGTTCGTCGCACCGGTCATCACCCGGAACTTCGTCGCACCAAAATAGAACGTGTTCTATATTTGGGAGAAAGTTCCGGCGATCCCTCGGGAGTCCAGAGATGTACCAGTGGTCAGACGAAGACCTGATGTTCCGCGAGGCCGTGCGCGGCTTCATCGCCAAGGAGGTCACCCCGCACGTCGACCAGCTGGAAAGCGGCGCGCTGCCGCCGTTCGGCATCATCCGCAAGCTGTTCGCCACCTTCGGCCTGGACGAGATGGCGCGCGACGGGCTCGAGAAGGCGCTGGCCCGCGAAGAGGCAGGCACCACCGGCTCCGGTAGCTCCGGCGGCGGGCTCAGTGGTGCGGGCAGCATGGGCGTGGTGCTCAACAGCGAACTGGCCGGCGTCAGCCTCGGTCTGGTGGCCTCGATGGGGGTGAGCCTGGGTCTCACCGTCGGCACCATCCGCAGCCGCGGCACCCTCGCGCAGAAGAAGCGCTGGCTGCCCGAACTGGTCACCATGGACAAGGTCGGCGCCTGGGCCATCACCGAACCCGATTCGGGTTCGGACGCGTTCGGCGGCATGAAGTCCTACGTCCGCCGCGACGGCGAGGACTACATCCTCAACGGCCGCAAGACCTTCATCACCAACGGCCCGTACGCCGACGTCACGATCGTCTACGCCAAGCTGGACGAACAGGACGGCGCCGACCGCCGCGACCGCAAGGTCCTGACCTTCGTGCTGGACAAAGGGATGCCCGGTTTCACGCAGAGCCCCCCGTTCAAGAAGATGGGCATGAACTCCTCGCCCACGGGCGAACTGTTCTTCGACAACGTCCGCATCACCCCCGACCGGCTGCTCGGCGAAACCGAGACCCCGGCCAAGGGCGACGGAAAGGACAGTGCCAAAGAGTCTTTCGTGGTCGAACGCGTCGGCATCGCGTCGCTGGCGCTGGGCATCATCAACGAATGTCACCGCCTGTGCGTGGATTACGCCAAGTCCCGCACCCTGTGGGGCAAGGAGATCGCGCAGTTCCAGCTCATCCAGCTCAAGCTCGCCGAGATGGAGATCGCGCGAATCAACGTGCAGAACATGGTGTTCAACGCCATCGAGCGCACCGCGGCAGGCGACAAGGTGACCCTCGCCGAGGCGTCCGCGATGAAGCTGTACTCCTCACGCGCCGCCACCGAGGTCGCGATGGAGGCCGTGCAGCTGTTCGGCGGCAACGGGTACATGGCCGAGTACAAGGTCGAACAGTTGGCCCGCGACGCCAAGTCCCTGATGATCTACGCGGGCAGCAACGAAATCCAGGTCACCCACATCGCCAAGGCTCTGACCAGCGGGTAGTTGCATCCTCCGGGAGCCGCCCAGGCTCCCGGAGGGTTTCGTCTACGGCACCCGCCGAGGTTCCGGCATCGCACACGCCATCCCATCGGCCATCCCGGTTGGCTGCACGCCGAGCCCCTGATTCAGCCGAGCCCGCTGATTCTCCCAAGCGATAGTCGCCGCCAACTCCGCCACCTGCGCCTTCGACAGATGCGTCAGCAACTCCTCCCGCAACTCATCGAGCTCAACAGCCGGCGTCACCGTCATCGCCTCAGCGAACCCGATCACCAACTTCTCCAACTCGCTATAGGCATCGCTGGTCTTGTACCGAGGCAGATCGGTCAACTGCCGCTCACTCAACCCCGACGTATGCGCCAGCGCCGACCCGATATCCAAACAGAACTGACAAGCCACCAACCCGGCCGTCTTGAGTTCAGCCAACTCCTTCAACCGAGGATCCACCTTGTTGCTGAACAACAAAGCCGTCTCGTAGACCACCTGCGCCCCCGCAATCTGCGGCCGCCGCCCCAACCACCCCACCAGATCGCCCTTGTTCCGCCGAGCCTGCCCAATCACCTTGACATAAGCCCGAATTCGCTTGACCACCCGCATCGAGAACACCCCTTCGTGTCAACGGTTCGCTTCCCCCTGAACCTACGCCGGGACCCCACAGAACCCCAGCGTGATCTGCGTCGCCGCTCGCCGCATTGCGGACAGGATCTGTCCGCAATCGGTGCGACACTGAGAAAATGCGGAAAGATCCCCTCGGGCCACCCGTTTCCACACACCCACCGACGTGGAAATTCGACTACCCGATCTTCCACGCCGAAACGCGGACCCAGTGGCGAACCTGGCTCACGGCCAACCACGCGTCGGTCCGAGGCGTGTGGTTGTGCTCGTGGCGCAACACCACCGGCCGACCACGCTGCCCGTACCCCGAGGCCGTCGAGGAAGCCATCTGCTTCGGCTGGATCGACTCGACCACCACCATCCTCGACGAAGAACGCGGCTTGCAACTGTTCACACCGCGTCGACCCAAAAGCTCCTGGACCCGCCTCAACCGCGAACGCGCCGCCGACATGGAAAAGCACGGCCACATGACCGACGCAGGCCGCCACGCCATCGCCGCCGCCGAAGCCAATGGCTGGTGGACGATTCTCGACCAGGTCGAAGACCTCACAGAACCACCAGACCTGACCGCAGCACTGGACGCAGCCCCACCAGCCCGAACCAACTGGGACACCTTCCCTCCCAGCGCCCGCAAACAAATGCTGTGGTGGATCGTCAGCGCCGCCCGAGACACCACCCGATCAGCCCGAATCGCAGACATCGTCACCAAAGCCGCCACCGGCCAACGCGCCCGCGGCTGACGATCTCACCGGCGACGAGATCACCTAGTGCTGAACTGATTCAGCACATCACGGCGCGGCCGGCCCGACCGATCACGGTCGCCCTACCCCGGCGTAATCGTACAAAACGACGCTCGAAAATCAGTTTTCTGACTATTCGGAGCCGAATTGGTCGATTATGCCGGGCTGGGTGGCCCGCAATGCACGCCGCGTGGCCCAGACTCACAGCAACCGCGGCCGGGGCACCTTGTCATCTCGTACACAGGGTCTCACTGCCCGCGGTGGGAACAGTTGGGCGCACTACGAAACGTCCGGTGTCTGAAGTGGCAATCGGGCAGGTCGTTTGGGGCCGCAGCGCCCTGCTCTACGCGGCACGCGACGGCGATGTTGAAGCCATCAACCGCCTGCTGGTGACCGAGGACGTCAACTCTGCCGATTCCCAGGGCTGGACACCGTTGCACTTCGCCGCACAGGACGCGCACCCCGCCGCAATCGAGCGGCTACTCGATGCGGGCGCCGATGTCGATGCCTTGACCGAGAAGGGTTGGCCTGCCATCTACTTGGCCGCACTTGCTTCTGGCAATGACCCGGTGGCCTCGATTCGTGTCCTGCGGGCCCACGGTGCAGACCCTCGGCGCGAGACGATGCACAGCTATTTCGGGTTGAAAAGTCCGCTGTACCTCATCAATTCACTACGACAGCAAAGGAACTCACCCTCATGACCGACAACCGAGACCACCTCGACACACCCCCGCCCCTGGACCTCGCCGTGGGAGTCACCTGCGGTACGTGCCAGCAGAGCGCGACCTTCCACGTCAACGAGGACCGGTTCATCGCGTGGGGTGAGCGTCGTCTGGCGATCCAGGATGCCTTCGCGTACCTGAGCGCGCCCGACCGCGCGTTCATCAAATCCCGTATCTGCCTGTCCTGCTGGACCGACCTGCCCGGAGCCCGCCCCGGTCGCTGACAACCCCGGGAGCCCCGGACACGACACCGCGCCCGGGGCACCACAACCGGGTGCGCGCCTACCGCCCTGCTCCCTTGTTCACCCGACAACCAACCGTCAGTTGGGACAGGACACGCGCACAAATCCCGCAATGCTCGTGCCGCAGGCGAGCACGTTGTTGCTGGAAACGAATATGCCGTGGACGAGATTGCTGATGGCGTGGCCGCCGACATTGGCTACCTCGCCGAGGAGGGGTTCGAGAGCTTCCGCGGTAAACGTGCAACTCTTGCCGTTGCTACTGACCACTCCCACCGCGGTGACTGCGTCCACATCCGCAGTGCATTGAGAGCCGGGCGTGGCAGCGCTGGCGGGCGCGGCAAGGCCGATCAACGAACCCACGGCGACAGTGGCTGCAGCGACAACGCTGGCGGTTTTCATTTTCATGAGAATGAGCCTTCCCTCGAAAATAGATGCCGATCACCATTGAGGAACGCAAAAAGAAATGTGCGTGCTCGCCGGGCGAGCTACTGAGACTTGGGGAGCCTCTCGCTTATCTTGCCGCGTTCCAATTTTCAGACTATCGGCAAATGTGTGATGTGCATGACAAGTCATTGGATTGTTATGGATCATCGACGTGGGGTGTGAGTTTCGCGAGCGACCAGTCCCTTTCGCTCAGTTCGTCATCTACGCCCCGGCCCGCGCGACGAACGCGGCATGTACACCGTCGCGCACGTGACCGACCGGATTGCCATCGCGCGCGTTCACCTCGTGCACCCCGACGACATCGCCGCCTACGCCACCGACGCGATGAACCGGCTACGGGACCGCCACGCCGGGTGGGCGGTGATCGTGTGGCTCAACCACACTACCGGCCCCCTCCACGAGCACCTACCCCAATGAACCCGCCAGCGACACAACCGAACCCAATCCCACACCGCGAATAGGAGACGGGACTGCCCCGAGTTCGGTTGACTCGCGGGGTGTGGTGTTTCAGGCCGCGAGTGCGGGCTGATTGATTGTCTCAAATTCGATCGGTGTCAGGCGGCCGAGTCGGCGTTGCCGTCGACGGCGATGGTAGGTCCGTTCGATCCAGACGACGACGGCCAGCCGCAGTTCCTCGCGGGTCGCCCAGCGGCGGCGGTCGAGGACATTGCGTTGCAGCAGCACGAAGAACGACTCCATCGCAGCGTTGTCACCACATCCCCAACTCGCCCCATCGAGCCATGTAATCCGCTGGCCGACAACGCATGAACGAATCGCCGAGAACGAAATTGCTCAGGTTCAATCGGTGGACGATCGTGCCTACCGGCGAGCGGATCGCGACCGCGTTGCGCAGCGCTGCGACCGCCAGGGCGGCGGTCATTCGTTCGTCGATCGAGTAGCCGACGATGCGGTTGGAAAAGCAGTCCTTGATCGCGCAAAGATAAAGCTTCCCTGCACCGGTTCGATGTTCGGTGATATCGGTGAGCCACAACCGATTTGGTGCTTCCGCGGTGAACTCGCGAACGACGAGATCGTTATGAACAGGTGGCCCCGCCCGTCTGCTGAGGCCGCGTTTGCGGGCGAACACCGACCAGATCCGTTGCTGCGAGCACAGGCGTTGCACCCGATTCTCACCCACGTGGATGCCGCGATCACCGAGTTCGTCGGCGATGAAGCGGTAGCCGAACGCGGGGTCGTCGGCGTGGATGTCGAGAGCTGCATCGATCAGGTGGGCGTCGTCCCAATCACGCTGTGAGACAGGCATTTTCTTCCACTTGTAGAACGCCTGTGGAGTGAATCCGAGCACCCGGCAGATCACCGCGACAGGGAACCCGTCAGCGGCCAGTTCGAGGACCAGCGGGAACCTCATTTTGGGGGCAGCTCGCGGGCGAAGAACGCCGCCGCGCGTCGCAGGATCTCGTTCTCCTGTTCCAGCTGCTTGGTACGTTTACGCAGCTCACGCAGCTCCGCAGACTCTTCCCGAGTCAATCCGGGCTTGTTCCCGTCCTCGATGTCGGCCTGTTTGAGCCAGTTGTGCAGGCACGCTTCGGAGATCCCGAAATCCTTGGCGACCTGCTTGATCGAGGAGCTGCCCTTGCGGGCAACCGCGACGACATCGCGGCGGAACTCCTCCGGATACGGCTTCGGCATGGTGGACATCCTTCCAGCGAGGACGCAGTCCTCACAGATCAGGAATCAACCAAACCGGGGGCAGTCCCGACATTCATTCGCGAGATGAAAAGCACCAAAGGTCGCGACCAGGACGGCGTGATCAAACCCGGGCCAAACTCAGCGGCAACGACTACGTCTTGGTGACGCCGCGCGACAGCGGCGACCCTGACGGCCGGATCCTGCTGGTGCGGAACACCTTCCGCTGCCTCCACGGCTGCACCATCTGCGTCGAGTGCGCCGAGAGCTGGGAACTCGACCACGACGTGCACTACCAGCGGACCGGCGGCGGGCGACGGCTACGCGAGGCCCTCGATACCCAACATCTTTCCGCGTGGGGCGACGAACCCGCCGAGACCGGCTCCACCCAGGGCCGCGGGCATGGCCGCGTCGAGCACCGCGACCTGCAAATCCTGTCCGCGCCACGAGGAATCGGTTTCCCCTACGTTCGTCAGCTGATCCGCATCACCCGCGACCGCCTCGTCACTACCACCGGAAAACGATCAGTCGAAGTCGTCTACGCCGTCTGCAGTCTGCCGTTCGAAGAAGCGAAACCCACCCAAATAGCCGGGTGGTTGCGAGGCCACTGGGGGATCGAGAACTCGGTCCACTGGTGCCGCGACGTCACCTACGACGAGGACCGCAACACCGCCCATACCGGGGCCATCCACCACGTCCTGGCAACGCTCCGCAATACGGCGATGAACCTACTTCGTCTCGATGGCGCTACCAACATCGCTGAAGCCTGCCGCGAGACCGCGTTCGCTCCGAACAGGCGAATCGACCTCCTCAATCCGCATACGCTGAGGTCACGGGCCCGCTAGTCAACAACGCCGCGGCCCTGCGGCTCCACCGAGCCCGACTCGGACCGACAGTGACCCGCGGCGAGGCCGCCGGCACAACGAACCGGGCTCACCCAAACAAATAGAGCCGAGTCGAAATTCCTGACCAAGGTGTATTTCGACTGCGCAACCTCGGGGCGACCTCGCGGGACCGGGCGCTGAACTTCGCGGCCACCAACGCCTTCCAGGCCGCGAGCACCTTCGCGACCGCCCTGGCAGCCGGGATGGCCCTGGACACGATCGGGGTGGAGAAATCCCCGTTCGGGAGGATCGACAGCGACTGCTGGGACGTGAAACTGCGCTTCTTCGACCCCGAGAACTCACGGCGTGCGAAGAAGGTGTTCTGGTTCACCATCGACGTGTCCGACCCGCTGCCGGTCACCCTCGGTGATGTCCGCACCTGGTCCGAATCCTGACCGGAGGCTCGGATCCCGATCAGAGAGGAGATTCCGCCATGTGGCTGCCCATCCAGGCGCCCCCGGTACACCGACCCGACCTCATACAACCGCACACGGTCATCGACGTCACCCACGGCACCGCCGACCAGTTGATCAAGGTTCGCCTCGACCTGATGCACGGAGCGAACTTCAACGACCCCCCGTATTTCGCGTTCCCGAGCTACCGGCGGATGCAGCAATCCGCCGTGGTGGGTGGGCGCAGTGCCTGACTTGGCCGCTGTCCCCGGCGTCGCACAGTTGTGGGTCTCGACGCTCGGCGACCCGCGGGTGCGGGTCGCCGTCGTCGACGGACCCGTCGCCAAGTCTCATCCCTGCTTCGACGGTGCCGACATCCACGAAGTAGGTACCGGCTGGCTCCCCGATACTCCTGCTGACGATGCCATCGTGGATCATGGAACCTGGGTCGCCAGTGTCCTGTTCGGTCAGCACGGCAGCACCGTCACCGGGTTGGCGCCGCGCTGCACCGGCCTGAGCATCCCCACACTGCGCGACGAATCGAGTATCGCCGACCCGATCAACGCCGCCCGCACCCTCAACGCGGCGGTGCGGGCCGGTGCGCACATCGTCACCTTCTCCCATTGCCTGCCGACCAGCTCCGGCGACGTCGATCACCTATGGGCCGACGCCGCACAGCGGGCCGAGGACGCCGGGGCGCTGCTGATCACCGCCGCTGGCAACGACAACGCCGCGTGCCGCTGCTACCCCGCCGCCCTACCTCAGATGTTGGCGGTCGGCGCCCACGACGACGACGGAATCATGTTCAAGTTCAGCAACTTCGGCCCCGAATACTTGCCGAACGCGATCGTCGCCCCCGGCGGCAACATCTCCGGCGCCACCCCCGACGGCGGGCTGGCGGTGCACAAGGGCACCTGCTGCTCGACGCCCGTCGTCGCCGGGGTCGCCGCCCTGCTGATCAGCCTGCAACTGCAACAAGGACAACCCGCGAACCCACTCGCCGTGCGACAAGCCCTACTCGACAGCGCCACACCATGTTCGGACGCGGACACCCACGGTGAACCAGCACGGTGCCTCGCCGGGAAACTGAACATCCCCGCCGCGACCCGACTCATCCACACCGGTCGCAACGGTGTCGTGACCTCCGCCCAACCACGCGGGGCACCCGGCAAGATTTACGCGCTGGGCACCCTCGGCTACGACTTCGGCACCGAGGCCCGGCGCGACACCTACAAACAACTCATGGCCCCTGTGCCGGTCGTCGACACCATGGTCCCCGCGAACCCGTATGACCCGCGCCAGATGATCGAACACCTCACCACCCACCGCAGCGAAGCCGCACCGCTGAAATTCTTGGTGTTTTTTTGGGAATCGTCCGCATTTTGCAAGTTCCCAGACCCAGTAACCGGGCCTGACCTGGCATTTGAGTGCCCCCACAGGGACTCGAACCCTGACTGTGCGGATTTTAAGTCCGCTGCCTCTGCCAATTGGGCTATAGGGGCGTCCCGGACAGCGTAGCGAATCGTACGGGTGTACCGGAATCGTGTTGGCTGACAAGGTCGGCCCGGCGTGTCGGAAGGGACCACGCCGGGACCGATCATGTCATCGAAGGGGCTGGTCAGTCATCGATCGTGGCCTTATTGCCCAGGATCGAGTGGCGGCGGCCGTAGGCGAAGTAGACGACGAAGCCAAGGGCCATCCAGATCAGGAAGCGCAGCCAGGTTTCCACCGACAGGTTCACCATCAGCCACAGGCAGGCCAGCACGGCCAGGATGGGGATGAGGGGGACGAAGGGGACGCGGAAGCCGCGGGGCAGGTCGGGGCGGGTGCGGCGCAGGATGATCACGCCGATCGAGACCAGCACGAAGGCGAACAGCGTGCCGATGTTCACCATTTCTTCCAGGGTGCCGAAGTCCACGAATCCGGCCAGGATCATGCAGAGCACGCCGACGATGACGGTCAGCCGCACGGGGGTGCCCCGCTTGCCGGTGTGGGCAAGGGCGCGGGGGAGCAGGCCGTCGCGGGCCATCGCGAATCCCACGCGGGTCTGGCCGAGGAACAGCACCATCACCACGGTGGTCAGGCCGGCGAGCGCGCCGATGGAGATGACGTTCTTGGCCCAGTCCACGCCGTGGATCTGGAATGCCGTTGCCAGCGTGGCGTTCTCGCCCGCCAGTTCGGTGTAGGGCACCATGCCGGTGAGCACCAGCGTGACCGCCACGTAGAGCACGGTCACGATCAGCAGCGAGCCGAGGATGCCGCGCGGCACCGCCTTCTGAGGGTTCTTGGTCTCCTCCGCGGCGGTGGCGACCACGTCGAAACCGATGAACGCGAAGAACACCAGGCTGGCCGCGGCGAGCAGGCCGTACCAGCCGAAGTTGCTGTCACCGGCGCCGGTGACGAACGAGAACAGCGACTGGTGCAGCCCACTGGCACCACCGTCGCTGGGCTGCGAGGGCGGGATGTAGGGGCTCAGGTTCGAGGCCTTGAAGTAGGTGATGCCGAGCACGAGCACCAGCGCGATGACGGCCAGCTTGATCGCGACCGCCACGGCCGACACCCGCGAGGACATCTTGGTCCCCAGCGCCAGCAGCACGGTGAGCACGGCGAGCAACAGCACCGCGCCCCAGTCGAACGTGATCGACCCCCATTGCACTGTGGCCGAATCGAATCCGAAGACGGTGCCCAGGTACTGCGACCAACCCTTGGCGACCACGGACGCGGCGAGGGTGAATTCCAGGATCAGATCCCAGCCGATGATCCACGCCACCAATTCGCCGAAAGTGGCATATGAATAGGTGTAGGCACTACCGGCCACCGGCACGGTCGAGGCGAATTCCGCGTAGCAGACCGCGGTGAGTCCGCAGGCGATCGCCGCGAAAACGAAAGCCAGCGATACCGAGGGCCCCGCGACATTGCCCGCGGTGCGTGCGGTCAGGGTGAAAATGCCCGCGCCCACGACAACGGCGACACCGAAGATCGTCAGATCCCAGGCCGTGAGGTCTTTGCGGAGTTTGGAATCGGGTTCGTCGGTATCGCGAATCGACTGCTCCACCGATTTGGTGCGGAATGCTCCGCCCCATCGGCTGGGCGATCTACCCACCCCTGGAGTGTCCTGCGGACTCGGCACGGTATTTCTCCTTCTCTTGCGAAAAAACGTAATCGGGGGTTACCCGGAATCGGGTCAGTGCACGCCCTGCATGCGGCGCTTGATCCAGGGGGCGCACGCGACCACGACGAAACCGGCCACGATGGCCGCGCCGCCGCTGAACCCGAAGTAGGCGGCCTCGCTGTCGGGGCTGTAGAAGCGGGCCAGCGTGCCCGCCATCGACGTGCCGATACCGACCGAGAAGAAGTACAGGGCCATCATCTGCGAACGGAACGCGGCGGGCGCCAGGTGCGTGGTCACCGCCAGCCCGATCGGCGACAGCAGCAGTTCCGAGACCGCGAAGCCGCCGAGGATGGCGAACACCGCCAGCACCGGCACGGTCTTGCCGTCGAACCCGCTCAGCAGCGCGAACATCCAGAACGCCACACCCATGCCGATCACGCCCAGCGCGAACTTGATCGGGGTGCTGGGCGCGCGGTTGCCCAGCTTGGTCCACAGCAGCGCGAACAGCGGCGACAGCGCGATGATCCACACCGGTTCCACCGAACCGATCCAGCTCGCGGGCGCTTCCCAGCCGAAGATGCGCCAGTCCACGCGTTCGTCGGAGTACACCGCGAGCATGGTGAACATCTGCTGGAACAGCGACCAGAACACCGCGTTGGCGATGAACAGCGGGATGAACGCGATCACGCGGGTGCGTTCGATCTGGGTCACCTTGGGGCTGCGCAGCATCACCGCGAAGTAGACGATCGAGGCGACCACGATCACGCCGGTGGTCACGTCGGAGATGTTCTCGAGGGTGAGCAGCCCGGTCAGCACGGCCACCAGCACCACGACCGCGGCGACCGCGACACCGATCAGCACCGGGGTCAGTTCCCTGCGGGTGACGGGGTTGGGCACCTCACGCCCGTGGGTGCCCAGGTTGCGGCGGAAGGCCACGTACTGGGTCAGGCCCAGCGCCATGCCGATCGCCGCGGCGCCGAAGCCGACGTGGAAGCCCCACTCGCGCTGCAGCAGCCCGGTCAGCAGCGGGCCGGAGAACGCGCCGATATTGATGCCGAGGTAGAACAGCGTGAAGCCGCCGTCCACGCGCGCGTCGGTCGGCGCGTAGAGGGTGCCGAGCAACGACGACGCGTTCGCCTTCAACCCGCCACTGCCCACCGCGACCAGGACAAGGCCGACACCGACACCGACCAACCCGGGCAGCACCGCCAACGCGATGTGACCGACCATGACCACGACACCGCCGTAGAACACGGTCCGCTCCATGCCCAGCACCCGGTCGGCAATCCAGCCGCCGAGCACCGTGGACAGGTACACCAGGCCGCCGTAGGCGCCGACGATGCCCAGCGCCGTGCTCTGCGCGATCCCCAGACCGCCGTCGGCGGTGGAGTAGTACAGGTAGTAGCCCAGGATCGTGAGCATGCCGTAGAACGAGAATCGCTCCCACAGCTCGACGCCGAACAGGTTCGTCAAACCGATCGGGTGCCCGAACAGGGTGCGTTCGGCTGCCGCGTCGGGGTCGCCGGGCTGGTCGCCGGGCGGGGTCTCTTCCGTGGACATGAGGCCAACGATCCCACGTCGAAACCGTGGACAGCAATTTTCCCGCATCGTCGCGGGTTCGGCGTGCCGCGCCCGTCGTGTCGCGACAAACCCGTCCGGCGGCGGTGGCCGACACGAATTACCCTGGGGTAAACCGCAATCGCGCGACGGACGAGGTAAGCAGACGTGCTCACAGCCCAGGTGACCGTGCCCGTGCCGCCACCGCGGGCGTTCGCGAGCCTGGCCGACGGGTGGCTGTACGCGAGCTGGGTGGTCGGCGCCTCGCATATCGGCGAGGTCGACGACGACTGGCCCGCCGTGGGCAGCCGCATCCACTACCGCTTCGGGCTGTGGCCGGTGCTCATCAGCGACACGACGGTGGTGCGTGCGATCGACCCGCCGCATCGGCTCGAACTGGAGGCGCGGTTGTGGTCGGTGGGGTCGGCGTGGATCACCCTGACCCTGGCCGAGGAACAGCCGGGGCACACCACGATCAGGATGGTCGAACGGGCCGCGCGCGGGCCCGCGCAGTTCATTCCGGGGCCCGCACAAGATCTTCTTTTCGCGGCGCGTAATCAAGAATCACTCGATCGATTGGCGAATTTGATTCGTGCTCGTTCGCACAATGAATGACTCGGGGTAAAAGCCGACCGGTACGTACTTCTCGCTTGCGAGGATTGCGTGCCGAAAGTCGTTGAATCGAATTACCTGTCCCTGTGTCGAATCCGCATAGTTGGTTTAGTCTCATGGCCACATCGAAATGTGTAGGTCAGGGGACGCGCGTGCTACATGTCGAGCACTTCAACAATGGCTGGTTGAATCCGGCACTGGCTTTCGGCCTGTCCTTCATCGGATCGGTATTGGGGCTGCGGTGTGCGGTGCACGCCAAGACCTCGCCCGCGCCGATGGGCTGGCTGATCGCCGCGGCCATCGCGCTGGGCGGGGCGGCGATCTGGGTCATGCACTTCACCGCCATGCTCGGATTCAGCATCCACGGCACACCGATTCGCTACGACGTGCCGCTGACACTGCTCAGCGCGGTCATCGCGATCGTGGTGGTGTTGATCGGCCTGACCATCGTCACCGGCGGCGGCAACGAGTGGGTGACGCTGCCGATGGGCGGCGCGATCACCGGCCTCGGTGTCGCGGCCATGCACTACCTGGGGATGTGGGCCATGCGCACCCAGGGTGTCATCGAATATCACCCGGTGCTGATGGCGCTGTCGCTGGTGATCGCGGTCGTGGCGGCCACCGCGGCACTGTGGTTCATGCTGCACGTGAACGGGCTGCTGATGACCGCCGGTGCCGCGCTGGTGATGGGAATCGCGGTGTGCGGCATGCATTACACGGCGATGGCGGCCATGCGTGTGCAGCCCGGCGCGGCGCTGACCGAGGTGGACGGGGTCACGCCGATGCAGTTGCTGTTTCCGTTGATCGCGACGGTGTCACTGGTGGTCACCGCGTTGGTGGTGGTGGTCGGGCTGGCCGAGTTGGAGGTCGGCGAGAGCCGTGCGCACACCGAACCGCTGCGCGCGAGCACGGGTGGGATGTACAGCACCGATCCGGCCACGTTGTCCGACAGCGGAAAACACTGGCCACGCCTGCCGAATTAGCCGCCGTGGCCGAATGTTTCGGCCACGGCGGCTGGTGTCAGCTGGGCTGAGGCAGTTCGCAATTGTCGACCTGCGGATTGACGCCCGCGTAGTTGAGCGGGCCCGCGATGATCGTCACCGCGATGGTGCCCAGCGTCGCGCAATTCTGGTCACGCTCGGTGTAGTAACCACGCTGTCCTGCGGCGAGGATGCCGATCAGCAACCACACCATCACGACGATCGACACAATGCGAGGTGTATTGCTGGACATGGCATTTCCTCTTGGTCTGCGGGTTCTGCGGATGCTTCGCATGATCAGTAGTAGTGCCGACGGCCACCGACCGGACGCCCGAAGCCGCCGATCAATGCCAGCGCCACGCCGACCACGAGAAGGATGACGCCCACTGTATTGAGAAGTGGGATGCCGAAAACCAGTCCGGCTATGAGGAGCACTGCGCCGAGAAGAATCATTAGAGCTCACCTGTTCGGTGTCGGGACCATGGATACCGGTGGGCACCCACAGTGGCCGCATGCCCGGTTTTCCCGAACCGAAACAGGCTGTGGCACAAAAGCGCTAGACCGTGATCAGCGTCCGAAGATGGGCAGCGCCGCCGAGCCGGTCGAGGGCTGCACGGGGGCGCTCGAGCCCAGATCGGCGTCGAACGAACCGGTCCCGCTGCCCGTTCCGCTACCGGTGCCGAGTTCGGCCGAACCCGACGGCAGCAGATCCCAATCTGCGCCGCCGATCGCCTGGGCGGAGCCCGCACCGAAAACGGTCGCGGCGGCGAATGCGGCCAGCAGGGCCGCGCGCGTGGTGGTGTGACGGATGGACATGGTGAAACCTCCGAGTGCTTCGCTGTGATAGCACTGCAGACGGTATCTGAAATAGTGTGATTTCACACCGGATCGGTGGTTATCCCGAGCCTTGCGGGCGCTGACCCACTTCCATCTGCACCCGATAGCGATCGGACCGATACCAGCTGGCCGTGTGCTCGATGGGCACCTCCGCGCTGAACGACACCCGGTCGAAATGTAGGACGGGAGCGCCCTTCTTGATCCGCAGCAGCGCCGCGACACCACCCTCGGCGGCCTGCGCGTCGACGGTCTGCACGGCGCGTTCGATCGGGCGACCGTAGTGGTCGGCGGTGGTGCGATAGATCGACCCGGTGAGGTCGTGCGAGATCAGGCCGGGCACCAACTCGGGATTGAACCAGGCGTCGTCGACACTGATCGGATCATCGTCGGCCAGGCGCAACCGACGCACGTGATAGGCCGACGCGCCCTGCGGCAATCGCAGCGCGCGGGCGGTGGCTTCGGGCGCGACCATTTCCTCGGCGACCAGCACCAGTGTGGTCGGGTGATGGCCCAGCGCGCGCATCTCCTCGGTGAACGAGGCCAGGTGCAGCCGCGACTGCACGGGTCGGTGCGCCACGAACGTGCCCTTGCCGCGAACCCGGACCAGATATCCTTCGTTGACCAGTTGGCCCACCGCCTCGCGCACGGTGATCCGGCTGACGCCGTAGTCCTGCATCAGGTTTCGCTCGCTGGTCAGCAGATCGCCCGGCTGTAGCTCGCGCGTGCACTTCTGCAGCAGAATCGCGCGTAGCTGTTCGTGTTTGGGCACTGCGCTGTCGCGCAGCGGTGCGGGCATCGCCAGTGGCTCCTTTTCGCTGGTGGACCAACCGGTCCCTACTGGTCCTATCCGGTTGATTCGAGAGTACGCGACCAGCGCCCGACAGCCCAGCGATGTTTTCGCGGCTAGCGGATACCCGGCGTGCGCGGATCGGTGCCGAGGCACCCCAGGATCACGCACCCCGGCGGCGAATCCGCGAACGGCGCCTTCGGAGTCTGACCTAGACAGTCCACGAAATTGCAGCCGGGGTAGGCATACGGGCCAACGCCCAGCGTGCCGAAGAAGGCGTCGGGCCGCGAGATCATCGGGTCGGTGATGCTCACGTCCGGGCGCTCCCGGTAGGGTCCCGGATCGGGGATCTGCTGGTCACGGAACGCGGACACCAGCGTGCGCAGCACATCGTGGGTGTAGGTGGTGGACGCGCCGACGGTCGCCACGCCGGTCCAGTTCAGCACCAGGCCCAGACTCGGCACGATGAAGCTGTCGTTGCGCAGCATGCCCGACATCTTGACCGCGTCGTCGGGAAGGCCGGGGAATTCGGGACGGCACTGCGGGCCGTTGATCACGAACAGGAAGCCGTAACAGGGCATGCTCGCCGAAGGCGACAGCGCGGCCCGCAGATAGTCGCCGGAGATCACCTGTTCGGTGTTCCAGCGTCCCCGATTGGCAACGAGCAGACCGAGTTTCGCGAAATCATCGGGCGGCAGGATCAAATGCGCGTGCCCGTAGGTGTTTCCGGCGCGATCGCGCGCCCAGTAGTAGTCGGTGCGCGCAATGCCCAACGGGTCGAACAGCTTTCGCTGGGCGAAGGCTTGAAAGTCCTCACCGACCGACTGCCCGATCACGTAGGCCAGCAGGTCGACGGCGCGCTGGCTGTAGCGGAACATCGTGCCCTGCGGACGTTCGATCGGCATCGCCAGTGCCTGCGCGACGATATTGGGGTCCAGTTGCACCAGCCCCGTCGCGCCCTCGGCGGCGATGGCGACCTCCATGCCCGAGGATTCGGTGAGCAGGTTGCGCACGGTGATCTCGCGGTGCGCGGCATCGCCGAGGCCCGGCGGCAGGTAGCGGTCGATCGGCGCGTCGAGCTCGAGTTTCCCGTCGTCCACCGCGGCGCCGGCGACCAGTGCGACAACACTTTTGGTCCCGCTCCACAGATTCCACGCCACCCCACCGGATTCGGCATTGCGCGGGCCCGTCGCGACGAGGCAGTTGTTGCGGTACAGCGCGATGTTGAAACGGGTCACGTCGGCGGCGCGCGCCATGGCGGCGGCGAGGATATAGGGGTCGAGCGCCGCCTCGGTCGGGGTGGCCGACTGCGGTGTGCGGCCGGAGCTGACTTCACACTGTTTCGCGGTGACCGGTTCGGCGTTCGCGCTGGGCAGCCCTGCCCCCGAAATCAGGGGCAATACCGTAATCGCCACTGCCGCAAGGTATTTCAGATAGCCGCGCATGTAACCCTCCGGGTGGTGTGTCAGGAGGGAAATCGTGAACGGTCACGTTCTTGTTACCGCGGATCAGCTGCCGTAGGGGCCGCACGCGTCGATCGCGTGGTCCTTGGAAACGTTGAAAGTGTCGATCACGCCGTTGAGTTCGTCGGTGGCGGCGCGGCGTTCGAGGGTGTCGGCGAGGGTGTTGGTCTTGGCGATGTAGTCGCGCAACGGGCCCGACAGGTCGGCGATGACGTCGCCGGTGATGCGCCGGTCCAGGTCCTTGGCGCTGTTGCGCAGCGTGACCACGGCGTCGCCCGCCTTGGTGTCGGTGTCGGGCGCCTGATCGTTGGACGCGGCGATGTAGGCGTTGAACGAGGTGACCGACGTCTTGTTGGCCGTGCGCAGGCCGTCGCAGGCGCCGTCGTTGGCCGCCTCGATCTTCGCCAGCCGCGAGGAGGTCGCGGCCGCGGACGAGGACGCCATCTCCACGGTGTACGAGGACAGGTCGTTCTGGTTGACCTCGGCGGTACCGCGCACCTGCTTCGAACAGGCGCCGATCAAGATCACTCCGGTCACGGTGGCCGTCATCGCGGTCCCCAAGCCCAGCCGTTCCAGTACGCGCATTCTCTCTCTCCTGCCTCGATATTGCAGGCACCGGGTCGGGCCGGAGCCGAACATATCGACCGTACTGGCTATCGGCGGGCGTCGTCAGGTCGCGGTGGCGATTTCGATGACGAAACGAGACGCGGCGCCGGGTTCGCGGACCCGGCGCCGCACTCGATCAGTTCTGCGCGAGCATCCCGCGCATCGTGGCGATCTCGGCTTCCTGATCGGCCGCGATCTTTGTCGCGAGCTGCCGTGACGGCGGGTTCACGCCGCTGCTCAGCTCGGTCTGCGCCATGCCGACCGCGCCCTGGTGATGGGCGATCATCATCTCCAACCACTGCTTGTCGAAATCGGCGCCGTTGGCCGCCTGCAGACTGCTCATCTGCTGCTGCGTCATCATGCCGGGCATGTCGTGTCCGGCATGGCCCTCGCTCGCGCTGGGCGCGGGCTTGCCGAAGCTGGTGAGCAGGTCGGTGATCTGCTGCATCTCCGGCGCCTGCGCCTTCTCCACCTGCGCGGCCAGCGTGATCAGCTGCTGATTCTGCGTGTGGCTGGGCACCATCTTCGCCATCTCCACGGCCTGCGCGTGATGCGGGTACATCATCTGCAGGAAGGTGACGTCGGCGTCGTTGAACTCAGGCCTCGCGGCTGCGGTTGTTGTCGTAGTCGAGTGCTCGGTGGTGTGTGCGGGGGTGCTGCTGTCGTCGCTGCAGCCCGCCGCGAACAACACGGTGGCGGTAGCGGCGATGACGATGTGGGTACGGCTGATGAACATGGTGATCCTCCTGAGGATTGTGGGTCGATACGGGTGAGGCAGGTGAACTGCCGCACCTGTCAGATCCGCAGAATCGCCAGTTGGGAAAGGGTCAGGACGGTCCACGGGGGTGGGCGTTCGCGGCGGCCGCGCCAGAGTCTCGGGGCGCGGTGGGTGGATTCGGCGGTGGTGCCGAGGCGGTAGAGCAGGACCAGGGTCAGTGCGATGGACAGGGCTGCGAGCACGAAAACGCAGGGGTGGACGGCGGCGTGTTCCTCGCAACCTGATGCGCCGCAGCCGGTGTCGAGGTCGGGTGTGGCCATGACGGGGTTGTCATGAGGTGCGGGATGGTCTGCGGGCGGTGTCGCGGGTTGCTGGTGCGCTCCCACGGCTTCCGGGTGGGCAGACGACCCCGTGGCGACGGCTTCGTGGGCGTGCGCGGTTCCGAAAACCGCAGAATGCATGGCGACGATTCCGGCCAGCAGCATCAACACCGCCAGCGCCCGGGCGATCCCCGAGGCGCGCGGCGGCTGATGCTGGTCCATCACGTCAGCCAGTGTAGGCAATACCGGGTAGGGGTAATCATCACTGGGTCGCGATGTCGACGACCAGGCGCGGGGGATCGGTCAGCGCGGTCACCGCGAATGGCGGCTGAGCTGCGTCGATGCCGATGAACGACTGGGTGACACCCTCGTAGACCAGCTTCTTGTAGACGCCGGTGATGCCCGGCACGCCGGGGTCGGTGACGGGATCGGGCCCGGCGAACGGCGGCACCACCGAGTCGAACGGATACGCCGACCCGAGGATCCGCACCTCGAGAATCGACCGTCCCGCCACGTCGACGGGCCTACCGCTGCCGTCCTGCACCGCGCTCTCGGTATAGGCCACCTGCCACCCGGGCGTTCCCGTGCCGCCCAGCGCGAACACCACCCGGTCGAAGCCGGCCTGTCGGCCGACCCGAATATCGCTCACCGTCAATGCCGCGCCCGCGGATGCCTGGCCGGACTTCGGACCCGCGTCGGTGGGCACCTCGCCCGTGGCATCGGCGAAGGTACTGGCGGTGCTCGTGGTGGTGGGTGGCGCCGTGACCGGGGCGCTGTCGGTGCCGCAGCCGGACACTGCCACCGCGGCCGCGGCGATCAGCACGAACACGAGGGCGTTGCGCATGCCGCCGATGCTACGCACGTCGACCGCGGCCGTGGGCGAAGGAACGCGGGGTGTGTTCGGCAACGGAAAGTTTGCTGAGAGCGTGTCCGAAGCCGGTGATCCGCGACGATGCGCGCAGGTCGCAGGCACGAATTTCGGTGAACGCGTACCAGATCAGGCGTTAGCGCCGGCCACGCGAATCGACCGACGGGACGACATCCCAGTCGACGGATTGGAGAACAACACAATTCATGAGATCCATCGATTCGGCAGCATTCGCAAGGCCGTCGCAAATCCATGGGACCCGTTCTCCCTCATCGAAATACATCCCATGAGGTCCCCTCGAGAGCCACCGCACGCACCGATCGCGGGCCCGGATGTGACGCGAGGGCAACGATCTAGCACACTTGCCGGGTGGACAGTGTTGAGGACGTATTCGACCGACTACGGCGGTTTCCGGATGTGGAAGCGCCGAACCTCTATGCCGTCGACGCCGCCGACAGGCTGATCCTCGACACCGCCGCGGACGCCCTGGCCGCGGCGGGTAGCGGCGAGGTTGCGGTGATCGGCGATGCCTACGGCGCGCTCACCCTCGGCGTCGCCGCGCAGCACGGACTGTCCGGCATTCGCGTGCACCAGGACCTGATCACCGGCGAATCGGCGCTGGCAGGCAACGCCAAAACCCTCGGACTCACCGACCGCTTCACCACCCACGCGCTCGACGCCGACCTGCTCACCGGCGCGCGCGTGGTGCTGATGCGGTTGCCGCGGATGCTGGCCGGCGTGGCCGAGATCGCCGAGACCATCGCCCGCTACGCCGCCGACGACGTGGTGGTGTTCGCGGGCGGGCGCGACAAATACCTGACCCCCGCCATGAACGAGGTGCTCGCCGAATCCTTCGCGCAGGTACGCGCGGGCCGCGGCAGACAGAAGTCGCGGGTGCTCATGGTCAGCGAGCCGCTGCCCGTGGGCGAATCGCGATTCCCGGTGCGGGAGAACATCATCGAGATCGACGGTGACGTGGTCGCCTACGGTTCGGCCTTCTCAGGACCGCGCTTGGACATCGGCACCCGCTTCCTGCTCGAACACCTCGACCGGATGAAGCCCGACGCGCGCGACGCCGTCGATTTGGGTTGCGGCACCGGCATTCTCGCGGTCGCACTCGCCAAATCCCGCCCGCACATCCGCGTGGTCGGCACCGACCAATCCGCTGCCGCCGTGGCTTCCGCGCGCGCCACCGCCGAAGCGAACGGCGTCGCCGACCGGGTGACCGTGGTGCGCGACGACGCCATGACTTCGGCCGCCGACAACAGTGCCGACCTGGTGCTGTGCAATCCGCCGTTCCATGTCGGGGCGGCCGTGCACACCGGCTCGGCGATCAAGATGTTCGTCGAAACCGGGCGCGTGCTTCGCCCCGGCGGCGAACTGTGGACCGTCTACAACTCGCACCTGAACTACCGCGGCGTGGTCGAACGGATGGTCGGCCGCACCGACGTGATCGCCCGGAACCAGAAGTTCACGGTGACGCGGTCCGTTCGTGGTCTGCGCGACGTACAACGATAGGGCGACCCGAAAGCGGTAGAGTCCGATTTGTCCGAACGGGCGGGTGGTGCGGTCCTCGACCGAACCGCCGGGAACTTTGTCCGATCACGGCGCGTTGAACTCAGCAGTTGGAGCTTCACAGCTACTCGTAACTCCAAGAAAGGCGCACGGTGCGTACCTCATCGAATCCGGTGTTCAAGAACCTTCCTCGCCAGGAGGGTGTCGGCGGTTACGCGAACTTCGGTTCGGGCGTAGCCGGCGCAGGCCAGCTCGGTAACCAGCAATACGGCGAATACGGGCAGCAGTACGGCCAGCAATTCCAGCAGGCCCCTGCCACCCGCGCGATGACCATCGACGACGTGGTCACCAAGACCGGTATCACCCTCGCGGTGCTCACCGTCTCGGCGATCGTGTCCTTCGCGCTGTCCACCGCGAACCCGTCGCTGGCCCCGATCTTCGCCATCGGCGGCGCCATCATCGGCCTGGTGCTGGTCCTGATCGCGACCTTCGGGCGCAAGATGGACAACCCGGCCATCGTGCTGTCCTACGCGGTCTTCGAAGGCCTGTTCCTCGGCGCGCTGTCGCTGATGTTCACCGACGTCACCTTCGGCGGTGTGGGCGGCAGCGCCCTGATCGGCCAAGCGGTCCTGGGCACCTTCGGCGTGTTCTTCGGCATGCTCGTGGTCTACAAGACCGGCGCCATCCGCGTCACCCCCCGCTTCACCCGCATGCTCATCGGCGCCATGGTCGGCGTGCTGGTGCTCATGGTCGGCAACCTGATCGCGAGCTTCTTCACCGACGGCGGCTTCGGCCTGCGCGACGGCGGCCCCCTGGCCATCGTGTTCAGCCTGGTCTGCATCGCCATCGCCGCCTTCAGCTTCCTGCTGGACTTCGACTCCGCCGACCAACTGATCCGCGCCCAGGCCCCCGAAAAGGCCGCATGGGGCGTGGCCCTGGGCCTCACCATCACCCTGGTCTGGCTCTACGTCGAAATCCTCCGCCTGCTGAGCTACTTCCAGCGCGACTGAGTTAGTCGATCACCAACAAAGCGGCTCTCCACCACGGTGGGGAGCCGCTTTCTGTCATCATCAAGAGATGGGCATCCAGCTTTCACGCCAACAAGCCGCAGAGCGAGACCGCCTGCGCAGGTCCGCTGAACGCGACGCCGAAACCCTCGCGACATCGCCCGCCGACGACGACCTGGAAGCACTGGCCCAGTACGCGGCGACCGTGCCGATGGGCGACATTGCGTGAGAGGCTGGCACGCATGCTCAGTGCTCGAACTGATTTCGCGTTAGGCCCTGTAATTCAGTAGCGGTTAGTCTGCCCAGCCCCCGGCGGTTGGGATCCATGTGGCGGAGCGGTCGGCGGCAGGCAAGGAAGTAAGCACGCGGTCGTAGCAGCGTCCAGCCGCGGCGAGCGCCGCCTCCAGGCGGTGGTGGTCATCGCTGAGTGGACTCTTCTTTGCTTCCCGTGCCCAGCTATCGACCCACTCCGGGCCCGGAGCCGCAAGGGCAGTTGGCAACTCAGCGATACCCCGAAATGTCCGTTCCTGTTCGAGGGCATCGACGACGGTGCGAAGGTCGATCGGCAGATAGTGGGCAATGAGCAGCAGGTCGACCAAATCACGGAATCGTCCCGATGGGTGTGAGCGGTGAAGTTCGTACATCGCGCAAATCTTGTCGGCTATTTGATCTGCGATCGGGTAGAGCTGCACTTCGGGGTCCGCTGGGAAGTCCGCAGAATCGACCAGTCGGGGAACCCGCTTGCGCTCGATCTCGCCGACAAGTTCGCGGCGGGGGTGCACAACATCGATTTTGAAGGTGTCGAACACGGTGGGGCCGAGTCGTGCCTCAACGGTGATTCTGATTCCCTTGCCATCTGCCAGGGCGGTTCGCTTCTTCACCTGGAACCGGAACGAATCGACGTTGTTGTCCCGAACGATGTGTTCCAGTTCGGCGGCCGGGTCATCAGTGACACTGGCCGATTGGAGATCGATGTCGGTGCTGTGGCGTGCTCGGGGTAGACGCACCATCATGCTGACACCGCCTTTGAGGATCCATCCCTCAGGATCTGCAGTGAAGACTCGGGCGAGGAACTGCGACATGACGAATCGGCGCTGGACCTCGCTGAACTGTTGCCCATGCTCTGCGGCATGCCGCTTGAGGTGTGCGGTGACACTTGTGCGGGTGGCACCCGGAGTCCGTTGCGACGTCACCGTTCCTGCTCCTGATCGGTGGCTTCGGTCATCGCAGCAAGTTCATCGCCGAGGCGGGTAATCGCCGACTCCAGTCTCTCGAAGGCTTTGATCGTTTCCGGCGTGGTGTCGAGGACCTGGTGCATTCGTTCCAGGGACTCGACCGTCGCGTCGAACGCTGACATGGCATCGGCACGCTGCCATCCTGGGCCTGGCGTTGCTGCCTTTCGCTGTTGCGCGGCAAGCGAATTCGAGGCGATCTCGGCCAGCGCGATAGCGTTCGCGGGGACACCGGCCTGGTCGATCAGTGCGTCACGAAACCCCGCTCCGTCGAATTGCTGATATCCGTATCGAAAGACGTGGGGTGACAGTGCCTCGGCAACCTTTTCGAAGGTCAGCCGGTCGTCGGCAACCGCATCACGAACGATCGATGCCAGGTGTCCGGCGTCGATGGACGCGGCCGCTAGATCGCTGATCGTGCGTGCGGGGGTCGTCACGGGCAGGCCGTCGATGACCTCCCAATCGTCGCGGGTGAGATCGCCGCGGTGAACGACTGCGTCGGGAATCCCGAGGCGAATCCGGCGGATCGCGGTCAGTTCGACGGTGTCGGCCGCCATGTCGCCGAGGTTCTGCATCTGCGCCGCGGTGGCATGCGACAGCACACCGACGGGCACGTCCTGGTCCAGACGTTCCCACGACACAATGCCTGGGTCCAGCGCGAGCCAGGCCGCCCGCTGGGCCTGGTGCTTGTCGTGGGGGAAGCGAGTCACTCGATAGATGCCGTGGTGCAGTCGCTCCAGCTGACCCGAATCGGCCATGCGCTTGAGTTGGTGAGCGGTGACGCCGACGACGCGCGCCTGCCGACTGGTGACCAGACCGCCCTGCTCGGCCGCTAGTTCCACCACCCCCGCAGCGCGACTATCAGCTCTCATGGCATAAAAATATACGTTATAGCCACATTTTGTGCCATGGTTGCAGCTTTAGCGGGCACAAGAAAATCGAGCGGCTCCCCGCAAAGGCAGGGAGCCGCTCGACTGGGTCGGGTGGTTGAGGGTCAGATCGAGCCGGTGCTCAGGAAGCCGAGGAGGTCGTGGCGGGTGATGACGCCGACTGGCTTGCCGTCTTCGACGACCATGAGGGCGTCGGAGTCGGACAGGGCCTTGGTGGCGGTGGAGAGGGGTTCGCCGGAGCCGATGAGGGGGAACGACGGGCTCATGTGTTGGGCCACGGAGTCGGTGAGGTTGGCGCGGCCTTCGAAGACGGCGGACAGCAGGTCGCGTTCGGTGACGCTGCCTGCTACCTCACCGGCCATGACGGGCGGTTCGGCGCCGACGACGGGCATCTGGGAGACGCCGTATTCGCGCAGGATCTCGATGGCGTCGCGCAGGGTTTCCGACGGGTGGGTGTGGACCAGGTCGGGCAGTTCGCCGGACTTGCCGCGCAGCACGTCGCCGACCAGCGGTTCGGGGCCGGCTTCCAGGGGGGTGCGGAGGAAGCCGTAGGAGCTCATCCACTTGTCGTTGAAGATCTTCGACAGGTAGCCACGGCCACCGTCGGGCAGCAGCACGACCACCACGGCGTCGGGATCGCGGCGGGCGACCTCGATCGCGGCGACCACGGCCATGCCGCAGGAGCCGCCGACCAGCAGCCCTTCCTCGCGGGCCAGGCGCCGGGTCATCTCGAAGGAGTCGGCGTCGGAGACGGCGATGATCTCGTCGGGGATCGACGCGTCGTAGGCGGTGGGCCAGAAGTCCTCACCCACGCCCTCGACCAGGTAAGGGCGCCCGGTGCCGCCGGAGTACACCGAGCCTTCGGGATCGGCGCCGATGATCTTGACCTTGCCGCCGGACACTTCCTTGAGGTAGCGGCCGGTGCCGGAGATCGTGCCACCGGTGCCCACACCCGCGACGAAGTGCGTGATCTTGCCGTCGGTGTCGGCCCAGATTTCGGGACCTGTTGTCTCGTAATGGCTTTCGGGGCCGCCCGGGTTGGAGTACTGGTTGGGCTTCCAGGCGCCTTCGATCTCGCGGACCAGGCGATCGGAGACGTTGTAGTAGCTGTCGGGGTGCTCCGGCGCGACGGCGGTCGGGCAGACCACGACCTCGGCGCCGTAGGCACGCAGCACGTTGCGCTTGTCCTCGCTGACCTTGTCCGGGCACACGAACACGCACTTGTACCCGCGCTGCTGCGCGACCAACGCCAGCCCCACACCGGTGTTACCCGAGGTCGGCTCCACGATCGTCCCGCCCGGCTTCAGCAGCCCGTCCTGCTCGGCGGCGTCGATCATCTTGACCGCGATCCGATCCTTCGAGCTGCCGCCGGGGTTCAGGTACTCGACCTTCGCGGCCACCAGGCCGGCGTCGGGGCCGACCACCGAGTTCAGACGAACAAGGGGCGTGTTGCCGATGAGGTCAACGACATGATCCGCGATGCGCATAACCCCATCGTTGCAGAACCCCCGATTTCGCGAGTACATGGGTAACTCAGGGGGTACGGGCGGACCCTCACACCGCCTGAACCGCCGCCCGCGTCCGATGTCCCTCCGACACCTGAGTCCGGCTAGAGACTCGGGGAGGCGGACCGCGCCGTAGAATTTTCGGATGTGAGCGCACCTCGGATCAGCTGGCGTACCGCGGTAGTGACCGGCGCGACCACGGTGCTCGCCGGATCCAGCGCCGGAACGGTCTCCTGGGCGACGTATCGGTTGCTGATGACCCAGGCGGGCGCCGCACGCGCGGTAATCGGCCGCGACACTTCCAAGCCCCCCGAGGCCGACGGCGTGTACGCACCGGGCGCGATCCTCCCCGAGCCATGGCGCAAAACCACCCCCACCAACCTGCACCTGATGGTCTTCGGTGACTCCACCGCCGCAGGCCTGGGCTGCCTCAGCGCCGCGGAAGTCCCCGGCGTGCGCCTGGCACGCGGCCTGGCCGACGCGACCGGCCTCCGAATCCGCTTGAGCACCAAGGCAATATCGGGCGCCACTTCGAAGGGCCTGGCCGGTCAGGTCGACGCGATGTTCATCGCCGGACCCCCACCCGACGCCGCGGTGATCTTGGTCGGCGCCAACGACATCACCAAGAAACACTCCATCCGAGCCTCCGCCCGCCGACTGGCCGCGGCGGTGTCCCGACTGCGCGCCGCCGACGCCCTGGTCGTGGTCGGCACCTGCCCGAACCTGGGCACCGTCGTGGCGATCCAACAACCGTTGCGCACGATCGTGGCGAACTGGAGCGTGCGCCTGGCCAAGGCGCAAACCGTGGCCACGACCATCGCGGGCGGCGTCGCGGTGCCGATGGGTTCACCGCTGGTCGCCTCCGAATTCCGTGCCGCGCCCGAGATTCTGTTCGCGACAGACGGATTCCACCCGTCGGCCGCCGGCTACGAATTGGCCGCTGCGCAGCTGCTTCCGGTCCTGATCGAGCAGGTGCGCCACCGCCCTGCCCTTCCCGTGGCGCACCAGGAGACGTAGATTCGAATCAGACCGGCAAGTAAACAGCCGTTCACATCACAACACCGCGAATAAGGAGTCCTCATGCCCGAGGCCGTCATCGTCTCCACCGCCCGTTCCCCGATCGGCCGTGCCGTGAAGGGCTCACTGGCGGGAATGCGCCCGGACGACCTGACCGCGCAGATGGTTCGCGCCGCGCTGGCCAAGGTGCCCTCGCTGGACCCCACGCAGATCGACGACATCATCCTTGGCACCGGCTCGCCCGCCGGTGAGGGTGGCTTCGGCATGGGCCGCAACGTGGCGATCCAGCTCGGCCTCGACGTCGTGCCCGGCACCACCGTGCAGCGTTACTGTGCGTCGTCGCTGCAGACCACCCGCATGGCCTTCCACGCGATCAAGGCCGGCGAGGGTGACGTGTTCATCTCCGCCGGTGTGGAGACCGTCTCGCGCTACGCCAAGGGTTCGGCCGACAGCTGGCCCGACACCAAGAACCCCGAGTTCGCCGAGGCCGAGGCCCGCACCGCCGAGACCGCCAAGGGCGGCAAGGGCGCATGGCACGACCCGCGCGAAGACGGCCTGCTGCCCGACGCCTACATCGCGATGGGCCAGACCGCGGAGAACGTCGCGTCGCTGACCGGCATCTCCCGCGAGGACCAGGACCGCTGGGGCGTGCGCTCGCAGAACCGTGCCGAAGAGGCCATCAAGGCCGGTTTCTTCGAGCGCGAGATCACCCCGGTGACCCTGCCCGACGGCTCGATCGTCAGCAAGGACGACGGCCCGCGCGCCGGCGTCACCTACGAGGCGGTCAGCGGCCTGAAGCCGGTCTTCCGTCCCGACGGCACCGTCACCGCCGGCAACTGCTGCGCGCTCAACGACGGCGCCGCCGCGCTGGTCATCATGAGCGACACCAAGGCCAAGGAACTGGGCCTGACCCCGCTGGCCCGCATCGTGTCCACCGGCGTCTCCGGCCTGTCGCCGGAGATCATGGGCCTGGGCCCGGTCGAGGCCGTGCAGCGCGCGCTGGCACTGGCGGGCAAGTCGGTCTCCGACATCGACCTGTTCGAGATCAACGAAGCCTTCGCCGTGCAGGTGCTGGGTTCGGCGCGTGAGCTGAAGATCGACGAGGACAAGCTCAACGTCTCCGGTGGCGCGATCGCGCTGGGCCACCCCTTCGGCATGACCGGTGCCCGCATCACCACCACCCTGCTGAACAACCTGCAGACCTACGACAAGCAGTTCGGCGTGGAAACCATGTGCGTCGGCGGCGGCCAGGGCATGGCCCTGATCATCGAACGGCTGAGCTGATCCGCCTCCCCGCGTCTTTTGGCCGGACTTGGGTGCCGTGAGGTATTCGACGCGGCCAGACTTCGCGGGTGGTTGAGTCAGCCCGTCCCCGGTGAGTTACCCATGTGCTCGCCGGGGACTGTTCGTCTGCCTTGCGGCTGAGGGCAGTGATGAATCCGAGCGCCGCTCGAGAAGTTTGAAAATGCCAGCGGGACTTGCGATCTCATCGGCCGTCTCATGGAGAACCAATGCCATCTGAGGTTCGGTGTTCCCCAGGTGCGGTGCGGATTTCGGTGCCGAGGCCCTTTTCCGCCGCGGCGGTTCGGATCGCGTCGACCACTAGAAGAAGTGCGGCTCGGCCCGCGGAGTTGGTGCGGTAGGCCAGCGACACTGTGCGGGTGAAGTGGTCGGTGAGGGTGATGATGTCCACGCCGGGTGGGCGTAAGGCCAGGCCCAGATCCGATACCAGCGTGACGCCGAGGCCGGCCGCGACCATGGCCATCGCGGTCGACTGTTCTTCGACTTCGTGATCGATGCGCGGCCGCAGACCCGCGGATTGGAATGCCAGCCGAGCCGCGTGTCCGAAGTGGGAGCGGGCGGGCGCGATGATCCACGGGTGTTCGGACAGCTCGGCCAGGCTCACGCCGGCGGCGGGCACCGCACCGGCGGGCACGGCCGCGTGGATCCGCTCGACGGCGATGATCGCCCGCTCGAGGCCGCGGTCCCAGGTCATCGAATAGTTCGAGTAGTCGAGCACGAACGACAGGTCCAGCGTGCCGTCACGCACCGCGGCGGCGGTCGACTCCGGTGCGAGTTCGGTGGTGCGCACCAGAATGCCCGGGTGTGAGGCGGCGAGGGTGGTCAGCGCGGAGGGGAGCAGGCCCGCGGCCACCGACGCCCACACCCCGGCGGTGATCGTCGCGGTCACCGACCCGCCCGCTTCCTCCAACGCCTGCGTCGCGCGTTCGACCGCGGCCAATATCTCCTCGGCGTGCTCGGCGAGCACGATCCCCAGGTCGGTGAGTTGCACACGGCGCCCGCGTCTTTCGAACAGTCGGGTGCCGACATCACGTTCGAGTTGCGCCAGCTGTTGGGAAACCGCCGACGCGGTGTAGTGCAGTGCCGCCGCGGCAGCCGTGATCGTGCCGCGGCGGTGTAGTTCGCGCAGCATTCGCAGGCGGGCCAGTGACAGGTCCATAGTCCCGAGGGTAGGCAGCGGGGTGACACTGTGCAGCAACGGTGAACGGTGGCGTGAACGAACAGTAAATAGACGCGCGCGCACCGGTGACGCACGCTGATGTCTACCGGGACGACGAGGTCCACACGCCACGCACGAGGAGGTGGGCACCATGACGATGCTGGACCCGGGCGCAGGCCCGCCGCAGGTGACCGATACGGCAGTAATACCCACGACCCGCCGCAGCGAACCATATATGCGCCTGCACTGGACGGATTCGCACACCGACGCCGTCGGCTACCTCGTCGTCCACACCCTGCGCGGCGGCCTCGCCACCGGCGGCACCCGTATGCGACCCGGTTGCACCCTGAGCGAGGTCGAGGATCTCGCCCGCGGTATGGCCAACAAGACCACCACCTTCGACCTGCCGATCGGCGGCGCCAAGGGCGGTATCGACTTCGACCCCAAAGACCCACGCGCCGTGGAAGTTCTGGAACGCTTCTGCGAAGCGATGCGCCCCTGGCTGGACGCGCACTGGGTGACCGCCGAGGACCTGGGCGTCCCCCAACACCTGATCGACGCGGTCTTCGAAAAGCTCCATCTCGGCCAGAGCTTCCACGCCGCGATCCGCCGATCCGCTGACCCCGCAGCAACTTTGACGCGAGTTCGCAACGGACTCAACGCCGCGGTCGACGGCGGTTTCCTGCTCGGCGACGTCATCGGCGGCTACGGCGTCGCCCACGCCTGCCTCGCCACGGCCGTGCAATGGGGCCAAGCCCCCGCCGAGACCACCGCCGCGATCCAAGGCATCGGCACCATGGGCGGCGCAGCGGCCTACTACCTGCACGAAGCCGGCATGAAGATCACCGCGATCGCCGACGCCGCAGGCACCCTCTACTGCGCCGCCGGCCTCGACATCCCCACCCTGCTGGACCTGCGCGACGGCTACGGCGAAATCGACCGCACCCGCCTGCCCGCGGGCATCGACCAACTCCCACGCAACGCCATCATCGCCGCCGACGTGGACATCCTTGTCCCAGCAGCGATCTCGTACGCGATCACCCCCGACAACTCGTACGACATCACAGCCCGCGTGATCGTAGAAGCCGCCAACGCCGCCACCACCCCCGAAGCCGAAGCCATGCTCGCCGCCCGCGACATCCCGGTCCTGCCCGACTTCGTAGCCAACGCAGGCGCGGTCGCCTGGGCCTGGTGGCTCCTACTCGGCGAGGTAGACCACACCCCCGCCACCTCCTTCGACCGCCTCCGCACCACCATGCACACCAAAGTCGCCCAACTCCTCACCCCCTGGACCGACAACCACACCACCCCCCGAGAAACAGCCCACCACTGGTCCACCACCCCCACCCCACCCCCCACCCCGGTCGTCATCCCCTGAGAATGCACCGCCGCGGGGACGTCGGTGCTGCCGTTGCAAACAGCAGGCAGCACCGACCTCCGCGTCACTGGGTGAGTATCGAGTGCAACTTCACCCATTGATCCGGGTGGACGTAGGCGACGACGGTGTTGTGGTCGATGGCGGCGGCGGTCATTGCCGCGTCGACTCCGTGGTAGCGGGTGTGTAGGGACGCGCGGACTGTGCCGCCTATTCCGGAGAAGGCGGTTCGTACCAGGTGTGTGTAGGAATCATGGTGGTGGACAAGGGGTTCCGGTCGGCGGGTGATTTGTAGGATCGCGGAATCCACCGAGGGGATGGGGCGGAAGCTGGTGCGGGGGATATGGCCGCGGAGGTTCCAGGTGAACCAGGGCCAGGTGGTTGCGGTCAGCAGGCTCCAGCGGCCGTAGTCGCCGGTGCGTTTGCGGGCGTATTCGCGTTGGGTGAGCAGGGCGGCCGAGGTCAGGGTGGGGGCGGTCAGGCACCAGTCGACGATGTCGGCGGTGGCGGAGAACGGGATATTGCCTACGACGGCGAAAGGTTCGCGAGGAGCCTTGGCCTTGGTGAAATCACCACGGACAACACGGATTCCGTCGTCGGAACGTGTCTGCGCCGAGAGCTTGGCCGCCAGTAGCGGATCGATCTCGTACGCGGTGACCTGCGCACTCCGTCGAGCCAGGGCCCGCGTCAGAATGCCTTCGCCCGCACCGGGTTCGAGAATGATCCCCGCCGGATCGGCCGCCGCCACGATCGCGGCGACCGCCGCATGATCGACCAGAAAGTTCTGCGACAGAGCCCTTCTCGCGTGATCACGGGTGGTGCGACCGCCACCGCGACCGGTGACCTTGCGTTGAGTGTGTGAGTAGTTTCGATGTGCGAAATCCTGCGCCACGGCAGTGTGCCCCTTCGGGTCTTCGAGTCGGATGCAAGCTCGAAGGGCCCTGGGCGCGCCGGTGGACGCCGATGAAGTTATCCGCGTCCGCTAGCGGGCCAGAGCCCGGTAGTGGCGGATGCGGATGAAGAAGTGACACGACATGCCATCGACTCTAGGAAGCGCCCCGACGGCGGCACAACCGATTTTCCGGGCCGGTGCGGGCGACAAGTCGGCTTCGGTCGAGCAAATTTCTCGTTATCGGATGGTTTGGCTCACCTTTCCCGGGTATCCCCCGGTAGACATACTCGGTAATCGGGCGGGAAGAGCGAAAGGAAGTGCGCTGTGGAAGCCTCCGTCGTTGCGATTGATTTCCAGCAGGGCTTGACCGACGCGTGGAGTTCGGTCGCGCAGTTCGTCCCGAAAGCGGTGGCGTTCGTCGCCATTCTTCTCGTCGGCTGGATCATCGCGAAAGTAGTCGCCAAGGTCGTCAAGGCGGTGCTGGAACGGGTCGGGTTCGATAAATTGGTCGAACGCGGCGAGCTGCGAAAAATGCTGTCGCGCAGTAAATATGACGCGTCCGGCATTCTGGCCAAGCTCGCCTATTACGCGATCCTGCTGATCGCGCTGCAGGTCGGTTTCGCGGTGTTCGGACCGAACCCGGTCAGCGCACTACTCACCAGCATCGTGGCCTGGCTGCCCAAGGCCGCCGTCGCGATGGTGATCGTGGTGATCGCCGCCGCCATCGCGCGCGCGGTGAGCGAACTGGTCACCAATGTGCTGGGCGGGCTGTCCTACGGGACCATGCTGGGCAAGATCGCGGCGGTGTTCATCTGGGGTATCGGCATCATCGCCGCGCTGAATCAGATCGGCGTCGCGACCTCGGTGACCACCCCGATCCTGATCGCGGTGCTGGCCACCATCGGCGGCATCCTGGTCGTGGGTGTGGGCGGTGGCCTGGTCAGGCCCATGGAACAGCGGTGGAGCAGCTGGTTGGGCAATCTCGAATCGGAGATGCCCGCGATGAAGGGACAGGCGCAGGCCTACCAGCGCGGTCGTGAGGATGTGGCGCGGCAGCAGACCGGCGTGAGCACCGAGCAGACCACCGAATGGGTGACTCCCGCTGGGGGAGCACCCGAGGCCAGGTAAACCAACCGGCGCCGGCGTTCCGTCACGATCACGTGGCGGGGCGCCGATTCCGTGCGCTCGCCGCAGCAGCCGCGTGCTGGCAGACAGCGGCCAATCGCATCGGCAACCACTCGGCGTCGTGCCAGCTTTCCGGTGTGGCCGAACACAATTCGTCGGCCCCGTCGAGCAGCCCGCGAACATAACCGGCGAGCAGAATGGGCAGCGGAATCCGCGCCGAATCCTCGACGCCGAATTCGAGAATGTCACGCACCGCGGCGGCGTGCTGATCCAGCTCGGCCAGCACGGCCGGATACGTGGCCGCGGCGGCGGTCGCGGGAATCCCGTAGTCGATATTCAGTTGTCGAAGATGTCGCAATGCCGATATTTCGAGCAACGCGTGACCGGGCGAAAACACCCTCGGATAGTAGCAATCGGCACCACGATATGAAACTCGACTGTTTCACGATCATGATCATTTCAGCAAACATGCAGCAACATTGAGACTGTCGATCATCCTGGTTGCGAGGTGCGGTCGACGCGTCCGAGAAGTTGCGCGAACCTGCCCGCCGTTGGATTCTGGGCGTGTATAACCATCCGTAGACAACTTTCGGCAAACCAGCTCGGCGAGCGAAAGGATCCGCAGTGCACGCCACCGACTCGGCCGTTCAGCTGCTCGGCATGAACCCGATCATCGCAGCTAGTGCGGGGTATTCGGCCCGCGCGGGCATCGCGGAAATGCTGCACACCCCCTACGCGGCGGTGCTCGGCCGCTTCACCGCCGCCTTGATCTGGGGTTGCGGAGGTGTGGCTACTCTCACCGCCGCGGGCGTCTCCACCGCGATCACCGTGCCGCTGGCGCTGACCGTGCTGACGGTGGTCGTCGCCGCGCTGGCGCTGGCTTTCGCCGGTGGTCTGATCCGGCCCGCGCCGACTACCTGAACGCGTTGGCGTCGGTGAGCGCCTTGCCGATGACCAGCTGGTGCACCTCGGCGGTGCCTTCGTAGGTCAGCACCGACTCGAGATTGTTCGCATGCCGCAGCACCGGGTAATCGAGCGTAATGCCATTGGCGCCCAAGATCGTTCGGCACTCACGCGCGATCTCGAGGGCTTCGCGAGTGCTGTTGAGCTTGCCGGCACTGATCTGCTCACCAGTGATCTCATGGCGATCCTTCAACCGCCCCAGATGCAGCGCCAGCAACTGCCCCTTGCCCAGCTCCAAGGCCATATCCGCCAACTTGGCCTGCGTGAGCTGGTAGCCGGCGAGGGGTTTGTCGAAAACCTCACGCGTGCGGGCATATTCGATCGCCGAGGTCAGGCAATCCCGTGCCGCGCCCAGCGCACCGAAGATGATCCCGAACCGTGCCTCGCTCAAACAGGCCAGCGGCGAACTCAACCCCAGCGACTCCGGCAGCACCGCATCGGCGGGCAACCGCACATCATCGAAATCCAGTGCGGCAGTGATGGATGCGCGCAGCGACAGTTTCCGATGGATCTCGCGCGTGGTGAACCCCGGCGTGCCCGCGGGCACCAGGAACCCACGCACCCGCGGCTTGTCCGAACCCGGCTCGTCGGCATAAGCCCACACCACCGCGATATCGGCCACCGACCCGTTGGTGATCCACATCTTCGACCCGTTGAGCACCCAGTCGTCACCGTCGCGCCGCGCCCGCGTGCGCATCCCCCCGGGATTGGACCCGAAATCCGGTTCGGTCAGCCCGAAGCACCCGATCACCTCACCGGCCGCCATCGCGGGCAGATACTGCTGCTTCTGCTCCTCGGACCCGAAGAAGTGAATAGCCGCCATCGCCAGCGACCCCTGCACCGACACCATGCTGCGCACCCCGGAGTCGATGGCTTCCAATTCCTGACACGCCAGCCCATAAGCGGTAGCCGAAGCCCCCGCGCACCCGTACCCCTCGAGATGCATCCCCAACAACCCGAGCTTCCCCAGCTCCGGCGCGATCTCCCGAGCCGGAAACGTCCCCTGCTCGAACCAGTCACCGATATGCGGCCGCAGCCGACGTTCCCCGAATCGCGCCACCGTGTCCCGGATTTCGCGCTCCTCGGACGACAGCAACGGATCAATGGCGAACAGCTCTTCGACGGTGACCATGGCGTGAGCTTAATCGGCAGGGTTGCGCGGTGTTCGCCGTTCTTCGCACACCGCCGACGCCACTCAGATCGCGGATCCGCCGAAATCGCATTCCCTCGCGCACTCCGCCAGCGATGCCAGCCCGGGATCGTCGTTCACGTGCCCCATGGCGTCCATGGACAACAGGGCATTGAGCAGCATACCGTTGGCGATGAACTCGCGTGCGTGCTGTGGTGTGCAGCCGGTGCGCGTGATCAGTGTGGTGAACAGTGTCGACATGAACTCGCGTGCGGAACGCGAGATCTGGGGATAGGCGGCCCCGGCGCAGAAGCCTTGCGACAGCACCATGAGTACGTCACGGTCGGCGACCAATTCACTGTAGGCCGCACCGAGGTTGTCCCAGACCTGAGCCGATTCCGCTTTTTCTGGATCGTTCAGCTCGACAGCGAACCGTGCCAGTACCGCGGCGGTGGCGCGATCGAACACCTCCTCGAACAGGTCGATCTTCGTGCCGAACTTCTGCACGACATAAGGCTGCGACACCCCGGCCTCGCGCGCGACATCATCGGTGCTCGTCCCGGCCATACCGCCACGTGAGAACGCGCGTGCGGCGGCTTGGAGGATCTGCTCGCGACGGTCCTGAGCGCTCAATCTGGTTGCCACACAACGAATCTACCATCCACCTGATCAGCGACTGGCGTTGACAACCTATCGAACGATAACTACCGTTGCGTAAACGCGTCGGATGCTCGACGAGCAAAGGGGTTCAGGGGAATTTCCACAAATATAGAAATGCCGTGACCGGCGCTTTCGGTGCCGAATCTGTCAGTGGCAGCCTGGCGCGTACATGAATTTCCGCTATTCCCGCCGCGCCCATACAGGGCACGATCGCGGCCCATTTCTCTGTGAAAGAAACACCGTGACAACTACGAAAATTGCCCAACAGGCACAACGATCCGCAAGCGCACCATGGACCCTGATAGTCGTCGCACTCGCGACGTTCATGCTGATGCTGGACCTGACCGTGGTCAATGTCGCTCTTCCGGACATTCGGGCCGACTTCGACGCCAGTTTCACTGCCCTACAGTGGATCCTGGACGGCTACGCGCTGGGCCTGGCCGCCGTTCTGCTGGCGGCAGGCGCGTTGGCTGACCGACTCGGTCGAAAATTGGTCTTCGTCATCGGACTCGTCGTGTTCGTGGTGTCTTCGCTGGCCTGCGGCCTCGCACCGAACGACACCGTCCTGATCGTCGCCCGCCTCGTGCAGGGCCTCGGTGGTGCCATCTTGTTCGCAGTCGGACCTGCTCTGATCGGTCACGAATTTCGCGGCAAGGACCGCGGCATGGCTTTCGGTGTCTTCGGGGCTGTGGCCGGGCTTGCCATCGCGTTCGGCCCGTTGATCGGCGGCGCGCTGACCGAAAGCTTCGGTTGGCGTTGGATTTTCCTGATCAACGTGCCGCTGACCATCGTCACCCTGGCGATCGGCTACTTCACGGTGCGCGAATCCCGCAGCGCCACCGCGGCACCGGTCGACTGGATCGGCATGGTCACCTTCTCCTTCGGCCTGTTCTTCCTCGTCCTCGGCTTCCTGCGTGGCCACGACGACGGCTGGACCAGCGCCGCGATTCTCGGCTACTTCACCGTCGCGGTGGTGCTGCTGGCCGCGTTCACCTGGTCCCAGATCTCGCGCCCCGACCGGGCCATGTTCGACCTGAGCCTGTTTGCCAATCGCACCTTCAACGGACTTTCGGTCGTGACCGCACTGTGCGCGGTTTCGGTGATGCCCGCGCTGTTCCTGCTCATCGCCTATATGCAAAATATGCAGGGATACGGCGCATTTGCGACCGGTGTACGGTTCCTGCCCCTGACGTTGCTTCTGTTCGTTGCCGCGGCGGTCGCCGGCAGACTGGTCGCCACCATCGCACCCGCCGTCATGGTCGGTGCTTCCCAGTTGCTGATCGCTGCCGGGTTGTTCGCGGTCCTGCTCGTGGACGCGGATTCGTCGTGGACCGCACTGATTCCGGCGATGATTCTCATCGGACTCGGCATGGGCGTATTCAACCCGCCACGAGCGGCTTTCTCGATCGCGGTGACCACCCCGGAGAAGGCAGGCATGGCCTCAGGGGTCAACGAAACCTTCCAGCAGGCCGGTCTCGCCATCGGCATCGCCGCGGTCGGCGTGTTCTTCCAGAGTCGAGTCGAGGGCAACTTCGCCGAGTCCGATATCGCGAAGAGCGCACTGGGCGGTCAGGCGTCCCAGATCGCCGACGTCGTCTCGGCCGGCGGGCCGAGCACTGCGGCCGCTCTGGTCCCGGCGCCGATCGCCGAACCAGTCCGTGCTGCCGCTGAAGCGGCCTTCGTCAACGGCATGCACGACGCGATGCTGCTGACCGCAGCGCTGGCGACGCTGTCCGGCCTCATCGCCTTGTTCACTCTGCGTACCCGCGACCTGGACGAAGCAGCTCTCGCGACACCCGGTGTCCCCGGTGGCAACGTCGAACCCGTGTCGGTCGCCTAGTCATGCGCGCATCGTTTCGCGTATTGCAACCCCTGCGCGATAATCCAAATCCGGCCATCTACTCTGGGGCCATGAGTGAGCTGGGATTCTCCACCAGGGCCGTGCATGCCGGATATGAACCCGATCCTCAGACCGGTGCGGTCAACGTGCCCATCTACGCGAGTTCGACCTTCGCTCAGGACGGCGTGGGCGGGATGCGTGGCGGGTATGAGTACGCGCGCACCGGCAACCCGACTCGCACGGCACTGGAAGCCAACCTCGCCGCCCTGGAATCGGGCAGCTTCGGGCGTGCGTTCGCCTCGGGCATGGCGGCCACCGACTGTGCGTTGCGCGCGATGCTGCGCCCCGGCGACCACATCGTGATTCCCGACGACGCGTACGGCGGCACCTTCCGGCTCATCGACAAGGTGTTCAGCCAGTGGGGCATCGAGCACTCGCCCGCCCACATCGCCGACCTGGACGCGGTGCGCGCGGCCATTCGCCCCAACACCAAGCTGGTGTGGATCGAAACCCCGACCAACCCGTTGCTGAGCATCGGCGACATCCCGGCGCTGGCCGATATCGCGCACGCCGCGGACGCGAAGTTGGTCGTGGACAACACTTTTGCCACCCCCTACCTGCAGCAGCCGCTGTCGCTGGGCGCCGACGTGGTGCTGCACTCGACCACCAAGTACCTGGGCGGGCACTCCGATGTGGTCGGTGGCGCGCTGATCACCAACGACGCCGATCTCGACAAGGATTTCGCGTTCCTGCAGAACGGCGCGGGCGCGGTCCCCGGCCCGTTCGACGCGTTCCTGACCATGCGCGGCATCAAGACCCTGGCCGTGCGCATGGAGAAGCACTGCGACAATGCCGAGGTCATCGCGGAATTCCTGTCCAACCACCCGGCCATCTCGCAGGTCATCTACCCGGGCCTGCCCACGCATCCCGGGTACGAGATCGCGCAGAAGCAGATGCGGCGCAGCGGCGGCATGATCTCGGTGCGCCTGGCCGGTGGACGCGAAGCGGCACTGAAGTTCTGCTCGCGCACGGAGATCTTCACATTGGCCGAATCGCTGGGCGGCGTCGAATCGCTGATCGAGCACCCCGGCGCGATGACCCACGCCAGCACCGAGGGCTCGGCGCTGGAAGTGCCCGCCGACCTGGTGCGCCTGTCGGTCGGCATCGAGGACATCAGCGATCTGCTCGCTGACGTCGAGCAGGCACTGAGCTGAGCAGGGCTCGAGCTGAGTAAGGACGCACACATGACGAAGCGGCCGCATCCGGGATCCGGATGCGGCCGCTTGCGTTCGGGTTCAGTTCGTGTGGGTTCGAAGACGAACTCAGCTGTGGTACGGCTCCGCGCTGACCAGCGTGACCTTCATGGTGTTGCCGTTGGGGAGCGTGTACTCGCGGGTCTCGCCCACCTTGGCGTCGATCAGCGCGCCGCCCAGCGGGGAGTTGGGCGAGTAGGCCTCGAGGCCGGTGGCGCCAAGGCCCTCTTCGCGGGTGGCGATCAGGAAGGTCTCGGTATCGCCTTCGTCACCGTCGTAGTAGACCGTGACGACCGAACCCGGAAGTGCCACACCGGATTTGGTGGGGGCGACGCCGACCTTGGCGTTGTTCAGCAGTTCCTGCAGCTGGCGGATACGCGCCTCTTGCTGACCCTGCTCTTCGCGCGCGGCGTGGTAGCCACCGTTCTCCTTGAGGTCGCCTTCTTCGCGACGCTCGTTGATCTCGGCGGCAATGACCGGACGATTGGCAATGAGCGAGTCGAGCTCGCCCTTGAGCCTGTCGTGCGACTCCTGGGTAAGCCAGGTCACATTCTCGGTCATCTCGATCACTCCCTAGTAGTTGTTCCCGGCGAACCGGGATTCCCTGAAACCGGCGCGATGCCCCCTGTGCGAGGACATGCACCAGCCCGACGGCTGGAGCGATCCTGGGGGTGAACCCGTAACCCGCCAACAGCACCGCTGGCCGCCAATGCAGCAAACACGGCTCCGAACCCCGGAACCGTGTATCAGACCATTTTAGCATGTCTCACAAATATGCAGGTCAGGCTAGCCGGGTAGGCGTAAGTAGCCCGGAACGTGGTCGCTGCAGCCATAGATGTCGCCCGCCGAAGCGCGCGCAGATGACCTGACCATAGTGCTCACCTGCACGCTGGTCGAATCCGATCCGGGCACCAGCACTTCGCGTCGTCCGACCTCGGCGCCGTCGCGATCCATGGCCCGCACGAAGCAGACCACGGCCTGCTGTGGGTGGTCGCGCGTGACCTTGATGCGCATCTCGAGGGTGCTGTCGTCGACGACCACGTAACCCAGCTGTTCGGTTTCCACCGCCTTCGGGCCGTATTTCTGGAAACCCAGGTAGGCAACAACGGACCCGGCCACGAGCACGCCGACACCGAGCAAAACCACCAGCCACAGGCGACGCGCAGGAGGTTTTGTGCCGTAGCGATCGGCGTGTCGCGCGGCTGCGGCGGCCGAGGTCGCGGCGGAGTCCGGTGCGGGCTCGGTCATCGGTTCGCGCTCCCGGGGGTGGTCGGAACAAACAGGGGGTCGGATGGAACTATAGGGAACGACATCTGACACCCGGCAGCGAGAGCGACGGTGAACGAGAAGTGAGTGGCCTTCGCCTCATGGCAGTGCACGCCCACCCCGACGACGAATCGAGCAAGGGCGCCGCGACGATGGCGCGCTATGCCGATGAGGGCGCCGAAGTACTGGTGGTGACCCTGACCGGCGGGGAACGCGGCAGCATCCTCAACCCGGCCATGGACACCCCCGGTGTCCTGGACCGCATTCTGGACGTCCGACGCGAGGAGATGGCCGCCGCGGCCGCCGCGCTCGGGGTGAAGCAGCACTGGCTGGGCTTCATCGACTCTGGCCTGCCCGAAGGCGACCCGCTGCCGCCGCTGCCCGAAGGTTGCTTCGCGCTGGTGCCGCTCGAGGAATCCACCGAGGCGCTGGTTCGCGTGATCCGCGAGTTCAAGCCGCAGGTCATGACGACCTACGACGAGAACGGCGGCTACCCGCACCCCGACCACATCCGCTGCCACGAGGTGTCCATGGCCGCCTTCGAAGCCGCGGGCGATCCCGAGGCGTTCCCCGACGCGGGCCCGCCGTGGACGGTGTCGAAGATCTACTACGACCACGGTTTCTCGGTGAAGCGGCTGGCCGCGTTCGCCGCGGAGTACGAGGCCAACGGCGAACCGTTCCCGCTGCAGGAGTGGCTGGACCGGATGCGCGAGTTCGGCCGCGAGGACATGTGGGGCCGGATCACCACCCAGATCGAATGCTCGAAATACTTCCCCCAGCGTGACGACGCCCTGCGCGCGCACGCCACCCAGATCGACCCCAACGGCGCGTTCTTCGCGATCCCGTTGGAAATGCAACAGCGGCTGTGGCCGACCGAGGAGTTCGAATTGGCCAAGACACGCGTGTCCACCGCTATCCCGGAGACGGACCTGTTCGCCGGCATCGAGGACACTGACCGGTGATGTTGATCTACCTCGCGCAGCAACCCACCGGCCCCGAATTCGGCAAGGCCTCCCCGCTCGGCCTGCTGGTCATCCTGATCCTGCTGGCAGGCACGGCCCTGCTGGTCCGCTCGATGAACAAGCACCTCAAGGGCCTGCCCGAATCCTTCGAACCCGAACACCCCGAACCGGACCAGAAGGCCGACGACGGCACCGAACCCGGCGTGATCACTCCAGCACCTCACGATGCTTCCCCCAACGGGGGATAACCACATCGTGCATCCGATCGCTCCAGCGATTACGGCGACGCAGGTAAGGTCCGGAGCGTCCGCAATCGAAAGGTGTTGTCGTGGAGGTCGATCCGTCCAGTCTGCGGGATGCCGCAGTCGAACTGAAGAAAGAGTCCAACAAGGTAGGTGAATGGACCGCGCTCGGGGGCGCGGGGGTCGCCCCTCGGCTGATCGGGCTCGCATCGGCGGCCCTTTTTATCGACGCGGATGCTGCGAGTACCCAGGCGAAGACTGTCCTCAAATCGAGAATTGGACAACTGGGCAATCTGTTGGAAGTATCAGCGGCCGCTTATGTTGACACGGACGCCGATGCGGCTGCTCGATTGTCCAAGTTTGCTGACATGAATTCGGTTGACGGGCCGAAGGCGAGCTATCGATGAGCCCTACTGTTATCCCCACTCGCGATCAGGTCTTGTCATGGGACATCTCGACATTGAAATCGTTCTCGGAGAACGCGGGAAAGATCGGCAATTCGATTCTCCAGTCGTCGAACTACGTCTTCAAGATAATTCATGATGACCTCCAGTGGTCTGGAGCCGCCAGGAATTCGGCCGACGATCGCGCGGAGCATGAGCAGCGTGACATGCGCGAGGTTGCGAGTGCCTATTACAACCTCGAAGATGCGACCTTGAAGTTGTATCAAGCAATTGAATATTCTGTCGAGCAGATCAAGCAAGTAGTTAAACTGCGAGAGGTCGAGCCCGTCGTCATAGGAAATGACCAGGGCTGGACTGTCTACAACATGGAAGACGAGAGTGAAGCGCAGCAGTTGAGCGGCAGTTTGGTTGGATTTGCAACCACTATTGCAGATTCAGATGAGCTGTGGAAGGTAAAAATTCGCGAAGCTATCGATGACATTTTTCGCATGGCTCCGATTTCGAACGGCTCCGTCGTAGGGCCGCAGTCGCTGTCGCCGGAGCGTCAGGCGGCTGTCGACTACGCGAACGAGTGGGCGATGGGCCGGAACCCCGACTACCCTGACTTCGGCGATTCCGACTGCACCAATTTTGTTTCACAGGCACTTCGTGCGGGTGGATTCGATGACGAAGGTGATGGCGGTGCGCCGCGGATGCACCGAGCCGACGATGGGCGCTGGTATTACGACGATGACACGCTGGTTTCGGATCAGTCTCATACGTGGAGTGGCGCTCCGAATATGTATGAATACTTGACTCGCGACGACCCGAAGTCTGGCACGCCGAACGGGAATGACGTTCAAACCGGAACAATCCCATCGACTACTGCAGCTGTGGATCCACTTGCTCTTAGTAATGCGGGCTTGAAGCCGGGCGACATCGTCCAGTATGAGCTGAGCGATGGGGCGAACTCCAGCGCTGGCACTATTAACCACACCGCTATCTATGTTGGGCAGAAGCCCGTTACATTGCCGAATGGGCAGACTGTCATGGCCGATGTGGTCGACTACCACTCGAAAGATAGTAAGCAAGTACCTTGGTCGCTGCAGCAGGGCGGTGAAAGTTCATTTCCCGTGAAATATCATATGATCAAAGTGAACTACCCGGGGGAGCAGTGATTCCGTTGAAGGGGAACAGATCGAGAGTCGTGTTGATCTCGCTCGGGATCGCTGTTCTCGGTTTTGTGCTACTGGTGTTCGTCGTCGATGCATCGATCACTTACGGATCGTGGACCTGGATGCTGACACCACCCCCGATGATCGATGAAGTCATGTACACCCGTGTGGATTCCGCGCCAGAGGGTAGTGCGGAGTACCGACGATTGACCGAGTTGTATGGCGGCCCGGTGTCGGCGGACAGGATGTGGCCCCTGCCGTTCGCTGTGGAGCACTCTGCCAGGGGTTGTGTGAAGAGTCCATGGTTGCTCTACGTCCACGACCACACCGGGACGGTTCATCTCTATCGACTGAACTCTGGTTGTGCTTGACCGCTCCGAAGTCGAGCTAGCGGGCTGCGGCTAGGTCGGCGACGAGTTCGCCGACCAGGTCGCGGGCGGCGGTGGCGTGTTCGGCCACCGATCGTGGCGCGCCGCTGTTGCTGAGTTCGATCATGGTGTTCATCAGGCCGAACAGGGCGATGAGTTGACGCAGCGCCGCACGGCGCTCGGAGGCGGTCATTGCTGCGGTGGTCATCGTCATGTTCACACTGATGGAATCGCCGCAGGTGGTGCGATCGTTTCGCCCGAGATTGAATCGTTGCCTCGGCGAACTACCAGTCGATCAGGTCGAGTTCGTGTAGGCGCTTGAAGACCATCATCGAGCCGGGGGCGACGTGCTCCATGGCCGCGTACTCGCTGACGGTGAAGTAGCGGAATTCGGCGATTTCGCCGGTGGCGTGGGGTTCTCCGGTGAGTTCGGCCCGGAAACAGGTCATGTGCAGGCCGGTGTTCCTGCGGTGTCCGAAGGCCTCCGCTTCGAAGATGCCGAACTCGGCGACTCCCTCCAGGCCCACGCCCAGTTCTTCCTCGATCTCGCGATGCAACGCTTGTAAAGGGGTCTCGCCGGGGTCGATCTTGCCGCCCGCCATATAGAAGACATCCTTGCCTTCGGGGCGCGTCTGAATCAGCCTGCGGTCGCGGACATGGGCGAGGGCGGCGGTGCGGATCATGGGTCCACTGTATGGACCGAACGGCTCCGGTTCATGTCGAACCGCGTTGGTGTCTGGGTCAGCTCACGGTGCCGGCGTGATGACGGTGGTGTCGGGGCCGGTCAGGGCGCGGGAGGTGTCTTTGAGGTCGACACCGGAGCGGCCCAGTGCGCGCGCGCCCGCGACCAGGCCCGCCACCACGCGGGCGGCGTCGGTGTAGGTGAGGCCGTCGGGTGGGTGGATGTTGGAGATGCAGTTGCGTTCGGCGTCGGTGCGGCCGGGACGGGGCAGGTGGGTGAGGTAGATGCCGAGGCTGTCGGCGACCGAGAGGCCGGGGCGTTCGCCGATGATGACCAGCACGGTGCGCACGTTCATGGCTTCGGCGATGTGGTCGCCCAGTGCGACCCTGGCTTGGGTGGCGATGACGGGTGGGGCGAGGGTGTAGGTGTCGCCGAGTTGTGTTGCGAGAGCGGCTAATAGGCCGGGGGCGTGTTCGGTCAGCGCCAGGGGGGATAGGCCGTCGGCGAGGACGAAGCCGATGTCGGCACCGGTGTCGGGGACCGCGGTGAGGTCGTCGGGGAGTCTGCCGAGGTCGGGGCGGCGGAGGTATTCGGCGCGGTCGGCGGCCCGGCTGGCGACGGCGACCGGGGTGCCGAGGCCGAGTGCGGCGATCTGGTCGGTGAAGGTCGCGACGTCCAGGGGTAGGTGTACGGCGTCGCGGGCTGCGGCGTGGGCGGCGCGCAGTGCGAGGACGTCGGTCGTGGGTAGTGCGTCGCCGGTGCGGCCGAGGCCGATTCGGGCTTGCGTGCTACCACGAAGGTCGCGCCAGAAGTCTTCGGCGACACGCGATTCCGTCTCCTGCTCGACGGTGATCGGGAGGTCCGGCAGCGTCACAGGTGGTTCCGCTTCTGTGTGGATGGGCTCGTTGGGGTGGCTCGGGGCGCTCATCGGGTAGCCGTCAGGGCACGTAGCGGTGACGACAGTGGTTCCACTTGTCGCACACGACCATTCGCGTCGAGCATGCCAAGTCCCGACAGCCACGCCTCGAATTCCGGTGCGGGGCGCAGGTTCAGGACCTGGCGGGCATACAGGGCATCGTGAAACGACAGGCTCTGGTAACCCAGCATCACATCGTCAGCACCGGGCACCGTGATGACGAACGCGCATCCGGCCGCGCCCAACAGCGTGAGCAGGGTATCCATGTCGTCCTGATCAGCCTCGGCATGGTTGGTGTAGCAAACATCCACGCCCATCGGCAGCCCGAGCAACTTCCCGCAGAAGTGGTCTTCGAGCCCGGCTCGGATGATCTGTTTTCCGTCATAGAGATATTCGGGCCCGATGAAGCCCACGACCGTATTCACCAGCAGCGGTTGAAGATCCCGCGCCACGGCGTAGGCGCGCGCTTCGAGTGTCTGCTGGTCTACCGGCCGATCACCAACGCCCAGATGGGCATTCGCGCTCAGCGCCGATCCCTGCCCGGTTTCGAGGTACATCACGTTGTCGCCGACGGTCCCGCGTCCGAGCGAGCGCCCGGCTTCGTTCCCTTCGCGCAACAGCGAAATATTCACGCCGAAGCCAGTATTCGCGCCTTCGGTGCCCGCGACCGACTGGAACACCAGATCCACCGGGGCACCCGCTTCGATCAACCCGATGGTCGTGGTGACGTGGGACAGCACGCACGACTGGGTGGGAATGTCGAAGCGCAAGCGCACCTCGTCGAGCAGGTGTAGCAGGTCCGAGGTGGCCTGCGGTGAGTCGGTGGCCGGGTTGATCCCGATCACCGCGTCGCCGCAGCCGAGCAACAGTCCGTCCAGGGTGGCAGCGGCGATGCCGCGCGGGTCATCGGTCGGATGATTGGGTTGCAGCCGGGTGCTCAGCCGACCCGGTAACCCGATGGTGGTGCGGAATGCCGCCGTCACCTCGGTCGCCTTGGCCACCGCGATCAGATCCTGATTGCGCATGATCTTGCTGACCGCGGCCACCATTTCCGGCGTCAGCCCCGGCGACACCGACGCCAGAGTCACAGCAGAATCTTCGGTCGCGGCGACCGCGAGCAGCCAGTCGCGCAAACCTCCGACGGTCAGATGCGAGATCGGCGCGAACGCCACCCGATCATGACTGTCGATGATCAGCCGGGTGACCTCGTCGGTTTCGTAGGGGATGAGCACGTCGTCGAGAAACGTGGTCAGCGGCACCTCGGCCAACGCCCACTGTGCCGCAGCACGTTCGGCATCGGTCTCCGCCGCACAACCGGCCAGCTCGTCGCCGCTGCGCAGCGGAGTGGCTTTCGCCATCAGCTCGATCAGACCGTCGAACGTGTGGGTCGTGACGCCGATTGTGCTGCGGTACAAGGTCATCGGGTCCCCTTCGCAAGGATTTCTCGGCCGGCCGAAACCCGGCAGCGATCGTGCCGCCGCCGGGCCTCGACGACTACTCCAGTTCGGATTCCGCCTTGGCGATCGCCGCGAACTCCTCGTCCGGCGACTTGGCGACCAGGTGTTTGCGACTGTAGAGCCCGAAGTAGGCCATGAAGGCCACGAACACACCCAGCGTCCACAGCGCGGCGGTCGGGTCGACCAGGAAGGTCGCCGCCACCGAGGCCGCCGCGATGACCAGCGCGAACCCGGTGGTGATGATGCCGCCGGGCGTGCGGTACGGGCGCGGCATGTTCGGTTCACGCTTGCGAAGCACGATGTGCGACACCATCATCAGCACGTAGCTCACCGCCGCGCCGAACACGGCCATGTTCAGCAGCATCGCGCCCTTGCCGGTGAGCGAGAGGGCGAAGCCGATGACGCCGGGCACGATCAGCGCCAGCACGGGCGCCTTGCGGGAGTTGGTGATCGACAGGACGGTGGGCAGGTAGCCGGCGCGCGAGAGGGCGAAGGTCTGGCGGGAGTAGGCGTAGATGATGGAGAAGAAGCTGGCGACCAGACCGGCCAGGCCGATGTAGTTGACCACCTTGGCCATCGAGCTGTCACCCAGCGCTTCTACCAGCGGGTTTCCCGAGGAAGACGCGGCCTGGGCGCCGAGCGCGCCGGTCACCAGGAACAGCACGACCGCGCCGGTGACACACAGCACCAGCATCGCCACGATGATGCCCTTGGGCACGTTCTTCTCCGGCTCACTGGCTTCCTCCGCGGCCAGCGGCACGCCTTCCACGGCCAGGAAGAACCAGATCGCGAACGGGATCGCGGCCCAGATGCCCAGGTAACCGAACGGCAGGAACGACGACGACCCGGTGGCCGCGGGGTCGGCCGCGATATTGGTCAGGTTGGCCGCGTCGAACTTGCCCACGGCCGCGAACGCGAAGATCACCAGGCCCACCAGCGCGATCGCGGTGATCACGAACATCGCCTTGAGCGCCTCACCCGCACCGGCCAGATGGATGCCGATGAACAGCGCGTACACCGCCAGATACACCCACCAGCCGTCGGTGATTCCGAACAGGTTCAGCGATTCCACGTAGGCGCCGATGAACGTGGCGATCGCGGCGGGCGCGATCGCGTATTCGATGAGAATGGCTGTGCCGGTGGCGAATCCGCCCCACGGGCCCAGCGCGCGTCGGGCGAAGGTGTAGCCGCCACCTGCCGCGGGCAGTGCCGAGGACATCTCGGCCATGCCCAGCACCATGGCCAGATACATCGCCGCGATCACGACCGTGGCGATCAGCAGGCCACCGAAACCGCCTTCGGCGAGACCGAAGTTCCAGCCGGAGAAGTCGCCGGAGATCACGTAGCTCACGCCGAGGCCGGCCAGCAGCACCCACCCGGCTGTGCCCTTGCGCAGGGTGCGTTTGGCGAGGTAGTCGTCGACTGGTGCGCCCTCGCCGGTGGCGGGGGTGCGTTTGGCGAGGTAGTCGTCGACTGGTGCGCCCTCGCCGGTGGCGGGACTGGCTTCTGTACTCACGTGGTGCTCCTCATCAACAAACAAATGCGCGTTCGGCCGCAACGGTGATGGTCGAAGGTTGAAGAATGGTTGACGACTGTTACGGCCGTGGATCGGCCAGGTCAGCGGTGCGTATCCAGCACCGCTGACCTGCCGAAATGATCTGATTACGCGTGTTTCAGATCACCTAGTGCACGGTGTTGCCGGTGGGCAGCGGCGCCGGGTCCAGCGCCGCGGTTTCCTCGTCGGTGAACAGGCGTGAACGGATCAGGAACCGCACGCCCTCGGGGGCTTCCAGGGAGAATCCGCCGCCGCGGCCGGGCACCACGTCGACGGTGAGATGGGTGTGTTTCCAGTATTCGAACTGGTCCGCACTCATCCAGAACGGCGTCTCGCCGGGTAGGTAGCCCAGCAGCACGTCGGAGCCACCCACCCGGAATTCGCCGCGCGGGTAGCACATCGGCGAGCTGCCGTCGCAGCAGCCGCCGGACTGGTGGAACATGACCGGGCCGTGTTGCCCGGTCAAGTCCCGCAGCAGCGCCGCCGCCTTGTCCGTCAGGGCTACTCGCTCGACCATCAGCGCCGCACCATCAGAAGAAGCCGAGCTTGTTCGGCGAGTAGCTGACCAGAATGTTCTTGGTCTGCTGGTAGTGATCCAGCATCATCTTGTGGTTCTCGCGGCCGATGCCGGACTTCTTGTACCCGCCGAACGCCGCGTGCGCGGGGTAGGCGTGGTAGCAGTTGGTCCACACCCGACCGGCTTTGATGCCGCGGCCGAGGCGGTAGGCGGCGTTCATATCGCGCGTCCACACGCCCGCGCCGAGGCCGTAGAGGGTGTCGTTGGCGATCTCGAGTGCTTCCTCGGGGGAGTCGAAGGTGGTCACCGCGACGACCGGGCCGAAGATCTCCTCCTGGAACACGCGCATGTCGTTGGTGCCCTTGAAGATCGTCGGCTCGATGTAGAAACCGTCGGACAGCCCGTCGACGCTGCGGACCGCGCCGCCGGTGAGCACCTCGGCGCCTTCCTTCTTGCCGATGTCGATGTAGGACAGGATCTTCTCGAACTGGTCGTTGCTGGCCTGCGCGCCGATCATGGTCGCCTCGTCGAGCGGGTTGCCGCTGATGATGGCCTTGGTGCGTTCGACGCAGCGGGCCATGAACTCGTCGTAGATCGACGACGCGATCAGCGCGCGCGACGGACACGTGCACACCTCGCCCTGGTTCAGGGCGAACATGACGAACCCCTCGATCGCCTTGTCCAGGTAGTCGTCGTCGGCGGCCATCACGTCGGCCAGGAAGATGTTGGGGCTCTTGCCACCCAGTTCGAGGGTGACCGGGATGATGTTCTCGCTGGCGTACTGCATGATCAGCCGGCCGGTGGTGGTCTCGCCGGTGAACGCGACCTTGGCCACGCGCGGGCTCGAGGCCAGCGGCTTACCCGCTTCGACACCGAAGCCGTTGACCACGTTGAGAACTCCCGGCGGCAGCAGGTCCGCGACCAACTCCACGACCTTCATGATCGAAGCCGGTGTCTGCTCAGCGGGCTTGAGCACCACCGCGTTTCCCGCGGCCAACGCCGGTGCGAGTTTCCAGGTGGCCATCAGGATCGGGAAGTTCCACGGAATGATCTGTGCGACAACGCCGAGCGGCTCATGGAAGTGGTAGGCGATGGTGTCCTGGTCGACTTCGCTGATGCCGCCCTCCTGTGCGCGCAGCACGCCCGCGAAGTAGCGGAAGTGGTCCACGGCCAGGGGCAGGTCGGCGGCGAGGGTTTCGCGAACCGGCTTGCCGTTGTCCCAGGTCTCGGCGACGGCGAGGGCCTCGAGACTGCCTTCGATCCGGTCGGCGATCTTGTTCAGGATGTTGGCGCGCTCGGTCGGGGAGGTCTCACCCCAGGCCGGTGCGGCGCGGTGGGCGGCATCCAGGGCCAGTTCCACATCGGCGGCGGTCGAGCGGGCGATCTCGCAGAACGGCTGCCCGTCCACCGGGGAGGTGTTCTCGAAATACCGGCCTTCCACCGGCGGCACCCACTTGCCGTCGATGAAGTTGTCGTACCTCGGGGCGTAGCTGACGATGCTGCCTTCGGTGCCCGGCTTGGCGTAGATCATGGGTGGTGGCTCCTCGCTGATTCCGGTGAATCGTGACGCCCATCACTATCCGCCTCGGAGGTTGATAAAGGGTTGAACCCTGACCGATCAGACTGAATCGGTTATGTCCGCAGCGCGCTGTGCAAGCGGGCAGCGGCGACTGCGCGGCGTGCGTCGCGGGTGGGGAGTAGGGCGAGGGCGTGTTCGTGGACGGCGAAGTCGTCGGGGGCGGACTCGCCGTATGCCAGTGCGTGATTCGCGTCCGGGCTGTTCAGGACCGCGTTGCGCATGGCGACTTCGAGGTAGTCACGCCATTCGCTGATGCCCGGTGTATCCGAATCCGGTAGCAGCGGACCGTGATACAGCCGCACGGCGGCGTCGAGATCGCCGGATTCCAACGCGTGCAGTACTTCTACGGCGTCGCAAGCCAGGGGAGTAGTGAATCTGTATATGCGACTGGTGATTTCACCACCCGTTGCGCGCCGCAGGTAGGACATCTCCGACTTGAGCGTGCTCGCCCCGACCGCCCGATCCCCATAGACCGCGTAGTGCAGCCGCTCATGGTTGTACCCGTCCTCATCGAGCGCGAGCAACGTCAGGATCTCGAGCTGCCGCGGCCGCAACCGGATCTGCCGACCGTCCCGCATCAACCGCCCCGTCCCCAGACAGGTCAACCGCATCCCGGCGGGCGCGGGCACCGCCGCGTGCAATTTCGCTTCGATCGCGCTGGTCATCGTGCGCACCGTCGCCATGGCCAGCGGATGCGACCGCTTCCACGTCGTCGACAGGTCGAGCACCCCGAGCAACGTCCCATCGGCAGCCCGAATCGGCGCGCAGTAACACACCCACCCATGCAGCGCCGCGACCAAATGCTCGGCGGAGAACACCGTATGCGGCTGATCGGTCCGCAACGCCAACGACAACGCGTTGGTCCCCATATGCGCCTCGTCCCACCGCCCACCCGGCGCGAAATTCACCTGCTCGGCCCGCCGCTGCATCACCGGCCCGCCATAGGTCCACAGAATCGTCCCCGAAGCATCGGTCACCGCCGCGACATACCCCGCGTCATCGGCGACACTGTGCAACTGCTCTTTCAACTCCGTCACCGGCCCCCGCAACGGCGACTCCGCCCACCTAGGCCCGATATCGGTCTCACTGACCGGCGCATGATCGCGCCCCGGATCCACGGTCTTCAACGACCGCAACCAAGACTGCGCCACCTCACTGCGCACCCCCGAACTCCCGATGCCAGAACCCCCACCCGGCACCCACAGCGCCCATTCCCGCTCCAACGCAGCCCGCTGCGCCGAAAGCGTGAGCTGCACCATCCCAGGACTTCCTATTCGAAGTTTTGCGACAAAGTCTGCCCCTCCATCATGCCCCAGCAGCCCCTGCTGAGCAGCAGTTTCCCCAGTCGCGGATGTTGTCGGTGGCCCTTGGTATCAAGGTGTATGAGCACATTCATGCTGATCCCAGGGGCGGGATGCGATGCGGGGTATTGGGGTCAGGTGGCCGACGAACTGCGCGGACTCGGTCATGACGCGATACCCGTGTCGCTGCCCAGCGAGGACGACTCCGCTGGGCTGGCGGAGTACGCCGACGCGGTGGTCGAGGCGATCGGCGAGCGCCGGGACGTGGTCGTAGTGGCGCATTCGTTCGGCGGATTCACCGCACCGCTGGTGTGCGATCGGGCGCCGGTCCAGCGAATGGTGTTGGTATCGGCGATGATCCCGGCACCCGGCGAGGCACCCGGCGACTGGTGGGCTGCCACCGGACACAGCACCGCCGGCGACGACGACGTGTTCTACAGCGGGCTCACCGACGAGCAGCGGGCAGCCGCGGAGAAGTACGAACGCGGCCAATCCGAAACTCCGATGACTCTGCCATGGCCCCTCGGGGCCTGGCCCGACGTGCCCACCCGGTTCATCCTGCTCCGCGACGACCGATTCTTCCCCGCCGACTTCATGCGCGAACTCGTGCGAACCCGGCTGGGGATCGAACCGGTCGAAGCCGATGGCGGGCACATGGTGATGATGTCCAGACCTGCCGAACTGGCGCGACTACTGCTCTGAGGCGGCTATTTGTCCCCCGGTGTGTACGGGATGCCGTCGGCGGCCGGGGCTACCGCTTTGCCGATGAAGCCGGCGACCACGACCAGGGTGACGATGTACGGGAGCATGCCGAGGAATTCGGTGGGGATCGGGTTGCCGGGCATGGTGTTGAGGAAGCGTTGGATGGCGCTGGAGAAGCCGAACAGCAGGGCGGCGGTGAGGACACCGAAGGGGTGCCAGCGGCCCACGATCATCACCGCGAGGGCGACGAAGCCGAGGCCCGCGGTCATGTTCTTGCTGAAGGACACATTGTTGGCGATGGTGAAGAACGCGCCGCCGAAACCGGACAGGGCGCCCGCGACGGTGACGTTCCAGAACCGCAGACGGTTGACGTTGATGCCCGCGGCGTCGGCGGCGGCGGGGTGTTCGCCGACGGCGCGGGTGCGCAGGCCCCATCGGGTGCGGAACAGCAGGAACGACACCAGGAAAACGCAGGCCAGCGCGACGTAGACGAAGATGTTCTGGTCGAACAGCACCGGTCCCAGGATCGGGATGTCGGCCAGGAAGCCCAGCGAGTCGCCGAGTTTCTGGACGCCTTCGGGTTGGTTGAGCGAGCCGTCCACGCGCATGAGTCGCTCGTAGAGGAAGCCGGTCAATCCGAGGGCGAGCAGGTTGAGGATGATGCCGGTGACGACCTGGTTGACCTGGAATCGAGTCGCGAGCCAGGCCAGCAGCAACGTCGAGCAGACACCGCTGATGGTGGCGCCCAGCATCCCGATGTAGGCGCTGCCGGAGATCGACGCCAGCAGTGCCGCGGTGAACGCGCCGGTGAGGAACTGTCCTTCGATCCCGAGGTTGATCACCCCGGAGCGTTCCGCGACGACACCAGACAGGGCGCCGAAGATGAACGGCAGCGACAGGAAAAGTGTTGTCGCCAGGACGAATTCGATCGGAAAGCCGACGCCGGGCGTGACGGTCCACGACAGTGCGGCGATCACCAACACGGCGACCCCGCCACCGATCGCGATGCCACCGAGACGCGGCAGCAGGCGATCCGGCATGGCCAACAACGCAATGCCGGCCAGCGCGGCCACCACACTCAGCGCGGCGACTACGGGGAAAGTCCCTACGGTCCAACTGGATTCGACCGTTTGATCCAGCCGGTAGGTGGTGGTCCGCCCGGCCTCCATCAGCAGCAGTCCGAGCCCGCCGAGCACGACACCGCTACCGATCAAGCCGTAACCCGCCGAGGTATACCGCCGCTGAACCTTGTCGGGCACCACGACCTGCGTACTCACCAGCCCCTCGCTTCCAAAGTATTGAGTCCACCGCGCGGCGTTCGCAGCCGCAACAGCGTTTTGACCAGGGCGGGCGCCGCGACGAACAGCACGATCACCGCCTGCAGCAACGTCGACATCTCGACCGGAATGGCGGGCTGCATGTGCAGCGTGCCGGACTTCAACGCACCGAAAAGTAGTGCGGCGGCGACGATTCCGCCGGGATGCGCGCGCCCGAGCAGCGCCACGGTGATCCCGTCGAATCCGTATTCGACCGCCGTCCCCGGATTCAGCGTGTACGGGCTCAAACCCAACGCCATCGCCGCACCACCCAGCCCCGCGAGGGCACCGGCCACACCCATGGTCGTGGTGAACGTGCGCCCGATGTCCATGCCGGCGGTCTTCGCGGCTTGGTCGTTGGCACCGACCGCACGGATCCGAAAACCGAAGGTGGACTTGCTCAGTAACCACCAGGTCGCCGCGGCCAAAGTGATGCCGATCAACAACCCGACACTGACCCGCAGTCCCGATCCAGCCCACCCCAGCAGCTGCGGCAGCCGCGCCGACTCATCGACCGGCTTGGACACCAGCTCCCGCGAGGTGACCGAATGGATGAACGTGGTCCCCAACGCCCACACCAGAAAGTACGCGGCGATGTTGTTCAGCATGATCGACGAAATGACTTCGTGCGCACCGGTTCTCGCTTTGAGATAGCCGGGTATCGCACCGAACAACCCACCCGCGAGCGCACCCGCCAGCAACGCCAACGGCAGGTGCAGCACGAACGGCAGCTCCAACGCGAACCCGATGATCAGCGCACCGAGCATCCCGAACACGAACTGTCCTTGCGCACCGATATTGAACAGGCCCGCCCGAAACGCCAGTCCCACAGCCAATCCGGTGAAGATCAGCGGCGTGGCATAGGTCAGCGTCTCCGAGATCGGGCGCAGCACCTGAGCCAGCGTCGCATCGCCCGCGAAGAACAGTTGCAGGCGACCGACATCCAGAATCGAGCCTTCGAACAGGTCCTGATACGCCGTGGCGACCGCCCACCACGATGCACTGAGCGCATCGCCGGGCCGTGCGAACAGGTAACTCCACGTCCCGCGCACGCCGGGATCGGACACGATGATCAACACCGCGCCGATCGCGAACGCCAGCAGCAGCGAGTAGACCGTCACCATCACGCTGTTGGCTTCGGTCAGATAGCGAATGAATGTGGGGCCGAACCCTTTTCGGGTCGGTTTGGTTTCTACTGTGGTGTTCACACATTCTCCGGTGAGGGATCAGGCCGGTGGCCGATCATGAGCTGGCCTACCTCTGATCTCGGGCGATCAGGCGACACTTCGCCCACGATCTGGCCGTTGAAGATGACAGCGACGCGGTCGGACAGCGCGAGAATCTCGTCGAGCTCGGCGGAGATCAGCAGCACCGCCGTGCCCGCGTCGCGTTCGGCGACCAGCCGGGCGTGGATGAACTCGATGGCACCGATATCGACGCCGCGGGTCGGTTGCGCGGCCACCAGAACCTTGCGGGGACGCGAGAATTCGCGCGCGATGACGACCTTCTGCTGGTTGCCACCCGACAGCGCCGACACGTGCTCCGTGGGACCCTGCGTGCGAATGTCGAACTGCGCGATGGCTTTTACCGCCACCTCGCGCACCGCCGCGTCGTCGACCACACCGCGTCGCGACAACGGAGCCTCTCGGTACTGGTTGAGCACGATGTTCTCCGCGACCGTGAAATCGCCGACCACACCGTCGCGCGCCCGATCCTCCGGGATGTAGCCGAGCCCGGACTCGATGCGCCGCGACGGGTGCCAGCGGGTGATGTCGGTGCCGAGCATGTCGATGGTGCCGCCCGCGGGTGCGACCGTGCCGAGGATGGCGCGCGCCAGTTCGGTCTGACCGTTGCCTTCCACCCCGGCCAAACCGACGATCTCCCCGGCGCGCACGGTCAGATTCAGGCCGTCCAGGACCGGCAGGCCCCGGTCGTCGAGGACGGTGAGGTCCTTGATCTCCAGGGCCGTCGCGCCCGGTTCGGCGGGTGACTTGTCGACCGTGAGCGTCACCTCGCGGCCTACCATGGCCGCGGCCAGCTCCGCCTCGCTGTCGCTGGGGGAAGCCTGCGCGACCACCTTGCCGCGGCGGATCACCGTGATCGTGTCGGCCACCGCCTTCACCTCCTTCAGCTTGTGGCTGATGAAGATGATCGACATCCCCGAATCTGCGAGTTTGCGCATGATCGCCAACAATTCGGCGACCTCCGGCGGGGTGAGCACCGCGGTGGGCTCGTCGAGGATCAGCAGTTCGGTATGACCCGACAGCGCCTTGACGATCTCCACCCGCTGCTGCACGCCGACAGGCAGGTTCTCGCAGATCGCATCCGGATCCAGCGCGAGGCCGAACCGGCGCGACACGTCCAGCACCGCCTGTCGGGCCGCGGCACGGTCGAGAATCCCGGCCTTGGCGTGCTCGCGGCCCAACTGGACATTGTCGGCGACGCTGAACGGACCCACCAGCTTGAAGTGCTGATGCACCATGCCGATGCCCGCCGCGATGGCGTCGCCGGGCGATCGAAACCGCACCGGCGCGCCATCGACCAGGATCTGGCCTTCGGTGGGCTCCAGAATCCCGTACAGCATGTTCATCAGCGTGGACTTGCCCGCGCCGTTCTCACCGAGCACGGCATGGATCTGGCCTGGTGTCACTTCCAGATCGATGGCGTCATCCGCGACGAAGTCACCGAACTTCTTTGTCAGGCCCCGTAATTCGAGATGCACTACTTCGGCGCGGCAGGCGAGGCGACCACCACGGTGCCCGCGACGATGTCAGCGGCCAGCTTGGTCAGTTCCTGCTTCAACGCGTCGGGGACCTTGCTGTCGAAATCGTGGAACGGGGCCAGCGCCACGCCCTTGTTGTTCAGCGTGCCCACGTAACGGCCGTCCTTGGCGCCGTCGGCGACCGCGTTGTCGATGGCGACCCGGATCGCCGAGGAGATGTCCTTCATCGACGACGACAGCATGATCTGCTTGTACTCCGGAACCGCCTGGAACCCATCGGAATCCACCCAGATCATGGTCGCGTTGCCCTTGTCCTTGATGGCCGACGCGCCACCAAGACCCACCGGACCCGCGACCGGGTGCACCACGTCGGCACCCTGCGCGAGGAAGTTCTCGGTCAGCGAGCGGCCCGCGCTGGTGTCATCGAAATTGCCGGTGAACGAACCCTTTTGGGCCACGGTGTCCCAGCCGAGCACGGCGGTGGTGGTGTTGTGCACCTTGTTGTACTGGGCCACGCCCGCGGCGAAACCGTCCATGAAGATGGTGACGGCGGGGATCTGCATGCCGCCCCACGTGGCGACCTTGCCGGTCTTGGTGGTGCCAGCGGCCAAATAGCCTGCCAGATAAGAAGACTGGGCCGCGTTGAACTCCATCGAGTACACATTCGGCAGGTCGACATGGGAGTCCACGATCGCGAACCGCTTGTCCGGGTTCTCCTTGGCCACCGCGGTCACCGCGTCGGCCATCAGCCCGCCGACCCCGATCACCAACCCACACTTCTCGTCATCGGCGGACGCGCGCAGGTTGGGCTCGTAGTCGGCACTGCTGTTGGACTGCCGGTAGCTACCCGACACCGCCGCGTTGGCGTCGACCGCGGCCTTCACCCCGCCCCAACCTGATTCGTTGAACGACTTGTCGTCGACGCCGCCCGCGTCGGTCACCATGCAGGCGCGGAACTTCGCATCGGCAGATCCGTAGGTGTTGCCGGAGGCGGCGGAGTCCTTACCGGCGGGCGGTGATCCGCAGGCGGGAAGCAGTGCGAGCGTGATAGCGGCACCAGCGGCGACGGTGGCCCGCAGGGCAGTGGCAGTTCTCATTCGTCACATTTACCCGATTTCGGACGTGGATGCTTGGAAATGAAACATTGATTTACACAACTGGCGCAGGAGAATTACCAGCACAATATGAACAGAATCATCGCGCTCGTTCCTGATCGAGTAGCAGTCTGTGACCGTGGAGCGCGGGGTGGGTTCTGGAGCGGCCGCACCGATCCGGGCCTGGACTCGCTCCGCGCGGGCGCGGATGTGCCGCCTGCGCGTCAGGTCTCGCGTAGATCGGGGGGTGACGGCGGGCGACGGCAATCCCGGTTCCATCGACCGATTCCCACTGGTGTGGACCGCCATACGGAAAGTACGATAGGTACTGTTGTGTCCAACACTCAGGGGGTTGATGTGGCGCTTGATGATTCGCACGTTCCGGTCTCGGGATCAATCCCCCGAATCGACGTAGCCCAGCGCGGCATACCCTTCGGAATCCCGAGTCCCGCAGAGCTTATCGAAGACGAGGCGTTGTGTGTCCTTGTCTACGCTCGGATCAGCGATATCTCAGGAAAGCGCGGCGACGTCGAGAAGTGCTTCAAGGGTGTCGCCAACCAACATGCAACGGCTTGTCGAATTGCCCGCCGGGAAGACTTGGTAGTTGTCAAGCGATATACCGACAATGGATACTCGGCAAGTAAAGGCGACTACCGGCCAGACTTTGAATCCATGCTGATGGACCTACATCGAGGGCATACTTGCGAGGGCTACCCAGTCCATGGCGTTATCGCGGTTGACGACGATCGAATTTGCAAGACCCCGGAACAGTGGCACCGATTTATTTCGGCGTTTCGTTCGTTTCCCGATCGCGTCTTCGCTGATGATATCGGAAAACGAGACCTGTACGCAGATGATGCTGACGATGCCGGATTGCGCAGCGTGGAAATTTCGATAGGCGAGAACCAGAAACGCCGAGCGCGAGTTCGGCGCTGGCATGAAGGGCAAGCTCGCCGGGGTATCGCTCACACCGGCGGTCGGGTGTTCGGGTACCGCGCGGTAGAGGGGCAGCCAGGGAAGATCGAAGTAGTCCCGGAGGAGGCGGATATGATCCGTCAGGCTGTGGAAGCCTGCGTTGCGGGGAACTCCCTGGCGAATATCGTTCGGCTATTCCAGGCTTCCGGTCTGAAGACCGAGAAGGGTGGCCCGTGGCGTTGCCAGACTGTCAAGCAGATCATCTCGAGTCCACGCAACGCCGGACTGCGGATTCTGGGCGAGAAAGGTGACATACTTCGTGACGACAGCGGGCAACCAGTGATCGGGGAGTGGGAAGCAATCATTTCCGCTGGTGATTGGGAAATAGTTGCGGCGCGGTACCCTCGGCGGCGCCGTAAGGCGCGTACCGACCCGTTGTCGATCGCCAAAGATGCAGGTGCCCGAAAGTACCTTTGTTCGGGGCTTCTTCGTTGCGGTAAGAGTGTAAACGGCCGAGTGTGCAACGGGGTAATGGTTGGACGTTCGACGGAGAAGGACCCCCGTAGTAGATCGAAGTATCGTTATTCGTGCAGGGCTACAGGAGATGGGGGATGCGGCGGCGTCAGTATCGCCGGGGAGGTGATCGACAAAGCCGTCTGCGAGGCAGTCCTCGATATGCTCGAATCGCGTCCGGCTGCCCAGCGGGATCCATGGCCTGGTGAGACTGCGCTTGCTGACGCCGTTCATCGCCGCGACGCCTTCGAAGCGCGGTGGAGCAGCGGAGAGGAGTCCGACGAGCGGTTCTTCCGACTGTCGATGCTGCTCGACCAAAATGTTGACACCTTGCGAAAGCTGAAGCAGGAGCACGAGCGTTCACGTGCTTCTTCGCCAGAGGTTCTGGCCCGATGGTCGGCACCGGATAGTGACGGCGGAGACGACGTGGACCGGAAGCGATCGATCATCTTCGCGGAACTGTCCGCCGTCGTGATCTACCCGGTGGGCAGGGGGACGCAGAAGCGTCCGCCCAGCAGTGTTCGCATGATCCCGCGAGACGCGGGGCAGGCAGAGCTCGCCGCGTAGAAGCGACCCGCATCCACGGTGGCCATGCCGTGGATCGAACCCGGGGTACGGTGAACGAATGAATCGGTTAGGCGAGGCCACATCGCCCTACCTGCGCCAGCACGCGGCTAACCCCGTGCACTGGCAGGAGTGGGGAGAGGAGGCGAGTAGCGAAGCGACCAGGCGAGACGTGCCCATTTTACTTTCAGTAGGGTATGCGTCTTGCCACTGGTAGCTGAGCTACTAACCCATCATGGTGTCACGTAATGGCGCACGAGTCCTTCGAGGACCCCGCCACTGCCGAGCAGATGAACGCGAACTTCGTGTGTGTGAAGGTGGATCGGGAGGAGCGGCCCGATCTGGATGCGGTGTATATGAACGCCACCGTGGCCATGACCGGGCAGGGTGGGTGGCCGATGACGTGTTTTCTCACCCCCGACGGTGCGCCGTTCTACTGCGGGACCTACTACCCGAAGCAGCCGCGTGGGGGGATGCCGTCGTTCACGCAGTTGCTCAGTGCGGTGGCCGAGACGTGGCGTGAGCGGCGTGCGGATGTGGACAAGGCTGCTCGGCAGGTGACGGATGCGTTGCAAGCGCAGTCTTCTGGGCTCCCTGAATCCGAATTCGTCGTTGGCCCTGAGCTTCTCGACAAAGCAGTGCTGGCTATCGCCGCCGATGAGGACCCGGTGCACGGAGGTTTCGGTGGGGCGCCGAAGTTTCCGCCGTCGGCGATGTTGGAAGGGCTGCTTCGCAATTGGGAGCGGACCGGGGATCAGGCGGTGTTCGATCTGGTCGAGCGCACCGCCGAGGCGATGGCGCGCGGCGGGATCTATGACCAGTTGCGGGGTGGGTTCTCGCGGTACTCGGTGGATGCCGGGTGGCTCGTGCCGCACTTCGAGAAGATGCTCTATGACAATGCGCTGCTGTTGCGCGCGTATGCCCACCTCGCGCGATGTGCGCCAGCTACACCATTGGAGTCGTTGCCGCACAGGGTGACTCGCGAGACTGTCGAGTTCTTGCTCGGTGATCTCGGGACGGCCGAAGGTGGGTTCGCGTCGGCGCTGGATGCCGACACCCACCTCGAACCGGGCGGCCCCGGCGTCGAGGGTGCCACCTATGTGTGGACGCCCGCCGAGTTGATCGGCGAGCTCGGTCCGCTCGAAGGTATGTGGGCCGCAGACGCTTTCGGTGTCACCACGGCGGGGAACTTCGAGCAGGGTACATCGGTGATGACCCGGCACAGCGATCCTGTCGACGTCGAACAGTCCTCGCGTTTCGATCGGTTGCGCGCCCAGCTGTACGCGATTCGCACGCAGCGCCCACAGCCCGCCCGTGACGACAAGGTGGTCACCGCCTGGAACGGCATGGCGATCACCGCGCTCGCGGAATCCGGTGCGGCACTGGAAGAACCCTCGTGGGTTGCCGCCGCCGTGCGCTGCGCGCGCTACCTGCTCGACGTTCACCTCGTCGACGGAAGACTGCGCCGCGCCTCCCTCGACGGTGTCGCGGGCACCCCGCCCGGCGTGCTCGAGGACTACGCCTGGTTCGCCACCGGCCTACTCGCGCTCTACCAGGCCACCGGCGAACCCGACTGGCTCGCCGCCGCACAACTGTTGCTGGACAACACCATCGAACACTTCGCCGACCCCGACCACCCCGGCAACTGGTTCGACACCGCCGACGATGCCGAAACGCTGGTCGCCCGCCCCCGCGACCCCGTCGACGGCGCCACCCCGTCCGGCGCCTCCACCCTGGCCGAAGCCCTGCTCACCGCCTCGGCCGTGGCCGACACCGAACGCGCCGTCCGTTACCGAGAACTCGCCGACCAAACCCTGGCCCGCGGTGCGATCCTGCTCGCGCGCGCCCCGCGCACAGCCGGTCACTGGCTAGCGGTCGCCGAGGCATCAGTTCGCGGCCCTTACCAAGTAGCGATCGCCGCGACCGAACAGTCCTCGGCCACAATGGAACTGCTCGCCGCGGCACGTGCGTCGGCCCCCGGCGGTTCGATCATTCTGGCCGCGCCACCGAACGCCGCACCACTGCTGACCGACCGCCCACTCATCGACGGACGGCCCGCGGCCTACGTCTGCCGAGGTTCGGTCTGCGACCTGCCGGTCACCAGTCCGACCGCCCTCACCGCAGCACTACGAAGCTAGCGCCGCGTTGTCCCCGATCTCACCTACTCGGGGGGATATCCGTCCATGTCCTGGTCCGGCCAGGAATACCGCGCAATCGTAAATCCTTGTAGCGCTTCCACTTCGACCGCTCAGCGGGAGTAGCCGCCTGCCACACCGAATCGCTGACCAACACCCGCCGCGGCGCATCCTTCGCCACGGCGGTCAGGCGGGCCGCCTCGTTGACCGCATCACCGATCACCGTGAATTCCAGACGAGTATCCGCACCCACATCACCGGCGAACACCTGCCCACGCGCGACCCCGATGCCGACGTCGAGTTCACCGGTGGCGACCACCTCGTCGCGGATCCGACGCGCGGCGCGCAGGGCGGGGGTCGCGTTGTCTTCCAGCGCGGACGGCGCACCGAAGATGCACAGCGCCGCGTCGCCCGCGAACTTGTTCACCAGTCCGCCGTTGTCCTCGGTGGCCGCCACGACCGTGGCGAGCAGCCGGTTGAGCTTGTGCACGAACTCTTCCGGTTCCATTTCCGCCGACAACTGCACCGACCCGGTGACGTCGACGAACAGCGCCGACACGATCCGCAGGTCACCGGTCAGATCGGTGGTGCCCGACAGTGCCCGTTCGGCCACCGTCGACCCCACGTGTCGACCGAACACGTCCTCGGTGTGCAGTTGGTCGCGCAGGGTGGCGGCCAGTTCGTTGACCGAATGTTCCAGCCGCCCGATCTCACTCGCGCTGCCCACCGGCACCCGCACATCGAGTTCGCCGCGGGTGATCCGGTCCAGCGCCCGGTACATCGTGCGCATCGGAGTGGCCACCGAGCGTGCGAGCAGAGCGGTGGCCAGCGCGCCGACGCCCAGGGCGACCCATGAGAACAGCCAGGCCGCGCGCACCCGATCCGATGCCGGGGTGGTGGTGTCGCTGAGGACCACGATGATGATCAGTCCCGGCAGCGCGCTCGACACCGCCCAGGTGACCAGCACACGCACCAGCACGGTCGAACTGGGATGCACGGTGGGGCCCAGCACCGCGGCGATGATCGGCACGGCGGGTCGGATCAGCCGGTCCAGGATCAGGTAGATCGCGCCGGCCGCCTCCAGCCCGCCGAGGGTGAAGCCGGCCAGCAACACGGGGACGTTGTGGTACTCGGTGAACCGGTTGACCAGCCATACCGTCAACACCACACCGGGTGCCCACAGCGCCATCGCGCGCAGGGTGACCGCGGCGGGCAGGCGGACCAGCACCCGCGCTTCGGTCGGGGTGGGTTTGCGGTTGTCGTCGAGCCAGCGCATATAGCGGCGCCGGTCGTACAGCGCGATCCCGATGCCGACCGCGAAGGCGACCACCGGATAGATCAGGATCAGCGCCGCCGCGTCACTCCAGTCGTCGCCGACCCGGCTGAACACCCCGCCCGCCCAGCAGACCAGGAAGATCGCGGTGACCCCGACCATGTTGGCGGAGATCACCACCAGCGCCAGCCCCCAGTACGACCGCAGCGCCCACCGGACCAGCCGGTTCACCGCGCACGCTCGAACCCGGCGCCCGAGGGTGCCCTGGTATCACGAGCTGCGCTGACGGGTGACACAACTACCGAGCATAGAAGGCGTGCCGGTGCGCACCGCGCGCACGCGCCGGTCAGCCGAGCACGACCAGCCAGATCGCGATGTAGTGACACAGCGCGGCGACCACGGTCATGGCGTGGAAGAACTCGTGATGGCCGAAGTCGGGCCACGGGTTGGGCCATTTGGTCGCGTACAGCACCGCGCCCACGCTGTAGATCACCCCGCCGACGGCGAGCAGCACCAGCGGCGCGACGCCCACGTTGTGCAGCAGTTCCCCGACCACCGGCACGATCGCCCAGCCCAGCAGCAGGTACAGCGGCACCCCCACCCACGCGGGCGCGGTCGGCCACAACAACTTCAACGCCACCCCCGCAATGGCGCCCGCCCACACCACGATCAGCAGCGTCTGCCCGGTCTTGCCCGGCAACCCCAGCAGCGCGAACGGCGTGTAACTGCCCGCGATGAACAGGAAGATCATCGAATGATCGGCCCGCTTCATCCGAATCCGAGTCCGCACACTGGACCAGGTCACCCGGTGATACACCGCGCTCACCCCGAACAGCGCACACACCGAAATCCCGTACAGCAACGTCGACAACCCCGCGGTCAGCGAGGTGAGAAACCCGAACACCACGAGCACAGTCACCGCAACAGCGGCAACCCCCACCGCCCAGGTGTGAATCCACCCCCGAAACCGCGGCTTCCCCACCCCACCGACCTCAGTCAGAACCGCCTCCACGAAACCTCCCAAGACAGAAACCTACGGTACCGTAGGTTATCGACTTCAGGTTACGGCAAGCCGGGGAGACGGGGCAGCGGCGGCCCAGGCGTAGTGTGCGGGCTGTGGAGTTTCTTGGTCGGGTGCGTGGATTGCCGTACCGCATCTACGAAGCCAGGCTGTCGCAGCAGCTGGTAGACAAGCAGCACCCTCGTCATGTCGCGGTCATGTGCGACGGCAATCGTCGCTGGGCGCGCGAGAACGGGTTCACCGATGTCAGTCACGGCCATCGCGTCGGTGCGTTGAAGATCGCCGAGCTGGTGGGTTGGTGTTCGGATCAGGGCATCGAGATGGTGACCGTGTACCTGCTGTCCACCGAGAATCTGCGCCGCGATCCCGAAGAGCTCGAGACCCTGTTCGAAGTCATCACCGACGTGGTCGAGGAGTTGTCCGCCCCGGAGCAGAACTGGAGTGTGCGGATCGTCGGGTCGCTCGAGGGGTTCCCCGAGTTGATCGCCGAGCGTCTGCGGGTGGCCGCCGAGCGCACGAGTGGGCGTGACGGCGTGCACGTCAATGTCGCGGTCGGGTACGGCGGTCGGCAGGAGATCACCGATGCGGTGCGTTCGCTGGTGCGGCAGGAAATCGCGTCGGGGGAATCCGATGAGGATCTGGTGCAGTCGATTACGGTCGACGCGATCGGTCAGCACCTGTACACCTCCGGCCAGCCGGACCCGGATCTGGTGATCAGAACCTCTGGGGAGCAACGGCTTTCGGGGTTCCTGTTGTGGCAGAGCGCCTATTCGGAGATCTGGTTCACCGAGGCGTACTGGCCGGAGTTCCGCCGCGTCGACTTCCTGCGTGCCCTAAGGGATTACGCCGCACGTCACCGCCGTTTCGGCGTGTGATGTCGTAGGGGTCGCGTACTCTGCGATCAGTGCAGCCCGAACAGCCTTCTTACATCAGCTATGAGGAGTTCGGCAGGCGTTTCCTGGAATACGCCGTGTCCGAGCAGCGCATCGCCGACGCCTTCGGCCAACTCACCGGTGCCGCTTTCGATTTCGGGCCCGTGGGTGTCGGTCCGGGACGACTGGCGAAGGTCACCGCGCAGGTGGAGCTGGGCCAACCGCGGATCCTGCGTTTCGTCGACGCGTTCATCTCCTTCGAACTGACCATCCCGTTGCATGTGGATCTGGTGCTGGATCTGGCGGTGGACCGGTCGCGTTTCCGGGTCGACGGCACCGTGCACCTGCATCTGACCGCGCGCACCGCCGACCCGTTGCGGGTGGTCATCGACATCGCCGAACCGCGCCCCGGCGACGTGCGGGTCAATGTCGCCAGCAATTCCAAGCGCGGCGAGTTGTTGCGCGTGCTGGCCAGTGTCGATCACGAGATCCGGCGGTTCGTCGCCCGGTATATCGCGCAGGAGATCCGCAAACCCGAGATCGCGGCGGTGCGCAATATCGACGTGGCGACCAGGCTCGACGCGGCCTGGACCTTGTAGCGCGTAACCCCCGATACGGTGCCGCCACGGGCTAGGCTGCCACCCGAGACCAGGCCGGATGACAGGGGTGAGCTGTGGGGATTGTTTCGAAGGCGAGCGTGTGGTGCGCGGTGCTCGGCGTGGCGGCGGTGTTGGCCGGCTGCGGTGAGGTCGACAAGCCCGCGCTGCCTCGGCTGACCCCCGAGCAGGAACAAGCCGCGAAGGGTTCGGTGTTCGCCTACCGCACCGGTTCCGAATTGGCGGTGGTGCGCGGCAGCGAAACCATCCGCGCGACAGGCAGTTTCGGCTACTCCTCGGGCACGGTGTCGTTCACCAGCGACGGTCAGTACGCGTTCGCGGTGGAGCCCAACACCAAGGCCTTGGTCGCGCTGGGCGTGCGCGACGGCTCCGTCACCCGCATCGACTGCGAGTGCACCGACGCCGTGGCTTTGCGCGGTTCGGTGGTCGGTTGGTGGCGCGAACCGGGCCAGATCGTGAGCATGGACCTGGCGGGCACCGAACCTCCCGCGGCCGAACGCGAGATCGAACTGCCGGATTCGCCGAGTCCGCTCACCGGCGGCGCGTGGGACGGCGCCAAACTCGTTGCCGCCACCGATGAATACGTGCTGCTGGCCCGGGTCGAATCGCGCGGACTGTGGTGGGAGAAGAGCCACCTGTACGCCATCGGCGCCGACACCATCCTGCCGCTGGGCCGCGTGCCCGGGATCGACGCGGGACTGTCGGCCGCCGCCGGACCCGACGGTCACACCTTCGTGCTGGCCGGTGCCACCGCGCGCAGTGCGACCTGCGGCAGCGGCAATGTGGCCACCATCGACGCCACCACCAACGGTGTCCGCTCGCTGCCGACCCTGCCCGGCGAATGCTCGGCCGCCTACAGCCCGCGCTGGAGCGCCGACGGTTCGATCACCATCGCCACTCGCAAATGGATCGACGCCGTCGGCGCGCCCAGCATGGTCGACCGTTTGCAGTCCGCGGCGCAGGGGTGGGCGCCGGTCGCGGAGTACCCGGTGGTCGACCTGCTGCCGCGCGCGCAGGAGTCCGCGGTCGAGGTGGTTGCCGGTGACCCCACCGACGCGCGCGGCACCCCCAGCGGCGTGCTCGTGATCCAAAAGGGCACGGCCCGTGAGGAACTCGCGAAGCAGGTCGTGTCGCTGGGTGCCCCGGTGGGCACCAACTGATCAGAGTTTGCGCAGTCGCAACCGGTTGATGGTGTGGTCGGAGTCCTTGCGCAACACCAGGGTTGCGCGCGGACGCGTGGGCAGGATGTTCTCCACCAGGTTGGGTCGGTTGGTGGAGTTCCAGATGTCGCGCGCGGCCGCGGTGGCCTGCTCGTCGCTGAACGCGGCGTAGTGGTGGAAGTGCGCGTCGGGGTCGGCGAAGCCGGTCTTGCGGAGCGCGAGAAAGCGCTGCACGTACCAGTTTTCGATGTCCTCGATGCGGGCGTCGACGTAGATGGAGAAGTCGAACAGGTCCGACACCATCAGTCGCGGACCGGTCTGCAGCACGTTCAAGCCCTCGACGATGAGAATGTCGGGCTGATGCACGCAGTGCTTCTCGTTGGGCACGATGTCGTAGGACTTGTGCGAATACACCGGCGCACACACCTCTTCCGCGCCCGACTTCACCTCGGTGACGAACCGCAGTAGCTTGCGCCGGTCGTAACTCTCGGGGAAACCCTTGCGGTGCATGATCCCGCGACGGGTGAGTTCGGCTGTGGGATAAAGGAATCCGTCGGTGGTCACCAGATCCACGCGCGGGTGGTGATCCCAGCGCGCCAGCAGCGCCTGCAGCACACGCGCGGTGGTCGACTTGCCGACCGCGACACTGCCCGCGACACCGATCACGAACGGCACCTGCTTGTCGGGATGTTTCTCCCCGAGGAAGGTGGCGGTGGCGGCGAACAACCGCTGCCGTGCCGCGACCTGCAGGTGGATCAGTCGGGCCAGCGGCAGGTAGACCTCGGCGACTTCCTCGAGGTCGATCTGCTCACCCAGACCGCGCAGTCCGGTCAGTTCGTCCTCGGTCAGCACCAGGGGAGTCGACTTGCGCAGGGTGCGCCACTGGCTTCGATCGAACTCCACGTAGGGGCTCGGTTCACTCATCCGTGCCACCTACCCGATCCTCCGTCCGGGCGCATACGTACAGCTTCGCTGCCCGTCTGGTGGGATCGGGGATAACTCTGACCACATAGCGAGATTGTGCTCCGTGCTCGCCGTTCGCGCGCAACAGGGGGTTTGGCTACTGGTCGGTAACTAGTCGCGATGCCGAGGTAAAGCCCGCTTTTTCGACCGACCCAGTAATGTCGCCCACATGGGTTCACATCCACTTGTCACCGAGTATCTGCGGCTGGGGCTGGCGTTCGATCGCCTCGAAGAGGGCTTCGTCGACGCGTTCACCGGCGACCCGCAGCTGCGCCGCGATGTCGAGAACGCGCCCGTGCCGCAGCCCGCCGAGCTGGCCCGACGCGCTGTCGACCTGCGCGCGGCCCTGCCCGATGCGGGGCTGTCGGCGCAGCGCACCGAATTCCTCGACGCGCACCTGGTGGCGATGGAGTGCTCCGCGCGCAAGTTCGCCGGCGAGCAGATCGGCTTCGTCGACGAGGTCCGCGCCTATTTCGACGTCGATATCGCGCCCGGCGACCCCGACGACTACCTCGAAGCGCACCGGCAGATGGACGAGGTGCTCGGCGGCGAGGGGCCGCTGGCCGAACGTGCCGCGGCCTACCGTCGCGGCGACGAGATCCCGCCGGAAAAGCTGGCGATCTGCGTGGAAGCGTTCTCCAGCGCGCTGCGCGAACGCGTGCGCGACCGGTACCCGCTGCCCGACCATGAGCACGTCAACTACGAGGTCGTGGGCGACAAGCCGTGGTCCGGTTTCAACTATTACCTCGGCAATTTCACGTCGACGGTCGCGATCAATTCCGATTTGAAACAGCACATGGGCAACTTGCCCGCGCTGATCGCGCACGAGTCCTACCCGGGCCATCACACCGAGCACTGCCGCAAGGAAGCCGGACTGGTCGCGGCGGGCGAGGACGAGCAGACGCTGTTCCTGGTCAACACCCCGCAGTGCCTGATGGCCGAAGGTCTGGCCGACCTGGCCCTGCAGTCGATCGTGGGACCGGGCTGGGGTCTGTGGGCGCAGGAAATCTACGCCGACCTGGGGCTTCGCTTCGATGGTGAACGCGCCGAACGGTATTCGACCGCGTCGGCGAAGTTGCTGAACGTGCGCCAGGACGTCGCGTTGCTGCTGCACGACCAGCATCGCAGCGAGGACGAAGCTGCTCTGTACCTGCAGCGATGGGTGCTGGCGACGCCGGAGCGGGCGCGGCAGATGTTGCGGTTCCTGTCGTCGCCGCTGTGGCGGGCCTACATCAGCACCTATGTCGAGGGATACCGCCTGTTGGGCGGGTGGCTCGACGGTGCCGTCGACGCGCAGGATCGCGTCGAGCGGTTCGGGCGACTGCTCGACGAACCGCTCACGCCGGGGGCGATCCGGCGGATGACTACTGGATGATCACGCAGCCGCCGGGGTTGAACAGCGAACAGATCAGGTAGTTGAGCTGCAGCAGCAGCGCTTCGATCGGGTTGGACGGTGCGATGGCGGGGGTCACGGGCATGACAGGTCCTTACGGTCGGGGATCAGGTGTAGATGACGCAATTCTGGCCGCCGGTCCAGGTGCAGATCAGCTGCTGAACCGCCATCCAGAACGCTTCCAGCGGTCCTACGGGTGCGAAGTTCATACCCGTGTCATCGGTGCCCGCGGGTCGCGCCGTTACGGTTTTCGCCCTGTTCGACGGCTATCGAACCTGGTCAGACGCATCAGTTCGCCGGTGTGAACTGGGTCTCTCCGGTGGCGTCCGCACCGGTGTTGCGCTATCCCCGTGCTGGGCGCGCGGTACCCGGCCCATAGACTTGCGGTCGTGACGCAGACGACCGCTTCGGTGAATACCCAGTCTCTCGGTGAGCTCGATCCCGAGTTGGCCGCCGCGATGGCGGGCGAGCTCGCCCGCGAACGCGACACCCTCGAGATGATCGCCTCGGAGAACTTCGTGCCGCGCGCGGTCCTGCAGGCGCAGGGCTCCGTGCTCACCAACAAGTACGCCGAGGGGTACCCGGGCCGCCGCTACTACGGTGGCTGCGAGGCCGTCGACGTGGTGGAGACCCTGGCTCGCGACCGGGCCAAGGAACTGTTCGGCGCCGAGTTCGCCAACGTGCAGCCGCATTCCGGCGCGCAGGCCAACGCCGCGGTGCTGATGGCGCTGATGGAGCCGGGCGAAACCCTGCTGGGCCTGGACCTCGCGCACGGCGGTCACCTCACCCACGGCATGCGCCTGAACTTCTCGGGCAAGCTCTACGACGTGCACTCCTACGGCGTGTCCAAGGAAGACCACCGCATCGACATGGACGAGGTGCGTGACATCGCACTGAAGGCCAAGCCGAAGGTGATCGTCGCCGGTTGGTCGGCCTACCCGCGTCACCAGGACTTCGCGCGATTCCGAGAGATCGCGGACGAGGTCGGCGCCTACCTGTGGGTCGACATGGCGCACTTCGCCGGCCTGGTCGCCGCCGGTCTGCACCCGTCGCCGGTGCCCTACGCCGACGTCGTGTCCTCCACCGTGCACAAGACTCTCGGCGGCCCCCGCTCCGGCCTGATCCTGGCCAAGCAGGAATTCGCCAAGAAGCTCAACTCCGCGGTGTTCCCCGGCCAGCAGGGCGGCCCGCTCATGCACGTGATCGCCGCCAAGGCCGCCGCGTTCAAGATCGCCGCCACCGACGAGTTCGCCGACCGCCAGGTCCGCACCCTGTCCGGCGCCCGCATCCTGGCCGAGCGTCTGCTCGGCGAGGACGTCAAGGCCAAGGGCGTGTCCGTGCTCACCGGCGGCACCGACGTCCACCTGGTCCTGGTCGACCTGCGCAACTCCGAACTCGACGGCCAGCAGGCCGAAGACCTGCTCCACGAGGTAGGCATCACCGTCAACCGCAACGCCGTCCCCTTCGACCCGCGCCCCCCAATGGTCACCTCCGGCCTGCGCATCGGCACCGCCGCCCTGGCCACCCGCGGCTTCGGCGACACCGAATTCACCGAGGTAGCCGACATCATCGCCGCCGCCCTGGCAGGCACCGCCGACACCGAGTCGTTGCGCGCCCGCGTCTCCCGCCTGGCCCAGAGCGTCCCGCTCTACCAGGGCCTGGAAGACTGGCGCCTGCTCGGCTGAGCCGAAAGTCTTTACCCGACAGCCCCGCTGATCATTCAGCGGGGCTGTCGTGTTCTCGGGTGACCCGTCGGGTGGTGGCTCTGCGTCGCCGCGACACAGGGTGGGGGGGTGTGATTGTCGGAACACACAAAGATTTGGCGAATTGCCTACGGGGCTACTGAAATACGGCATGGTCAGTGCGTATGGAATATCGGCGTGAGCTGGCGCGTGAGGTCGGCGCGGTGCACGCGTTCGAGTTGTTGTCCGAGGCCGAGGCCAAGGAGCTGCTCGAGCTGTTCCGTGAGGTGCGGTCGAACGAGGTGCGGGCGTTGAATCGGTCCATCGATGCCGCGATGACCGCGATGCCTGCTTCCCTGCGCACCGTCACGCGCAAGATGATCTTCGGGCGCTGACGCGATGATCGAAACCGAACTGGAAGCCCAGACCCAACTCGTCGTCCTCGCGCGCACTCTGCACGTGCCGCCGCAACATCTCGCACCGCTGGCTCGCCTCGGTGCGGTGCATCTTTCGGCGATGCACGAGCAGATCCTGCGATCGCTGCACGCCGAGCACGCGGAGACCTTCCGACGCGTCCGCCCGCTGGTGCCGATCTTTCCGGTCGGCCTCGGCGTCGCGCTGTTCGAGCGGGTGGTGCCGCCGGTGCTCGCGGCCCGGTTCCTCGGCGCGGTCGGCATCCACCATCCGCAGAAATGCGCGCAAGCGTTGTGCGCGGTCGATGCCATCTACGCGGCCGACGGTGCCCCGTTCCTCGACCCGAACGTCTTCGAACAGTTGATGCGCTACGGCAGACCCGAGCCGATCACGTTGATCATCAACGAACTGCTGCGCCGACGCGACTACGTGACCGCGGCCCGGTTCCTCTCGGTGGTGAACGAACCGCTGATCGCGGCGCTGGAACAGTCCGTGCTCGACGACGCGGGCCTGATCTTCACCGCCGCCTACTCCTACCCCGCCCACACGCTGAGCCAGATCGTGCGCCAACTGCTGAGCGGCCCCCGCCAACGCATTCCGGGGATGCTGCAAACCGTACTGGCCGGACCGCCCACCCTGCACCACGCGATGCTGGCCCTGTTCTGCAAGGTCGACCCCGCCGTCGCTGCCACCCTCGGCGACATCTTCTTCGGCCGCGGCACTGCCCACGAGGTCGGCCGATTCCTGCGCACCGCCGTCGACCGCAACGCGTCACCCGCCCTGCTCACCGTGATCGGCAGACTCAATCCTGTTGCCCTGTGGGCACTTTCGGTGAACCCACAGTTCGCCGACACCGGCATCCTCGGCGCGCTGGTCCGATCCCTCGACGGCAAAGACGAAGCCGACCCCTGGCGCGGCCTGTTCGCCCTGTCGGCCCGCCTGAGCGAACCGGCCCGCCGCCACATCGCCGCCACCCTCGCCGAACTCGACGAAGCCTCGGTGGCAGCCCTGCCCGCCCACGCCACCGACGCCACCTACTGGCCGGCCCTGCTGCAACTGCTCGCCGAATCAGAACCCGCGGCCCAATCCCGCGTCGCCGAGATCTGGTCCCGCCTCACCCCCGAATGGCAAGCGGGCATCGAACGCCACATCCGCGAAAACCGCTACGACACCCGCCTGAGCCGCATCACCGAAGCGCTCACCACGGTCACCCCGGAAGAAGTGTTCTTCCGTCGTCGCCAGCAGATCCGTCAACGGGGAGAAGACCACTTCGCGTCGTGGTGACAGCCGCCACAGCCGCTCGCTACCTTCTCGAGTCCGTGATGAAATCGCGATTCATGTCGAGTAGCACATGGTCTGCGGTAAGGAGTTGGAGCCCTTCGCAGTTGGCTTGAGCAACGATCAACCGGTCGAATGGGTCGTGCTTGGCCAGTTCCGGGAACTCGCGCAGGCCCTCAGCATGCTCACCGGTGACGTCGAGAACGCTCAGGCCCTGAGTGGTCAGCAACTCGGTGAACGCAGGCGGAATGCTGAGTTTGCCCAGCATCGACTTGATTGTCAGCTCCCACACCGACGCCGCGGAGACATAGACCTCCGCGGTGGTGGAAATCGACTGACGAGCGGCGGCTCCCAGTCGAGGATTGCCATCGAGCGTCCACAGTGCGGTTTGGCTGTCAAGCAGAAGCATCGGCGTCGTCTCCGTAGAACATCCGCTGAATGTCCGCGTCGACATCGAACGCCGCGTCGTCGTAGGTGAGTTGGCCACGCAGGCCGCCGATGGTAACCGGGGCGCTTCGATGCGGCACAAGGTCGGCGATGGGATGACCTGCCTTGGAGATCACGATCCGCTCGCCCTTGGACACCCGCTCGAGCAGCCTCGACAGGTGCGTCTTCGCTTCGTGGATGTTAACCGTCGTCATTCCTCGGATTCTACCGGACTTAGTTCAACTTAGTCTATGCAAGCAGGGGCTCGCGGACTTAGCGCCACGAATCGATGACGTCGGTCGCGTCCCAGCTCGCGTGGATCGAGCTGGAATCCCAGCCGGGCGATCAGACTCAGGTCGACATCGGTCGCCAGCTTCCAACGAAACGACGCGTCGGCGAGGTCGACGGCGTATACGGCCCGCGATATCGACTGGACCACGCGTCCGTGGCCGAACCGTGGACAAGGTGCTGCCGTGGTCGCCGTGAACAGGGCTTCTGTGGATAACTTCCGCGATTGTGGACAACGCTCAGTTCACCATGGGGCGCAGAGCCTGACCGACTCGGTCGATCACGCCGGGCTCGTGACCGTTGGCGATCATGTTCACGATGATCCCGTCGATCCCTTTGTCGAGCACTCGGGTTTGAACCTGTTCGGCGACTTCCTCTGGGGTGCCGACGAATTGGCGGTCGGCGACGGTGGCGCGGCGTTCGGCTTCGGACAACGACGAGAGGTCGATTCCGAGACGGGACAGACTGTCGGACTGCATCTTTCGGGCCCGATCGCCGTCCTCGTCGACAATCACCAGGGCGAGGAAGCTGGTGTCGAGGGTGGCAGGGTCGCGGCCCGCCTCATCGCAACGTTGGTGCAGCGCATCGAGTTTGCGCGGCAGCTCGGAAGCGTTGCAGATGATGTTGAGGTGATCGGCGAACCGTGCAGCCATCCCGAAAGTCTTCTTCTCGCCACCGCCGCCCAGCAGAATCGGCAGGTCGTCGCGGACGCGCGGCTCGTTCATCGCGTTCTCGGTGCGATACCACTGACCGTCGAAGGTGGACCGCTGCCCGCGCAGCATCGGCGTGATGATCTGCAACGCCTCGTCCAGGCGCTCGAACCGCTCGGTGAACGTCCCGAACTCGAACCCGTACTGCCGATGCTCCAACTCGAACCACCCCGCCCCGATCCCGAGCACCGCCCGCCCACCACTGACCACATCGAGCGTGGTCACGGTCTTGGCCAGCAGCGCCGGATTCCGGTACGTATTCCCAGTCACCAAGGCGGACAACTGAATTCGCTCAGTTGCCGTAGCCAAGCCGGATAATGCCGAGTAAGCCTCGAGCATCGGCTCCTCGGGCGCCCCGATCAACGGCAGCTGATAGAAGTGATCCATCACGAAAGCAGCATCGAACCCCGCCGCCTCCGCCTCCCTGACCTGCGCGATCACCGCGGGAAACAGCTCCCGCACCGACGAGGTGTTGCCGAAGTTGGGCATCTGATAACCGAGGCGAATGCTCATGTCATCGACGATAGGACCTGGAGTGCACTCCAAGTCAAGAGCAGCTATCGACCCAAGCTTGGGCGAATAGCATTTTGAATGGCATACTGGGTTCATGAGTGATGACTCTGACTTCGTGCCAGGCGAGGGTCCTGCGGATGGCATCTCCGTGACCCTGACCGCCGGTACCCTGCAAGCGATCCGCGCTCGGGTGGGCAAGCGCGGGGTTTCGGCGTATCTGGAGCGTGCTGCCCAACGACAAATCGAGCGGGACAACCTCGACGAGCTGATCGCGGACTTCGAACGGGTAAACGGTCCGTCGGACCCGGATGCGGTGGCGGACAAGCAGTCTCGATTGGGCGCCGGCACACATGGCGCGGCCACGGATGCTGCGTGAGCGGCGCGCTGGTACTCGACTGCGAAGCCTTGTCCAAAGCTGTGTGCCGGGATCGTGAGGTCCAAGATTGGCTGACGGCCGCGCGTCGGTCAGATCTGCCGGTCCTCACGTCCGCGGCGGTGTTGGTCGAGGTGATTCACCCGAAAATCGACGATGCCGCCCTGCGGTGGACTTTGTCCCGGCTGCGAACCGAGCCGGTCACCCAGGACCTGGCCTACTCGGCTGCGGCCCTGCTGAAAAGCGCGGGCCTGCACGGGCACAAGTACGCGATTGACGCGATGCTCTGCGCAACGGCGTTGTCGGTCCAAGGGTCTGTGGTGATCTTGACCTCCGATGTCGACGACATCGAGAAGCTGACCTCAGCGCATCCGCGGGTGCGAGTCGAGAAGGTCTGAAATCGTTCCCTCGCTGCGGAGGCTATCCTCGCTCGTGGTTGTCGATGATGCCGTCGTGCACGATGCTGTGGCATTCGTCCCGGCTACCAATTCCGCTGGATGATCTCTCGGGCGACCAGGTTGGCGAGTGCTTCGGTCTTATCGTGCGATGTAGGCCATTTCCACCACAGGAACTTGTCTTGTGCACTGAACTCGACGACCAAGAGTCGGTTCGACTCCACGACCATTAGTCGAACTTCACACGTGTCGAATACCCCGTTGTCGAGACGCTTGACATGTGCTGGGCCTGTGAACCCGTCGACGTCACGCTGGTCGAAATCGGCGACCTTGTACTGAGGCCCTCGATTATAGACATATTCCTGATATTTGCTCGATGCCCGCTGGGGGCCATCTATCCCATCGAATCGATAGAAGTCCCAGCGCACTTGTCGGTTATCGACACCGTCGGTGTATTGGCCCCAGGTGCAGGACCCGTCGAAGGCGAGCCCATCGCCGTCGAGGCCCTGGCGAACATCTTGGAACGAGAGGAAGTTCGGTGTCTCAGTTTGCGACAGCACTGACTCCGGAAGTACGCAATGGGTGGACGGTGCATTCGACGTATCTGGTCTAGCGCCCGCCGATGACCGGGGCTCGAGAGCTACCGCGGTCCACCAGATGGTCGGTATTGCAACAGCAATGAGAACCAATGTGACAGCCAGGATCCGGGGCAGAGTATATCTTCGCCCAGGTCGACCTGTCACGATGAAACCCCTGCCTGGTTGCCGTGCTCCAGCTGAATCGCAAGGATCGCCGCGACAGGGGCCGGTGGCGGGGAAATATCGCTCATCGAGTGGTGCCTTCGGTAGCGTGCCATCGATCCAGCCCGGATTGCGTTCCGAGTTCTTTTCGCGACGCGGGATTCTCCGCATAGAACGCGAGGTACCGATACAACGCAGTCCGATCGACAGCGAATCGTGCACATTCCAACGTGATCCACCCTGTATGGGGTGGGCTATCCATGGTCCACAGCGGATTCGGCTTGCCGCGGACGATCGAATAGGGCATGTAGTAGCGATGGCTCCATCTTGCGCCCGACAGGCCGACGATATTGATGAGCGGGCGACGATCCATGGGTAGCTGGACAGTGGACGTTATTACACGGTCCAAATCGTCCCAGTGAAGTTCTGTTGCCGAGGTCCAGTCGCAGTGTGCGATTATTTCCGGAGTCAGTACCAGCTTGCTCGGTCGAACGCGGTTGAACAGCGCGAGGATCGGCAATACCGCGAGTACGAGTCCGGTCCCGATGCAGAACAAGATGAAGTGCCAGTACGCGTTCCATGCTGATGCGGCCACGATCTCCACTGCTGCAACGAGGAGCATCACTGCGTAGCAGGCGAACAGGGCTTGTGTGAGCCAAAAATATGTTCGTGAACCGGCGACGATTGTCGAGTCTTGTCCGTCTATCTGACCTGTTCGAACCGGTCGTCGATTAATCGACGACAGATGTGGGGTGATTGCCAGTGCGAGCAGGATGAACCAACTGGCGCCGAACGCGGCCAGATACTTCGAGAGGGTTCGTGCCATGGGATCGCCGCTGCACCACATCGCGATGGTTCCTATGGTGCATAGCGCGGCAATGCATGTCACCATGGCTAGCAGCACGATGCGACGACGCAACTGCCTTGGGGGTAGGTGCCAGGCATAGAGTTCTGGTTGCATAGTCAGGGTTGGATCCAGACAGGTCGGGTCGCAACGTCCAACGCCGCGAGCGAGTCATTCGGGCTGTTTCGCGGTCATCGTGGCACAGGACCGATGACGCCGTCGCCGAAAGCATCCTGGATCCCCGGGCCATTCGATTGATCGGAATCAGCGGGAGGGTTGTCGGTCAGCGGATTCTCGCGGTTCGGTGCGCCGGCTCGCACATCGCGACGGCGGACTGCGGGCAGCATGTACCGCTCCGGGCGCTCAGGCCCGATGCCACCGAGTTCGATCAGTGCGAACGGAAGCTGAATCGCCAGGAGGCCGCTGACCAACCAGGAGGCAAGCAGCCAGCGAAAACGTGGATAGCGGCCGGTGTCGCGGTCGATGATGACCAGGCCGAAGAAGGCCTTACCGATGGTGGTGTGGGCGATGGCTTGGACGATGACCCGGTCGATGAACGATACGAGCACCGCACAGCAGATCACCGCGAACCAATCGATCGGCAGGTTGTGCCAGTCGTGGCTACTGACTGCGGATTGGAGTGCCGGGGTGACGGCGAGATAGACGCCCGCGCCTATCGCCACGTGGAGAACAACATCGAGCAGATAGGCGAGCGTTCGTCGAAGCTTGCGTGGGGAGGGGAATCGATCGTCGTCGAGGCCGCCATAAAGGGGGCCCTGTGGATGGCCACGCGGCGGTCGCATGACCGTCTGATTGCCGTTCCGTTCGAGGGTGAATTCGTTTGGCGCCGTGCTCGGCCGGGGCTTGGACAGCATGGTTGGCTCCGCGATGCGCGGCGTGATCGTACTGCCGAACGGAGATGGTGTGTAGAACAGCGATCGGTAGGCCAACCGAGTCTGCGCGCCACCGGGCTTCGCGATCAGTCCGGCCTTTGTCGGATGGCCGGCAAACCAGACGACCTCATCTTCGCGTTGGAAGGTACGAGAGATCCACCTTCGCAACACAAGGGTGGCGGCAACGGTTCCATGATCATCGATCAGGTGAACCCATTCCTGGATTTGTGGGCGATGAGTTTCGATATGCCATACCTGCCAGCGATGCCGTGCTGCCCACAAGCGACGAACAGAGGTACGAACCATCACGACGCCGGTGATAGTGAATGGAAGGAACGCGAAAAAGTAGAAGAGCGCGTCCTCGTTGTGGGACTCACGTTGTGCTGCAAGATAAGCCGATTCAGACAGGATCATCGAATGGTAAAACGCGGGTACGCACGCAATGCCACAGGCGAGAACCGCCAGCGAGCGCAGTGTGGTCCACGTCAGGGTCCACAGGGTTCGTGGGGTTGTCCATGCCCTGGGGAGTGGTGCATCCATGTTCTGTGACAACGAGGAATTCGTTGGCATAGGCAAGCTTTCGGAATACGTCATCGGATCCACATCACAGGTTCAAGCTCGATCCCACTTGCGGTCGGAATGTCACCGAGCGGGCCATATCGGAAATCATTTTGCGACAGGCGATACCCCGCTCGACATCCGGCGTGGAGAATTCGATCGCGACGAGTGATCTCCCGTCCTCCGAAGGAACAACGGCTTGGAGTTGATACACGGCGGGAGCTCGGCTTCCTGCGGGCTGACTCGGTATCACGGAGCCGACCTTCTCGGTGAACAGCACCGGGTGGGTGTCGGTTTCAACCAGTGCGGACAGCCCGAGGGTGCCGTCGACGCTTCTGGATTGAACGAGGTCCGACAATACCAAGCGCGGATTGCGTTGGCCGCCTACAGTATCGCCCACTGTCACGGTCAGGCAGGAGTACAACGGTTCACCGTCCGGGAGGAGGTGAGCGCCGATTCCGCAGTACCGTGTGCCGTTCGCGACCAAGGATTCCAACAAAGTCGTGATCGCGGAGAGGAATGACACGCTGTCGGGCCGCGTGCCGTCGCCTATCGCGTGGACAAGGTCGGCGTGGGCGACGACATCGCCCAGCGGGATCGCGTTGTAGCCGTCGGGAATCGCGACGCTGATCGGTTGATCAGTCATTGCTGTACCACCCGCCGATCAGGTCGCCGGCTACGGTCATTCCGTACCCGGCTTTGGCTGCTCTCGACAGCAGTTCGACTCCGCCGACGGTTGTACCCACGCTGGCCGCGTGCGTGCTCGCCTGACTGAAGTCCTGGAACATGCCGGCAGTCTGGACGCCGAGAGAACCAGAAGGAATTTTTGATCCCACGCCGTCCAGTATCTTCGTCGCAATGCCGGGACTCTGTGCGCCGTCGCCGAACGCGGTCATGACCTGACTGAACTTCGACGCTGAGGATGCGGTGTCGGTCGCCGCGTTCGCGGCCGCGACCGCGGTGTCAGCTTCTGCGAAGAATACTTTGGAACCCTTGATGACCCCGCCGACTCCGGGCAGAACCGACAGGGTGTCGGTGCCGACGGTTGTGCCCAGCGTTGTGAGAGCTTCCTTATTGAAGTCGAGGTCCGCGACGTCGCCGAGCGCATCCCGAACCTCGGGGTTCAGCGCGTTCATCCCCAGCGCGCCGAGCCCGCTGGCCAGCGCGACAGCGCCGAAGGCAATGCTGATCGGAGGCGGTGTGACCAGCGCCAGCAGTCCGGTGATCGCGGATGTCGCGGCCAACGTGTCGTGGATTGCCTCCTGGTTGTCCTTGAACCAGTCCGCGATCGAGTCCCAGATGCTCTTGTCCGGCTCGCTCGGGGAGAAGTTGGCGGCGGCGTCGAGTTCGGTGGCGATGGCTCTGGCCTTCACCGTGTGGTTGGTTTGCAGGCTGGTCGCGCGGGCGATGATCGCGTCGATGGCGGTTTGGCAGTTGTTGACGGCTGTGACGGCGGCGGTCAGCTTGGAGCTGGCTGCGTCGAGGCGGGACTGTGCGGCGGCCAATTGCGCTGAATCGGTGAAGGTTTGGTTCGCGAGGCCGAGGTCTGGGTTGGTCTTGGCCTGTTGAAGTGCGGTGACGGCTTGGCCGTGTTCGGCGCGGGCTGCTGCGGCTTCGGTTTCCAGGCCTTTGGCGGTGTCCTGAAAGCCGACGAGGTCCGCGTGCCACGTGGTGATCAGGTCGGATGCTCCCTGAAGCGCGAACTGGGCGCGGCCGAGGTCTTGCGACAGGGTCGCGTCGAAATTGTCGCGAAAGGCCTGGCCCGCATCGCCTTTCCAGACGTCGTCGTTGTTGTTGCGCAGGCGGTTGAGCAGGGCGTTGGTTTCGGTGACCGCGTCGGCTGCCGCCTTGACCTTGACTCCGAGGGTCGCCACTTGTGTCGCGTCGCCTGGGGCCGGATTGAATCCGATATTCGGGTATGGGTTTCCAGTCATCGTCCGGTCACCCCCGGCGTGGGCACTGTCGGGTCGAGCTGGTCGCCCGTGGCGCTGATGACTACCGCCATGGTGTTGTCGAGTTCCTGGTACGCGGTGCTGCATTTCGCTACACCATCGGCGGTGACCTTGGCGGACTCACAGATTCGCTCGATACCGTACTCCCACCGGCGTTGGAAGTTGTCGGCGGACTCGTTGAGCGTGGTGGTGCCGATGTCAGCTTTGCTGTCCTTCGACATGGCCTTCATGGCGTCGGTGAGGACTTGCTCTGAGTTGCGTAGTGATTGGACGGTTTTGTTCAGTAGGTCTATGTCGGCCTGGAAGATTCCTGCCATGTTCCCTCCCCTTTTCTGCTATTTCGATGGTAGAGCGGCTTCGACGGTGCGGGCGGCTTCGTCTATGTGGTCGCAGCCGACCCAGTCGGTGAAGGCGGCCGAGCTGTCCACGCGCACATCGATCGTTGCGTCAGGGCCCGTGAATGCGATATTGCAGGCCTCCGCGGCACGGCTGGTGCTGAACAGCGCTTCTCTAGCGTTGACCGTCGTCGGCCGCGCCCCTTCGTAGTTACGGGCACGCATCTCGTCGAGAGTGATATTCGTCGAGGAGATGGTCAACGTACCGACCTCGAGCGGCTGGCCACGGACTGCTTCCTTCCGCGAGAACTGGCAGCCGATGAATGCGTAGTCGTCGAAAACGAAATCGCCCCGTTTCCTTGTCGTCGGATCGAATCCGAGAGCAGCGGGAACAGCGTCATCGATTTTGCTGCAAGGGTCGAAGGCGACCGGCTGGCGTCCGCCCGATGGTTGGCTCGGTGCGGGTGCGACCGGTGAGACGATCGCAACTTTCGGATCGGCCTCGGAGGGGCTGCCTGTGGGCGTCGTTGGCGAACACGCGGCAAGCGCCATGCCGCAGATCAGAGACGCTCCCAGTGCTGTGTGGTTCCGCATTGCCGGTGCTCCTAGGCGGTTTCGGGTTGGAGCATCGCGAGTCGTTGGCCGTTGAGCACGTCGGCTTCCTGGATCTTGTTCGCAGCGCGGAGCAGCCCCTCTTGCATTTGCATTGCCGCGTCGATCAGCTGCGTGATCACACCGAGACCGTCGGTTGCCTTCGTAATGAACCCCTCCTGGAGTTCTATGGCTGAGGGGAATCCGCCGAATCCGCTGACGCGACGCGCCTCGTCGAAGTGCCTTCGAACGGCGATAAGGTCGCGAACCATGTTGTCGTACAACGACACAACCGCCATTGCCGCAGCCGGGTCAAAACTGAACTCACCCGCACGCGCGGACTGGGTGAACGCGGAAATCTGCGCCTGGCCGTAGTCGATTTCGATGCTCATCGTTCATCCTGTCGTTTCGGCGTCGAGTGGAAGTAGCCGCGTTTGCTGAGTTCGCGGGCGAGGACCGTGGGGTCGGCGGGGGTGACGGTGGTGTCGTTGTCGTTGACGTCGATGAGGTAGCGGCCGCCGGCGAATTGGCCTGGGGGGATGTCTATCCAGCTCAGGTATTGGGTGGGGCGGTGGGTGCCGGGGTCGCGTTCTATGACGAAATAGCCTTCGGCGCTGCGGGTCAGGCGCATGAGTTTGCGGATGCGTTCGTCGACGGGGAGGCGGCCTTGGGCGTCGCGGGTCCAGTGGGTTTGTTGTTCTTCGCCGCGGACTCGCGGGGTGTAGCCGAGCATCGGGCCTGCACCGCCGGGGTCGGCTTTGGGCAGGATGGCGGCCAGGTGGGCGGGGACCAGTGCTCGGGAGACCAGGGCTAGGCGGATATCGCTGCCACCGTCGGGGGTGATGCGTTGTGCGGCAACGACACCGAGGCCGTCCAGGGCTGCGCCGTGGCTGCGGATCTCGGTGTTGCCGATGGTGCTGACGCTGGCCACTCGGGTGTCGGCGTTGGACATGATGGTGAAGACCGCGGACAGGCCTTGGTCGCCGCCTCGGGGGAAGCGTTCGCTCAGGACTGTTCGTAGTTTGTCGGCGGCGTCCGCGGTGGTGGGGGTGGTGCGGACCGCTAGGGGGTCGGGGTGGTCGTAGGCGTCGTCGAAGCGGGTTTCTCGGCGCCAGACCCAGTCGAATTCGTCGCTGGTCAGGGTCCAGGTGGGGGTCATCGGTCGGTGCGCTCGCTTCCGGCGGGGGCTGGCTCCGTCGTGCCGTGTTGGGCGAGTAGGGCCGCGACCTCGGGTGGCAGGGTTGGCGCGGTGGGTTCGATCGCTGACCGGCTTGGAGTGGAAATCGCTGGGGCGCTTTCGGTTTCGATCGGCTGGTCGAGCAGGGATGCGACCGGGGGTGCGGCAATGGGTGCTGCGGTGGTGGTCGGGGTTGGTTCGCTCGGCTCGAGGTCGGCGCCGATGACTCCGGCGAGAACGTGTGTGGTGTCGAACAATTCGGGCTGCACGCGGCGTAGGTAGTCGGGGGAGCCGTGTTCGGAATCGTCGTCGCCGGGCTTGCGGCCTGCGCCTGCCCCTGCGCCCGGCATCATGCCCATGCCGGGTCCGCCTACGCGCGAACCCGCCGCGGACCCGCCTGGCGCGAGAGTTGCTCCTACACCTGGTGATTGGGGCTGACCCGGCACCGCCGCACCTGGCGAGCCGAGACCGCCGGGTGAACCGCCGCTGCCGAGCGGTGAACCCGTGCCGCCCGAGGGGGAGCCGGTGCCGCCCAGCGGGGAGCTGACTCCTGCTGGGTTCGCGGCAGCGGGTGCGGTTGACGCCGGTTCGGTGCTCGCCGGGGACGTGTCGTCGGTTCCCGTGGGTGTTGTGCTGGGGCTTTCCGCTGCCGGTGAGTCGTCGGACGTGGGGGAGGTCGGGCTGCTCGGTTCCTCGGCCACGGGAGTCTCTGGCGCCATTGGTGTTTCAGCGGTCGGACTGCCCGCCGATGGCGACCCCGCGCCCGGCGAACCACCGCCCGGCGACCCACCTCCGGAACCGTCCGGTCCGCCACCGGACCCTGGTCCGCCGGGCACCACCGAGTAGGACGGCACCCCCGACCCGGTCGGCGGGATGGTCGGGGTGTAGATCCGATTCATGGTCGCCTGCGTGTCCAGTTCCGCTTGCCGCTGCGCCTGCCGGTCGACCGTCGCCACCACCGGGTTGGTCAGGCCGGGAATGACCTGGATGTAGTGGTCGTCGGGTTTGGCCGCGACGATCTGCGCGGTCGGTGCCTGCACGGCCATCCGGATCGCCTCCACGGCGGGTCCGACGATGTCGAGGCGAGTTTTCATCGCCTCGCACACCTGGGCCATCTGCTGGATCGAGGTGTTGAGCGCGGCGATCCCGGCGCGCGCGGAATCACCGCTGGCGCCGGCCCATTCCCCGTGTGCCAGTAGCGCATTGGCCTTGGTCTGGTGGGTGGTCGCGATCCGGGTGAGCTCGGTGTCGATGGTGTTCCAGGTTTCGCGCAGGGTGTTGATGGTGGTGATGCTCATGCCACCCTGGCCGTTCTTGCCGTGGACGCCGTCGTAGATCTGCTGGTGGGAGAGGCCGTCGAACTGGTCGACGGTCTTCACATAGTCGGGATCGGTTCCCGCCGACTTGTCGCGCAGCGCCTGATCGATCGACTGCGTCCGCGTCAGCGCGTCGATGACCTTCTGGTTGTTCGGAAACACCGCGGTCAGCGCCGCCGGGTCGAGATTGATGAACGGAAAAAGCGGATTGGATGGCGGATTGTCACCGGTCATTTCGTGCCCCTCCCACAGGTGATTCGGAGGCGTTCGCGGCGACCGCGGATCGCCCCCACGCCCCACCGACAGGCCATCTATAGATGGCATCGGCCAGTCGCGCACATAATGCCATCTATAGATGGTCGACGCGAGAGCGATCCCTCGGAAACCTCATGGAGATGTCCGAATCCGCCGTCGAGAAGCAGCTCATGGCGATTTTGGGGCAGCACCTGGCGACTCTGCGCGAGGCCAGCGGCCTCACTCAGGAGGCGGTGGCGGAAGCCGCGGGCATCAGTCGCAACTACTACCAACTGCTCGAGAACGGCATGGGCAATCGCACGACGAAGAAGCCGCCGAACCCGCGGTTCTCGACGCTGATCGGGCTGAGCACGGCCCTGAACACGACGGTGCCCGACCTCGTCGACGTGATGTTCGGACGAAGCGCGAGCTGACGCCGAGATTGCCGTGTGGGCGACGCTTCAGTTCACGTGGGGTGCGGTTTCGGCCAGTGTCGGGTAGTCGAGCAGGTCGATGTCGTTGGCGGCTTTGTCGCCGTACTTCATCATCACGGTGAACAGGCGGGAGCCGAGGAACCAGTTGCGGAGTTTGATGCCTCGGGGCGTTTTGGGGGCCAGGAAGGGGCCGGTGTTGCTGTTGCCCGCTATTTTGGCGTAGCGCTTCATGATTCGGTTGTAGTTGTCGTATGCCGTCACGTGATCGTCTGTGGCGGAGGCTAGTTCGCCTGCTAGGACGTAGGCGCCGACGATGGCGAGGCCGGTTCCGAAGCCTGCCAGGGTGTTTCCGTAGGCGGCGTCGCCGATGAGGGCTGTGCGGTCTCGGGTGTAGGTGCCGTTCATGCGGACCTGGCTGAGCGAGTCGAGGTGGATGTCGTCGAAATCGGTGAGGTCGGTGAGCATTCGGGGGGTGTGCCAGCCCATGTCGGTGAAGGTTTCGGTGATGATCCGGCGTTGGGCGGCGGGGTCGTTGCGGGGGTAGTCGAGTTCGGGGGAGGCGAACAGGTACATCTGGGGGGCTTTGGGGCCGCCGTCGACGGCGAGTTTGCCGGGGGTGTTGTGGGCGTGGCCGGTTGCTTTGTCGGTGGTCGGGTCGCTCGAGCGGGTGCCTGCCACGCAGTAGTAGTAGCCCAGGTGTGCGACGTAGTCGGATTCGGGGCCGAAGGCCAATTTCCTTACGCGGGAATGGATTCCGTCGGCGCCGAGGACGAGGTCGAAGGTGCGGGGTGGGCTGTTCTCGAATCGCACAGCCACCACGTCACCGGTGTCGTGCAGGTCGGTGATGGTGTCGCCGAAGACGTATTCGACTGTGTCGGCGGTCTTTTCGTACATGATCTCGGCCAGGTCGCCGCGCAGGATCTCCAGGTCGCCGCCGGTGAATTCGCCCGACATGACGGCGAGTTCGTGGCCGCTGTCGTCGACGAAGACCAGGTCGGTGGTGCCGGTGCGGCGGGCGCGGACGTCGTCGAGGATGCCCATGCGTTCCAGCACCGTGAGGTGGGTCTTGCCCTTGAAATCCACAGCCTGGCCGCCTGCGCGCAACGCGGGGGAGCGCTCGACGACGGTGACAGCGAAGCCGTAGCGGTGCAGCCAGTAGGCGAGGGCGGTGCCCGCGACGCCGGCGCCGGAGATGAGAACAGTGCGCATGGGGAGCTCCTGACTAGGGACCGGGAATCTGTGTCCGGTGGATACAAATTAGCGTATGGTAGACACAGTTTCCCGTCAAGGGGTTTTCAGGAGAGGATGGGCAGATGCCGCCGCCGACCACCGTCGAGCTGCTGTGGGGAACCGCGCAGCGTCCCAAGCGTGGGCCCAAGCCCGCGCTCACCCTCGACGGGATCGTCGCCGAGGCCATCGTGCTCGCCGATGCCGAAGGGCTGTCCGCGCTGTCGATGCAGCGGTTGGCGCAGCGGCTGGGCTTCACCAAGATGTCGCTGTACCGGTATGTGCCGGGCAAGGAACAGCTGACCGCGCTGATGCTCGATGCCGCGATGGGCGAACCGCCGGATATCGGTGGGGGACAGCGGAATTGGCGGGTCGCGCTGCGTGCCTGGGTCGAAGCGATTTTCGACCGATACCGCGCGCACCCGTGGGCGATCGAACTCACCCTCGGCGTGCGCCCCTTCGGCCCGAACGAGATGGGATGGACCGAGGCCGCGCTGGCCGCTCAGGCGGGGACCGGACTGTCCGGCTCGGAAAAACTCGACGCGATCGTGCTGCTCAACGGTCACGCCCGCAACCTGGCCCAGCAGGTCGCGTCGATGACCGACGGTGGTGAGCAGCAGTTCACCGAGATGATGGTCGCCGCCGCCGACCGGTATCCGCAGGTCCGTGCCGCTTTCGCCGAGGAGGCCGTGGCACCGGCGGGGAAGGGCGGGCCCGACGACGCCCTTCGCTTCGGTGTCGACCGCATTCTCGACGGATTGGCCGTGCTGATCGACCAGCGAAGCTGACCCTGGTCTCACGGCGATCAGCGCCCTAGGCTCGACGCATGAGCGATGAACAGCCCGCCGTCATCACCGTGCGCGAATTCTTCGGCGCGCTCGAACTCGGCGTGGTCGACGAGGCGGTCGAGCTACTCGACCCCGCGATCGTCTGGAAGAACACCTCGCTGCCCACCGTGCGCGGCAAGAACCGGGTCGCCAAACTGTTGCGCGGACTGAATCGGCCCAAGCTCGGGTTCTCCGCCGACATGCACCATATCGCGGCCGACGGCGACATCGTGCTCACCGATCGCACCGACTATCTGCACGTGGGTCCGGTGCGGATCGGCTTCTGGGTGACCGGCACCTTCGAACTGCGCGACGGGCGAATCGTGTTGTGGGACGACCACTTCAGCAAGGGCAATGTTCTGCGCGGCACCCTGGTCGGCGTCGTGAAGGCGATTACCGGCCGCTGAATTACTGGTGCTTGCGCAGGTAGTCCAGGTAGGTGGGGCGCAGCACGTCGGCGAGCTTGCCGTCGCCGGCGTGGATGTAGTCGTCCAGCATCGGTAACACGTATTTGATGTCGGCCGAGCTCTCGCCCAGATCGCCCGCTTCGGCCTGGGCCGCGGGGATCGACTTGAGCAGTTCCCACAGGAATTTCACGTCGCCGTGACGCACGGCTGTTTTCACCGCGCGGTCGTGTAGTTCCTTCGACGACAGCTCGTTCAGATCCTGGTCATCGGCCATGTCTGCATGGTAGCCGTCGTTAACGACAAATTCACGACACACCTGTGCCGGTCCGGCAGCGCGGGCACGAATTGGGCGGTAGCGTCGGAGATGCGAGTCGCGTCGGTGTGATTCGTACGGGAGGTCCTGACCGTGACTGAGCTACTCAGTGCGAGAGGGCCGGCACCTGGCCCTCGGGGCGGTTGACGTCAACATCAACCCCCACCAGGACCGGCCGGTCCAGCGAGATCGTTCGCGCGGGTGCCGTGCGAACACCTAAGGAGCCCACCGTGACTGCTACACGCTCCGTTTCCGCTTCCGCGAAGCACACGGCCCCTACCTCCGAGAAAGCCGCGAAAACCACGTTCGTCGTCGACACTTCCGTCCTGCTGTCCGATCCCTGGGCCGTGACCCGGTTCGGTGAACACAGGGTGGTCCTACCTCTGGTCGTGATCAGTGAGTTGGAGGCAAAACGTCACCACCACGAGCTCGGTTGGTTCGCCCGCGAAGCGCTGCGCATGCTCGACGACCTGCGGGTCAAGCACGGCAGGCTCGATCAGGCGCTGCCGATCGGCACCGAAGGCGGCACCCTGCAGGTCGAGCTCAACCACACCGATTCCTCGGTACTGCCCGCCGGATTCCGTTCCGACACCAACGATTCCCGCATTCTGGCCTGCGCGCTGAACTTCTCGGCCGAGGGCGCGGATGTGGTGTTGGTGTCCAAGGACATTCCGCTGCGGGTGAAGGCCAGCGCGGTCGGTTTGGCCGCGGACGAATACCACGCGCAGGACGTGGTGACGTCGGGCTGGAGCGGCATGGTCGAACTCGACGTGACCGGCTCGCAGATCGACCAGCTCTACACCGATTCGGTGATCGACCTGGATCAGGCACGAGAGTTGCCGTGCCACACCGGCGTTCGCCTGCTGGGCAGCAGCTCCAGCGCACTGGGTCGGGTCACCGCCGACAAGCGGATCCAATTGGTGCGCGAGCGTGAGGCTTTCGGGTTGCACGGGCGTTCGGCCGAACAGCGGATCGCGTTGGACCTGCTGCTGGACGAGAGCATCGGCATCGTGTCGATGGGTGGGCGCGCGGGTACCGGAAAGTCGGCGCTGGCGTTGACCGCGGGGCTCGAGGCGGTGCTGGAACGGCGCACCCAGCGCAAGGTGGTCGTGTTCCGGCCGCTGTACGCGGTGGGCGGGCAGGAGCTGGGCTATCTGCCGGGTTCGGAGAGCGAGAAGATGGGCCCGTGGGCTCAGGCTGTCTTCGACACGCTCGACGGGCTGGCCAGCCGTGAGGTGCTCGAGGAGGTGCTCAGTCGCGACATGCTCGAAGTGTTGCCGCTGACCCACATTCGCGGGCGGTCGCTGCACGATTCGTTCGTGATCGTGGACGAGGCGCAGTCGCTGGAACGCAACGTGTTGCTCACCGTGTTGAGCCGCCTTGGCACGGGGTCGCGGGTGGTGCTCACCCACGACGTCGCCCAGCGCGACAACCTGCGCGTGGGCAGGCACGACGGGGTGGCCGCGGTGATCGAAAAGCTCAAGGGCCACCCGCTTTTCGCGCATATCACCCTCACCCGCAGCGAGCGTTCGCCGATCGCGGCGCTGGTTACCGAGATGCTCGAGGAGTACGGTCCGAACGCGTAGATCAGCCGGCAATCGGGCCGCGTCAAGGCCCGAATCCGTTTGATTACCGCAAACAGTGGGTATTATCCGCGACGACACCAATCCAGCAACGGCTCGGCGAACATCGTTTTGCCGGGCCGTTGCGGATGTCGGCCAGGCTCCATGTCGGGGGTACGCCCCCGGGGGCCACTCGCGAGAGGATGGATATGAACCACTTCGCTCGACGTACTGCTGCCGGGAGCGCCGCGGTCCTGGCTGCGGCGGGTCTGCTGTTCGCTGCCGGCTGCAGCGAGGAGAACAAGGACAAGGCCAAGGACGCCGTCGCCTCGGTGACGTCGGCGGTGGGTGCACCGGGTGGCAGCGCCACCACGGAGCCCGGTGGCATGACCACCACCCCGGGTTCGGAAACCACCTCCGGTTCGGAAACCACGTCCGGTTCGGCCACCACCAGCGGGGCGGCCGGTGAGTCGACCACGGTCTCCACTCCCAACGGCGACATCGCGATCTCCGGCGAGGTCTACAAGAAGTACAAGGCGGCAGGCGGCGCGAGCAGCCCGCTCGGCGCTCCCGAGGAAGCCCAGGAGTCCGGCCCCGACGGCGGCGAGTACCAGGACTTCACCGGCGGCACCATCTACTGGAGCAAGGACTCCGGCGCCCACATCGTCTGGGGCGCCATCCGCGAGGCGTGGGAGGAGAACGGCGGCGCCAACGGCACGCTGGGCTACCCGACCAGCGACGAGAAGGACATCACCGGCGGCAAGCAGAGCGACTTCACCGGTGGCACCATCACCTGGGTCAACGGCGTCACCACCGTGACACCCAAGTAGCAGCCGTACCTGCGCGCGGGGGCCCGGTTACCCCGTAGGTCCCCGCGCTCGCGGCCCAGGTACTAGGTTGTCTGGGTGCAGAAAACTTTGACCGATCGTGAGTTGCTGGATTCGCTGGCCGACGTGGTGGAAACCAACCTGCGTCGGCACATCGAGGTAGCCGACGCCTGGCAGCCGCACGAGCAGGTGCCGTGGTCGGACGGGCGCAACTTCGCCTTCCTGGGCGGCGAGGACTGGACCCCTGAGCAGTCCGAGCTCAGCGACACCGCGCGGCTGGCGCTGACCGTGAGCGTGCTGGTCGCGGACAATCTGCCGTCCTACCACCGTGAGCTCGGCAAGCACCTGCGCACCGGTTCCTGGTGGCGCTGGGTCGGCCGGTGGACCGCCGAGGAGAACCGCCACGAGATCATGATCCGCAACTACCTCATGCTCACGCGTGCGGTGGACCCGGTCGCGCTCGAGCGGGCCCGGATGCAGCACATGACCGACGGGTTCAACCGTCCCGCCATGCACCTGATCGACGTGCTGGCCACCTGCGCGTTCGAAGAGCTCGCGGCCGCGGTTCGGCATCGCAACACCGCCGCGCTGGGCGAGAACCCGACCGTCACCGCGATGGCGGAGAAGCTGGCCGCCGACGACGAGCTGCAGGCGGAGTTCTTCGCCGCGCTCGTGGGCGAGGCACTGGATCTGGTTCCCGATCAGGCCGTGCGGGCCATCGCCGACCGGATCGCGGATTTCCGGGTGCCGCACGTGGATCTGCCCGGTGGCGGTTCCAGTGACGAGGCGCTGGCCGCCGCGGGCATCTACGATCGCGCGAACGAGGCCGAGCTGGTGTTCAAGCCGCTGCTGCAGCGCTGGAACATCTTCTCCCGCACCGATTTCAGTGAAGAGGGCGAGAAGACCCGCGCGGAACTCGCGCACCTGGCCTGATATTCGACCCGTGAACGGCCGTCACCTTCGAAAGAGGTGGCGGCCGTTGCGCGTTCAGCGGTCGACGTCGGCCATGGCCAGCACGTCGAGCTTGGCGTCGAGTTCCTCGAGGGAGAGCTTGCTGGGCACCAGGCCGCGATCGATGACGGTCTGCCGGATCGTCTTCTTTTCGCGCAGAGCTTGTTTGGCGACGGCGGCGGCTTCCTCGTAGCCGATCGCGGAGTTGAGCGGGGTGACGATCGACGGTGACGATTCCGCGAGGGTGCGCAGGTGGTCCTCGTTGGCGACCAAGCCGCTGATGCATTTGTCGGCGAACAGTCGAGAAACGTTGGCCAGCAGGCGAATCGACTCCAGCAGGTTGCGGGCCATCACGGGGATGTAGACGTTGAGTTCGAACGCGCCACTCGCGCCGCCGAACGCGATCGCGGCGTCATTGCCGACTACCTGCACCGCCACCTGCGTAACTGCTTCGGGCAGAACGGGATTCACCTTGCCGGGCATGATCGAGCTGCCCGGCTGCAAGTCCGGCAGCTGCAGTTCGCCCAGGCCCGTCAGCGGGCCCGAGCCCATCCAGCGGATGTCGTTGGCGATCTTGGTCAGGCTCACCGCGATGGTGCGCAGCGCACCGGAGGCTTCGACGAGACCGTCGCGCGCGGCCTGTGCTTCGAAGTGATCGCGGGCTTCCCTCAAAGCATCAATTCCGGTGGTGCGCACCAGTTCTGCCACGACCTTCGCGCCGAATCCGGCGGGTGCGTTCATGCCGGTACCCACCGCCGTGCCGCCGATCGGCAGCTCGCCCAGCCGTGGCAGCGTGGCCAGCGCGCGTTCGATGCCCGCGGTGATCTGGCGGGTGTAGCCGCCGAACTCCTGACCCAGCGTCACCGGCACCGCGTCCATCAGGTGGGTGCGTCCGGACTTCACCACGGTGCGCCACTGCTGCGACTTGTCCTGTAGGGCCAGGCGCAGATGCTCGAGGGCGGGAACGAGTTCGGTGATCACGGCCTCGGTGGCGGCCAGATGCGTCGCGGTGGGGAAGGTGTCGTTGGACGACTGCGACATGTTCACGTCGTCGTTGGGGTGCACGGTCACGCCGTTGCGGGCGGCGATCGACGCGATCACCTCGTTGGCGTTCATGTTGGAGCTGGTGCCCGAGCCGGTCTGGAACACGTCGATGGGGAACTGGTCGTCGTGGCGGCCGTCGGCGATCTCACCGGCCGCGGCGATGATCGCGTCGGCCTTCACCGGGTCGAGCAGGCCCAGATCCCTGTTGACCTGCGCGCACGCGGCTTTCAGCAAGCCCAGCGCACGGATCTGCGCGCGTTCGAGGCCGCGTCCGCTGATCGGGAAGTTGTCCACCGCGCGTTGCGTCTGCGCCCGCCACAGGGCGTCGACAGGGACGCGAACCTCCCCCATGGTGTCGTGCTCGATCCGGTACTGCCCGTCGTCGTCAGCCATAGTTCGACACTAGGACGAGATCGCCGCCGATGGGGGGCCACACACCCGCGCGAAATCCCACAGCCGCGCGAGGAATATTCAGTCCGAGTCCTCCGGCCAGACCGCGCGCACCTCGTTGACGTAATCGGCGGCCTGCTTGCGTCCACATTCCGCGGAGTCGTGCACGCGCGTGGGGTCGAGTTCATTGGGCCCGATTGCCTTGCGGCACAACTCATCCGGGTTGATCACCGTGACCTTCGCCGATCCCAGGTGCTCGAGCTGGTTGGAGATCCGGCCGCTGCGGCGACCGGACAACACGTTGGACGCCAGGCCCACGATGCGGTCGTAGCCTTTCGCCAGATCCAGATTCATCGGCGAACGGACCCCGCCGTCGATGTAGGTGTGGCCGCCGACCGACGCGGCGGGCCACGCGAACGGGATCGCGCAACTGGCGTTGACCGCCTCGGCCAGGGTCACGTGGCTGTCGCGGTCGAAAACCTTCAGCTTCCCGGTGTGGGCGTCGACCGCGGTGATCCATAGCGGGCGCTTGGGCCAATTGCGTTCGGGCAGGCGCGAAGACACCGCGGCCAATCGCAGCACCGGGTCGATCTTCGACGTGCCGCGGGAGGCGCGCGCGACCCGGCGCGCGGCACTGGTGTCGCTGCGGGCGGTGCGCGCCAGCAGCGCCCACCGTGCCACCTGACGCACCGAGAGACGGTTGGGAATCTCGGCGAACAGCGGCCCCAGTTGCCGTTTGTAGAGCTCTTCGGTCGACAGCTTGCTGCGAATTTGCGCGCCGACGACCGCGCCCGCGGACGTGCCGATCACCAGATCGGCCGACCGCAGGTCGATCCCGGCATCGGCCAGACCGGCGATCATGCCGATCTGCCAGCCGAGACCGGCGATGCCACCGTTGCCGAGGACCAGGGCGGTGCTGGGCGTTGCCATAGTTCGACTATAGGGACGCCCAGCCCCGGATCACGGTAGCGGCGGGTTCGCGCTGTCGTCGCCGTCGAAGTCGACCGAGGAGTACTCGCGCAGCTTGGTCAGACGGTGGTACGCGTCGATCATGCGCACGGTGCCCGACTTGGACCGCATCACGATCGACTGGGTCGACGCGCCGCCGGCGTAGTAGCGCACGCCGCGCAGCAGGTCGCCGTCGGTGACGCCGGTGGCGCAGAAGAACACGTTGTCGCCGGAGACCAGGTCGGTGGTCGACAGCACACGGTCCAGATCGTGGCCGGCGTCGATCGCCTTCTGGCGCTCTTCGTCGTCCTTGGGGGCGAGCATGCCCTGCAGTTCGCCGCCCAGACAGCGCAGCGCGGCGGCGGCGATGATGCCCTCGGGGGTGCCGCCGATGCCGACCAGGATGTCCACGCCGGACTCCGGACGCGCGGCGGCGATGGCGCCGGCGACGTCACCGTCGGAGATCAGGCGGATGCGGGCACCGGCGTCGCGGGCCTGCTGGATGAGGTCGTCGTGGCGCGGACGGTCCAGGATGCACACGGTCAGATCCGACACCGACAGGCGCTTGGCCTTGGCGACGCGGCGGATGTTCTCGCCGATCGGGGCGGTGATGTCGATCGAGCCGGCGGCGTCGGGGCCCACGGCGATCTTGTGCATGTAGAACACCGCGGACGGGTCGAACATGGCGCCGCGCTCGGCGACCGCGAGCACGGAGATCGCGCCGGGGGAGCCCTTGGACATCAGGGTGGTGCCGTCGACCGGGTCGACCGCGAAGTCGACCTCGGGGCCGGTGCCGTCGCCGACGAGTTCGCCGTTGTACAGCATCGGCGCTTCGTCTTTCTCGCCTTCGCCGATGACGACGATGCCCTTCATCGACACCGAGCTCACGAGCTGGCGCATGGCGTCGACAGCCGCGCCGTCGCCACCTTCCTTGTCGCCACGGCCGACCCAACGGCCACTCGCCATCGCACCTGCCTCGGTGACGCGGACCAGCTCGAGTGCGAGGTTGCGATCGGGTGCCTCGCGGCGGCTGGGGGCGGGCGAAGATGCCGTCATTGCGGAGTGCCTCCTTGGCGTTGGTGATACCGGGGCAATTGTCGCATTACGAACCGGCACGCCCGTGCACGACCTCCGCGCGATGCCCCCTGGGCGGGCAGGCGCGGGCTCGAGTGGATACTGATAGCCGTGTCCCAGAAGAAGCACCGCATTTTCAACGACTATCGCGATCTGTTCTGGTCGTTGGTCCCGTTGGTGCTGGCCGCGGTCGTGCTGGCAGGGGTCGCCAGCCAGTGCACGGTGGCCACGAACGGGCCGACCCAAGGTCAGATCCCGCATTTCGACGCCGATGCCGCGTTGAAGTCCGATGCGAAGTCGCTGCCGTTCCCGATCCGCAACCCGGTGTTGCCGCAGGGGTGGCAGTCCAACTCGGGCAGTCGCGACACCATCGCGGCCGCGGGTGGCGGTCCGGTGAGCACCGTCGGGTACATCACCCCGCAGGGCACCTACATGCGGTTCTCGCAGAGCAGCGCGTCCGAGGAGGCGTTGTCACGGCAGGAACTGGGGTCGCGGTATCCGACCGGGGCCACCGACGTGGCCGGTCAGAAATGGGTGGTCTACTCCGAGCCGACCGAGGAAACCGCGTGGATCGCGGACCTGGGCGGGGTGCGGATCCTGATCACCGGCGCGGGCAATGAGGCCGCGTTCACGACCTTGGCCACCGCGATCACCGCGGCGCCGCCGCTGTCGAAGTGAGTTGATCAGCGCACGATCAAGCTGGGTGTGAACGTCTGATTCGGTGGTCTTTCGCCGCTGGTCAGTGCGGCTACCAGCATCCGAACCGCGGCGGCCGCCTGCTGTTCGCGGTGGGTGTCGATGGCCGTCAGTGGCGGGTCGTTGTCGCGGGCGATGCTGCCTTCGGAGGTGATCAGGCGCAGGTCGGTGCCGATGGTTCGGCCGAGTTCGCGCGCGGCGGTGACGCATCCCGCGGCCACGGAATCCAGGGGCGCGTAGATGGCATCGACATCGGGGTGGTCGGTCAGCAGTCGGACGCAAGCGCGGTGGGCGAGTCTGGTGCGACCGCCTTTTTCGGTGAAGTCGACTGTTTCGATGATGGGGGTTTTGTGCGCGGCGGGGCACCAGTTCTCGTAGGCGGTTCTGGTGGCGGCGGCGTTCTGTCGGCCGCTGTTGTCCACCAGCAGTGCTGGTTGTCGCGCGCCGGTGGTGAGGAAGTGGGTCATGGCCAGGTCGACGGCGGCGTCGCGGTCCAGGGCGACCGAGCTGGCCGGGCCGGGGGCGTGGCCGCCGATGGTGACCACCGCCAGGCCGCGGGCGGTGGCCGCTTCGACGATGCCGTCGACGGGGTCGGGGTCGATGAGCAGCACGCCGTCGGCGGCGAGGTCGTGGACCTGGTCTTGGTCGCCCAGTGGCGGGACCAGGACCAGGGCGTAGCCGTGGCGGAATGATTCGTTGGCTGCGGCAAGGGCGGTGCGGGTGTACCAGTCCAGGCGGGATTCCTGGTCGTCGACCTGGTCGGCGACCATGGAGGTGACCAGGCCGATCATCATGGTGCGGCCGGTGCGCAGGGCTCTGGCTTCCCGGTTGATCCGGTAGCCGAGTTCGGTGGCGGTGGCCAGGATGCGGGCGCGGGTGCTGTCTTCCATGCGGCCCTTGCCCGCCAGCGCCAGGGAGACCGCGGACGGTGAGACACCGGCGGCGGCCGCGATGTCGCGCATGGTCGGCCTCGGTGGCACACGCACCTCCTTCGTGGTCATCAGGTTACCGAGGGATCGGCGAAGCGCAGCGCGACGACCCGTTCGACAGCTCCGACCAGGGTGTAGAGCACGATCGACGCCGCGGCGACGACCGCGATCGAGGCCCACAGTTGTGGATAGTCGTACCGGGGAATGGCTTTGAGCATCGACGAGCCCAATCCTTCGCCGGTACCGAGCCATTCGGCGATCAGAGCACCGATCAGCGCGCCGGGCACCGAGATTCGGATCGCCGCGAACAGTGACGGCAATGCGGCCGGCAAGGCGACCATGCGCAATGCCTTGGCTTCGCTGCCGCCGTACGCGCGGATCAGGTCCATGCTCTGCTGTGGGGCGGCGCGTAGACCGGCCACGATGGTGACGAAGGCGGGGAAGAACACGACCAGTGCGCCGGTGATCGCGACCATGGTCATGCCGCGCCCGAACGTGGCAACCAGGATCGGGGCGAGGGTGACCAGCGGGATCGAGCGCAGCAGGGTGGCGACCGGGACGGCGCTGCGTTCGAATTCGCGCGACAGCAGTGCCAGTGCGGCACCGCTCAGGGCCAGGCTCAGGCCGACGACGAAGCCCAGGCCCGCGTCGCGCAGGGTGATGGTGAGGCCGTCGATGATCTGGGCGCGGTGGGCGGGTTTGCCGTCGAACAGGTAGGTCCACACGTCCATCGGGGTTTGGCCGATGCGTGGGCCGATCTGGGGGAAGGCGGCGAGGAAGCCGAACCACACGGCCAATACCAGCATTGTCGCCAGGGCTACCGAGCCCAGAAATGCCAAGACGCTCTTCATGATTCACCCTCCGGTGCGGTGATGGCGCCCGGTCCATACAGTCGGGACTGGACCAACTTGCCCGCCAGCGAGGCGGCGAAATACCCTGCGCCGGCGAGTAATCCGGCCGCCAATGCCATGCCCCAGGTGCGTGGTAGGTCGTAGGAGGACTGGGCGGCGGTGAGTGCCACGCCGACGCCGCTGTCCACGCCGCCGAGGTATTCGCCGAGGATCGCACCGAGAACCGCTGCGGGGGCGGCGATTTGGAGTGCTGCGGTGGTCGACGGGAGGGCGGCGGGGATCTGGACTCGTCGGAGGCGGTGCCAGCCGTTGCCGCCGTAGGCGTTGACCAGGTCGATGCTGGTGCGGTTGGCGGATTTGAGGCCGGTCAGGGTGCCGATCATGGAGGTGAAGAACACCGAGACCGCGGCCAGGAACACCGTCGGCGTGCGCCCGCCGAACACCACGAGCACGATCGGGCCCAGCGCCAGCAGCGGGACGCAGTAGCTGATCACCGCCAGTTGGGCGGCCAGTGGTTCGGTGCGGGGGAACACGGCCACGGCCAGGGCGACCGCGATGGCGGCGATATTGCCGAACACGAAGCCCTGGAAGGCGCCCCAGGCGGTGATCGACAGGTTGGGGCTGTAGAGGGCGAATCCGTCGCTGACCACCGACGATACGACGGCCCACGGGGTGGGTACGGTCTTGGTGCTGAGCCCGGCGATCGCCCACAGCAGCAGCAATACCGCCGGGCCACGCAGTCTGTTCATGCCGGCCGCCGTTCGCCGAACAGCAGGCCCGACAGGTGATCGTGCAGCGCGTGGAACTCGGGGGTGCGCATCATCTCGGGTGCGCGCGGGCGCGGCAGGTCGATGTCGACCAGTTCGATCACCCGGCCCGGTCGCGGCGACATCACCGCGACGGTGTCGGACAGGAACACCGCCTCGCCGATGCCGTGCGTGACCATCAGGGTGGTGGCGGGCTTCTCGGTCCAGATCCGCAACAGTTCCATGTTCAACCGCTGCCGGGTCATGTCGTCCAGTGCGCCGAACGGCTCGTCCAGCAGCAGCACCGACGGCTTCACCACCAGCGCGCGGGCGATCGAAACCCGTTGTCGCATACCGCCGGACAGCTGTGCGGGTTTGGCGGACTCGAAGCCGGTGAGGCCGACGAGTTCGATCAGCCCGTCGATCACCGACTGGTCGATCGGCAGACCCGCCACCTGCAGGGGCAACGCGATATTGGATCGCACACTGCGCCAAGGCAACAGCGCGGAGTCCTGGAAGGCGATGCCCAGTTCGTGTTCGGTGCGCAGCTGTTCGGGGGTGCGGCCGTTCACCAGCGCCGAACCCGAGGTCGGGGTGTCCAGTCCGGCCAGGATGCGCAGGATCGTGGACTTGCCGCACCCGGACGGTCCGAGCAGGGACAGGAACTCGCCCTGCTTGCTGCTCAGATCCACCTCGGAAAGCGCTTCGACTTTGCGCTTGCCCGCGGTGAATGTCTTTGTCAGGCCTTTGATTTCGATACCACTCATCGCAGGCCCTGGTTCTCGGCGTACAGCTCGGTCAGCACCGAGGCGTCGAACAGTTGGGCGGCGGTGACCTTCGAACCGGTGCGGCCCAGTGCGGTCACCGTGTCGGAGATCAGGGTCGGTGACAGGGTGAGCAGTCCGTCGCGGCGGGTGTCGGGGGTTTGGATCAGCGGCAACGTGGCATCCAGCAGGGCCCGCTGCTGTGCGGTGTCGAGCTTCTGATCGACGCCGTACTTCTGCACGGCCAAGGCGACACCGCGGTCGGGGTCGGCCAGCGCGTCCTTCCAGCCCTTGATCTCGGCGGTGAGGAACGACTTGCACTTGGCGCGGTCCTCGGTCAGCGACTTCTCCGACACGACGAAAACCTGTGCGCACATGCGCAATCCGAAGTCGCCGTACAGGAAGGAGGTGGTGGCGAAACCCTTGGCGCGCAACGCGACCGGTTCATTGGTGGTGAACCCAGACCACGCGTCGACCTCGCCGTTGACCAGCGGCGACGGATCGAACTGCACCGGAATGACTTTCACCGACGACGGGTCGACGCCATTGGCGGTCAGCAGCGCTTCGAAGGTCGGCAGGTTGTGATCCGCGACGCCAACTCGCTTGCCTACCAGATCTTTCGGCGTGCGCAACGGCTTGGATTCCGGCGAGGTGATGCAGGCCGGACTGGTGGACAGGGTCGCGCCGATGATGCGCACGGGCACCCCGCGTTCGATCGCGGCGGCCACCTTCTGCGGGGTGGAGGTGCCGATCCAGACCTTGCCGGTGTCGATCCCGGCCTCGGTGCTGGTACCGGCCGCGCCACCGGCGAGCAGGTCCACGGTCAGCCCGGCGTCGCGGTAGTGACCGTTCTCGATGGCGAGGTATTCACCGGCGAACTGGACGTTCTTGATCCAACCCAATTGCATCGCAATCGAATTGCCGGTCTGAGTGGAGTGGGAGGCGGCGGGGGAACAGGCGGCCAGGCCCGCGGCGGCACCGGCGTATCCGGTCAGTCGCAGGGCATGTCGACGGGAGAGTTGCATGGTGGGGCGCCTTTCTCAGTTGCTCAGTCGGTAGGACCAGCCGCTGTTGGGCAGCGCGGTCGAAGTGGAAACAGTGTCGGTGGACACGACGTCGTCGGCCTTGCCCTGAGCCAGCAGGCCATAGGGGTCGAATTCGCGTTTGAACGCCGCCTCTTTGGGCCCCCACGGCTTCATGCCGCTGGCGGCGAGCACGGGGGTGTGGGTATTGGCGATGAACAGGCCGGCCTGCTGCAATTGGGAGGTGATGTCGGCCAGTTGTTCCTGGCTTTCGAATTCGAAAACCGGCGAGCCCTGGCAGGAAAGCCCACCGTCGATGCGCTTCATTTCCAGATGCAGCGGGCCGAGTTCGCCGAAATCACGGTGAATGCGCATGATCGCCTCGTACAGGTCTTCTTGCGGATACAGCGCGAGTAGGCCGATGAGTTTCTTGTTGCGGCGCTGGTAATGCATCATCGAATGCCCCCAGGTGAATTCGTACAGCGGAGCGCCGTAGGTGCCCTTGCCTTCGAGGCAGCGGTAGCGGATCTGGCCGCCGTTGGCGTGCACGAGATCCTCGACATTGGGCACCGACTGCACCGCCGCCATCAGCAGCACCATCGCCTCGCCGTCGGGAACCAGGCCGTCCAGGTCGGGAAAGTACTGCGGCAGGGGATGCGCGTGCGGGGAAACGACCTTCTTCAGCACGCCGTCGCTGTTGCAGATATCGACCGAAAAGCGCGCAGCCTGCGCGAATTCCGGGAACGAGATCACCAGCTCATGCCATTCCCAGGCAGGCGACACCGGCAGTTCGACCTCGGTGATGATGCCGTTGGCACCATAGGCGTGGTGCACGGTGTTCACGTCGCGGCCGCGCAATTCGATCAGGCGCGGATGTTCTTCCACCGTCATGACTTCCAGCGCGGTGATATTGCCGGTGTCGCGCAGAATTCCCCACTGGCAGCTGCCGATTCCGGCGTGCCCGCCCGCGATATAGCCGCCGATAGTGGCCTGCTGTGACGTGGACGGGTGCATGCGCAATTCCCAGCCCGACGGGCGGATCGCGGCGTCGATATCGGACACGACCGTGCCGGTGAGCGCGCGTACGGTGCGCGGGACCTGCCTGCCGCGATCGCCGTGCCAGCCGATCACGCCGGTCAGGGCGGTCACGTCGATCACCGCGCCGCCGCTGAGCGGCACACCCTGCCCGAACTGCCCCGAACCCGCGCCACGCACGGTGATCGGGATGCGGTTGCGCGCGCACGCCGCCACGGCGGTACGCAGTTCCTCCTTGTCGCGCGGGGCGATGAAGATCTCGGCATTGCGGCCGCGCAACAGGTCTCGCAGCACCGGGCTCTGCGCGAAGCGGTCGCGGCTCTTGCTGCGCAGCTTGCGGGCGTCGGTGGAGTGATCGATGGGGCCGAGATCGGTCCGCAGCTGGGTCAGGGCTTCGATAGGTGACATCGGTAGGGCTCCAAGGTGTTTCGGGAGGTTGCCGGGGGAATCCGGCATCGAGGAATGGGTCAGAGCAGTGCGCGCAAAGCGGCGACACGCTCGTGGACCGCGCCGGGCGCGGTCGGTTCGAAAGGTCCGGTGGACACGCTGCGTCCGGCCACGCGTACGTCGGTGATGTTGGCTGCTGACAGCGCAAGAACAGTGTGCGCGTACAGGTCTGGTGACACCGGGCCCGCGCTGGGGCGTTCGGGATCCAGGACGATGAAGTCGGCGAACTTGCCCGGCTCCAGGCTGCCGACCCGGTCCTGCACGCCGAGTACTTCGGCGCTGCCCAGGGTGTGCATGCGCAGGATTTCGCGGCTGGACAGCACGGTCGCGTCCTTGGCGGCGGCGCGCAGCAGGTACAGCCCGGTGCGCATGTTCTGGAACGGGTCGGCCACATCGGCGCTGGCCTGCCCGTCCACGCCCAGGCCCACCCGCACGCCCGCGGCGCGGTACCCGAGGATGTCGGGGATACCGGAGCCGAGTCGGCCGTTGGACAGCGGATTCCAGGCCATGGCCGCGCCGCGCTCGCCTGCCTGCGCCACGATCTCGGGAGTGGTGTGGATGAAATGCGCGAAAACTGTGTCAGGGCCGACACTTCCGGTGCGCAGCAACTGCGCGAACTCGGCTTGCTGATGTTCGGTGACGCCGGGGTCCTCGAGGTAGTGCAGGTGCTTGCCGATGCCGTACTCGGTGAGCAACTCGACCTCGGCGCGCATGTCCGGCTCGTCCAGCGGCCAGGTGGTGTTGTACGAGCGGCCGAGAATGCGCGGATCGTCGACGTCGGCGGTGGCCTTCTGGAAACGCTCGATCCCGGCCCGGCGTTCGGCGGCGGAATCGAAGCGAGAAGGGCTGTGCGAGTAGACCGTTCGCTGCGGAAGATCCAGCGCCGCCCGCCACTGACCTTCCTCGCCCGCGCCGAAACTGTGCGTGTGATTGCACACGGTGGTGATGCCGTGGCGCAGCAGGTCGCGGCCGCCGTGCACGGTGAATTCGTACATGTCCGACTCGGTGAGCAGCGGACCGTACTTCAGGTGCAGCTGATCGATCCACCCGTAGGTGGAGCAGCCATCGGCCAGCCCGCGGAACACCGACTGCCACAGGTGACTGTGCGCCGACACGAAGCCCGGCAGGACCAGTTTGCCCGCCAGATCCACCACGGTGGCATCGGCCGGAATACGCGGCGAACCAGGTCCGGTCGCGGTGATGATGCCGTTCTCTACGGCAAGGAATCCCCGGTAGGGGGCGGAGCCGTCGTGCACTGGCACGAACAGTCCGTCGACGAAAATCTCCACGGCGTACGCCTTCCAGCCCGAAGGCTGATCAATCGATTTACCAACGAAGATTAGCGTGCCCGGATCGTGTTTCGTGGCCGTAAAGCGTGAATTGCGTTTGCGGGACCGGCCGTTAAGGGCGGTGTTCGCTCAGCTCTCGGTGTCGAGGTCCGCGCGTGACAGCGCGTCCTCCACGCGGCGGCGCGCACCGGCCAGATGTTGTTCGCAGCGGGTGGCGAGGGCTTCGCCGCGCTCCCACAGCACCAGCGAATCGTCGAGGTCCAGGCCGCCCTGTTCGAGCATTTTGACCACGTTGATGAGTTCGTCGCGGGCGCGTTCGTAGCCGAAGGTCGCGATCTCGGCCAGGGTGTCGGTGTTCTCGGAACCGGCGTCGGCCACGGTCACTTCCTCTTCTGTTCGGTGGTTTCGGGGGTCAGGCGTTGGGCGCCCAGTGCCGCGGCGGTGACGGCGCCGTCGGCGACGCGGATGCGCAGCTGGCTGCCTGCGGGGGAGTCGTCGATGCTGCGCACGACGTGTCGTTCGGGACCGGCCACGCGCTGCACGACAGCGTAACCACGGGCCAGGGTGGCGGCCGGACCTACTGCGGTGAGCTTTTCGCGCAGGTGCAGGGTGGTGGTGGACTCGCTGCGCAGCAGTTGCTCGACGTTGCGGCGCGCGGCGGTGCGTAAGCGTTCGAGCTCGTCGTGGCGGTGGGTCAGTTCGCGCAGGGGGTCGGAAAGTACTGGGCGCGAACGTAACTGGGTGAGCGTGTGGGTTTCGCGTTGGACCCATCCGCGCAGGGCGGCGGCCGAACGCGCGCGCATCTCGCGGACCCCGGCCAGTTCGGCGGCGGCGTCGGGGACGATGCGTTTGGCGGCGTCGGTGGGGGTGGCGGCGCGCAGGTCGGCGACCAGGTCGAGCAGGGGATTGTCGGGTTCGTGGCCGATGGCGCTCACGATCGGGGTGCGCGCGGCGGACACCGCCCGGCACAGTGCCTCGTCGGAGAACGGCAGCAGGTCTTCGACACTGCCGCCGCCACGGGCCAGCACGATCACTTCCACGTCGCTGTCGCGGTCCAGTTCGACCAGGGCTTCCAGTATTTGCGGCACGGCCGTCGGACCCTGCACGGCGGTATTGCGAATGACGAAACGGACTGCGGGCCACCGGTTCTGGGCCACGGATAAGACATCTTTCTCCGCCGCGCTCGCTCGCCCGGTGATCAAGCCGATCGTCGCGGGCAGGAACGGCAACGGCCGCTTCAATCGCGCATCGAAAAGACCCTCAGCCGTCAACAGGGCTTTCAACCGTTCGATCCGCGCCAACAGCTCGCCGACACCCACCGCGCGAATCTCGGTGACCCGCAACGACACCGAACCGCGCCCGGTGAAGAAGTGCAGCTTGCCGTAGACGACCACCCGGCTGCCCTCGGTCAACGGCACCGGCAGCCTGCGTAACAGTTCCGGGTCGCAGGTCAGCGACAGCGACATGTCCACCGACGCGTCACGCAGCACCAGGAACGCGGTGCGGGTGCCGGGGCGGCTGTTGATCTGGGTGACCTGCCCCTCCACCCAGATGCTGCCCAGCCGCTCGATCCACTGGGCGACCTTCACCGCGACCGAACGCACCGGGTACGGCTGCTCCGCCGAATTCGCCGGTGCGGCCTGCGCCACGTCGTCTGCAGTCATACGACAGTTCTACGCGGGGGCACCGACACAACCAAAAGGCGGCCGCTGTCGCGAGGACAGCGGCCGCCTGGAACGAGGGTTCTTACTGCTGCGCCTGGACGGTGGCGATGCGGTTGGTCAGCATCGTGACGAACGGCGCGCGGGCGCGAGTCTGCTGTTCGAAGGCCAGCAGTTGCTGCAGCTCCTCGACGGTGAGCATGCGCAGGCGGGCGCGCAGCTGGGCCAGCGTCATCGCCGGGTAGTCGTAGCGGATCGCGACCTCGGGGGCCACGACCTCCTCCTGCTCGACAACCTCTTCCTCGGTCTCGAGCAGCAGCAGCGACGCGGGCACGGCATTGCCGTTGGTCTGCTTGGCCGGCACCTCTTCGAACAGGTCGAAGCGGCTGGCGTGACCGTTGGTGACGGGCGCGGGCTCGATGTCCTCGTCGAAGGTGGCCCACTCGGGCTGCTCGGCCGGGGCCGCGCCCATCCGCTCGAACACACCGTCACCCTTCAGCGCGAGGCTGGTGACGAACTGCTGCACATGCATGGTCGTCTGCAGCACCCGACTCAGGGCGGTGATCGGGAAATTGACCGCGGCGACGGGCAGCCGCCGGGTCTCTTCTAAGGCATACACAGCGGCGCCGGCGGCCACCCGGGCCAGGAACGGAGGTCGAAACATGCCCCCAGCCTGCCGTAAACCCGCTGTGATGCAAAGGACCAGGGCAGGTTTATGTGACGATCGCCGCTGCATCCGACCCGATCGCGCCCATCACACGCACGTAAGCTGTGGACTATGACCTCGGCTATCCCCTTGAACGTCGGTATCACGCGCTCCGCGGGCGCGAACACTGCCGGTGGCAAGCGCGTGCTGCTGGCCGAGCCGCGCGGCTACTGCGCAGGCGTCGACCGCGCCGTCGAAACCGTGGAGAAGGCGCTGGAGAAACACGGCGCCCCCATCTACGTGCGCAAGGAGATCGTGCACAACCGGCACGTGGTGGAAACGCTGCGCGACCAGGGCGTGATCTTCGTCGACGAGACCGACGAGGTGCCCGAGGGCGCGCTGGTGGTGTTCTCCGCGCACGGTGTCGCGCCGATCGTGCACGAGGACGCCGCGCAACGGAATCTGCGCACCATCGACGCCACCTGCCCGCTGGTCACCAAGGTGCACCAGGAAGCCAAGCGCTTCGCCCGCGACGATTTCGACATCCTGCTGATCGGCCACGAAGGGCACGAGGAAGTCGAAGGCACCGCTGGCGAAGCGCCCCAGCACGTGCAGCTGGTCGACGGGCCCGACTCGGTGGACAAGGTGACCGTGCGCGATCCGGCGAAGGTGATCTGGCTGTCGCAGACCACGCTGTCGGTGGACGAGACCATGGAAACCGTCGAGCGGCTGCGCGAACGGTTCCCGACGCTGCAGGACCCGCCCAGCGACGACATCTGCTACGCCACCTCCAACCGGCAGACCGCGGTGAAGGCGATGGCGCCGGAATGCGATCTGGTGATCGTGGTGGGGTCGCGCAACTCGTCCAACTCGGTGCGACTGGTCGAGGTCGCGTTGGGGGCGGGTGCGAAGGCTTCATATCTGGTCGACTACGCGCGTGAAGTGGATCTGGCGTGGCTCGAGGGCGTGCAGACCATCGGCATCACCTCCGGTGCTTCGGTGCCGGAGATTCTGGTGACCGGGGTGCTGGAGCTGTTGGCCGAGCACGGGTTCGGTGAGGTGCAGCCGGTGACCACGGCCAACGAGACGTTGGTGTTCTCGCTGCCGCGTGAGCTGCGTCCTGCGCGCCGAGACGCGCCTTCACAGAGCTGACCTCGTTCGCATCGGCGGCACACCGACGCGCACGTGTGGCCGACCGCACCGGGCGTGGGATGGTTCGCGTCGCCGCGATCGCCGAACGTTCGAAACTTACTGTGCTGCACGCCGACAAGGATTGCGAGCTCATCGCCGACATCACCGGTCAACCCATGGACCGTCTCCAGTTCGAGGAGTGCTGACCCGCTACGGCGACCAGGCCGACTCCGATGGAGCAAGCCCGGAATGTTCGGGCGGCGATGGTGCCCGCATGGAGCGAAGCGGCGACGTCCGCGAGGGCGTCTAGGCGACCGTGGCCTCGAGTCGAGAACCTGTGCGGCCGCGCAGGACGTGGAGGCGGCTGGGGATGCGTTGGCGCATTTCGTCGACGTGGCTGACGACACCCACCACGCGGCCGCCCGCGCGCAGTTCGTCGAGCACGCCCATCACGGCGTCGAGGGTATCGGCGTCGAGGCTGCCGAAACCTTCGTCGATGAACAGGGTGTCCAACACGATGCCACCGGATTCGGCGGCCACCACATCGGCCAGGCCCAGCGCCAATGCCAGTGAGGCCATGAAGGTTTCGCCGCCGGACAGGGTTTTCGCGGAGCGGATGGCGCCGGTGTAGTCGTCGCGGACGTCCAGTCCGAGTCCGCCGCGTCGACCGCGCGGACCCGCCTTGTCCGAGTGCACGAATTCGTAACGGCCACCCGACATTCGACGCAGACGCAGCGATCCCGCGACGGCGACCTCTTCGAGTCGAGCGGCAAGTACGTAGGAGCGCAACGACATCCGCCTGGTGTTCTCGCCGCGCCCCGCGACCACCTCGGCCAGCGACGCCAACTCGTCGAACTCACGCTGCTTGGGCGCGATCCGCTCGACCTCACCCCACAGCTGCGTGCCCAACTGTTCGAGCTGGGCGACCCGCTCGGTGGCCGCGGACTGGGCTGCGACCGCGGCGGTGAGCGCACTTTGCGCCTCGGCGAAACGCTGCTCGAGTGCGTTCAGATCGCCGGGGACCAGCTCGGCGACCGCCTGGATCTGCGACTCGGCGAGTACCGCGTCGGCATGTGCTCGGGCCCGGTCGGCGGCGGTGAGCTCCGATTCGATCGCGGTCTGCTGCTGCGCGGTGCGGGCTACGGCGGTGACGACCTGGGCGTACGCGGTGAGCAGGGCAATGTCGTCGCGAGGCAAGGCCGACCCGGCTGCAACCTGCTCGTCGATGGAATCGTCGTCGAAAAGGTCGAACAGGCTGGGCACTTCAGCCTCGGTGCGAGGCGCACCCGCGCTGGCGGCCTCTTCTTCGACGGCGGCATCGGACTCAGTGACGGGCGCGAACGGGCTCTCGTAACCTTCCGGCACGAGACCCGCTGTGCACGCGAGGTTTTCGACGCGGGTGGCGATGGTTCGGACGGCTTCGCGGGCGGTGGATTCCTCGGTGCGGGTGGTGCGCAGGGTGGTGGCGGCGGTGATGAGGGATTGCAGGCGGGTGGTGCGGGCGTCGACGGTGTCGTCGGCGCCCGCGGCGGTGCGCAGGCGGGCGGTGAGTTCGTCCAGGCGCGTGCGGGTGGCGGCGATGGTGGCGGTGACGGTGCCGAGGCGGGCGTCGAGGTCGCGGGACTGGTCGTGCAGGGCGGTTTCCTCGGCGCGCAGGGCTTCGAGGCGGGTGGTCAGCTTCGGGGCGCGTTCGGCGGCTTCGGCGGTGTCGTCGAAGCGGTGGGTGGCGATGCGGACGGCGTCGGCGAGGGTGACGGGGTCGGCGTCGCCACCGCGCGCGGTCAGCGCCTCGATCTCGCGTTCGATGACGCTGATGCGTTCGGCGATCCGGTCGCGCGCGGCCTCGGCGGCCTGCTCGGCGGTGTGCGCGGTGTCTTCGGCATCTTTGGACACCGCGTCGTCGGTGGGCTCGGCAGGTTCCGGGTGCTCGGCGGACCCACACACCGTGCACGGCGCACCCTCGGTGAGCGCGCCCGCGAGTTCGGCTGCCATGCCCGCGAGGCGGCGGGCACGCAGATCGAGCACACGCTCCCTGGCATCGAGGTGCACGCGCCGAGCGGTATCGAGTTCCGCCTGCGCCCTGTCCAAAGCCGGGCGCTGCCGGGCGATGTCGACGGCAGCAGCGGCCGAGTCCTGCCACTTGCTCAGATCGTTGCGAATCCCGGGCAGCGCCGCGGCCGCATCGGTGGCCTCACGCAACTGTTCCTGCACCGAGCCGATCGCCGCCGGCACTTCGAGCCGCCGCTGCGCCAACGCGGCCGCCCGCTGCGTGAGGCGACCGGCTTCGCGCTCGTGCGCCGCGAGATCCGTGGTGAGCTGGCGCGCGGTCACCGCGTCCGCGCGAACCTCACCGAGTACGCCGAGCAGCGCATTCCACTGGCTGACAGCCACATCGAGATCACCCTCGACATCCACACCATCGGCGGGCAGGTCGATCGGCACGACTGTCAGCACGCCTGCGATGTCGGTCGCGGCCGGGGCACACAGCTGGTCAGCCAATTCGGTTGCGGCCCTGCGGGTCGAGACCTCGGCGCGGCGGAGGTTGCGGACTGCGGAGCGCGCTTCGTCGATGGCTTGGACGACGGGTTCGGCGCGGCGGGCTCGGACGAGCTCATGTTCGAGTTCGGTGCGGCGGGGGGCCGACGCGGTGTACGCAGCCAGTTCGTCGCGGGCCGCTGCCGTCCGAGCGTGCAGCCCGGCGATCCGGCGCTGTTCTTCCGCTTCGGTACGTGCCTCGGCCGATTCCTTCTGGCGCAGTTCGGCATTGGTCGTCGCCTCGGCCAGTGCGGTGCGCGCGGTCGCCAGCAATTCCTGCGACCACCTCACCGAGTCGAGCACGCCGACCGATTCTGCCCCGCCATAACCCGCCGCCATACCGACCTTGGTGATCAGACGATCGATCCCCTGTTTACGGGTATCCAAGTCGGCGGCAGCGGCGCGGCGACGGTCGGACAACCACTGCTCCGCCGTGCCGAACCGCTGTGTGTCGAAAAGCTTTTCGAGCAGCTTCTCGCGTTCTTCGTTCTCGGCGCGCAGGAACTTCGCGAAGTCGCCCTGCGGCAGCAGCACCACCTGGAAGAACTGGTCGGCGCTCATGCCGAGCAGGCGAAGGACCTCGTCGCCGATATCGGTGATGCGCGACAGGTTCTCGCCGCTGCCGTCGAGCCAGGTGAGGGTGGCTTGCGGTTGGATCAGTCGGGTTCCGGTGCCGTCCTTTTTCAGCCGCTCGAATTCGGGCGACCGGGTCAGCCGCAGCAGGCGACCACCGAGCGTGGCTTCCAGCACGACCTTCGGTGGTGTCTGCGGATCCGCGTGATCGGAGTGCAGGCGCTTGCTCTCACCGCGCGCGCCGGGAACTTTGCCGTAGAGGGCGAAGGCGATCGCGTCGAGAATGGTGGTCTTGCCCGCGCCGGTGTGCCCGTGCAGCAGGAACAGTCCGTCGGCGCCGAGCGCGTCGAAATCCACGACGGTGGTGTCGGCGAAGGGGCCGAACGCGGTGATTTCGAGCCGGTGCAGCCTCACGCGATCACGCCCGCGACCGGGTTCACGCGGACAGCTCCGAGGCAGCCGGTTCCTGGTCGGATCGTGTTCGCACCGTGTCGGTTTCGTTCACCGCGGCGGCCAGCGCACGTTCCACCCATGCCATTTCCCCCTTGCTCGGTGTGCCGCGCACGTCGGTCAGGAAGCTCGCCGCGACCTCCGCGTCACGACGACCGTGCACGCGCTCGCGATAGTGCAGTTCCGGATTGCCTTCGGGCCGTGCCCATTCCACGTGCACCGCGTGCGGGAACCTCGCGCGCAGCTTACGCATCGGGTCCACCGGACGCGTGGTGTCGGTGAGCGTGGCCGACACGTAATGCTCTTCGGCGCAGTCGTATTCGGCATCGGTGAGCAGGCTGTCCAGAGTTCCGGTGATCCTGCTCAGCCCACGCACCAGCGGCAGATCATGACGCGACACCGCGGCAAGCCCCTGCCCGTCGAGGTCGACGATCCACACCGCCTTGCGATGCGAACTCTCGCCGAACGAATACGGCAGCGGAGATCCGCTGTAGCGCACCGACTCCGACAGCGTCTGCGGCGAATGCAGATGGCCCAGCGCCACATAGTCGATGCCGTCGAAGGCCGACATCGACACCGTTTCCACCCCGCCCACCGAAATGGACCGCTCCGAACCCGTCGCCTCGCCGCCGATCACGAACGCGTGCGCCAGCACCACCGTGCGAGCGCCGGAGCGGTTCGCGAGATCGGCGCGAATCCGCGCCATCGCGGCATCGAGGATCTCGGCGTGCGAATGCGCCTGCGGGACACCGAGTTCGGCGCGGGTGATCTCCGGTTCCAGGTACGGGATGCCGTAGAAGGCCACGTCACCGTGGATATCGGACAGCACGATCGGCCGGTCCGCGTGCGCGACCTTGGTGCACAGGTGTAGCCCGCCTGCCGCGGCGAAGCTGGCGCCCGCACCGAGCCGGGCGGGCGAATCGTGGTTGCCCGAGGTCGCGATGATCGTCGCGCCCGCCGCCCGGATCGCCTCGAAGCCGCGATTGCAGACCCCGATGGCGTCGGCGTTGGGGATGGAGCGGTCGTAGATGTCGCCGGGCACCACCACCACGTCGACCGACTCGCTCTCTACCAGTTCCGCGATGGCTGTGAGCACGCGCGCCTGATCGGCCAGCAGGTCGACACCGTGAAAGGTGCGCCCGATGTGCCAGTCGGAGGTGTGCAGGATCCGCATGTCGCGAACCGTAGGGCACACCACCGACAGAATTCAATCGGCGCACCACACACGTGTAATTCACACACCCCGCGCCATGCCCGGTTTGCCCGGAAATTGCGAACTTGTCGGTGGGGTCGGGCAGTATCGCCGTCATGACCGCTTCGATGCTCGTCGCGCTCGTCTTCGTCTTCGCCGCAGGCTTCGGTCTGGGCTGGTTGGGGCACTCCGCCCGTGGTGGCCAACGCGCCGCCACCGCGGAGGCCAGGTTAGCCGCGGCCGGGGACAATCAACGGTTGCTGCAGCAGTCGTTGCACTCGGCCAATGAGGATGCCGCACGCCGACATTCGGCCGCGATCGGTGCGATGGTCGATCCGCTGCGCGATGCGGTGGGCGCGCTGGAGCAGCAGATCAGGCAGGTCGAACACCATCGGATCGACGCGTATTCGGGGTTGCGCGAGCAGGTCGCGGGGATGCAGGCCACCTCGCATCGACTCTCCGACCAGACCGGGCAGCTGGTCGCGGCGTTGCGCGCGCCGCAGGTGCGGGGACGGTGGGGCGAGATCCAGCTGGAACGGGTCGTGGAACTGGCGGGCATGACCCGGCACTGCGATTTCGACACCCAGGTGTCACGGCCCGGTGGTGACGATCGCGGCGCGGTCCGCCCCGACATGGTGGTGCGGTTGGCAGGGGGCAGGCACATCGTCGTCGACGCGAAGGTGCCGTTCTCGGCGTATCTGGACGCGGCCACCACCGACGACCCGGCCGCACGCACCCATTTACTCACCCGCCACGCCAAGCACCTGCGCGCGCACGTGGACCAACTCGCCGACAAGGCGTACTGGGCGGCGTTCGATCCGGCACCGGAGTTCGTGGTGCTGTTCGTGCCGGGCGACCCGTTCCTCGACGCCGCGCTCACCACCGACGCCGATCTCTTGGAGTACGCGTTCGGGCGGAACGTGATTTTGGCAACCCCCACTACATTGATTGCGCTGCTACGAACGGTGGCCTTCAGTTGGCGGCAAGAAGCGCTGTCGCGCGATATGGCAACGGTGCAGCAACTAGGTAAGGAGCTGTACACCCGACTGGGGAAGGTGGCCGAGCATCTGGACAATCTGGGCGTGAATCTCGGTAAGGCCGTTGCGGCTTTCAACTCCACGGTGGGGTCGATGGAGTCGCGGGTGATGGTCACCGCGCGCCGGATGCACGATCTCGGGATCGCCGATTCGGAGATCCCGGCAATCCGACTCACCGACACCCGACCGCGCGCTGTCGCGTTCGCCGACGGGCAGGATCGCCTCTGAGATCCACGTGCCGTGACGCCTGAGGGGCCGATATGCAGTTAGTGTCATGGGGTGGCTGCTTCCCAACGTGCGCGACCCCGGGTGCCCGCGCCGCAACGTTCGATCGTGCCCTCGGTACCCGGCATCCCCGCCTGGGCCGCGATTGCGCTCGCCACGGGTGCGACCGGTCTCGGGTTCCTGATCGACGGATTCGGCGGCGAGACCTATCCGACCGGCACGTTCTCGGCGCTGTATGTACTGGGCTGTGTGCTCGCGGTCTGCGCGGTGCGCTTCCGCGGCCTGTTCTCCACGATGGTGATGCCGCCGCTGCTGCTGTTCATCGCGGTGCCGCTGGCGTGTCAGATGCTGGGTGGGCGCGTCACCGCGTCGATCAAAGACGTGCTGATGAACCTGATCATCCCGCTGGTGGAACGCTTCCCGACGATGGCACTGGCCACGCTGCTGGTGTTGGCGATCGGCGGTGCCAGAATCGCGATCGCCAAGCGCGTGCCCGCGGCCGCCCGACCCGCCGCCGCGGACCGCAGAAGCGAACGCAAACCGGCCAAGCGCCGCCGCCCCGAATCCACACCCGACTTGGCCACCGCGGCCCGTAAACGCCCCCGCCGCACCGCCACCCACGTCGACCCCGACACCGAGGTGGACATGGCGAGCCCGGCCCGCCGCGCCGCTCGCCCCGACGCCAAGCGCGCCCCGGCCGCCGCCCGTCCCCGCGAACCCCGCGCCGCCAGGACCGCAGCAGCCCCCCGAGAAGCCGAACCCCGCCCCGCCCGCACCCCCGAACCGCGCGCGGCCCGCGCTGCCGCCGCAGCCCGCGAACCCGAACCGGCCCGCGTCCCCCGCCGCCGCGGCGAAGCACCCCCGCATCCCCAGCCGAACGTGCGCTACCGCGATCGCGCCGACTCCGCCCGCACCGAACGGCGTCGCCCGGATAACGTGTAAGTAGTAGACGTAACCCCCCGCCCACCTCACAGACGGTCGCGTACGAGTCAGGCGGTGATGTTCACGCTGGTGTTGTCCGCGAGGGCGATATCGAGAGGGGACCCGTAGTCACTGCCAGTGGTCGCGAGCAAGGGTGCGGTGTCAGCGTCGGCGGCTGACGGCGCGGAACGTCCAGCAACTCATGGCGTAGCGGGAGCTTGTGCGGTGAGTGTCGGTTCCTGGTGGATGATCGGCTCGAAACCGGGCAGTTTGCCGTCCACGAGCGGGATCATCAGCTGGACCAGCGGGCCGATGCCGAACGCGTAGACCAGGGTGCCGATGCCGACGCTGCCGCCGAGGAGCCAGCCGGTGGTCAGCACCGCCACCTCGATGCCGGTGCGCACCGACCAGACCGGCCAGCCGGTGCGGGCGACCAGTCCAGTCATCAGGCCATCGCGGGGACCCGGCCCCATGCCCGCGCCGATGTAGAGCACTGTCGCCGCGGCGTTCACGACCACTGCCGCGCCCATGGCGAGCACTCGCCACCACATGCCGTCCACGGCGGGGATCAACCACAACGCGGCGTCGACGGCGATCGCGATCACCACCACGTTGCTGATCGTTCCCAGACCCGGCCGCTGACGGAGCGGAATCCAGGCGAGCAGCACGACAATTCCGGTCAGCGCGGTGACTACGCCGAAGCTCAACGGCACGTGTTCGGTCACGCCCTGGTGGAAGACATCCCACGGGTCGAGGCCGAGCCCGGCACGGATCATGACGGCCATCGAGGTGCCGTACAACCACAAACCGACGTAGAGCGCGACCAGGCGACGAGTGAGCATGGTTAAAGCATCCGGGGTACTGGACCTGAAAAGAAGAGCCACTTGGAGAACGCTGGACTGGATGTTGTCACTTCTCGTGCGCGAGCAACCAGGTCTTGGCTTCCAGTCCCCAGCGGAACCCACCGAGTGCGCCACCGATCCGCAACACGCGATGGCACGGCACGAACAGCGCGGCGGAGTTGCGAGCGCACGCCATCGCCGCCGCGCGCGTGGCTGCCGGGCGTCCGGAAAGTCCGGCGAACTCGGTGTAGGTGATCGGCTCGCCTGCCGGCACCTTGCGCAGGACCTCCCACGCGTGAACCAGGAATTCGCCCGACTGTTGACGCACCGGAATCGCGTCGATCGCCGTCAGGTCGCCTGCGTGATAGTCGATGACAGCCTTGGTGACCGCCCCCAGCGAATCCCGTTGCCGCAGTTCAGAAGGCCGCAAGGTGGCGTGGATTTGGCCGGTCAGTGTCGTCGGGTCGCCGGTCCAGCCGGAGGCGATCACGGCACCGTCGGCGTCGACCATGGTGGTGAACGGGCCGATCGGGGTGGTGACGGTCGCGAAATCCGCGACGCGAATAGCAGTGTCAGTCATGGTGTTTCGCTTCCTGAGGGGAGGGTTCGAGTGCGCCGCGATCTTCGAGCGCGGTCTTCCACAAGTGCATGGACAAGTAAGAGCGCCAGGGTGCCCAGCGCGCGGTGTCGCCGAGGTCGATGCCTGCCAGCGCCGCACCCTGGCGAACGACCAGATCGGTATCGAGCAAAATGTCGGGATCGGCCAGCGATCGCATGGTGACGTAATCCGCGGTCCACGGCCCGACGCCGTCGAGCGCGAGCAGGTCGCTTCGCAGGTCATCGGCGGTGCGGCCGGAGTGCAGGACCAACTCGCCGTCGGCAATCGCCCGCGCCGCGGACACGATGGCGGCCACCCGTCGAGCGGGACCGGTCAACACCTCGGCACCGTGTTCGGCCACCGCCTCGGCCGTCGGGAACAGCCGAGGAACCGGCCCTTCGATCTGCTCACCGAGCGCGTCGACCAGCCGCGCGGTATGCGTACCCGCCGCCCGCACTGAGATCTGCTGCCCGATCATGGTGCGCAACAACAATTCCGGCCCATCCAGGCAACCGGGCACCCGGATTCCCGGCGTGAATCCGTGCCCATCGGTGACGCGACTCGCACCTGAATATGTTGTGGAACAGTCTGATTGGTGTTCGGTGCCGCCACCGGCGCGACCATCGGCTCGTCCACCCATCCCGTCGATCCCCGGCGTGCTGCCGATGTCCAGCGCCTCATCGATCCCCAACGGATCCGCATCCAAATCGAGCAGATGCCGCACTCGCGCCACCGTCGGCGCCAGATCCCGCATATCCCGCAGAGCCAACTCGGCCCGCACATGCCCGGGCTGAAACGACAGCCGAATAGTCGCGTGCCCGTGCGGAGTTCGCAGACTGCGCGAATACACGCCGTCCTCCCACACCTCCATCCCCGGCACCGTGTGCGCGGACAGGAACCAGGTCAGCCACCGCGTGTCCAGGGGCTCCCGATACGGCAGCCGCAACGTCAGCAGACCGGGCGTGGCAGGTGCGACAGCGTCCGCGCGGGGGGATCGCCCCAACTCGGTGCGCATCGTCGTCGGACTCACCGCGAACACCTCGCGCACCGTGTCGTTGAACTGCCGAATGCTGGCGAACCCCGCCGCGAACGCGATATCCGACATCGGCATCTCGGTGGTCTGGATCAGCAGGCGCGACGTGTGCGCACGATGCGCCCTGGCCAGCGCTAGCGGCCCGGCCCCGAGCTCCGTGGTGAGCACTCGCGTGAGTTGTCGTTGCGAATAACCCAGTGTGGCAGCGAGTCCCGGCACGCCGCCGCGCTCGATCATGCCGTCGCCGATCAATCGCATGGCCCGCGCGGCCAGATCGGCCCGCACATTCCACAGCGGCGAACCGGGCGCGGCATCGGGCAGGCAGCGGCGGCAGGCGCGGTAACCGGCCTGCTGCGCCGCCGCCGCGGTGGGCAGGAACGAGACGTTGACGCGCTTGGGCGTGATCGCCGGGCACGAGGGGCGGCAGTAGATGCCGGTGGTGCGCACCGCGGTGAAGAACTGCCCGTCGAAGCGGGAGTCGCGGGTGGACACGGCCCGGTAGCAGCCTTCGAAGTCCAATGCAGTGATGGTCACGCGTTCCACAATGGCACCCACGCGGCGGGGGTGCTAGCGGAAATCAGCCATCGATTCATCGCCCGCGTGCGGCGGCCGGCGCACCAGCGACGTCCGGGGGCGCGGATCGCGTTGGGGCCTCTCAGCAGCAGCGGTTGGTGGGATTGCGCTCGGCCTCGGCATACCGCTCGCGCCAATAGTCGCGCACAGACGGCACCGGGGCGTCCGGGTGATTGCGCCGCAGGTGGTCGACATAGCGCTGATAGTCCTGGCCGCCGTTGATCGCGCTGTACCACCGGGCGACCCCGCGCGCCGCCGCCCACACTCGGCCGAGCACTGCCTTCACGGAAGAACCTGTCGTCACAACCGGCCCGGTCACACAGCCGCGGACGGCCGATTCAGTGAACCGGCCGTCCGCATCCCTGGTGATACTCACTTCGACAGTGGCACCGATCCGGGCGCGCTGACCTTGCCCTCGGCGATCAACGCATCCCACTGCTTCTGCACGTCCTTCTCCGCCGCGGTGGCGATGAAACCGCTGGGGGAGAAGATCTTCGACGGCTGCTCCTCGGTCTCACTGCTGGACACCGTGCCCGACCGAATCGCCTTCGCGCACACCAGCACTCCGACCACGGTCACGATCAGCACCAGCACCGCGAACACGATCGACAGCGTGCCCTGGATGAAGGTGTTGCGGATCGCGATGTCGACCTGTTCCGGCTTGGCCGTGAGGCAGCCCTTGCCCGCGTCCTTGGCGGCCTGGCACAGGCTGTTCTGCTTCCAGTACCCGAGCTTGGGGTCGTCGGAGAAGATCTTCTGCCAGGACGCGGTCATGGTGACGATCAGATCCCAGGCCAGCGGAATGCCCGGAATCCACGCCCACTTCCACTGCCCGCGCTTGACGATGATCGTCAGCACCACGGTCAGCGCGATCGCGGCCAGCAGCTGGTTGGCGATGCCGAACAGCGGATACAGCGCGTTGATGCCACCGAACGGATCACCGACACCCATCAGCAGCACGCCACCCCAGCCCGCGACCACGATCAGCGAGCACAGCCACGCGCCGACCCGCCAGGACGGGTCACGGAACTTCTTGAACTGGCCACCGAAGTTGCCCAGCGCGTCCGATACCAGGAAGCGCGCGACACGGGTGCCCGCGTCGATGGTGGTGAGGATGAACAGCGCTTCGAACATGATCGCGAAGTGATACCAGAACGCCTTCATGGACTGGCCGCCGAGGAAGCCGGAGAAGACCTCGGAGATGCCGACCGCCAGGGTCGGAGCGCCACCGGTGCGCGACACGATCGACTTCTCGCCGACGTCGGCGGCCGCGTTCGCGAACAGGTCCGGCGTCGCTGCCGGGCCGGAAAGCCCGAGCGAGTTCGTGAACTTGGCCGCGCCTTCCGCGGTGCCGCCGGTGAGCCCGGCCGAGGCGTTCATGCCGAAGTACAGGTGCTGGTCGATGATCGAGGCGGTGATGATCGCCATGACCGCGACGAACGACTCCATCAACATGCCGCCGTAGCCGATCATGCGGGCATTGGATTCCTTGGCCAGCAGTTTCGGCGTGGTGCCCGAGGAGACCAACGCGTGGAAACCCGACAGCGCACCGCAGGCGATGGTGATGAACAGGAACGGGAACAGACTGCCCGCGAACGCGGGACCTGTTCCGGTGTGCGCGAATTCGGAGACCGCGGGGGCCTTCAGCACCGGCATCGTGATCAGGATGCCGACCGCCAGCAGCACGATCGTGCCGACCTTCATGAACGTGGACAGGTAGTCACGCGGGGCCAGCAGCAACCACACCGGCAGCACCGAGGCGATGAAACCGTAGGCGATCAGACACCACGCGATGGTGGTGCGCGACAGCGTGAACCAGTCCGCGCCCCACTCGGTTTCGGACACCCAACCGCCGCCGATGATCGCGGCCAGCAGCAGCACGACACCGATCGCGGACACCTCGCCGACCGCACCCGGCCGCAGGTACCGCAGGTACACACCCATGAACAACGCGATCGGGACGGTCATCGCGATGGAGAACACGCCCCACGGGCTCTCGCCCAGCGCGTTCACCACGACCAGTGCCAGCACCGCGAGCAGGATCGTCATGATCACCAGAATCGCCACGATCGCCGCGACACCACCGACGGCGCCGAGCTCGTCGCGCGCCATCTGGCCCAGGCTGCGCCCGCGTCGACGGGTCGAGGCCCACAGCACCAGGTAGTCCTGCACCGCACCGGCGAACACCACGCCGACGATGATCCAGATCGTGCCCGGTAGATAACCCATCTGCGCGGCCAACACCGGACCCACCAGCGGGCCCGCGCCGGCGATGGCGGCGAAGTGGTGCCCGTAGAGCACCCGCCGGTCCATCGGCATGAAATCCTTGCCGTTGTCATAGATTTCGGCAGGCGTGGCCACGTCGTCGCGCGGCTTGGTGATCTTCCATTCGATGAACCGCGCGTAGAAGCGGTAGGCGATGATGTAGGTACAGACCGCCGCGATCACGATCCACACCGCGTTCACGGACTCGCCGCGCACGAACGCGATCACCGTCCACGCGATGGCGCCCACGACGGCGATCGCCGCGAACACGGCCTTCTTGACGGGTGTGATCGGCGTGCGATCCACGACCCCGACCGGAGGTAAATCCGGTTCGGTCCGCAGATATTCGATAGTCGCCATTGACTCAACTCTCCTGTACAACGCGCAGAGCCTCGGGTGAAGCAATCAGCAACGTAGCCGATCCCGGAACTGCGACGGAGAGGTTCGCAGCCCATCGTGCGCATATTGAAATTTTGTTCAGGCCACGCGGTAGGTGCCGAAGCTCCAGAGGTTGCCTTCGGGGTCGGCGGCGCTGAAGCCGCGCGAGCCGTAGTCCTCGTCTCTCAGTTCGCGGATGATGGTCGCGCCCGCGGACTTCGCCCGGTCGTAGAGGGCGTCGGGGGTATCGGTGACCAGGTAGAGGTTGGCCACGCCGGGTGGTCGGGTGCCGAAGGGGGAGTCGTCGCGGCCGGTGGAGCCGAACATGATGCCGCCGCCGCCCGGCCAGCGCAGTTCGCCGTGTTCGACGATGGTGGCGTCGTCTTCTCTGGCGAAGACCGCTACCTCCTCGAAACCGAAAGCAGTGGTGAGGAATTCGATCATCGCGCGGGCGTCGGTGAAGGCGAGACAGGGCCAGATTCCTGGTTGGGTGTTCGTTGTGGTGTCCATGTACTCAGCCTCGCGCTTGTTCGGCGTCGGGGTCTTGGACGGATGGAATCTCCTCGGCGAGCCAGGCGGTGGGGGAGATGCCCGCCAGCTCGGCGAAGTCGCGGTTGAGGTGGGCTTGGTCGTAGTAGCCGCAGGTGTTGGCGATCTGGGCGATGGAGATGTAGGACGGGGTGCTGGTCAGCATTTGTCGGGCGCGTTCGAAACGGATGATTCTTGCGGCCAGTTTCGGGCTCGCGCCGAACTCGGCGGTGAACTTGCGGGTCAGGTGTTGGCGGGTCCAGCCGATCTTGTCGGCTAGGGGGTTGATCGGGTGGGTGCCGCCTGTGCTCACGAGAGCTCGCCAGGCCCAAGACAATTCGAGGCCGGGGTGGATTTCGGAACGTGCCGCGAGGGTGAGTGCGCGGTCGCAGGCGGCGAAGCGGCTGGGCCAATCCTTTTGGGATTGAACAGCATCGGCTAGTTGGTCGCCCAATATTCTTTGGGCTTGGGAACATTCGATCGTGATGTCCCACAGTTCGGCCGCCGGCATGCCGAACAAGACCCGACAACCCAGCGGGGTCAGTTCGATCGCCACACCTTCTTGAAAACCGTTGTGCGCGATCATCGCTGGGCTCGCCTGTAAGCCGCTGAGTACGCAGCGGTAGTTGGCGGGGGCCTGGTGGGGGTCGGTTTGTTCGATGACATCGATCGTCGGGCCGACCGCGACGATGAAAGTCATGTGGCGGGAAGGCATGCCGCGATGCAGGCCCGGTGCGAAGCCCGTGAGTCGGTAGCCCACGTACCGGTCGATGAACGCTGCCAGAACCGGCGCGGGGGCCGCTGTCACCACCTCGGTGGTCGCCTCCATACGGCAACGCTACGCCGGAAACGGGGTCGGCGACCAGGGGAGTCGGTAGCCCATTCTGCGGTAGGCGGACCTCCCCGGCGGACGAAACCGCGCCCTCTCGCTGACCACCGCTGTGGGATTACCCACGCGTCGCCGACATCGTGGCGGGGTAATCCCGTCACGAACGTGCTCTCCGTCGAGGAACAGCGGCGGTGAGATTTCGCACTCACGGGTGTTCGGTAGATGGAAACGCGAGGTCAGCCGGTTAATCTGGCGCCTTCGCACAACTTATGTAGGAGGTGTCATGCGGCGGGTTCAGTACGAGCGCGGCAGTGGTTCGGAGGCGCTCGAGGTCGTCGCGGCCGACGTGCCGGTGCCCGGTGCCGGGGAACTGCTGGTGCGGGTCGAGGCGATCGGGGTCACCCTGTCGGCGATCCGGCGGATCAGCGGCGAAGCCGAGCAGGTGCGCGCCGAGATCGCCGGTGAGGTCGTCGGCGTCGGTGACGGGGTCGACGGGTTCGTCGTCGGGTATCGCGTGGTCGGGCTGTGCACGTCCGACGCCTATGCCGAATACGTGGTGCTCGCCGTCGACCAGGCCTCCGCCATCCCCGACGGTGCCTCCGCCGTCGACGCCGTCGCCCTGATGCGCAGCGGCCTCGTCGCCCTCGGCGCCCTCGACACCGCCGCCCCGCGCGAGGGCGAAACCGCCCTGGTCACCGCTGCGGCGGGCGGTGTCGGCCACCTCGCGGTGCAGCTGGCCCGCGTGCGCGGCGCGAGCTGGGTGGTCGGCGCGGTCTCCGACGAATCGAAGATCGACTTCGTGCGCGAACTGGGCGCCGACGAGGTCTTCACCTACGACCAACTGCACTGCGGCAAGCAAGCCGACTACGCCCTCGACGGCGTCGGCGGCACCGGCCTGGACGGCACCCTCGCAGCCCTGTCCGAAGGCGGCCGCGCCGTCACCTACGGCACCGGCACCGGCCTCATCGACACCGAAGCCCTCCTGTCCGGCGGCAAAACCCTCACCGGCTTCCGCATCGGCCGCCTCGCCCAACGAGACCCCGCCCGCTACGAAGACGTCCGCCAAGAGGTCTGGCAGTACTACGCCTCAGGCCTGCTACACCCCACAGTCCACGCCCAATTCCCCCTAGACCAAGCCGCGGCCGCCCACGCCGTCATCGAACAACGCGCCAACCTGGGCAAGGTCGTCCTGGTCCCCTGATGGACAGTTGATCACCACGCTCTCAGCGAGGGAATTCGTCGAAAACGCCTCGCTGAGAGCGTGGTGATCAATCGACCAGGTCGGGGGGTCGGGGAGGGGCGGGGGGTAGCGCGTAGACTTTCTTTCTCGTGAGCCTCACCCTTGGAATCGTCGGCCTGCCCAACGTCGGAAAGTCGACGCTGTTCAATGCGCTGACCAAGAACGACGTGCTGGCCGCGAACTATCCGTTCGCGACCATCGAGCCCAACGTCGGCGTCGTGCCGCTGCCCGACCCGCGCCTGGACAAGCTCGCCGAGATCTTCGGTTCCGAGAAGACCGTGCCCGCGGTGGTGTCGTTCGTCGACATCGCCGGCATCGTCAAGGGCGCCTCCGAAGGTGCGGGCCTCGGCAACAAGTTCCTCGCCAATATTCGTGAGGCCGACGCGATCTGCCAGGTCGTGCGCGTGTTCGCCGACGACGACGTGATCCACGTCGACGGCCGGGTCGACGCCGCCGCCGACATCGAGGTCATCGAAACCGAGCTCATCCTCGCCGACTTGCAGACCCTCGAGAAGGCGATCCCGCGCCTCGAGAAGGAAGCGCGCGTCAAGAAGGATCGCAAGCCGCTGCTCGACGCCGCCAAGGTCGCCGAGGGTTTCCTCAACGAAGGCACCACGCTGTTCGCCGCAGGCAAGAAGATCGACGCCGACCTGCTGCGTGAGCTGTCCCTGCTCACCATCAAGCCGTTCCTCTACGTCTTCAACGCCGACGAGTCGGTCCTCACCGACGAGGCCAAGGTCGCCGAGTTGAAGGCCTCCGTCGCCCCCGCCGACGCCGTCTTCCTCGACGCCAAGGTCGAAGCCGAACTCCTCGAACTCGACGACGAATCCGCCCTGGAACTCCTCGAGTCCATCGGCCAAACCGAACCCGGCCTGCACGCCCTGGCCCGCGCCGGCTTCCACACCCTCGGCCTGCAGACCTACCTCACCGCAGGCCCCAAGGAATCCCGAGCCTGGACCATCCACCAGGGCGACACCGCCCCCAAGGCCGCAGGCGTCATCCACACCGACTTCGAACGCGGCTTCATCAAGGTCGAACTCGTCGCCTTCGACGACCTGGTCGAAGCGGGCTCCATGGCTGCTGCCAAGGCCGCGGGCAAGGTCCGCATGGAGGGCAAGGAATACGTCATGCACGACGGCGACGTCTGCGACTTCCGCTTCAACGTGTAGTTCGCTTCGCCTGAGGAACGTGGAGCCGACCATCTGGTCAATTAACAATACTGTTGTTAATATTGGGCGATGGGCAACTCTATGGTTCCAGGTGAAGGGCCCGTGCGCCCTGTCTCGGTCTCGCTTCATGAAGGCACCATCGCCGCACTGCGGGAGCGCACGGGGAAGCGTGGCATGTCGGCGTACGTCGAAGCGCTCATCCAGCGTCAACTCGAACGGGATCATCTGCGTGAACTCATCGTTGACGCCGAGTCCGAGCACGGTCCGGTGGACCGTGCAGCTGTGGACGCCAAGCGAGCAGTGCTGCGCGGCGAAGCAGCCGACCCGGCTGACGCTGCGTGAGCGGCACTCTCGTTCTCGACTGTGAGGGATTGTCTCAACTCATCCGGCGCACACCGGAACTCACCGAGTGGCTGGCCGCAGCGGAGTCCGAGGACATGCGCGTGGTTGCGAGTTCGGTGACGCTGGTCGAAGCCCGTGATCCCAGGACAAGTCAAGCGCGCTACGACTACGCGGTATCCCGGGTGAACGTGGAGCCACCCACTGAAGCAATTGCCCGCCAGGCGAGCAAGTTGCTCGCCCGCGAAGGGCTGCACGGCCACAAATACGCACTCGACGCACTCGTTGCCGCCACGGCGCTCTCGTCGCCACGTCCGATCGTCCTCTTGACCTCCGACCCCGAAGACCTTCGGATGCTCTGCGGTGACTCGGTCCGGGTTGTCACGATCTGATCAGTTGCGCTGTGCGGCAGCGACACTCATTACCACGCTGCGGGCGGTGCTCGAACGGCGCAGACGAGAGGATTCAGGGCATGAAGCGCAGATTCAGCCAGGTCGATGTGTTCGGTGAGGGTCCCTGCACCGGCAATCCCGTCGCGGTGGTCCTTGATGCAGAGGGGCTCGACGAGGAGGCGATGCGGAGGTTCTCGGTCTGGTCGAACCTGTCCGAGTGCACTTTCGTGCTGCCACCGACTGACGCCGGGGCGGCAGACTATCAGGTGCGAATCTTCTCCCTGAACACCGAGTTGCCGTTTGCCGGGCACCCGACTCTGGGAACGGCGCGGGCCTGGCTGGATGCGGGAGGTGTTCCCGCGACGCCTGGGGTCGTGACGCAACAGTGCGGCGCCGGTCTGGTTCCCGTCCGAATCGAAGGGGGCAGACTAGCCTTCTCAGCACCTGCGCGACTGCGTTCGGGGTCGGTCGACGCTGCCACGCTGACCGAACTGGTCGAAATCCTCGGGATCGAGCGCGAGCAGGTCGTGGACGCGGAGTGGCTCGACAACGGACCCGGCTGGGTGGGGCTGCTGCTCGATCACGCGGACACGGTGCTGACGTTGCGCCCCGACGCGACCGCGCATCCAGGCCGTTGGGATATCGGCGTGATCGGCGCTCATGATCCCGGATCGGAGGCGGCGTTCGAGGTGCGGGGTTTCTTCACCCAGGGTGATGAACCGCTGCGCGAGGATCCGGTCACGGGCAGTCTGAACGCGGCGGCCGCGGAATGGTTGATCGCGACTGGGCGCGCCGACGCACCTTATGTCGCCGCGCAGGGTACCGCGATAGGCAGACACGGCCGCATCCATCTCAGCGTCGACGACGGCAAGATCTGGGTCGGCGGTCGCGCCGAGGTCATTCTCACGGGGTCCGCCATCCTGTGACGTCGCCTTCGAATTCGACGACGGTTCGATCGCCGGGCGCGGCTCCTACGATGTCGCAAGTCTGCCCGACGGCAGTACGCGACTGGTCTCGCACCTCGAGATGCGACCGTCGGGACTGTTGCGATTCTTCGAGCCGTTGCTCCGGCGAATTCTTATTCGCGACATCGACCGTGACGACCGCAGGCTGAAGCTGTTGCTCGAGTCGACCGGCGACTAGGTCGAATTCCTCGATTCGGGGATACGGGGCGGATCGGTATGTCTGGCATGGCTTTCCGCCTCCTGCGTCGAAAGGCGGATGCGGCGGCTACGTCAGGCGGGTTGGATGCTGGTGTCGCACAGGCGGCATCGGTAGTAGCCGTGAAAAACCGGGTGGTGGGTGCACAGTTCGAGGGAGCTCGGGTTCGGTGGGGTAGTCCAGTCGCCCAGCGGGGATGGGGGTGTCGGGGTGGGTCTGAAGGCGGTGAGCAGGTGGGTGAAGGCGGCTAGGTGGTGGTCGATGGCGGGGGTGTAGGTCAGGTGGTGCCAGGCGGTGCGGGCGGTGGCGCGATCGAGGAGGTCTAGGAAAAAGTCCTGTTCGGCTCGGTGGTCGGCGGTCCATGGCAGGTCGTCCAGGTCGAAGCCCGCGAAGCCTCGGGATGCTCGGGACGTGTCGCAGAAATGCAGGACCAGATTCTGTTGCCAGGTGGTTCGTGCGAGGGGGGAACCTGCCAGGGCGATCACATCGCAGAAGACGTCGGTGCTGCCGTTGTTCATGTTGACTTCCACGCCGAGCGTTCGTGCGCCGAATCTATTGCCCATAGGGCGACTCTAGATGTGCCGTGCGGTGGAATCGTCATGACAGGTCATTGTGACTTCATCACGGCCAGTGCGGAATTGGGGCGGACGTTGCCGGAGGCTGGGTGGTGGAGGTGGGCAAGTGCGGTGAAGCCTGCTTCGGTGACTACTTCGGTGAGCGTGTCGGTGGGCCAGCGGTAGGCGGTGGTTACTTTGTGGGGGAAGGGGTCGATGGTGTCGGGGGATTCGAAGTAGCCGATTACCAGGCGGCCACCGGGGGTCAGTACGCGGTGGAATTCGGTGAGGACGGTGGAGAGTTCGGTGGGGGTGAGGTGGATGAGGGAGAACCACGCGAGGATGGCGGGGATCGATTCGGTGGGGGCGGTGAGGGTGCGCAGGGAGCCGAGTTCGAAGGGGATGTCGGGGTAGGTGGTGCGGGCGTGGGCGATGAATTCGGGGACTATGTCGATGCCGGTGGTGGGGATGCCCGCGTCGGTGAGGAATTTGGTGAAGTGGCCGGGGCCGCAGCCGAGGTCCAGGACCGGGCCGGGGGACAGGTGGGTGACGGCGAAGGTGGTGTCTTCGGGGGCGAGGGAATCGGGGGAACCGAACAGGTCTGTGTACAGGGCGTGGATGGCGGAATAGGCGGCTTGGACGGTGTGGTCGGGCACCTGATCGACACTAGCCACTGGACAGGGCATGCCCGGTTTCGTCCATCGTTTGTCATCGCGAGACCCGGGTAGTCGAATGTAGGGATGCCGTTTTCCCAGTCGTAGACACGAAGGGATCGACGATGCCGATCAAGCCTGTTCGACGCATTGCTCGCGCGCTGCTGGGGACCACTTTCGTGGCCGCCGGGGTGAACGGGTTGATGAATCAGAAACCGCGTGCCGCCGCCGCGAACGCGCTGGCGGAAAAGGGCAGGACGGGACTGCCCGACGCGCTGGCGGCGCGGGTGCCCGACGATCCGAGTCAGTTCGTGAAGATCAACTCCGCGGCGCAGGTGGCCGGTGGGTTGTTGCTGGCCAGTGGGCGCGCCCCGCGGCCCGCGGCGGTGTTGCTGGCCGCGACCGTGGTGCCGGGGACTGTCACCGAGCAGGACTTCTGGGCCGAGAACGATCCGGATCGCAGGGCGGCCAAGCGGGTGGGGTTCTTGAAGGATCTGGGGCTGCTTGGCGGGTTGATGATCGCGGCCTCCGATACCGAGGGCAAGCCGTCGCTGGGCTGGCGGGCCCGCCGGGCGTTCTCGCGGGAGGAACCGCGCATCGCGGCCGAAGGTGCGGCGATCGCGGCGGCGGCGAAGTTGCGCGGCGCCCAGATCGCGGAGTTCGCGCACGAGGAGGGCACGCACCTGGCGGAGGTCGCCAGTGAGCGTGGGTCGCAGTTGGCGGAGATCGCGCGGGAACGGGGGCCGCAGCTGGCCGAGGCGGTGCGCAACCGCAGCGCGCATCTGGTCGAGGTGGCCAAGGAGCGCGGACCGGAAGTGGCCGAGGCGGCGCGCACCCGCACTGCGCACCTGGCGGAGGTCGCCAAGGAGAGAGGGCCGGAGCTGGCCGAAGCCGCCCGCGAGCGGGGCACGCAGCTGGTCGACGTGGCACGCGAGCGCGGTACTGAACTCGCCGACGTGGCCCGCGAGCGCAGCGCCGAACTCGCCGACGCGGCCCGTGAACGTGCGGACAAGCGCGCCTCCTGACCGACCGATCCCACGCAATGCCCCGAAAATCGTGGTCTAGCGCGCAGACCTGCTGTGGCGCACCATAAATTCGGGGTCGGGCAAGCCGACGAACTCACCGCTGGAACCTAATATCCGGGCAATCCCGGCAATTCAGGTTTGGCGGTGAGTTCTCGTGTGAATACTGGGCATTCGCAATGCATTTCGACAGAAGTGGGATTCATCTGATGTTGGCCGACCGTGAAACGCCCAAGCCGTACGCCGTGAGACTCGCAGTGGTGGGGGCGGCAGTAGCCATCGGACTGCTCGGATCGGCGGGAACCGCTGCGGCACTTCCCGGTTCGGGATCGGCGAGCGGTTCGGCCACCGGATCGGCCAATCTGGCGACGGGTTCGGCGTCGGGTTCCGCGGAGGCCGCGCCGTCGGCTGCCGCCTACATGACGTGGCAGTCGGCGCAGTTCATCCACAACACCCTGCGCATGCTGCTGTCGGTGCCGCAGCGCATGTAGTTCACTTCCAGGTCTGTTCCCAGCGCTCCGCGGCCCAATCGCGCACTTCGCCGCTGACCAGGATCGCGGGCAACAGCAGGGCGAAACCGATCAGCAGGATCGCCAGTCGAATCCACACGCTGAGTTCGCCAAGGGCACGCAACAGTGCTGGTAGGACGCAGATCGCGGCGAGTACGCCGAGGGCGATCGCCGCGATCTGGTGTTGCGGTCCGGCGATCAGCGCGGCGCAGGTGCCGAAGCACAGGCCCAGAACCAGTCCGCCGACGCCGACGAAGTAGTTGTCCCAGGAAAGCCAGCTCGGGCGGGTAGACCGGGAAGTGACCACGCGGCGCAGCTTAGCGCGCTCACCTGTCGGCGTGCGGCGGTCTGGGCCACGGGTTTTCCTCGAGCTTCTCCACCGACCGGTTGAATTTGCGCATCAGTCTGCTGAGCTCGGTGAGGTCGGCGTCGTCCCAGTCCGCGACGACCTTGCCGATGTCGCTGCTGCGCCGACGCCGGTCCGCGGTCAGGGCGGCTTTGCCGTCGGCGGTGGTCTGGATCTTGCGGGCGATGCCGCCGTCGGGGTCGGGAACCCGTTGCACCAGTTCCTGTTTCAGCATCGCGCCGACCTGGCGGTTGATGGTGGAGATGTCCAGTTGTAGCGCCTCGGACAGTTCGCGCAGGCTCAGCGGCTCGCCTAGATCGAGGCGCGTGAGGATCAGGAACGCCGACCGGTCGAGCAGGAAACCGGGGCGGCGGCGCACGGTGGTGGGGTAGTGCCGTGAGATCAGGTTCAGCTCGAACACCAGGCGGGCGAACGGGGTGTCGTCGGCGGGGCCGGAATCGGACATGTGCCAACTATGTCGTGTGGGCCGTCGTCGAATCAAATTGTGCACTATGCACATCATATGTACTGTGCATATCGTGTCTGTACTTGCCGCCGACGCTTCGCCGGCCCTCCCCGAAGCCAAACGACCGTCGCCGGGCGTACTCATCGCGGTGCTGAGCACGGTCGGCATCGTGGTCTCGCTCATGCAGACGCTGGTCGTGCCGATCATCCCGTCGCTGCCGGGCCTGCTGAACACGTCGGCGTCCAATGCCTCCTGGGTGATCACCGCGACGCTGCTGGCGGGCGCGGTGTCCACGCCGATCGCCGGACGCCTGGGCGACATGTTCGGCAAACGTCGCGTGTTGATCACCAATGTCGGCTTCATGATCGCGGGCTCGGTGATCTGCGCGACCGCGAACTCGCTGCTGCCCGAAGTGCTGGGCCGGTCGCTGCAGGGCATCGCGGTGGGCGCGATCCCGCTGGGAATCAGCATCATGCGCGACGAACTGCCGCCGGAGAAGGTCGGCGGTGCGATGGCGGTGATGAGCGCGACGCTGGGGGTGGGCGGGGCGGTCGGCATGCCGTTCTCGGCGGTGATCGCGCAGAACATGAACTGGCACATGCTGTTCTGGGTCGCGGCCGGATTGGGTGTGATCTGCGCGGTGCTGGTGTTCGTGTTCGTGCCCGAATCGCCGGTGCGCACACCGTCGCGGTTCGATTTCGGCGGGGCGATCGGGTTGTCGATCGCGTTGATGACGCTCCTGATCGGCATCACCAAGGGTGTGGACTGGGGGTGGACCAGCGGTTCGATCCTGGGACTGTTCGCGGTGTCGCTGGTGAGTTTCCTCGGCTGGGGTGCCTATGAGCTGCGGCAATCCGCGCCGCTGGTGGATCTGCGGGTGTCCGCGCGACCACGCGTTCTGTTCACGAACATGGCCTCGATCGCGGTCGGTTTCTCGCTGTACGGCATGTCGCTGACCTTCCCGCAGCTGCTGATGGCACCCGAGGCCACCGGGTACGGGTTCGGCCTGTCGATGGTGGTCGCGGGGCTGGCGATGGCGCCGGGCGGCATGGTGATGATGCTGTTGTCGCCGATTTCGGCACGGCTGACCGCGAAGAAGGGGCCCAAGCTCACGCTGGGTCTGGGTGCGACGGTGATCGCGGCCGGGTATCTGTGCGCGCTGGTGCTGACCGACAGCGTCTGGCAGATCATGATGTCGGCGATGATCGTGGCCGGTGGTGTGGGCCTTGCCTACGCGGCGATGCCCGCGCTGATCATGGGCGCGGTGCCGATCACCGAAACCGCCGCGGCCAACGGACTGAACTCGCTGATGCGCTCGATCGGCACGTCGACCTCGGCGGCGGTGATGAGCGTGGTGCTCGCGCACATGACCATGCAGCTGGGCCCGCACGTGCTGCCCTCGCGCGAGGGTTTCCACACCGCGTTCTTCATCGCGATGACCGGTGCGCTGGTCGCGATCGTGCTCACCGCCTGCATTCCGCTACGCAAGCGCGACTAGATCTCGTCGGGCGAGGGACAGAACACGACCAACGCCCAGTCGCGCCGCGGAATCATCGGTTCCAGCGCATGCATGATCATCGTGACCGACTCACCCGTATCGGGATCGAGGATCCGCTGCACCGGGCGGTCCAGATGGGTCGGGGCGTCGGGCTCAGTGGTCCAGAACCGCGTCCACTCCGGCGCCTGCGAGCAGGCCGCGACGAGTTCGTCGATCCGACGCTGCGGCACCACACCGGGACTCATCACGCGAAACCCGTAGACGCACAGGTGAACCTGGATGTCCCAGTCGATCATCACCGTGCGCGCCCGCGGATCCAGCAGCATCCACTCGAGCAAGGTCGTGCCGGGGTGCAGGCCGGGGAAATAGTGCTCCCACGCGGTGTTGGCGGCCAGGATGTCGAAGGTCGAGTAGTCCTGCAGGCTGGCGGGGTAGGGGATGGCGTCCAGCAGCACACGGTCGACGGCGGGCACCTCGATCGTGGTCGCGGGCGCGGGGCTGTCGTAGCGATCCGACAGCGACAGCGCGACCAGGTGATCGCGGAACAGGTCGGGTACTTCCAACGCGTCGAACAGCGCGGTCAATGCCTCCAGGGTCGGCGCGCGGGTTCCCTGCTCGATCTTCTGGATCAGCCCGGGGGAGATGCCCGCCATCGCGCTCAGGGTGGCACGGGTCAGCCCGGCTGATTCGCGGCGTTCGCGCAGGTAGCGCGCAATCGGCGGATGCGGGTTTTCCACGCGGTCAACCTCTTTCGGATGGTGGTACAGATTGGGACAGGCGTCTAGCTTGACCGAGGGTAAAGGGTTCGCAAAACTCATCACAGCCGGGCGGGTCACCGCCGGGCTACCTGGCTCCTGCTCGCCGACCGCGTTTCGGTCTTCGTGCAGGTCGCAGCAGTGTGTTCCGGAGCGGAAAGTGTTCGACACCACCCGCGCGGACGATGTCGCCGGAGGGGACGGCGCGCGCTCGCGTGGCGCGCGCCGAGAGCACGAAGCGGGCCGATACCCGGATGGCGCAGGGGTCCACCCGGTGATCGGTTCCCGCTTCGGAAAAACACGTGCTCGATCGGGAACCGAAAGCCCTCGCGATTCGTCCAATAGAACAGAAGGACGAACGAGAGTGGGGGGCGATGACGCAACTGCAGACCGAACGGCCGGGACGCCGCACGTCCTGGGCCATCGGGATTTCCGGCGTGCTGGCGGCCACGGCGGTGGTCGTGGTGGGACTGGTCTGGTGGCAACACGATTGGGGCGAGCCGTTCCCCGCGCTGGACAGCGAGCGTCTCGACGAACAGCAGATCGTGCTGGTCGACGTGCTGCGTCGCGAATACGAGCAGCCCGGCGACGGCCCGAAGTACGCCGAGGGCGTCCAGGAGGCCTGGTGCGCGGACTTCGTCAGCTGGACCATGCGCGAGGCGGGCAGGCCGCTGGCCAACCCGAACTCCGGTTCCTGGCGGATCCCCGGCGTCTACACGCTGGAGGACTACTACCGCAAGCAGGGCCGCTTCACCTCGGCGCAGGTCGGTTATCGCCCGCGCACCGGTGACGTGGTCCTCTACGGCCCCGACAGTCCGCTGGGTCAGCACACCAACATCGTGCTCAGAGCCGACGGCGACACGATCACCACCATCGGCGGCAACGAGATGGGCACGGTCCGCGTTCGCACCATCACCCCCGCCGAAACAGCCGACCTGGTCGGTTACGGACGATTCTGAAATCGATTGTCGCTCAACACAACCGGTGAGATCCTGGACGGCGGTACCACGCCGCTACCCGTACCATGGAACACGCGGCGCCCGGCAGCGCCGTTGCCGGCTCCTCCGTCCTGCTTCCCCCTCATCGGCAGGACGGGGGCGCTGTGCCACCAGCCGAGGTGTCACCGCCGTCACGTAGCGTGGTCGATGTGCGTGTGACCGTGGACGAGAAAGCGCGTCGGGACCCGGTGTGGATCGATTACGCCGATTTCGGCGAACGGTTCGTCACCTACGCGGTGAACGAACAGCGCATCACCGCCGCCGTGGCGGGCATGACGGGGCGCGGGGTGAAGATCGGCCCCTTCTCACTGGGGCCCGCCGGACTGGCCGGTTTCGAGGCCGAGGGCGCGCTGGGGACCCCCGTGGTCACCCGAACGCCCGGCGACGCGCTCAGTTTCGGCGTGCGGATCCCGCTGACCCTGGCCGTGAAACTGGTGCTGGGCGGACGCAAACTGCGGCTGGCCGCCGTGGTGGAGATCGGCCTGACCCTGCACGCCCGCACCGCCGCGCCGCTGCTGGTGATCATCGATGTGGCCCCGGTGACCGCCAGGGACGTCAGTTTCACCTTGCGCGCCGAGGCCGTCGACGGTGCGTGGGAAATGCTGTTGGACCCGATCGCGGGCATGGTGCAGCGCGAGGTCGCCAACCGGGTCAACGCGATCGTCGGCGATCCGAAAGTCCGCGCGGAGCGGGTGTTCGACATCGAGGCGATCCTGGACGGTTACCGCTCCTCACACCGCAACGACACCGTCTTCGACTGGATCGACTACCGCGAATTCGGGCTGCGGTTCTTCACCACCATCGTCACCAGGGACCGCGTGCACGGCGTGGTCGCGCAGATGGCGGGCAGCGAGATCGAGGTCGGGCCGCTGTCGGAGGGTCCGCGCGGTGCGGCCACGGTGACCGTGCGCGGCGCGATCGAGCAACCGCGAGTGGTCGACAGGGGCCTTGGCGAGCCCGGTGACCTGCGGATTTTCGATATGGTCCTGCCGGTCGGGCTCGACATCACCGTCGACGTGCTCAAGGCCAACCACTACCGCGCCGACCTGGAGATCCCCCTGGTCCTCACCGCGCGCGCGGCGCAACCGCTGCTGATCGTGATCGACGTGCCGCCGCCCGCGCTCGAGGACATTTCGATGGAATTCACCGCGAAGGGTCTGCGCGCGGCCACGCTGGCCCGGCTGGCCGGGATCAAGAAGCAGGTCATGGCGCAGGTGGTGGCGGTGGTCAGCACCGAACTGGCCGACCCGACCGGCCGCACGATCGACGTGGGCGCCGCGATCGACGGCGCCACCTGATTCGTGTGACTCGTGGGGCGAAAGTTGCCGTTGGTTCTGGTGGTTCGCCTGGGGTTGTGATGCAATAAGCGCACGTTCTGAGGCTCCCGGCGCGCGAGAGGGCGCGCGGGGCACGCTTACCGGTTGGTCGGGTTGCGCGAAGGAGTCCTGCGATGCGTTCTGTTCCGGTGACCAGGCGGAAGTTCTTCGGCTTCGCCGCCGCGGCCACGATCGGTGCCGGTTTCGCCGCCGCGCCCGCCCGCGCCCAATCCTTCGGCACCATGGTCGATTACGCCGCGGGTGTGCCGTCGGCGGAGTCGATCGCGGCCGAGGGGCACATCGGTGTCATCCGGTACGTCTCGGATCGACGGCCGGGCGCGGAATGGATGGAAGGCAAACCGCTGCTGGCCGCCGAGGTCGAGGACCTGTGGTCGCACGGGTTGTCGATCGTGTCGAACTACCAGTTCGGCAAGGGCGCCACCGCGGACTGGCGCGGGGGACTGGAGGCGGGCAAGCGGCACGCAGAACGAGGCTGGGAGTTGCACACCGCCGCGGGCGGCCCCGACACCGCGCCGATATACGCCTCCATCGACGACAATCCGTCCGAAGGCGAGTTCTACGAGATGATCGCGCCCTACATCGAGGGGTGGCAGTCGGTGCTGGGATCGGACCTGGTCGGTGTCTACGCCAACGCGCCCACCATCGACCGCGCGTTGGACGCGGGCCTGGGTTCCTGGTTCTGGCAACACAATTGGGGCACCGAACGTGGTTTCGTGCACGATTCCGCGCACCTGCACCAGTTCGAAATCGACAAGCGCTCGATCGACGGCATCGGCGTGGACCTCAACAACGTCCTGGTGTCGGACTACGGCCAGTGGTGAAACAACTGAGCCCGACCCGTCGAAACGGATCGGGCTCAGTTCGCGTTATCTCCTAGACGGTGAAGAAGCCCAGGGTCGGCATGAACGTGCAGGTACGCGGTGCGGCGCCCTCGGCGGCGGTGGTCAGCGAACCCGACACCACGGCCACGACCCGGCCGTGACCGGTGCTCGCGACGGCCGACAGCGTGGCCGGACCGCCGGGGTTGATCTTGGCCTCGTCGGTCAGCGTCTGGATCGCCGACTGGCGGGTGTCGAGGTTGAGCCACTGCACCGTCATCGGCGGGTTCTGCACACCGGTCGGGGCCTTGGTGCCCAGCGCGGTGAACACGAAACCGGCCTGACCGGGCGCGACACCGGGCGGGGGCAGCTGCGCGGGGCCCGCGACCGCGAGTGCGGTGCCCACCGAGTCCGCGCCGTCGCCGATGCAGCCCTTGCCGATGGTTGGGTACAGGAACTGCGCGATGGCCGGGCCGTCCTGCGGGAGTTCGGGTCCGCCGCCGCCGCTGCCGTCGAGGAAGGTGATGATCTTCTCGAGGGTGGCCTTGATGGCGGGCGGCAGGTTCAGGGTGGCCAGCAGCACGCGCGCCTGATCGAGCAGGGCGGTCTGCGGGCTGGCGACGTCGGCGGGGCCCGCGACCAGGCCGACGACGGCGGGGGCGAAGGCGGCCAGCGCGTCGACCGGGACGCCCTCGGGCACCATCGGGACGCTGATCGCCGCCGCCTGCGGGGCGGGTGCGGGGGCGGCGATGGTCGACGCGGGCGCGGCGAGCATGGCGCCGGCCGCGATGGCGAGAGCGGTCGTCGCGAGCCGCGATCCTCGGCTACGAAGCACTGTCGGGCCGTCCTTAACCTCGGTGGTGCGATGGGCGGGAGTTGTCGAGCCCAATGTCGGGGGTCACTCTAAGGACAACGCCGCCGTGTTGTACAGCCGCCGGGCCCGAAGCCGGTCACCGGCCGAAACCATGTTCGTCGACGCTAGCCCCGCGCGGTGTTACACCTGGGGATGTTGATGCAAATGTTACGCATGGTGTCGTGCTGGCCGGTGCGCGTGGCCGCCGGTCGGGGGCTGGTTACAGTACGGAGGCGAACGTCTCACCCATTCGACCGAAAGCCTGGCCTTGAACCGACACCTCCGATGGGCTCTCGTGCTGCTCGGACTGTCCGTGCTGGCCCGGCTGGCCTGGATGTTGTTCGCCCCGAACGGGCTCAATGTCGTCGACCTGCACGTGTACGTGGACGGGTCGGCCTCGCTGCTCACCGATCGGCTCTACGACTTCACCTATTCCGAGGTGACCCCGGACTTCCCGCTGCCGTTCACCTATCCGCCCTTCGCGGCACTGGTGTTCTTCCCGCTGCACTATCTGCCGTTCACGCTCGTGGCGATCGGGTGGATGCTGGCCACGGTCGCGGCGCTGTACGGCGTGATCAGGATCAGTTTCGAATTGCTGCTGGGCGCGGACAAGGCGAAGCAGACGCCGTGGATCACCGCCGCGGTCGGCTGGACCGCGCTGGGGGTGTGGCTGGAGCCGGTGCGCACCACCATCGACTACGGGCAGGTCAACGTCTTCCTGGTGTTCGGCGCGATGTTGGCCGTGCGCAGCGCGCGCTGGTGGATCTCGGGCACGCTGGTCGGCGTGATCGCCGGCATCAAACTGACCCCGGCCATCACCGGCCTGTACTTCGTGGCGCGCCGCCGGTGGGCCACGGTGCTGTGGTCGGCGGCGGCCTTCGGGCTGACCGTGGCTGTGAGCTTTCTCATCAACGCGCACGAGGCGAAGCGCTATTTCGGCACCCTGCTCGGTGACGCCGACCGGATCGGCCCGGTGGCCTCGGTCTGGAACCAGTCGCTGCGCGGCGCGCTGAGCCGCATCCTCGGACACGACGTGCAGTCGGGTCCGTGGTGGATCGCCGCGGTGCTGGTCACCGTCGTGCTGACGTTGCTCGCCTGGCGAACCCTGGGCCCCGATGATCGCCTCGGCACGCTGGTGCTGGTGCAGCTGTTCGGCCTGATGATCTCGCCGATCTCCTGGTCACACCACTGGGTGTGGCTGATCCCGACCGTGCTGTGGCTGCTGTACGGGCCGCTGCGCGACGAGCGGGTCGCGCGCCTGCTGGCGGGGTTCTGGGTGGTGACGATGCTGGTCGGCGTGCCGTGGGTGCTGTCGTTCGCCCAGCCCGACATCTGGACCATCCCGCGTCCGTGGCCGCTGGCGTGGCTGGGCGCGGTCGATGTGATCGGCGTGTTCGTGCTGCTGGTGTGGTTGATCTGGCGCGGCCGCGACACGCTGGTCGCGCACCTTCCCGGCCGTCGCGCGGCCGGGATCGCGGCGAGTTAGAACGACTTGTCGACGAGTTCGTCGATGGTGTGCGCCATCGCTGTGTCGAGGGCGGTGAGGCCACCTTCGGAATGCGTGCTCAACACGAAACGTAGTGTGCGCCAACGGATATCGATATCGGGATGATGGTCGGCGGCCTCCGCGGCGGCAGCGACCTTGCGTACCAACGCAATTCCGTCGAGGAAGCTGGGTGCCTTGACCGTTCGAGTGATCGCGTCACCCTCGCGTGACCACTGCGGCAGCGTGCCCAGTGCGATGGTGAGTTCGGGCGCGGAAAGCTTCGGAGTACCCATGACTCGTTTGTACGCCGGCCCTACTTGACGCGCGCCGCCTTCAAAGCTTTTTTGAGATCTTTGCCGCATATTCCGGCGGCTTCGGCCTTCTTCATTCGCATGATGACGACCGGGCATTTGAAGCAGCGAGTCTTCTTCCTGCAGCACTTTTTCTTCGGCTTCAGGCTCGAGACCTTCTTCGCCTTCACCTTGCCCATAGTGACTTAGCGTAGCCTAAGTACAAAGCCTGACACGAGGGTGCCGCTTCGGTACCGGTAAGCTACACAAGGCCGCGATGCCAGATGAATGCGCGCCAAATACCCCAACAGCAGGAGGATCCAGGCGTGTCGTCTTCACGCGATTTTCGCAACGTCGCCATCGTGGCCCACGTCGACCACGGCAAGACGACGCTGGTCGACGCCATGCTTCGTCAGTCGGGCGCGTTCGCGGAGCGAGCAGAACTGGTCGACCGAGTCATGGACTCCGGTGATCTCGAGCGCGAGAAGGGCATCACCATTCTCGCGAAGAACACCGCAGTTCATCGCCACAATCCCGACGGTTCTCTGACCGTCATCAATGTCATCGACACCCCCGGCCACGCCGACTTCGGTGGCGAGGTCGAGCGCGGCCTGTCCATGGTCGACGGCGTCGTGCTGCTCGTGGACGCGTCCGAGGGCCCGCTGCCCCAGACCCGTTTCGTGCTGCGCAAGGCCCTCGCGGCCAAGCTGCCGGTCATCCTGGTCGTGAACAAGACCGACCGTCCCGATGCCCGCATCGCCGAGGTCGTGTCCGAGTCGCACGACCTGCTGCTCGACCTGGCGTCGGACCTGGACGACGAGGCCGCCGAAGCCGCCGAGCTGGCGCTGGACCTGCCGGTGCTGTATGCCTCGGGCCGTGAGGGCAAGGCGTCCAAGACCGCTCCCGAGAACGGTGCCGCTCCCGACGCCGAGAACCTCGACGCCCTGTTCGACGTGCTGATGGAGTACATCCCGGCACCGAAGAGCAACAAGGACGCGCCGCTGCAGGCCCACGTCACCAACCTCGACGCGTCGGCGTTCCTCGGCCGTCTGGCCCTGGTTCGTATCTACGCCGGCGAGCTGCGCAAGGGTCAGAACGTCACCTGGATCAACGCCGACGGCGCCAAGACGGTCAAGATCACCGAGCTGCTGCAGACCATCGGTGTCGAGCGTCAGCCCGGCGAGGTCGCCGAGGCCGGTGACATCGTCGCCATCGCCGGTATCCCCGACATCATGATCGGCGACACCCTCGCCGACCCGGACAACCCGGTTGCGCTGCCGCGCATCACCGTCGACGAGCCCGCCATCTCGGTGGTCATCGGCACCAACACCTCGCCGCTGGTCGGCCGGGTGCAGGGCCACAAGCTCACCGCCCGGATGCTCAAGTCGCGCCTGGATCAGGAACTGATCGGCAACGTGTCGCTGCGCGTGCTCGACATCGGCCGTCCCGACGCCTGGGAGGTGCAGGGTCGTGGTGAGCTGGCGCTGGCCATCCTGGTCGAGCAGATGCGTCGTGAGGGCTTCGAGCTGACCGTCGGCAAGCCGCAGGTGGTCACCAAGCAGGTCGACGGCAAGACCCACGAGCCGTTCGAAGAGCTGACCATCGACTGCCCCGACGAGTACCTGGGTGCTGTCACCCAGCTGCTGGCCGCCCGCAAGGGCAAGATGGTGCAGATGAGCAACCACGCCGCCGGTTGGGTGCGCATGGAGTTCATCGTGCCCTCGCGTGGCCTGATCGGCTTCCGCACCGTGTTCCTCACCGACACCCGCGGCACCGGCATCGCCAACGCCGTCGCGCACGGTTACGCGCCGTGGGCCGGTGAGATCCGCGGCCGCCACACCGGTTCGCTGGTGTCCGACCGCGCCGGCACCGTCACCCCGTTCGCGATGATCCAGCTGGCCGACCGTGGTCAGTTCTTCGTCGAGCCGGGCGCCGACACCTACGAGGGCATGGTCGTGGGCATCAACCCGCGTGCCGAGGATCTCGATATCAACGTGACCCGCGAGAAGAAGCTGACCAACATGCGCAGCGCCAACGCGGACACCTTCGAGACCATGGCCAAGCCGCTGCAGCTCGACCTCGAGCTGGCGATGGAGTTCTGCACGGAGGACGAGTGCGTGGAGGTCACCCCCGAGGTGATCCGCGTGCGCAAGCTCGTGCTCGACTCCAACCTGCGTGCGCGTGACCTGTCGCGTCGCAAGGCCCGTGACAAGGCCGCCGCGAACTAAGGCGTATCTCTGACGGCGTCGGCCGGGTTCCTGCAATGGACCCGGCCGACGCCTTTTTGTGGGCCTGATGTGGCCGAACGACAGTCGATCGAACGGTTGGGTAGAGTGCGCAGGGTGAGTCTGGGGCGGCGCGCAGGGTGGCGCGCGATGGTGTTGGCAATGATCGCCTCGACGGCGGTCGTGGCCGGGTGCACGGCGAATCCGCCACCGCCGATCGAGTCCACCGACTCGCCGAAGACCACCACCGCCAAGCCGGGCAAGAACACCGTCGTGGTCGCGATCGACGACATCGGCATCGGTTTCAACCCGCATCTGCGCTCGGACCAGTCACCCGCGACCAGTGCGGTCAGTTCGATGGTGCTGCCCAGTCCGTTCCGCGCCGCGCCCACGCCCGTGCATCCCGGTCTGGTCGACTGGGTGCCCGATTCCGCGCTGATCGTGTCGGCCGACGTGACCGCCCACGAGCCCTTCACCATCACCTACACCCTGCGCAACCAGGCCAATTGGTCCGACGGCGCGCCGATCGCCGCCGAGGATTTCCGGTTCCTGTGGCAGCAGATGATCAGCCAGCCCGGCGTGGTCGACCCGGCCGGCTACCGGCTGATCTCGGACGTGGCGTCCTCGGGCGGCGGCAAGACCGTCACCGTGACCATGACCCAGCCGTATCCGGCCTGGCGGGAACTGTTCTCGAACCTGCTGCCCTCGCACCTGGTCAAGGATTCCCCCGGCGGGTTCACCAGCGGCCTGGTCGACAAGATCCCGGTCTCGGGCGGCAACTTCACCATCAAGTCGGTGGATCGCGGTCGCGACGAGATCCTGCTCGAACGCAACGACCGCTTCTGGGGCACCCCCGCCTCCCCGGATCAGATCCAGTTCCGCCGCGGCGGCACTCCCTCGCAGCTGGCCGAATCGTTGCGCACCGGCGACGCGCAGATGGCGCTGGTGCACGGCGGCGTGGCCACGCAGGCGCAACTGGCCGCGATCCCGTCGGTGCGGACCACGATCATGCCGCAGGCCCGCGAACTGCAACTCGCGCTCAACGGACGTTCCGGCGACCTCGCCGACGTCCGGGTCCGCAAGGCGGTGCTGGCACTGCTGGACCCGGCCCTGCTGGCCACCGTCGGCGCGCAGACCGGCGGCTGGGTGGAACCCGCACGCGCGCAAGTACTTCCGCCGTCCAGCCCCGACTACGTGCCGACCGCGCCGCCGCGGATGAACACCGACGAGGCGTTCGCGCTGCTGGCCGAGGCCGGTTTCGGCCGCGCACCGGAGACACCGCAGACCGGTTCGCCGACTTCGCCTGCGCCACAACCACGTTCGGTGGCCCGCAACGGCAAGGGATTGTCGGTGCGGATCGGCGTGGTCAGCGACGACGCGTCAGCGCTGGCGGTGGCCAATACCGCCACCGACCAATTGCGCAGTGCCGGAATCGATGCCACCGTGCGCGCGATGGCCGCCGACGAGCTGTACGGCAAGGACCTCACCGAATCCTCGGTCGACGCGATCGTGGGCTGGGAGTTGGCGGGCGGCGATCCCGGCACCGCGCTGGCCTCGCGCTACGGCTGCGCGCCGACCGCACCGGCGGGCGCGGACGGTCCGGTGTTGGCCGCGGCGGAGGCATATCGCAAGGCGCCCAGCAACATCGGCGGCGTATGCGACCCGACGCTGCAGTTCCCCATCGACGAGGCGCTGCGCGGCATCGATGTGCCGCGCGTGCTGGCCGAGGCCGAGCCGCGGCTGTGGGAGCTGGCCACGGTGCTGCCGATCGTGCAGGACAACGTCGTCGCGGCGGCCGGTCCTCGCGTGGACGGTGTGTCGCTGTCGGGCGCGATCCAGGTCGGCATCTTCGGTGACACGGCGCAGTGGCGGAGGATTCCATGACCGGCGGACTGCTGCTGGTGCACGCGCACCCCGATGACGAAACCCTCACCACCGGTGGCACTATCGCGCATTACCGCAGCCAGGGCGTCCCGGTCACCGTGGTGACGTGCACGCTCGGCGAGGAAGGCGAAGTCATCGGCGAACGCTGGTCGCGTCTGATCGCCGCGGAAGCCGACCAACTCGGCGGTTACCGCATCAGCGAACTCACCGCCGCCCTGTCCGCGCTGGACGCGGGCGAGCCGCACTTCCTCGGCGGCCCCGGCCGATGGCGCGATTCCGGCATGGCGGGCACCCCGTCGGCGGCGAACCCGCGGGCCTTCGTGCACTCCGGTGACGCGGCGGTCGACGAACTCGTCGCGGTGATCCTGGAACTGCGCCCGCAGGTGGTGGTCACCTACGACCCGCGCGGCGGCTACGGCCATCCCGACCACATCCGCGCGCACGAGATCACCACCCTCGCGGTGGCGGCCGCCGCCGAACAGGGCTGGGACGTGCCCAAGTTCTACTGGACCGTCACCGACGGCGACCTGCTGCGCCAGCACACCGCCGCGCTGGCCCGTCGCACCGTCGACGAGCTACCCGGCGCCCTGCCCGCGGGCTGGCGCCTACCCACCGAAGCCGAGCTGGCGGGCATGTCCACCAGCGGAGTGACCACCGTGGTCGACGTCTCCGACGTGGTCGCGGCCAAGCGCGCCGCCATGCGCGCGCACGCCACCCAGGTCACCGTCGCGCCCAGTGGCCGGGAATTCGCTCTGTCGAACAACATCGCCCTGCCGGTCCTGCCGGAGGAGCACTTCACCCTGGTGCGCGGCACGCGGGGGCCGGTCGGCGCGGACGGGTTCGAGCACGACCTGTTCGCCGGTCTCGATTGAGTCGCTAGCCACAGGGTTGCCCGTGCGTGGCCGCGCGGTTGCCGGTAGCGTTCCGGTGTCCGCGTACACGGGTGTTTCGCACGATGGGTGGCGTGTCATGAGCGCTGTGGGTGATCGACCGAAACTCGACGCCGAAGACGAGGGGTATCACAAATCCCTGGGCAAACGTCAGCTGATGATGATCGCCATCGGCGGCGCGATCGGCACGGGCCTGTTCCTGAGTTCGGGTGGCCGCTTGGCCAGCGCCGGACCCGCGCTGTGGATCGTGTACGCGGTGTGCGGCGTGTTCGTGTTCTTCATCCTGCGCGCACTGGGCGAGCTGGTGCTGCACCGCCCGACCTCGGGTTCGTTCGTGTCCTACGCACGCGAATTCCTCGGGGAGAGAGCAGCTTTCGTCGCGGGTTGGATGTACTTCCTGAACTGGTCGATGACCGGCATCGCCGACTCCACCGCCATCGCACTGTATTTCCACTACTGGCAGCCGATGACCTCGGTACCGCAGTGGGTGCTGGCGCTGATCGCGTTGGTGATCGTGTTGATCGTGAACCTGGTGAGCGTCAAGGCTTTCGGTGAGTTGGAGTTCTGGGCGGCGCTGGTGAAGGTGACCGCGCTGTGCGCGTTCCTGGTGATCGGCACGGTGTTCCTGTTGGGCCGCTTCACCATTCGCGGTGAACCGACGGGCATTCCGGTGATCACCGAACACGGCGGCCTGTTCCCGACCGGCATCCTGCCGCTGGTCACGGTCACCTCGGGCGTCATCTTCGCCTATGCCGCAGTCGAATTGGTCGGCACGGCCGCGGGCGAGACCAAGGACCCCGAGAAGCTGATGCCCAAGGCGATCAACTCGGTGATCGTGCGGATCGCGGTGTTCTACGTCGGTTCGCTGCTGCTGCTCGGCCTGCTGATGCCGTACACCTCCTATCACGCGGGGGAGAGCCCGTTCGTCACGTTCTTCGCCGCGCTGGGCGTGCCCGGTATCGGTTCGCTGATGAATATCGTGGTGCTCACCGCGGCGTTCTCGAGTCTCAACGCCGGGCTGTATTCCACCGGCCGGATCCTGCGTTCGATGTCCATGCGGGGCAGCGCCCCCAAGTTCACCTCGGTGATGAGCGGTCACGGCGTGCCCTACGGCGGCATCCTGCTCACCTTCGGTATCGCGTTGCTCGGCGTGGTGCTCAACGGATTCGTGCCCGATCAGGCGTTCGAGATCGTGCTGAACATGGCGTCGCTGGGCATTCTGTCGTCGTGGGCCACGATCGTGCTGTGTCAGCTGCGGATGTACCGGATGTGGAAACAGGGGCAGATCGAGCGGCCCGCGTTCCGGATGATCGGCGCGCCCTATACCGGGGTGGCGACGCTGATCTTCCTGTTCACGGTGCTGGTGTTGATGGCGATCGACCGCCCGGTGGGCACTTGGACGGTGGCGAGTCTGGTGATCATCGTGCCCGCGCTGCTGATCGGCTGGCGCTTCTCCGGGGCGCGTGCGGCGCAGCTGACGCACCCGGCCGAATAGACTCCCGACCATGGTCACCGCCTCCGATCAGCCCACCGCCGTGCTGCGGACCTCCCGCCTGGCACTGCCCGACCCGCTGATCTCCGGTCTGATCGTGGTGCTGCTGTTGCTGAACGCGCTGATCACCCTGGCCGTGGAAGTGCTGTTCCTGCCGACCTACATCGGCTCGGTGCCGTTCCCGGTGTCGGCGCTGCTGGCCGCGCCGATCAACATCGCGCTGGTCTACGGCATGGAGTCGGTGACCGACCGGATCGGCTTCACGTTCGCCCCGATCGTGGTCTGGGTGTTCGGGTTCCTGGTCTGCGCCTCGCGCGGACCCGGCGGCGACATCATGCTCGGCAGCGACGGCCGTACCCTGCTGCTGTTCGGCTGCGGTGTGCTCGCGCCCGCGGCCTACCTGTATTACCGCTCGAACTCCCGCTAGGTGGCCTTTTTCTGCCACGGCCACTGGCCGGTGAGTTCGAGTTCCAGCGAATAGCTCAGGAACGTGCGCACCAGCACGATCAGCGCCAGCACGCCGACGCTGGTGAAGCTGGGTGCGATGGCCACGGTGCGGATGATGTCGGCGGCGACCAGGAACTCCAGCCCCAACAGAATCGCCCGGCCCAGTCCCCGCCGATACGTGCGATAGGCGAGGTCGAACTCCTGGTGCCCGGCCAGTTGCCGCAGGAACCGGATCGTGCCGACCAGCCCGCCGATGACGATCGCGGCCACGCCCGCGGCGTCCAGGACCTGGCCCGCGGTCTCGATGATCTCGGTGAACTGCACGGCAACACCCCTTGCGTCGGCGGCACGGCGATCGCTTCGAACGCTACGCCGCGCCTAGCGCGCCTGCCGTGCCACCGCGCCGTCGAGAATCAGGTCGACGGCCTGGGTGAAGCGGCTGCGCAGACCACCCGCGGCCTCCTCGACGATCTGCGATCGCTGCTGGGTGTAGCGCTTGTGCAGGCGCGGATACTGCCGTGACGCGGTGATGCTGGCCGCCATCACCTGGTCGGCCCACTGCTGAGCGGGCAGACCGCTGCGCGCGATGGTCATGCGCATCGCGGCCTCGTTCCCGCACGAACCGACGACGAACTCGAACACGGTGTTGGTGGTGATGTCGGTGACCTCGTCGTCGAAACCCGCGGCTTCCACGATCGCGATCATCGAGTCGGTCAGGCGCATCATGTTGGGGCCGAGGTAGGTCAGGGCGGCGCTGCTGAGCACCACCGTGATCCACGGATGGGCCAGCATGGTGGCCCGCAAACCGTTGACCTGCTCGTGCATCACCTCGCGCCAGCGCACGGGATCCGGTGTGGGCGTTGGCACTTCACCGATCACCTGGTCCACGACCAGTTCCAGCAGTTCGTCCTTGTTGGCCACGTGCAGGTACAGCGAGGTCGCGCCTGCGCCCAGTCGTGCGCCGAGTTTGCGCATGCTCAACGCGTCGAAGCCGTCGGCGTCGAGCAGGGCGATGGTCTCGGCGACGATCTGGTCGCGGCTCAAGGTCGGCTGGTCGCGGGGTTCGGGCGCGGGCCTGGTCCACACCGACTGGTATTCCGTCGAGCTCGGCATTACTTCTCCTCGCTGTTGTACGGCCTGTCGTCAGCGTGTGCCCAGGCGACCGGGGGTCACTGCTTCGATCAGGGTGGCGGCTTCGTCGATCGGGATATCGATGACCTGGTAGGCCTTCTTGCCCGCCGCGGTGGCAGCTATGACGGTGGCGAGGCCGGATCGACGCTGCCAAAAGGTTTGGCGCACAGTCCATCCGATGATGCCGGGGGATTCGAGGCAGTCGCGGTTGCGGTCGAGGCTGCCGCTGCGGGTGATCAGCCAGGTGGGGCCGGTGGTGCCAGGAAGGACGCGGTGGCCGAGGCCTCGGTAGCGGTCTTCGGCCAGGGCCGCCATGACCAGGGCGAGGGTCAGGGGGATAGCCCAGGTCCACGGGGGGAGGTGGCGGCCGGTGAGGGTGAGGGCGAGCATGGCTGCGGCCAGGACTGCGACCGGGAACAGTGCGCGGATGTAGCGGCGGCGTCGGGCTGCGGGGCCGTGTCGGTGGAGTGCGATGGTGCCCAAGGTGGTGCCGGTAATCGGCTGGGGTGCAGTCGAATTCGCCGTTGACGCGTGTGGGCGGCGGCGGGTGCGCAGGAGTTCGTCGAGGGTGCGTTCGACCGCGACGCGTGGGGCCTGCGGGAGGATCTTCTGGCGCGGATTCTCGCCGGTCATGATCATTTCCAACTGGGCGGCACGGGCGGCGCGCAGCAGCAGCGGTTCGTTGAGGGTGGCGCCGCGGAAGCGGGCCAGGTCGAGGGTGATCTGGCGGGTGGTGAACAGGCCGTGGCGCAGGTGCAGGGTGGTGCCGTTGTCGAGCACGCGCAGGCCGAACCAGGTGGCGAGGTAGTGCGCGCACGCGGCCAGGCTCACCAACACCAGCGACAGCACGGTCAGACCGACGATGACGATGGCTACTCCGGCCACGCTGTTGTCGCCGAGGCCTTGCACCGCAGAGCTTTTCGAGATCATCTCGATGAGCCCGTACTGTGCGGCCAGGCCCACGATCGGCGCGAAGATCGCCAGACCGGTCAGCGACAACGGCGCGTATCGCACCCATGCCGCCTGCCAGTGTCCGATCTCGACACCGGTTTCCCCGCTCGGATCATGAGGAATTCCAACGGTTTCGACAGAGGCTGGACGGTGTTCGGCTGTGTGCGAGAGCAATTCGGATCGCAGCGCCGAGATACGACTCTTGTCGAGCGCGTCGAGTTTGAATTCTTCCCCCTTGGCCGCCTGATTCCCGGTCCCGATCGCCAACACCGCCAACCCCAGAACCCGGTGCAGCACATCGGCTTCCACATCCACCGACCGAATACGCGGCCGCGGCACCGACAGTGTCCGCCGCTGCACGATCCCGCTGCGCAACTGCACATGATCGGCGTCGATCCGATACGTGGTGGTGAACCAGCGCGCCACACCGAACGCCGCGACCAGCGTCACCGGAATCAGACTCCACAGCGGGTTGCCACTGGTCGTGCCGACGATGACTGTGCCCAGCAGCACCGGAATGTATTTCACGATCTCGGTGACCGGGTACACCAGCAACATGCGCGGATCCAGACGCTGCCATTCCACGGGCTGGGTCACGTCGTGGGGTTGGGTCACGTCGTGGGGCTGGGTCACGTCGCGTCCCCACGGTGCTGCGCCGCGATCGCGGTCAACCGCAGCACCGTCTCCTCGGCGACCGGGCGATCCAGCGCACTGATCTTCACCGCCCCCGCCGACGACGCGGTAGTCACCGTGACCGTCGCCAACCCCAGCATCCGTTCCAACGGTCCACGCTCGGTGTCCACGGTCTGCACCCGCGAGATCGGCGCGACCCGCGACTCCTGATCCAGCCACCCCACCCGCGTGTACACAGCCTCATCGGTGACCTCCCAGCGGTGCACAGCGAACCGCCACGCGGGAATCACGACCACGGCCACCACCGCCAGCGCCGCGACAGCCAGCGCCGCGACCACCTGCCACCCCCGGTGCCCGTCGTCGAGCACCGCCCACACCGCCAGCGCCACGAACGCGATGACCACCCCGATCGCGTTCTCCAGCGCCCACAGCAGCTTGGCCTTGGAACTGGGACGCCAGGCCGGTTCGGCCAGGATGGTGGAGCGCGGCAACGACATGTGCCCATGGTTCCATGCGCGGGCGTGCGGTTCACGCTGTCGGGAATATGCGCGCTCGCGTGCGAGGTTGTGGTCGACGAGGACGCGCGCGACCAGCCGACCACACGTCCCGGGAAGAAGTAGCGCATGATCGACGGGGTGACCGACTTGCCGAAGCCGAGCGTTCCGATGCCGCCGCCGAATCCCGCCGCGATGCGTCGGGCCCTGCGCCGGGCCCGCGACGGCGTCACCTTGAATGTCGACGAAGCCACCGTGCTGCTGCACGCCACCGGCGACGACCTGGTCGATCTGTGCGCCAGCGCCGCCAGGGTGCGCGACGCGGGCCTGGAATCGGCGGGGCGCCCACGCACGATCAGCTACTCGCGCAATGTGTTCATCCCGCTGACCAAGCTGTGCCGGGACAAGTGCCACTACTGCACGTTCGTGACGGTGCCGGGCAAGCTGCGCGCCGACGGCAAGGGCATGTTCCTCGAACCCGACGAGGTGCTGGACATCGCCCGTCAGGGTGCCGCGCTGGGCTGCAAGGAGGCCCTGTTCACCCTCGGTGACCGGCCCGAAGACCGTTGGCCCGAGGCCGCGCAGTGGCTCGACGAACGCGGCTACGACTCCACTCTGGACTACCTGCGTGCCGTGTCCATCCTCGTGCTCGAGGAAACCGGCCTGCTGCCGCATCTGAACCCCGGCGTGATGAGCTGGAACGAGATCTCCCGGCTCAAGCCGGTCGCCCAGTCCATGGGCATGATGCTGGAAACCACCGCGACCCGGCTGTTCACCGACAAGGGCGAATGCCATTACGGCAGTCCCGACAAGGATCCGGCGGTGCGGCTGCGGTCGATCACCGACGCGGGCCGACTCTCGGTGCCGTACACCACCGGCATCCTGGTCGGCATCGGCGAGAATCTCACCGAACGTGCCGAGTCGATCATGGCGATTCGCAAGCAGCACAGGGAGTTCGGTCACATCCAGGAAGTGATCGTGCAGAACTTCCGGGCCAAGGACGACACCGCCATGCGCGATGTTCCCGACGCCGATGTCGCGGAGTTCCTGGCCACCGTCGCGGTGACGAGATTGCTTCTCGGACCCGATGTTCCGGTGCAGGCCCCGCCGAACCTGGTGTCGCACAGCGATTGCCGTGCGTTGATCGACGCGGGTATCGATGACTGGGGTGGGGTGTCGCCGGTGACGGTGGATCACGTCAATCCCGAACGGCCGTGGCCGAACCTGGATACCCTGCGCGAGATCACCGAAGCGGCCGGGTTCACCCTCGTCGAACGCACCTCCGCGCACCCGAAATATGTTCGCGCGGGCCATCCTTGGATCGACCCGCGAATCGGCGCGCACGTCGACGCGCTCACCGATCCCGCGACCGGTTTGGCCAGGCGGGACGCGATGCCGGTCGGCCTGCCGTGGCAGGAACCCGACGAGTCGTGGGATTCCGTCGGCCGCGTCGACCTCAACACCGCCATCGACACCGAGGGCCGAAACACCGACAGCCGCAGCGATTCCGGCCTCGGCCAGGAAGTCGTCGGCGCGTTCGGTGACTGGGAAACCATCCGCGAACACGCCCGCGACCTGGCCGTCGTCGCCCCAGAGCGCCTGGATTCCGAAGTCCTCGACGCCCTGCGCGCCGCGGAAAAGGACCCGGCGGGCCTGTCCGACGACCAGTATCTCGCCCTGGCGACCGCCGACGGCGCGAACATGGAAGCCGTTGCGGCACTGGCGGATTCACTGCGCCGTGAGGTCTCCGGCGACGACGTCACCTACGTGGTCAACCGGAACATCAACTTCACCAACATCTGCTACACCGGCTGCCGGTTCTGCGCCTTCGCCCAACGCAAGGGCGACGCCGACGCGTTCACCCTGAGCACCGACGAGGTCGCCGACCGGGCGTGGGAAGCCCACGTCGACGGCGCCACCGAAATCTGCATGCAGGGCGGCATCGACCCCGAACTGCCCGTCACCGGCTACGCCGACCTGGTCCGCGCCATCAAGGCCCGCGTCCCGGACATGCACGTGCACGCGTTCAGCCCGATGGAAATCGTCAACGGTGCCTCGCGCGGCGGCCAGAGCATCCACGAGTGGCTGTCGGCGCTGAAAGAGGCCGGCTTGGGCTCGATCCCCGGCACCGCCGCGGAAATCCTCGACGACGAGGTCCGCTGGGTGCTCACCAAGGGCAAACTGCCCACCTCGGCCTGGATCGAGGTCATCACCACCGCGCACAAGCTGGGCATCCCGTCGAGTTCGACGATGATGTACGGCCACGTCGACAACCCGAAACACTGGGTCGGTCACCTGCGCGTGCTGCGTGGAATCCAGGACGAGACAGGCGGTTTCACCGAATTCGTGCCGCTGCCGTTCGTGCACCAGAGCGCGCCGCTGTACCTGGCGGGCGCCGCGCGACCGGGCCCGACCAACCGCGACAACCGTGCCGTGCACGCCCTGGCCCGCATCATGCTGCACGGGCGCATCCACAACATTCAGACCAGCTGGGTGAAACTGGGAACCCTGGGTACCCAGGCCATGCTCACCGGCGGCGCCAACGACCTGGGCGGCACCCTGATGGAGGAAACCATCTCCCGCATGGCCGGATCCCAACACGGCTCCGCCAAAACCGTCGCCGAACTCACCGACATCGCCGCGGGCATCAACCGCCCGGTCTGCGAGCGCACGACCACCTACGGAGTGGTGGAATCCAGGCCTGCGCCACTGCCCTTGGCGATCCGATGAGACTGCCCTTGACGATCGGATGAGTTAGGGCAGGCTGACCTGGGAGTAATGTGGGCGGTCGGGATACTGTTTCGGGGGCGGAGTTACCCCGCAGGTGAGGACAGACTAGGAGAACGGCAGTGCCGTACATCATCGCTGAACCGTGCGTTGACGTGAAGGACAAGGCGTGCATCGAGGAATGCCCCGTGGATTGCATCTACGAGGGCGGTCGCATGCTCTACATCCAACCCGACGAGTGCGTGGACTGTGGTGCGTGTGAGCCGGTCTGCCCCGTGGAGGCGATCTTCTACGAGGACGACACTCCGGACCAGTGGAGCGGTTACATCAACGCCAACGTCGACTTCTTCAACGAGCTGGGATCCCCCGGTGGCGCGACCAAGGTCGGTGTGGTCGATTTCGATCCCGCCTTCATCAAGGCGCTGCCCCCGATGGCCGAAGAGTGAGCGCGGGGGTGCCCACGCGTGGTCGTGTGAGCGGTCTGCTGCCTGATTTTCCGTGGGACACGATCGCCGCGGTGAAGCAGAAGGCGGCCGCGCATCCGGGTGGCCTGGTCGACCTGTCCGTCGGTACGCCGGTGGACCCGGTCGATCCGGTGATCCGGGCCGCCCTGAGTTCGGTGGCGGCCGTTCCCGGCTATCCGACCACGCACGGCACCCCTGAGCTGCGCGCCGCCGCCGTCGCCGCACTGGCGCGGCGGTTCGGCGTCACCGGCGTCGACCCGGCGGCCGTGCTGCCGGTGATCGGCACCAAGGAGCTGATCGCCGGGCTGCCCAGGCTGCTGGGCCTCGGCCCCGACGATCTGGTGGTGATCCCCGAGATCGCCTACCCGACTTACGAAGTCGGCGCGCTGCTGGCGGGCGCGAAGCCGTGGCGCGCAGACGGTCTCACCCAGATCGGCCCGCAGAACCCAGCCCTGATCTTCGTGAACTCCCCGTCCAACCCCACCGGCAAGGTGCTGCCCATCGAGCACCTGCGCAAGGTGGTGGCCTTCGCCCGCGAGCGCGGCGCGATCATCGCCTCCGACGAGTGCTACCTGGGCCTGACCTGGGAAGGCGAAGCCGTCTCGATCCTGGACCCGCGCGTGAGCGACGGCGACCACACGGGTCTGTTGGCCATCCACTCCCTGTCGAAGACCTCGAACCTGGCCAGCTACCGCGCCGGCTTCGTCGCCGGTGATCCCGCGCTGGTCGCGGAACTCCTGGAAGTGCGCAAACACTCCGGGATGATCATGCCGTTCCCGATCCAGGCCGCCATGACCGCGGCTTTGAGCGACGACGTCCACGAAGCCGAACAGCGCGAGCGTTACCGCGCCCGCCGCGACATCCTGCGAAAGGCCTTGCAGCAGGCCGGTTTCCGCATCGATTTCTCCGAAGCCGGCCTCTACCTGTGGGCCACCCGCGGCGAACCCTGCCGCATCACCCTCGACTGGCTGGCCGAACGCGGAATCCTCGCCGCCCCAGGAGATTTCTACGGTCCGCGCTCGCCCGAACACGTGCGCATCGCACTGACCGCCACCGACGAACGCATCGCCGAGGCCGTCGAGCGGTTGTCCTGAGCTGCGCGTAGCCCAGGTACCCCCGAACTGCGCCGACCTACGAGCGGTGGCGCTACGTGGCGCAGGTGATGTTTGTCGCAACGTCGTGCACCGCCAGCGCGACCGGCCAGAGTATCCGCGGCGCTCGGCCCGGTTAGGGTCATGCGATCGGCGCGAAATCGAAAGGCTGGCAACGCATGCACGGGGTGGAGTTCGCAGCGGGCACGGTGTTCGCCGGGTATCGGATCGACCGGCTGCTCGGCCGGGGCGGAATGGGCACCGTGTACTTGGCGGCGCACCCCCGCCTGCCACGACGGGTCGCGCTGAAACTGCTGAACCGGGAACTGTATTCGGACCCGGAGGTGCGCGGCCGATTCGAGCGCGAGGCCGACGTCTCGGCGCACCTGGACCATCCCGGCATCGTGTCAGTGCTCGATCGTGGGGTCGAAAACGGCCTGATGTGGATCTCCATGCAATACGTCGACGGCGCCGACGCCTCGGTATTCCGCAGGGAGCCCATGGATCCCGCCCGCGCGATCGGCATCATCGCCCACACCGCCGAAGCGCTGGACTACGCCCACGAACGCGGCGTCCTACACCGAGATGTGAAGCCCGCCAACATCTTGCTGGCCCCCGCCCGCACCGGCGACCGCGTGCTACTCACCGACTTCGGCATCGCCCGCCTCCGCGGCGACGCCCGCCAACTCACCCGCACCGGCGCCTTCCTCGCCACCCTGGCTTACGCGTCCCCCGAACAACTCTCGGGCACCGCCGTCGATCACCGCTCCGACCAGTACTCCCTCGCCTGCACCCTGTTCACCCTCCTCGCCGGCGAAAGCCCTTTCCCCGCAGACAATCCCGGCGCAGTCGTCGCCGCCCACCTGACCAAACCCGTTCCCCGAGTGTCGGCCACGATCGGCAACCTGCCGCCCGGAATCGACGAGGTCATCGCCCGAGCAATGGCGAAGGATCCCGCCGAAAGATTCGACAGCTGTGCAGAATTCGCCCACGCGGCGTTGACAGCCACAGGGCCTGCCTCGCGCGATATCGCCAGTGGCCGGGTGACCCCACTGTCTCTGGGCCGGGCCGACATCGGCACTGCGGCGAGCGAATCCGTGCCACTGCTCCCGGAACGCTGGGCGGCGCGCACGGAGGTCAGCGCACCCGGCCACACGCTCATTCGATCCGAACCGCTCGGCTCAGCCCATCGACCACAGCCTGCTGTTTCCTCGCGATGGCGGGTGCTCGCGGTGAGCCTGATCGTGCTCGCCATGGTCGCCGGTGTCGGCGTGATCGGTGTCGGCGCGATATACTGGAAGTTCGTGCGCCCCAACCGAGTTGCGCCCCCGCCCAACTGGGGTGGCCACGCGTCGGTCGCGTCGGGCTTCACCGATCTGATCCCGTCCGGCCCGACCGGACGCGGCTGGCGGGAAGCGAGTTGCTTCGCCACACCGTCGCTGGTCGTGTTGCCCGGTGATCCGGCCCCGGCACAGCAGATCACCTGCACCGACACCAACGGCGTCACCTCCTGGTACACCGAATTCCCGACAACCGCCGACGCCGACGCCTACCTCGCCCGGCACACCACCGAAGACACCACCCGCCAACTCCCCGACACCACCGTCACCGCCCACCGCCCGCGCGACCCCGGCGCACCGTTCACCCTCGCGACCAGGGAACACGGCAACCCACTCAGCGCGAACACAGTGGTAGAGGTGTCGTGGCCGGGCCATTCCTTCGAGGAAACCCGCGACAACTGGTGGCAGCAAGCCCCGTTCTGAGCCGGCGCCCAGGATCGTTATCGCCGAGCATCGGCAACCGTGACACCATCGAAGGTGATGGACGACTTGGATGCCAAGCTGCGCCGAATCGGACAGCAGCCCTTCCGCGCGAAGTTCCGCCTCTACGGCCGGGACCGGGCGATCGTCGACCTGCGCGGCATCGTCACCGTCCGCAAACACGCCGAGGAACTGATCGGAACCCGCCTCGCCCCTGCCGAACCTCGCAACGACGGAAAGCAAACCCCCTACCGCGGCCACCCCGTCTTCGTGGCCCAACACGCCACCGCGACCTGCTGCCGAACCTGCCTGTCGAAATGGCACGACATCCCCGCGGGCCACGCCCTCACCGACCCCGAACGCACCTACGTCATCGACGTCATCACCCGCTGGATCACCCTCCAATACGCCCCCGGCGAGCCACCCACCTAGGTGGACAATTGATCACCACGCTCTCAGCGTGGCGATTCGGACAAAACGCCGCGCTGAGAGCGTGGTGATCTTGATCGTCAGATGAGGGGCTTGCCCCGGCGTCGGCGGCGGCGCATGTCGGCGAGGGTGGCGTTGAAGGGGAAGTTGCGGATTATGCGGGGTGTGCGGCCCCAGATGATGCCGGTGGTGCGCAGGAGGCGGTTCAGGCGGCGTTCGTCGGTGGGGGTCCAGGGCAGGCCTAGTTCGTCTCGAATGTGTTGGGGGAGTAGGCCTGTGGTGTACCAGCGGTGGAACGGGGCGAAGAGCACGCGCACGGGTGGGGTGACCATTTTCAGGTCGAGCAGCTTGTCGAAGTAGGCCTTGATCGTGGGGTCGACGCTGGTTCGGGGGAGGTTCTCGGTCCAGTAGGCGTCGAAGGCGGCGCGGTCGGCGGGCCACATGTCGCGGGGGACCTGGAGGGTGGTGCCCAGGTGGTGGGCGTAGTCGTAGAAGGTGTCGGCGGTGGTGTCGTCGACGGGGCCGTAGAGGCGGGTCATCACGTCGATCGAGCCCCAGTACAGGCAGGCCGCCACCCACAGTTGCAGGTTCTTGTCGAAGGCGTTGTACCGCACGGGGCTGTCGGCGGTGGAGTGGACGTGGCGGTGCGCGCCGTTGATGGCGGTGCGGTAGGCCGCGCGGTCGTCGTCGGTGCCCATCAGCGCCACCGACAGGTAGGTGAGCGTGGTCCGGGTGCGTTTGACCGGGTGCAACAGGATGCTGCCGCTGTGGACTGTCGATTCCGCGACGCCGTGGCCGACGGGGGGCAGGCTGAGCTGCATGATCACATTCGCGGTCGCGCCGTAGAAGGCGGCGGCACCGTCGATGTAGTCGCGGATGTCGAAGGGTTCGGCCTTGCGGGAACGCGTGCGCGACAGGACGGTCATCGTTGACCCCGTTTTCGTTGGTGAGCACTCTCGCTGAGAGAGTTATACAAAGAATGTCTCATCACGTCGTCGGGGTGTCAATGGACCGGCGGCGCGCGGAGCCGAATCCCGTCGCGTTAGCGTGGACGGATGCCCTACGGTCCGCCCCTGCTGCTCGCCTCGCTGAATCCGATCGCCGTCGCCGCCGGAGCTGACATCCCCGACGCCGTCACCATCGATGATGCCACCGTTTCGCGCAGTGATCTGCTGGGTGCGGCAACTTCGGTGGCGGAACGCATTTCCCGCGCCGACCGCATCGCGATCCTGGCCGAACCGACCCTGCGCACGGTGATCGCGGTGGTCGGGTGTCTGATCGCGGGCGTGACGGTGATCCCGGTGCCGCCGGACTCGGGAACCGCTGAGCGCGAACACATTCTGCGCGATTCGGGTGCGCAGGCCTGGTTGGGTGTGGCGCCCGAGGGCACGGATCTGCCGGTGGTGCCCGTGCGCTTGCACGCGCGTTCCTGGCACACCTACGCCGAACCTGACCCGTCCGCGATCGCGTTCATCCTCTACACCTCGGGAACCACCGGCCCGCCGAAGGGCGTGATGCTCAGTCGCGGCGCGATCGCGGCCGGGCTCGACGCGCTCGCCGACGCGTGGGCCTGGACGTGGAAAGACACTCTGGTACACGGACTTCCGCTGTTCCACGTGCACGGACTGATCCTCGGACTGCTCGGCCCGCTGCGGATCGGTAGTCCGGTAATTCACACCGGCAAGCCGACTCCCGAGGCGTATGCGGCGGCTGCGGGCAGTCTCTATTTCGGGGTGCCTACGGTGTGGTCGCGGATCGTCGAAAAGCCGGAACTGGCCGAGGAATTGAGTAAGGCCCGCTTGCTGGTCTCCGGTAGCGCCCCGCTGCCCGTGCCAGTATTCGAGAAGCTGGCCGAGCTCACCGGCCACGCGCCGATCGAGCGGTACGGCATGAGCGAAACCATGATCACCCTGTCCACCCGGGCTGACGGCGAACGCAGGCCCGGCTGGGTCGGCACGCCGGTGCAAGGAGTGGAAACGCGCCTGCGCGACGAAGCCGACAACCCTGTGCCGCACGACGGCGAAAGCATTGGCGCCCTGCAGGTTCGGGGGCCGATGTTGTTCGCCGGCTATCTGAACCGCCCCGACACCGGCGACTGGACCGACGACGGCTGGTTCCGCACCGGCGACGTGGCCGTCATCGACGCGGACGACTTCCACCGCATCGTCGGCCGCGAGTCCATCGACCTCATCAAATCAGGCGGTTTCCGCATCGGCGCGGGCGAGATCGAAACCGCCCTGCTCGGCCACCCCGCCGTCGCCGAGGTCGCGGTCGTGGGCCTACCCGATGACGATCTCGGCCAGCGCATCGTGGCGTTCATCGTCGCCCGCGACGGAAGTTCCCCCGCGCTCGCCACAGAGCTGACCGCCTATGTAGGCGAACAACTTTCGGCCCACAAACGCCCGCGTGAAATCCGCTTCGTCGACACACTGCCACGCAATGCGATGGGCAAGGTGCAGAAGAAGCTGCTCGCCTGACTCGCAGGCGGCGGATTTCACTCGGTCGATTCGCGACTTCCCCGAGCACTCAATGCCCGAATCGGCCCGATCAACCGGTGATAAATCGGCCGCACCACCCGACCGGGCAAATACCGGTGCCGCTCCTCGTTCCACACACGCGCCCTCGCGTGCGCGGCCAACGGCGAGAACCGGTCGGGATCTGGCGGTGCGGAAGTGTGAAAGTCGATGCGGCACAGGTGTTTTGTATTGACGAACCCATACTGACTCGGACTCACCAACCGCACCGGCGCACCGTGATCACTGGTCAGCGGTTCCCCGTCGAGCCGATCGGCAATGAGCACGTTCTCTGCCAACGCGTCCTCGATCAACGCAATCGACTGATACCCGTCGAGGCCTTCGAAAACAACGTGAGTGATCGAAACAGTCGGTGCGAGAAGCGGTTCCACCCTCATTCGATAGAAGGTCGCAAATGGAATCCCCTCCCACCGCAACCCGGTCGCAGACCACCCCGCCACACAGTGGAAGTCGGCTTTCAACTCCACCCGCGGCAACTCGGCCAGGTCGCCTGTAGTCAGGACGAAGGGCTCGCTAACCGCCCCACCGACCTCGATCACCGGATCCGCGGGAACCTGCGGTGGCGGGTGATGCAGGTGCGTACCGAAGCGAGGAAAGCCATCGATCGCGCGCTGACCAGGGGGAAGTACCATGCCGAACCTCCAGATATACGGTTGCGTATATCTATCGAGCGTACGCCACGAGCACCACCTGCGACAGCCTCACAGCGAAAAGGCCTCGCACTCCGAAGAGTACGAGGCCTGTCGCTACAGCGAGCTGAAGATCAGGGCTGGCCGGTCAGGTACGCGACCACGGCTTCGCGGAACTCCTCGCCGCCCATCACATAGCCGCCGATGAACATGCCGGCGGGGATGGTGACGAACCACAGGAACGGGAAGAACAGGCCGATGACGCCGCCGACGATGATGCCGGGCATGTTCTTCTGGGTCTGGTACATGAAGCGGTCGTAGGCGCTGATGTCCTTCAGTTCCGCGACGTCGTGCAGCTTCACCGAATCCGCCGGCGCCATCGAGGCGGCCAGCTTCACGGCGCGGCCGTCCTGGCTGATCTCGGGGGTGACCGCGATCGGCAGGCCCGCGATCTCCTGGCGCAGCGAGACCTGGTCGACCGTGGCACCGTCGGCGCCCTTGAGTAGCACCGTGGCACCGTCGGCGGCGATCTCGAACTTGCCGCTGTCCACGGTCCAGGTGATGGCCTTGTCCACCGGGGAAACCGTCACGCCGGCCAGCGCCGCCGCGGGCTGCTCGATGGCGACGGCGGGCGCGCCGTGAGCGGTGCCCGCGGTGATGCCGACCGCGGCCACGGCCATGAATACAGCAGTACTGATTTTTCCGAACTTCATACTCTGTGAATCCCTCCGCATTCGCTGTCCCCGAACGGGACCGCGCACGGGAGGTAACGAAAACATAAAGTACTGCCGCACTTCAAGACCTGAGCGTATTTCAGTCGTTGGCGTGCAGGGCCGCGTTGAGTTCCACGCCGGTGCCCTTACGCGGCACGACCTCGACCGCGCCGGTGGTGGAATTGCGGCGGAACAGCAGGTTGTTCTGCCCGGAAAGACTGGCGGCCTTCACCACAGTGCCGTCGGGGCCGGTGACCTTCGTGCCCGCGGTGACGTAGAGCCCGGCTTCGATCACGCAGTCATCGCCCAGCGAGATACCGAGGCCCGAGTTGGCGCCCAGCAGCGAACGCTCGCCGACCGAGATCACCTGCGTGCCACCGCCGGACAGCGTGCCCATGATGGACGCGCCGCCGCCGACATCGGAACCGTCGCCGACCACGACACCGGCCGAGATCCGACCCTCGACCATCGAGTTACCCAGCGTGCCCGCGTTGAAGTTGACGAAACCCTCGTGCATCACGGTGGTGCCCGCGGCCAGGTGCGCGCCGAGGCGAACCCGGTCGGCGTCGCCGATGCGCACACCGGTGGGGACCACGTAGTCGACCAGGCGGGGGAACTTGTCGATGCTGAGCACCGTCACCGGGCCGCGGGCGCGCAGCTTCAGGCGGGTCTGCTCGAAGCCGTCGACCGCGCACGGGCCGTGGTTGGTCCACACCACATTGCTGAGCAGGCCGAACTGGCCGTCCAGGCTCAGGCCGTGCGGCTGCACGAGACGGTGCGAGAGCAGGTGCAGGCGCAGGTAGACGTCGTGCGCGTCGACCGGGGCGGCCGACAGGTCCGCGATCGTGGTGCGCACCGCGATCACCTCGACCCCGCGCGCCGCGTCCACACCGAGCAGCTCGGCGAACTCGGGCACCTCGCCGGCGTCGAGACGCTTCGAGCCGGTTTCGGTGAACTCGCCCAGCTCGGGGCTGGGGTACCAGGTATCGAGGACGGTTCCGTCCGAGGTCACATTGGCGATGCCGACTGCAGTTGCTCCCTGAATACTCACAGCTCTATCTTGCCGGGCCGACGTCTGTGGGTGTTCCGCGGGTGTGGACTGGCGTAATCACGCACTTCGACCGTTTCCAGTCAGTTTTCTGACCGGAAGAAGCCGAATTGCGTGATTATGCCGGTCCGGCCTCGCCGTGCCGGACTCGTCACGTGCATCTCGGTCCCGTACTAGTGTCGAGATGTGACCCTCGATTTGCGTGCCGATCCCATCCAGTTGACCGCCGCCCTCGTCGACGTGCCCAGCGTGTCGCGCGACGAGGCCAAGATCGCGGACATGGTCGAGCAGGCGTTACGCGAGCAGACCACCGGCTTCGAAGTGGTGCGGCACGGCAACGTGGTGCTGGCCCGCACACAGCGCGGGTTGCCCACGCGGGTGATCCTGGCCGGGCACCTGGACACGGTGCCGATCGCCGACAACGTGCCGAGTCGACCCGACGAGGTCGACGGTGAACCGGTGCTGTTCGGTTGCGGCACAGTCGATATGAAGTCCGGCGACGCGGTGTTCCTGCACCTGGCCGCCACCATCGCCGACCCCGCCCACGACCTGACGTTGATCTTCTACGACGGCGAGGAGATCGCCGCGGAGTTCAACGGCCTCGGCCAGATCGAGCGGGAACTGCCGGAATGGCTCGAAGGCGATCTGGCGATTCTCGGTGAGCCCTCGGCAGGTTGGATCGAAGCCGGCTGCCAGGGGACCTTGCGGGTGCGCTTGACCACCTCCGGCGTTCGCGCGCACACCGCACGAGCATGGCTGGGGGAGAACGCCATTCACGATATGGCGCAGGTGCTGGTTCGGCTGTCGGCCTATGAACCGCGACAGGTCGACATCGACGGTTGCGTGTACCGCGAAGGGCTGTCGGCGGTTCGGGTTTCCGGCGGGGTCGCGGGCAATGTGGTGCCCGATGTCGCCGAGATGGATGTGAACTTCCGTTTCGCTCCCGATCGCAGCGTCGAACAGGCCATCGCGCACGTTCGCGAGGTCTTCGACGGGCTCGATGTGGCCTTCGAAGTCACCGACTTCTCACCCGGCGCGCTGCCCGGCCTCACCGCCCCCGCGGCCCGCACGCTCATCGACTCGGTCAACGCCCACGGCGGCGGCGGGGTGCGCGCCAAGTACGGCTGGACCGACGTCTCCCGCTTCGCCGCGCGCGGCATCCCCGCGGTCAACTTCGGCCCCGGCGACCCCAACCTCGCCCACAAACGCGACGAACACGTCCCGCTGAGCCAGATCACCGCCGTCACCGCCATGCTGCGGACCTACCTGTCGCGCCCCTGACGGAGCCTGCCCGCGACACAGTAGGTTGGGAGCATGTCTACCGATTCCGCTGATGAACAGGTTGGGAAGGTCAAACCGAAGTTCCGTGGGCCGGTGATGTTCCGTCGGGAGCGCAAGCCCGGCGTGCGGACCGCCGACCGGAACTTGCTCGACACGCGGCAGGACAGCGACTGGGTGCACACCGACCCGTGGCGCGTGCTGCGGATCCAGGCCGAGTTCGTCGAGGGGTTCGGCGCGCTGGCGGAGATCCCGCCCGCGGTGACGGTGTTCGGCTCGGCGCGTACCGGTCCCGATCATCCGGAGTACGCGGCGGGCATGGCGATCGGTGCCGCGCTCACCGAGGCCGGTTTCGCGGTGATCACCGGTGGTGGGCCGGGCGCGATGGAAGCGGCCAACCGGGGGTGCTCGGAGGCCGGCGGGTTCTCGATCGGGCTGGGGATCGAGCTGCCGTTCGAGCAGGGGCTCAACGAGTGGGTCGACCTCGGCATCAACTTCCGGTACTTCTTCGTGCGCAAGACGATGTTCGTGAAGTACTCGCAGGCGTTCGTGTGCCTGCCCGGCGGGTTCGGCACGCTCGACGAACTGTTCGAGGCGCTGACCCTGGTGCAGACCCGGAAGATCACCAGGTTCCCCATCATCCTGTTCGGCACCGCGTACTGGTCGGGTCTGGTCGACTGGATGCGCGACTCGCTGGCCGGTTCGGGCAAGATCTCGCCGCAGGACCTGGATCTGATCCAGCTCACCGACAGTGTCGACGAGGTCGTGCGGATCATCCAGGGCGAAATCGGCGACCAGGCCGACATCGAACGACTGGGTACCGAGGATCAGTGGTGAGCTACTCCGTCTGTGTCTACTGCTCCGCCAGCACCACCGATCCCGAACTGATCAGCCTGGCCGCGCGCGTCGGTACCGAAATCGCTCGGCGCGGTTGGCAATTGGTGTCCGGCGGCGGTCACGTGTCGATGATGGGTGCGGTGGCCACCGCGGCGCGCGCCGGTGGTGCGCACACCGTCGGCGTGATCCCGAAACACCTGGTGCACAAGGAAGTTGCCGATGTCGACGCCGACGAGCTGTTGGTCACCGACACCATGCGCCAACGCAAACAGCTCATGGAAGAACGCGCGGACGCCTTCCTGACCCTGCCCGGCGGTATCGGCACCCTGGAAGAACTGTTCGAGACCTGGACCGGCGGCTACCTCGGCGAACACGCCAAACCCGTTGTGCTGCTGGATGCCAACGGTTTCTACGACGGTCTGCTTCGCTGGATCGATGAATTGTCGCAGCGCGCGATTGTGCCGCAGCAGGCCCGTGACCGCCTTATCGTGACCACTGACCTGCCCGCCGCCTTCGCCGCGCTGGCACCGGCCGCGGCCGCACAGTAGGAGATCGACGTGAGCAACACTTCCCGCGACACGGTCAGCGTGTTCGACCTGGCCAAAGCCCTGCCCGGCATGGCACTGGACGCCCCCGGCATGTTGCGCAACGCGCGCGGAATGCTGGTGGGGCCCAAGGACAAAGCCTCCATTGGGCTGTATTTTCAGCGGGTCGCGCACCGCAGGCCCGACCGGGTGTTCCTGCGTTTCGAAGGCCGCTCGTATACCTACCGCGCCGCCAACAGTGAGGTGAACCGTTACGCCGCAGTGCTTTCCGAACGCGGTGTTTCTCGCGGTGACGTGGTCGGCGTGCTGATGACCAACCGGCCCGAAACATTGTTCACGGTGCTGGCTGTGCTCAAGCTCGGCGCCACTGTCGGCCTGCTCAACTACAACCAGCGCGATCAGGTTCTCGCACACAGTATTTCGTTGCTGGGCAGCGTGCTCAATATCGTGGGCGAGGAGTGCACTGAAGCGCTGGATTCGCTGCCCGAGCCTGCCGGCAACGTCCTGTCCGCCGAGGAACTGGCCGAATCCGCCCGCACCGCAACCGATTCCGACCCTGCCGTGTGTGAGAAGGTCAGGGCGGGGGAGCGGGCGTTCCTGATCTTCACCTCCGGCACCACCGGCATGCCCAAGGCCAGCGTCATGACCCACCAGCGCTGGACCAAGAGCATGGCCGGGCTCGGTGGGCTCGGCGTCCGGTTGCGCGCCGACGACGCCCTGTACTGCTGCCTGCCGCTCTATCACAACAACGCGCTCACGGTCGCGCTGTCGGCGGTGCTCGCGGGCGAATCGACCTACGTGCTCAGCCGCAAGTTCTCCGCCTCGAAATTCTGGGACGAGATCGCGCGCGAGCGAGCCACCGCGTTCATCTACATCGGCGAACTGTGCCGATACCTGATCAACCAGCCCGTGCGGCCCGCGGAGAAGGGCAACCGGGTGCGGCTGGCCGTGGGCAACGGGCTGCGGCCGGAACTGTGGGACGAGTTCCGCAGCCGGTTCGGGATCGGTCGGGTCGTGGAGTTCTACGGGTCCAGCGAGGCGCCGCTGGCGTTCGTCAACGCGTTCGGCGTCGACCGGACCGCCGGACTGTGCCCGCTGCCGTACGCGGTCGTGGAGTACGACGACGAGACCGGCCAGGCCCGCCGCGGACCCAACGGGAAACTGCGCAAGGTGCGGTCCGGCGGGGTCGGGCTGCTGCTGGCGAAGGTCAACGACCGCCAGCCCTTCGACGGGTACACCGACAAGAAGGCGTCGGAATCCAAACTCGTGCGCGACGGGTTCAAGAAGGGCGACTGCTGGTTCGACACCGGCGACCTCGTGCGCGATCAGCACTTCTGGCACATCGCGTTCGTCGACCGGCTCGGCGACACCTTCCGGTGGAAGGGCGAGAACGTGGCCACCACCGAGGTCGAAGGGGCGCTGGGAGCCCACGACAGTGTCGACCAGGCCGTCGTGTTCGGTGTCGACATTCCGGGGACCGACGGCAAGGCCGGCATGGCGGCGATCAAGCTGGCCGACGACCACTCGTTCGACGGGAAGTCACTGGCCGCGTCGGTCTACAGTCGGCTGCCGCTGTACGCGGTCCCGCTGTACGTGCGCGTGGTCGCCGAACTGGAACAGACCTCGACGTTCAAAAGCCGCAAGGTCGAACTGCGCAAACAGGGGTACGAGCCGGACTCCGACAGTCAGCTCTACGTGCTGTCGGGTCCGGTCGACGGCTACATCCCCGCTTACCCCGAATACGCCGCTGACGTTGCCGCCGGTGCGGCCCCGCGGTAGCGGCAGGTAACGTCTGAATTCGTCTGGCCAGAAGTCGTGGAGGGGTGGGAAAGCACATGAGTAGCTCGTCGGCGCTTTCCACCTTCTGTGGGCGGCCGGTGGCCACCGATCGGGCCCTGGTGATGGCGATCGTGAACCGCACGCCCGATTCGTTCTATGACCGGGGCGCCACGTTCTCCGACGAGGCCGCGATGGAACGCGTCACCCGCGCGGTCGACGAGGGTGCCGACCTAGTCGATATCGGTGGCGTGAAGGCCGGACCCGGTGTCACCGTCGACGCGGCCGAGGAAACACTGCGCGTGGTGCCGTTCGTCGCGGCGATTCGAGCGAAGTATCCCGACCTGTTGATCAGTGTGGATACCTGGCGCAGCGAGGTCGCGCGCGCGGCCGTCGCCGAGGGTGCCGAGCTGATCAACGACACCTGGGCGGGCGCAGACCCGGATCTGGTGGCCGTCGCGGCGGAAACCGGCGCGGGCATCGTCTGCAGCCATACCGGCGGCGCCGTTCCGCGCACCCGCCCGCACCGGGTTCGATACGCCGATGTGGTGGCCGAAGTGACCGCGACTCTGGTCGCCGCGGCCGAAAACGCCGCAGCCGCGGGCGTGCGAGCCGACGGCATCGTGATCGATCCCACCCACGATTTCGGAAAAAACACCTATCACGGGCTCGAGTTGTTGCGCGGAATCGACGGTCTTGTAAAAACCGGATGGCCAGTACTGATGGCACTGAGCAACAAGGATTTTATCGGGGAGACTCTAGGGGTAGGTCTTACCGAAAGGGTCGAGGGCACACTGGCGGCAACCGCATGGTCGGCCGCCGCAGGCGCTCGGATCTTCCGGGTTCACGAAGTCGCCGAGACCCGGCGGGTCGTGGACATGATCGCCGCGATCCAGGGCATCCGGCCCCCCGCACGAACTCTGCGAGGTCTGGCATGAAAATCCAACACCGCGAGCCCGCCTGGGCCACCACCCACAGCTGGGACACCCCTGATTGGACGGTGCGCGAACTCATCGCCGCCAAGGCGGGCCGCACCGTTTCGGTGGTGCTGCCCGCGCTCAACGAACAGGACACCGTCGCCGACGTCGTGGCCAGCATCGCACCACTGCTGGGCACCCTGGTCGACGAACTGATCGTGCTCGACTCCGGGTCCACCGACGCCACCGCCGAACGCGCACGCGCCGCCGGAGCGCAGGTGTTCACCCGCGAGGAAGCGGTCCCCGAACTCGAACCGGTCCCCGGCAAGGGCGAGGTCCTGTGGCGCTCCCTGGCCTGCACCACCGGCGACCTGATCGCCTTCGTCGACTCCGACCTGATCGACCCCGACCCCGACTTCGTGCCCAAACTCCTCGGCCCGCTGCTGATGATGGAAGGCACCCACCTGTCCAAGGCGTACTACCGCCGCCCACTGCGCCAGGGCGAGTCCGTAGACGCCAACGGCGGCGGCCGAGTCACCGAACTCGTCGCCCGCCCGCTCCTGGCCGCCCTCCGCCCCGAACTGGCCCAGGTCATCCAGCCACTGGGCGGCGAATACGCGGGCACCCGAGAACTGCTCACCTCGGTCCCGTTCGCCTCCGGGTACGGCGTAGAAATCGGCCTGCTGTTGGACACCTACGACGCCATGGGCATGGACGCCATCACCCAGGTCAACCTGGGCGTCCGCACCCACCGCAACCGCCCGCTGTCGGACCTCGGCGTCATGAGTCGCCAAATCCTCGGCACCGCCTTACGTCGCAGCGGAGTCCCCGACTCCGGCGCCCCCCTGACCCAATTCCCTTTGATAGAGGGCGAATTCATCGCCCACACCACCGCGGTCTCCCTCGAAGACCGCCCCCCGATGAAAACCCTTCGCCCAGAACAAGTCGCAGCGTAGAACGCTCGAAAGGGCACCTTGTCACTCCTCGACGAGGTGCCCTTTTCGCTGTCGTCGGATAGACGACGTCACACACATAGTCGCCCGACTGATCCCGCTGCCTTTGCTGCGGGTTGCAGGCGTAGACGATGGTCCGTACTGTTCGTCGGTTCTGGTGAATCACGGTGCGGGAGAAGAAGATCGATGACGGACGAGTTTCCCTTCGATGGTGTCCGGTGTCGGATTTGCGGGGCCTCACCCGCGATCGACGTAGACCTCGTCGGTCATTGGGGGCTGCTGATCTTTCGAGTGGAAACCACCGAGGCGGGGCCATTCTGCCGGGACTGTGGGTTGGCGACGTACCGCGAGATCACCGTCACCAGTGCGTGGTTCGGGTGGTGGGGCATCCAATCACTGATTTACAACCTGGGCGGTTTCGTCGTCAACGCGATGACCCGGCGTCGGCTCGCGGCACTCCCCACACCCGAAACCTACTGGGGTCACACCCCGATGGACCCTGGTAAGCCGCTGTTTCGTCGCCTCGGTGCCCTCGGATTCGGCTTGCCGTTCGCCGTCGTGTTCGGGGTCGTCTCCCTGTTCTACCTTGCCGACCAGATCGCCATCGATGAATCGATGCAGCGGGTGACGTCGGGACAGTGTGTGGGGCGGGTGGAGGTCGGATGGTTCGGCAACGAGGTGCGTCTACAGAAGGTCGCGTGCGCTGACCCCGCGGCGATGGGGCGCGTGTTGCTGAAGGTGGTCGGTTCGCCGGATCGGCCGAGTGGTGTGCAGGACTGTGCGGGAATTCCATCCACGCAGTTCACGCACTCCGAGCGGGGGTTCATTCTGTGCGTCGGCCCGCAGAACTGAGTCAGATGCGGGTGGTCACCCTGGCCCTTTGCGGGACCGCTCGTAGGTGATTTGCGGTGGTCAGCGGCGGTGGATCGGGCCGGTCAGGGTGGTGAGGGGTTGGGCGGTGGCGGCGCCTCGGTCTGCCAGGATTTGGGCGAGGATGGAGATGGCGGTTTCTTCGGGGGTGTGGGCGGCGATGTCGAGGCCGAGGGGGCTTCGGACGCGGGCTATTTCGAGGTTTGTGAAGCCTGCTTCCTGCAGGCGGGTGGTGCGGTCGGTGTGGGCTCGGCGGGAGCCCAGGGCGCCGATGAAGCCGACTTGGGGGAGGCGTAGGGCTGAAGACAGTAGGGGGACATCGAATTTGGGGTCGTGGGTGAGGACGCAGACTACTGTGCGGGCGTCGATGCGGGCTGCGGCTTGTTCCGCTTCCAGGTAGCGGTGGGGCCAGTCGACGACTACTTCGTGGGCGGCCGGGAAACGGGTTGGGGTGGTGAAGGTTTCGCGGGCGTCTACGACGGTGACGTGGTAGCCGAGGGTGGTGGCGGCGGCGGAGAGGGCTCGGGTGTAGTCGTTGGCGCCGGCCAGGATCATGCGGGCGGGGGTGTGGAAGACCTGGACGAAGGTTCGGGGGCGGTCGGCTGCGGCGGGGGTGCAGTCTTGGGCGCCGATGAGGCCGTTGTGGCCTGCGGTGAGTAGGGCCGCAGCGTCTTGGTCCAGGCCACGCCAGGGGTGGGAGTCGCCGGGGTGCAGGAGTTTTCGGTCGGGAGTCGACTCGAGAGTGGTGGCGTAGGCGACGGGGTGGTGGGCTGCGAGTGCGGTGTGGAGGGCTCGCAGGCGGGGGAGGTCGGTGTGGTCCAGGCGTTCTACGAAGACTTCGATCTCGCCACCGCAGGGTAGGCCTACGGCGAGTTCGTCGGCGGCGGCGAAGCGTTCTAGGCAGGCCTGGCCGTCGATCAGTACCTGGTGGGCGGTGGTGAGCACCGCTGATTCGACACAACCGCCTGACAGTGAGCCGAGCACGCGGCCGTCGGCGGTCACGACCATCGCGGCTCCGGTCTCGCGTGGTCCCGCGCCTGTCCGGTCGACGATCCTGGCCAGCGCGACCGCCTGATCGGGAAGCAGTTCGAGCACCTGCCCGAGCAGATCACGCATCACGCACCGGCCTCTCCCGGCCACACATCGACGCGGTGTGACCTTCTGACCAGCCTAGCTATCTCCGAGCATTCCCGCGCGCCGAGCGAATCCAGCCGTCGCGCCGAGCGGATTCAGCCGTGGAACCCGGTCGAGCAGCTCCCAGTCGAGAAATCGCCGGTCGAGAAACCGCTAGTCGAGAATCTCGCGCTGCTGCAGGCCAGCGGGAATCGCCCCGTCGTGGAAGAAATCGCGGAAGATCTCCACCGCGTTGTCGGCGGTGAACACCTCCTCGGGATACACGTACGTGTCCTCGTCGCCGTGCGGCAGGTACACCGTCGGCAGCCCGAGCCGCCCGCCGGGGAACCCGAGCGTGAACCGCCGGGTGACGTGGTCGACCGTCGTGCGCAGCTGCAGCGTCATCGCGTCGGCCGAACCGGCGCACCCCAGCGAGAGGTCGCCGCGCGCCGAACTCACCGACGTGGTGACCTCGGTGGCGGGGACCGGCTCGGGCAGCACGGTCAGATCGAGCGAATACCGCTGATGACCGTCCATCCGGCGCAACGGGCGCAGAAAACTGTCCACGTCCTCGTGCGGGCCGATGAAGACCTTCAAACGGTCGCTGTAGGTCACGCGATGGGTGGTGACGATGACGTCGCCGGTGGTCGGCTGCGCGTCGAAGGGGGGAACTGGTCGTGGATGGACCGCAGCACGCACGGGCAGAACCCGGCATGCGCTGGCCTCGGGAGACGAGAACATGTGATGCTCACCTACTCACACTCGGTTACTCGCTAGCAATCTAACCATCGCGGACGGACTGTGATCCATAACAGTACAGTGATGCAGATCACTAAGCACGGCGAGTTTAGAGCCGACTATGGCCGAACCCGGGTCGTAGCCAACTTTGGGTCCGTTTCATGGCGGTAGACCGGGGTGAGTAGATCCGCGTCGACGGGTTCGCCGGTGGCGCGGTCGTACCGGACAGCGATGAGAACCGAGAACAAATGACTGCTCGCGCGCTCGTGCAGGGTCGCCAGCCGGGTCGCCAGCAACCGGATCGCACCCAGTGAGCCGGGCGGGTGCAGCCCGTCGATCAGCATGATGCTGCCGCGCCGGTCGGGGCGGGGCAGACGGGCGAGGTACGCGATATCGTGCGGTTCGGTGCCGCCGGGACGGTAGACCCGACGCGCGGCCCGGTCTTCGATGCCACGCCGGGTGTCACCCGCGCGCGTGACCGTGCGGCGCAGGCGGGGATCGGCCACGACGAGCTGACGCAGGCTGGGCGAGAGTTCGGGCCCGCCGAGGACCACGAGACCGTCGCGATTGAGGTCGATCGGCCTGCCGGGCAGGAACGTCTCGACGTTCGCGGCGAAACCCAGCTGTCGCAGCAGTTCGGCCATGCGCTGGGCGGCCTGCGGGTCGGGAGCGCCCAGTAGCCTGCCGGCGCGGACTTCCGGGGCGAGCACGGTCAGCGTGCCGTGCCCGAAGAACAGTCCTTCGGGCACCGGACCCTGGGTGCTCACCTGGTGGATGCGCGCACGCGACAATCCGGCGGCGGCGCCGATCCTGGCGAACGTCCAGCCGTCGGCATGGAGTTCTCGGATCACGGCCCGCCGGATCCTGGTGAGTTCGTTGATGGTCTGCTGTGCAGCCGCCACCCCGTCGGTGGCTGCTTTGAGTCTCTCGACCTTGTCCTCGATCGCGAAAACTCGTGCCACGTCATCGGCCGACATGTGCGAAGTCTAGACAGCTGAACACCGTTGTGTGTCTGTAACTGTTGACATCGAACTGTCTTGCGCGACAACGATCTCGGCCCGCGATTTTCGGCAATCCCGGACTCGCCAGGTCGTTGCCGCATAGTGCCGCCCACGCGATCTCGCAGCAAATGCCGACCGTGCGGTGTGTTTACGTCGCGTCGTAGTCGACCGGCGGCCGCTCGTTGCGTTCCAGCGACTTCTGCGGGGCGGGGGTCGCGGGCATGCCGCTGTTGGTGCCGAACAGCTGCTGCTTGTCGGGCACGGCCTTCTCGAGATCGCGCAGCACCGAATCGTCACCGCCGAGCAGATGCTTGGTGACCACCGCGCGCGGACTCATCCCGCGCAGCTCGTTCAGTTCGGCCAGCGGCTTGCGCAGGTCGTCGAACTCCGGGCCCAGTTCCTGTTTCAGCTGCGTGGTGGCGCCGCTGGCGTAGTCGCGGGCCTGGCGCAGCGCACCGGTGGTCCAGCGGACAGCTCCGGGCAGACGCTCCGGGCCGAGGATCACGAGGGCGGCGACGAGCAGGATCATCATCTCGCTCCACCCGATGCTACTGAACACAGATCCAGGTTACCCGGCCCGCGCAACCGCAGGTCAGTCGGATTCGAGGGTGACCGGCACGTCCACCTGCCTGCCATCGCGGATCAACTGCACGTTCACCCGGTCGCCGATTTTGTGCTGCTGCACGGCGACCACCAGCTCGTCAGGGCCGGTGACTTCACGGTCGCCGATCTTCACGACCACGTCGCCTTCGACGATGCCTGCCTTGTCGGCGGGACTGCCCGGCACCACGTCGGCCACGGCGGCGCCGCTCATCACCTCGTTGGCCACGGTCTTGGTGCGCGCGCTCAGGCCGATCACCGGGTGGTGCATCTGGCCGTCGCGGATCAGCGTCTGGGTGACCGTGGTCATCACGTCGACCGGGATCGCGAAGCCGAGACCCACCGAACCGCCGGTCTCGCTGCGGATGGCGGTGTTGATGCCGACCACCCGGCCCTGCATGTCGACCAGCGCGCCACCGGAGTTACCGGGGTTGATGGCGGCGTCGGTCTGCACGGCGTCGATCACGGCGTTGGTGTCGCTGCCTTCGCCGGCGAGCTTCACGGGGCGGTGCAGGGCGCTGACGATGCCGGAGGTGACGGTCTTGCTCAGGCCCAGCGGCGAACCGACGGCCAGCACGTCGTCGCCGACCTGCACGTCGGCGGATTTGCCGAGATCGGCCACGGTGAGGTTCTTCGCCTCGACCTTCAGTACCGCCAGGTCGGTTTTGGGGTCGCGCCCGACGATCTGCGCGGGCACCCGGTTGCCGTCGGAGAACTGCACCTGGATCGCGGCCCGGTTGGACTTGTCGGTCGCGGCCATCGAGATCACGTGATTGTTGGTGACCACGTAACCGCCGCCGTCGATCACCACGCCGGAACCGGTCGCGCCGTTGTCGCCGACAGTGACTCGGATCGAAACCACCGACGGCAGAACAGCATTGGCCACCGCGGCGATCTGGCTGTGCGGAGTTTCCACGCCGGCGCTCTGATCCAGGGTGACCTTGCGGGAGGTCAGGTCCGACGCGGTCTCGGCGGTGATCCGCCCGACCAGCCCGCCCACGACAGCGATGCCGAGCGCGAGCGCGGCCAACACCGCGAGAGCCTTGGGTGCCACGCGCGAACCGAACAGCACCTCGCGAGCACTCAGCTTCGACGCGACCGGCAGCCGTGCAGGCGGCGGAGTTTCGACGGCGGGCGAACCGAGCCGGGCCGCCGCGTCGGGATCGCGCCACGGATCCACCGGACCCGCGATCACGGTCTTGGGTTCATCGGCGCCGGGTTCGCGCTGCAGCAGTTCCGACGAACCGTCGGGGCGCGCGAAGGCCTCGGCGAGCACGCCGTCCGGCGGACGCTGGGTCATGCCCTCGTCGGCGCCGTTCTGGGTGGCCCGGTGCGGGTCGTGCGGTGCGAACGAGCCCGCCTGTCCGCTCGGACGGCGGAACGCGCGGGCGGTGTGGCTGTCGATGTGCGGCCGCAGGACCGGGCGCGGACCCAGTGTCGGTGCGTCGGTGGGACGCAGATTGCCCCGAGTGTCAGCCCCCGAATCCGAGTGGTCGGCCGATCCGGTATTCGTCGATTCGCCAGTCACGTCGCAGACTCTACTTGCGCCGCCGCGTTGTCCACCGGGTCGCGGTGAAGGAATCTGTGATGAATCCGAGAAACGCCTCGTTACGGCGGGGCGGAGTGGGTGCGTTGCCGGGTAGATCGGCCAGCGGGATGCGCGACAGGCTGTCGTGCAGGCTGCGCGGAATCGCGACTTCGGCCGCCCGACGCAACGCGATCCGCGCCTGCTGCTGGGCATCGACCTCGTCCGCGCATTCGGGACAGACCGAAAGATGCTGGGCGGCACGCAGATACGCGTTCATGCGCAATTCGCCGTCGACGAACGCCGCGACCGCCTCGCTGGCCAGATGCTCGGTGGGCTGAAAGCGCGGAGAACGACCTGAGGCTGTGGGGTCCACGCTCATTCGCGATTCTTCCTTCCGACCGACATCAACTGAAAGCGCCCCGTGATGACGTTCGAACTCGATCACATCAGGTGGGCTTCAGCGGAGTACCGCTGCTCACTTCCATTATGCGCAAGGTACTCGCGCAGTGCCGCCCGGCCGCGATGGATCCGGCTGCGCACGGTGCCCAGCTTCACGCCCAGCGTCGCGCCGATCTCCTCGTAGGACAGGCCCTCGATGTCACACAGGACCACCGCGGCACGGAACTCCGGTGCCAGCGAATCCAGTGCTTTCTGCAGGTCGGGGTCCAGGCGCGCGTCGTGGTAGGCGTCCTCGGGAGTGGGGCCCTCGGCGGGCACCCGGTCGTAATCCTCGGGCAGCGCCTCCATGCGGATGCGGTTGCGGCGGCGGACCATGTCCAAAAACAGGTTGGTGGTGATGCGGTGCAGCCAGCCTTCGAAGGTGCCGGGCTGGTAGTTCTGCAGCGAACGGAACACCCGGATGAAGGTGTCCTGGGTGAGGTCCTCGGCGTCCTGGGCGTCGCCGGACAGGCGGTAGGCCAGGCGGTAGACACGGTCGGCGTGCTCGCGGACCAGTTCGTCCCAGGAGGGCATGGTGGCGCGATCGCCGGTGGCGTCGAAGACAGCGGTGCCGGTGAGTTCGGCGTCGAGTAATTCGGCTTCTGCCGCGAGGAGCTGGGCGGACAGAGTCTGGTCGGTGGCGTCTGGACGCGCCGTGTCTACCATCGGGATGGGACACCTCCTACTCGGGACCGCTGGCACGAAACCTGGCTGGTTCGGATCAGCGAACCCTGCTAACCGGAATCAACCAGCAACTGTGTGTGGTTGTTCCCGCGCCTCGTACCCGCCGCGATCGGCTGGCCTTGCTGGCCTTGTGTAGGGCAACTATTTCCTGTCCCGATATGGGCCAGGTGTGGAGACCCTGAGCGTGACCTGAGAATTCTTCCCGCACCCGACCCTAAACCCGGCCGCGACGGGAAACCAGCTGTCCAGACGTGGTTGTGACCGATCCGCAAACTGTGGGCAAATGTTGGGGATGTGGACGACACAGTGCCGAATCGGTCCCTTCGCTGAATACACAGACCGCTCCGGTGGCTTAGCCTCTTAGCTGTGGCATCGAACGTGGAGCGGAATCTGGCCTATGTGGAGGAATCCGTCGTCGAGGACGAGGTTCTTCTCGAAGCGCGCGAGCGGGCCACCGAATTGGGGGCTGCGCCCGTGCCCCCGTCGGTCGGCGCGCTGCTGACCATGTACGCGCAGATGCTGGGTGCGCGCGCGGTCGTGGAGGTCGGGACCGGGGCGGGCGTGAGCGGGCTGTGGTTGCTCGACGGGATGCGTGAGGACGGGACGCTGACCACCATCGACTCCGAACCCGAGCACCAACGCGCGGCCAAGGAGGCGTTCCGGGCCGCGCAGATCACGCCGTCGCGCACGCGGTTGATCAACGGGCGGGCGCTGGACGTGCTGCCGCGGTTGGCCGAAGGCTCGTACGACCTGGTCTTCATCGACGCGGCGCCGATGGAACACCCGCATTACGTGGAACAGGGTGTGCGGTTGTTGCGCGAGGGTGGGGCGTTCATTCTCAACAACGCGCTGCTGGGCGGGCGGGTTCCTGACCCGGAACAGCGGGATCCGGCGACGCAGGCCGTACGAGCGGCGACTCGCGCCATCGCGGAAAACCCGGAGCTGACCAGCGTCTTGATCCCGATCGGCGACGGTCTACTCTGCGCTTCGCGGGGCTGAGTCGAGGTTGACCTAACCCGGACATGGGGTCTTTGCGGCGGGGGTCTACCCGACCCAGATGCCCTTGCCGACGGTGACGACTCCGCCGTTGCTGACGGCGAAACGTTCGCGGTCGCGGTCCAGGTCGAGGCCGATGATCTCGCCCTCGCCGACCACCACGTTCTTGTCCAGGATCGCGTGCCGCACCACCGCGCCACGCCCGATCCGCACGCCCGGCATCAACACGCTGCCCTCGACCGTGGCGCCGTCCTCGATCACCACGTTCGAACTCAGCACCGAATTGCGGACCGTGGCCGCGGACAGGATCGAGCCCGCCCCCACGATCGATTCCTGGGCCAGACCGCCCTGCGCGAACTTCGCCGGCGGCAGGTTCTCGGCGGCGCCGCGGATCGGCCAGTGCCGGTTGTAGAGGTTGAACACCGGGTGCACCGAGACCAGGTCCATGTGCGCCTCGTAGAAGGCGTCGATGGTGCCCACGTCGCGCCAGTAGCCGCGGTCGCGTTCGGTGGCGCCGGGGACCTCGTTGTCGGCGAAGTCGTACACATTGGCGACACCCTCGGCGACCAGCTTCGGGATGATGTCGCCGCCCATGTCGTGGTCGGAGTCGGAGTTCTCGGCGTCGGCGCGGATCGCGTCGACGAGCACGCGGGTGGTGAACACGTAGTTGCCCATCGACGCGAACGTCACGTTCGGGTCGTCGGGGGTGCCCGGTGGATGCGCGGGCTTTTCCAGGAACTGGGTGATCTTGCCGGACTCGTCGGTGTCGATGCAGCCGAAGGCGCTGGCCTCCGCGCGCGGCACCCGGATCCCCGCGACCGTGACGCCCGCGCCCGACGCGATGTGGCTGGCCACCATCTGCTCGGGGTCCATCCGGTACACGTGGTCGGCGCCGAACACCACGATGTAATCGGGGTCCTCGTCGTAGATCAGGTTGAGCGACTGCATGATCGCGTCGGCGCTGCCGGTGTACCAGCGCGGTCCGAGACGCTGCTGCGCGGGCACCGGGGTGATGTACTCGCCGGTGAAACCCGACAGCCGCCACGTCTGCGAGATATGGCGATCCAGCGAATGCGACTTGTACTGGGTGAGCACGCACAGGCGCAGGTATCCCGCGTTGACGAGGTTGCTGAGAACGAAGTCGATCAGTCGATACGCCCCACCGAACGGGACCGCGGGCTTGGCGCGGTCGGCCGTGAGCGGAAACAGTCGTTTGCCCTCGCCACCGGCGAGCACGATCCCGAGTACGTGCGGCTGGCTCCTCACTCTGCTCAAAGTACAGTGCCAGCGCCGTTACGGTGGCCCATGTCGACCGCAGGGGCTAATTTGAGACGGTGAGTGATGGTGACGCCGGCGGGCGGACGCAGGCGGAACCGCTGCGAGTCGCCATGCTGACCCGGGAGTATCCGCCGGAGGTGTACGGCGGTGCGGGAGTGCACGTCACCGAGCTGACCGGCCGATTGCGCCAGCTGTGCGAGGTGACCGTGCACTGCATGGGCGCGCCGCGCAACGGTGCGGTGGTGCACAGTCCCGACCCCGAGTTGTATGCCGCCAATCCCGCTTTGCAGATGATGTCGGCGCAGTTGCGCATGGCCGATGCCGCCGGCGGTGTGGAGGTGGTGCATTCGCACACCTGGTACGCGGGGTTGGCCGGGCATCTGGCGTCGATGCTGTACGGGATTCCGCATGTACTCACGGCGCATTCGCTGGAACCGCGCAGGCCGTGGAAGGCCGAACAGCTGGGCGGCGGGTATCGGCTGTCGTCGTGGTCGGAGCGCGATGCCATGGAGCAGGCCGATGCGGTGATCGCGGTGAGCGAGGGGATGCGGCACGACGTGCTCGACGCGTATCCCGCGATCGACCCTGATCGAGTTCATGTGGTGCACAACGGGATCGATGCGCAGGTGTGGCATCCGGGACCGCCCGTCGGTGATTCCGTGCTCGAGCGGCTGGGGGTGCGGGCTGATCTGCCGATCGTGTCGTTCGTCGGGCGGATCACGCGGCAGAAGGGTGTCGGGCATCTGCTCGCCGCGGCGGCTTCGTTCGACCCGGATATTCAGTTGGTGTTGTGTGCGGGGGCGGCCGATACCAAGGAGTTGGAGTTGGAGGTCGCTGCCGCTGTGGATGGGTTGCAGCGGCAGCGGGGGAACGTGTTCTGGGTCAAGGAGATGTTGCCTACCGAGCAGGTGCGCCAAATCCTTTCGGCGTCTTCGGTATTCGTGTGTCCGTCGGTGTACGAACCGCTGGGCATCGTGAATCTGGAGGCGATGGCGTGTGCGACCGCGGTCGTGGCTTCGGATGTCGGGGGGATTCCCGAGGTGGTCGATGACGGGGTCACCGGGCGGTTGGTGCACTACGACCCCGAGGCGACGGGGGAGTACGAGCGGGCGCTGGCGGCGGCGGTGAACGAGGTCGCGGGGGATTCGGTGTTGGCGGCTCGTTATGGGGAGGCCGGGCGGGCTCGGGCGATCGCGGAGTTCGACTGGGGGCAGATCGCGCAGCGCACGCTCGAGGTCTATCGGAGTGTGCAGCGGTAGCGAGTGCTGCGGTCAGGCGTTCGACAGGTACGTCGAGACCGTCACCGATGCGGTGACTTCGGTGATGACGGGTAGCGCCGCGATGCGCGGATCGTCGGCGGGGGTGCCGTGGAAGGCCGACGGGCCCATCGCGACGACGTTGGTGACGTCGGTGCGTGACAGTTTCATCGGGAATTCGACGAGGGTGTGCTCGGCGCGGGTGAAGGTGTCCGACAGTGAGTCGGCCAGGCGGCGGTCTTTGTCCGGGTCGACGCTGACCATGCCGAGGGGGCCGATCAGCTCGCCCAGATGACGTGCCGTGGGGGTGACGATGACGAAGCGGCCACCGGGGGCCAGCACGCGGACGACTTCGGCGGGGTTGCGCGGGGCGAACACTGACAGCACCCCGATGACGGTGTCGTCGCGCAAGGGCAGGCCGCGCCAGGCGTCGGCCAGCACGGAGGCAAGGCGGGGGTGGGCGCGTGCGGCTCTGCGGGCGGCGGGCTTGGCCACGTCCAAGGCGATGCCGAGGAGAGTGGGATCCGCGTCGAGGACCGCAGCCAGGTAGTAACCCGTACCGGCGCCGATTTCGAGCACAGCGGCATCGGGTGGGGTTTCAGACGGTGACTGCGCGTCCGCGGGAAGCTGAGTGTCGGCTCGGTGAGCCTGCGTGCTCACGGCCGGGGTCCCGACGTCGCGCGCCGCGGTCTGCTGGTCGCTGACGCGCGTAGCGAAGGCGCGCGCCACCGCCGCGGCGATCGGGGCGAAATGGCCCGCGCCCTGGAAAGCGGCGCGAGCGTCGAGCATGTCGGCGGTGTCGCCGGTCATTTTCGTCGATGCGCCGGTCAGCAGCCCGACATAACCCTGACGGGCGATGTCGAAGCTGTGGCCGGTGCCGCATCGCAACGCACGATCGTGCGGTTGCAGTTCGTCGCCGCACTCCGGACAGGCCAGGAGTGCGGCGACCTCGGTCAGCGCATTCAGCTGGTGACGCTTTTCAGTTCGTCACCGAGCGCCGCAGCCTCGTCCGGTGTGAGTTCGACGACCAGACGCCCGCCACCCTCGAGTGGAACCCGCATGACGATTCCACGACCTTCCTTGGTTGCTTCGAGGGGACCGTCCCCGGTACGGGGCTTCATGGCCGCCATCCTCTGCTCCCTCCAGATCTGCGCGGTGGTTCTGCGCACTGTTCTTCTCGTCTGCCGGTTGTCGCCAACCAGCGGGCTCGCCGGGTGTTCGGCGGGCCACACCGGTCCTATTCTTCCCTATTGCCGTCGCGGGCGGACACCTGAGTGCGAAATGTGACTGCTGAGTCGGTTCCGTCCGGCACCGCGTTCACCCAGCAAACATCCAGGTGGTCGTCCACCATGCCGGTTGCCTGCATGAGGGCATACGCCGTCGTCGGGCCCACGAACGCGAACCCGAGACGCTTCAATTCCTTTGCCAGAGCAATGGATTCGGGTGTGGTGGCGGGCACATTCGCGATCGAGGTGGGCCGTGGGCGTGGCGCGGGTGCGAACGACCACACCAGCTCGTCCAGGCTGCCCGGCAGGTCGCGAGCAACCTGCGCGTTGTTGATCACCGCGTCGATCTTGGCGCGGTTGCGCACGATGCCGGCGTCGGCCAGCAGGCGCGCGCGGTCGTGATCGTCGAACTGGGCGACCTTCGCGATCTCGAAGTCGGCGAACGCGGCGCGGAAGGCGGGTCGTTTCCGCAGCACGGTGATCCAGGCCAGACCGGACTGGAAGGCCTCGAGGCACAGCCGTTCGAACATGGCGTCGTCGCCGTGCAGGGGCTTGCCCCATTCGGTGTCGTGGTAATCGCGGTACAGCTGGGAGCCGGTGGCCCAGTCACAGCGGACCAGGCCGTCGTCGGCGAGCTCGCTCACCCGCGTTCCTGCCCCGCCACCACCTGTGCCTGCCACTGTCGTGCCTGCGCTAACTCGAACTCGAGCTCGTCGATCCGCAGTGCGAGCCTGCTCAACGCCCAGTCGACCTCACCGGCCTTGTACCCGCGCACCACCTGCTGGAACCGCAGCGCGCGCACGTCGGCCCCGGTGACGCCGTCGGCGGGCAGCACGGTGGCGGTGGTCCCGTCGGGCAGCGGCCCTAATTCCTCGGACCGCCCGAAAACCGCACTGGCGACGAGAAAGAGCATCGCCGCGACCAACCCGACGATGAGCACGTATAGAAGCAGCGTCAGCATACGAGCAGCCTAGGAGAACCCACTGACAAGTTGTTCCGCCTCCCCTGCACTCCAGGCCAGACCTGGGCGCGAGGAGGTTCGACCTTGGCTGCCAGATGGCGATCGTGCCTGGTCAGCCCGTGCCGGTGCGCAGCGGTACGCAGAGCCTTGTGTCTGGCGAAGACCACGCCCCCGGCCGTGTTCACCCGCCATCCGGGACCGACGTCTTACAGGTGTCGGGTCGTATCGATGCCCAGGGACATGCCCGCCAGCCCACGCTTGCGGACGGCGAGTTTGTCGGCGATGCCGAGCAGCGCGACCGCGGCCGGGTTCTCCGGATCCGCCAGCACGATCGGGTTGCCGTCGTCGCCACCTTCGCGCAGCGCCTGTTCGATCGGAACCTGGCCCAGCAGCGGCACATTCGACCCCACCGCGCGGGTGAGGCGGTCGGCCACGACCTGGCCACCGCCGGTGCCGTACAGCTCCATGCGCGAACCGTCGGGCAGGTCCAGCCAGGACATGTTCTCGACCACGCCGGCGATCCGCTGACGGGTCTGCAGGGCGATCGCGCCCGCGCGTTCGGCCACCTCGGCGGCGGCGATCTGCGGGGTGGTCACGACCAGGATCTCGGCGCTGGGGATGAGCTGGGCGAGGGAGATCGCCACGTCGCCGGTGCCGGGTGGCAGGTCCAGCAGCAGCACGTCCAGGTCGCCCCAGAACACGTCGGCGAGGAACTGCTGCAGCGCGCGGTGCAGCATCGGGCCGCGCCACACGACAGGGGTGTTGCCCTGGGTGAACTGCGCGATCGAGATCATCTTCACGTCGTGCGCGACCGGCGGCATGATCATCCGCTCGACCTGCGTGGGCTTGGCGTCGGAGCCGAGCATGCGCGGGATGGAGTGGCCGTAGATGTCGGCGTCGAGCACGCCGACCGACAGGCCGCGCTGCGCCAGCGCCACGGCCAGGTTCGCGGTGACGCTGGACTTGCCCACGCCACCTTTACCGGAGGCGACCGCGTACACACGGGTCAGCGATCCGGGCTGGGCGAACGGGATGACCGGCTCGGCCGAATCCCCGCGCAGCGACTTGCGCAGCTCGGTGCGCTGCTCGTCGTTCATCACGTCGAGGTCGACCGTCACCGCACCCGCGCCGTTGACATCGGACACAGCCGCGGTGACCCGCTGAATGATCTCGGTGCGCAGCGGGCACCCCGAGGTGGTCAGGTAGATCTCGACGTGCACATCACCGCTGTCGGCGATAGCAACCGACTTGACCATCCCCAATTCGGTGATCGGTTTGCGGATCTCCGGATCGTCGACCTTCGCGAGCGCCGCCCGCACATCCGCTTCCGTAATCACTGACATGCGCCCGATGTTAATCCCTAGTGGATGCGCGGCAGGTCCTTGGGCTGTGGAGCCAGCCCGCTCGAGTACGACCCGGACCATGCCATGACGTTGGCGACATAGGCCATCGAGTTGTTGTAGCGCAGGATCGCCTTCGACTGTTGTGACAGATCGCGCATGTTCAGCCCGCCGTCGCACAGGTACCGGCCGGCGGTGAGCGCGGCGTCGAACAGGTTCTGCGGATCGGCGATGCCGTCGGCGTTGCCGTCGGCGGCGTAGCGGTGCCAGGTCTCGGGCAGGAACTGCATCGGCCCGATGGCACGGTCGTACCCGCCGAGGCCGTCGAGCTCACCGCCGTCGCTGTCGTGGATGACGTTGTTGCCCGACAGGCTGCCGTCCAGGACCGGCCCGTAGACCGCCTTGATCGGGTTGCCCTGCGCGTCGGCCTTGCCGTAGGCGTGCGTGGATTCCACGCGCCCGATGCCGGCCAGCAGCGACCAGGACATGCCGCAGTGCGGATTCTCCACGCCCAGTTGCTGTTCGGCGGTCTGATAGGCGGCCACGGCGATACCGGGAATGCCCAGCGGGCCGGACGGCAGATCGGCGGACTCGCGATCGTCGGCCAGCGCAACGGTTTTCACCACCGGGGTGGCCGAGGGAGACTGCCGTGCTTCCGCGTGCGCGATCTCCGCGATGTCGGCCTGAGGTGCCGCGACCAGGTCGCCTTCGGCCGCGGGCAGCACGTCGTGTTCGACGGCCGCGTTGGGTGCGGTGGTCGCTTCGGTGGCGGCCGCGGTAACGGCCACCAACCCTGCGGGGACCAAGCCGGTCAATGCGATCAGCGAGCTACGGCGAACCGTCGTAGCAGCCTGTTTCCGATGACGACCCACTGTGTGGTGCCCTCCTCAACCGTGTTGGATGAGAAGAGATTACCGCACCCGAGACCTTTTTGTTACCCCTCCGTGATGTGAATTCGCGTTTGATTTCTAGGGCGCGGTGGGGGCGGGCGGCAGCGGGATCACGATGCCGAACGGCAGTGTGATGGCGGGCGGCGCAATCGGTTCCACCGGGGCGGGCTCGACGGGGGCGGGCTCCTCGGTGGGTGCGATGCCGGGTTCCGGCGTCTTCGCCGGAGCGGGTGCCGGTGCCGCCTCGGGGTTCGGCGCGACCGCGGCCGGGCTGCACGCGGCGGGCGCGATCGCGGGCGTGTCGGGATCCTTCGGCGCCACGGCACCATAGGTCTGCTCGACAGGCTTGTCGACGGGCGGCTGTCCGGGTTCCACCGGCTTCAGTGGATCCACGGCCAACGGTTCGCCCACGCACACCTCGGGCGGTGCCACCGGCAACGGGCAGAAGATCCCGCACGGAATCGGCGGCAGCCCGGGCAGGTTGATCATCACCGGAGTCGGCGTAGTGAACTTGGGCGCGGTCGGCGCGGGTGTGGTGGTCGGCGTATTGGTCGCCGCGGCCAGCACATTGGGCGCGGACTGCGGGCTGCTGCCGGGCGGGATGATGTGCGGCGAGATGGCCGCCTGGCTCGGTACGCCGCCGGTCCGGTACGCCGCCGACCAGCTCAGCACGTCGGCCGCGTAGGACATGGAGTTGTTGTAGCGCAGCACCGCCCGCAGTTCCTGGGCCGCCTCGCGCAGGTTCATCCCGCCCGAGCACAGGTACTTGCCCGCGGCCAGCGCCGCGTCGAACACGTTGTGCGGGTCCGCGGCGCCGTCGCCGTTGCCGTCGGCGGCATAGTGCACCCAGGTGGTCGGCAGGAACTGCATGGGCCCCATGGCCCGCATGTAGCCGCCGTCGGCTTCCTTGATGATCTCGTTGCCCGGCAGCGTGCCGTCCAGCGCCGGTCCGAAGATCGGGGTGGTGGTGGTGCCGGCGGGGTCGGTGCGGCCGCTGCTGGCGTGTCCGGATTCGATCCGGCCGATGCCCGCGAGCAGGTTCCAGGTGACCCCGCAGCCCGGCTGCGCGGATTCCAGGGCGAGTTCGGCGTTGCGGTAGGCCGCGAGCACGATCTGCGGAATGCCGAGCGCGCCACTGCCGGTGGGCAGCGAAATGTTGCGCAGCGGGACGGTTCCCGCGAACGGCGCGGCACCGTTGGCGCCGGGTGACAGGGCGCGCAAGCGGCGCGGTGCCTCCTGCGTGATCGGCAGCAGGCCGACGATCTCGGACGGGTCGGCGTCGGCGGAGTCGTCGGTGGTGCTGGCCGTCGCGGCCAGCAGCGCCTCCGGTGCGGTCGGCGCGACGCTGGGATTGCTGGAATGCGCCGCCGATCCCGAAGCGACAAATCCTGCGACTACCAAGGCCGACATCGTTATCGGAGCAGAGATTCGCACGGCCACACCCAACCCTTTACCTCGAACACGGCGGCACCGCTTCAGTCCCCATCCGGCCCGCCCGGAACAACGTGATCCAGGTTACCTACCGGTCAGGTAGTTATTGAGCATTTCCGGTTACGCGTCTGGAGTACCCGGTGCAATCGAGGGGGAAGAGGGGGTTTGACCGGAGGTTTTCTTGCGGACGGCTTTTCGCTTTTTGTCCGGCTTCGGCGCGCCGTCGGGCGTGGTGACCGCGTCGATGCGGTCGAGCATGTCCTTGATCTCCTCGAGTTCGCGGCGCAGGTAGTCGCGGGTGGCCACCTCGCCCACGGCCAGTCGCAGCGACGCGAGTTCGCGGGCGAGGAACTCGGTGTCGGCCTTGGTCTGCGCGGCCCTGGTGCGATCTTCTTCGAGGGAGACCTTGTCGCGGTTGTCCTGGCGGTTCTGCGCCAACAGGATCAGCGGTGCGGCGTAGGCGGCCTGGGTGGAGAACGCCAGGTTGAGCAGGATGAACGGGTACGGGTCCCAGCGCAACCACACCACGAACACGTTGAGCACGATCCACACGATCACTATCACCGTCTGGATCGCCAGGTACCGCCCGGTGCCCAGGAATCGGGCGACCCGTTCGCTGGTGCGCGCGAAAGCGTCGGAGTCCCAGTCGAGTTTGAACCGCGAGCCGACGGGGGTTTCCAGGCGCTGCCTTGCCGGATTCTTCTCGCTCACACCGCACCGCCGTTGGGCAGCAGCGGCTCGACCCTGGTCAATCCGGGTGGTTCTTCCTCGCGCCAGTCCTCGGGCAGCAGATGATCGAGCACGTCGTCGACGGTCACCGCGCCCAGCAGGTGGTTCTCCGCGTCGACCACCGGCCCGCAGACCAGGTTGTAGGTGGCGAAATACCGGGTCACCGCCGACAGCGGCATGTCCGGTGACAGCGGCGCCAGGTCGGTGTCCACGATCCCGCCCACCAGGTGCGCGGGCGGTTCCCGCAGCAACTGCTGGATGTGCACGCAGCCCAGATAGCGGCCGGTGGGGGTGGCGGTGGGCGGTCGCACGACGAACGCCATCGAGGCCAGCGCCGGCGTGAGGTCGGGGTCGCGCACGCGGGCCAGCGCCTCGGCGACGGTGGTGGCGGGGCCGAGCACGATCGGTTTCGGGGTCATCAGACCGCCCGCGGTGTCGGGGGAGTGCGCCAGCAGACGGCGCACCGGCTCGGATTCCTCGGGATCCATCAGTGCCAGCAGCGATTCGGCTTCGCTTTCGGACAGTTCGCCCAGCAGGTCGGCGGCGTCGTCGGGGTCCATCGCCTCGAGCACGTCGGCGGCGCGGCGGACTTCGAGGTGGCCGAGCAGGTCGACCTGGTCGTCGTCGGGCAGTTCCTGGACCACGTCGGCCAGGCGTTCGTCGTTCAGGGCCACGGCCACCTCGAGGCGGCGTTTCTCGGGCAGTTCACGCAACCGGTGCGCGACGTCGGCCGCGCGCAGGCCTTCGAACTCGGTGAGCAGCGACGTCACGTCCTGGCCCGGCCGGTCCACCTCGGCGGGGGTCAATCCCTCGACCTGCGACCAATCCACCACGTGCACAGCGCGCCTGCGCCCCAGTCGTCGATGCCCGCGCACCGCGACGCGACCCACGATCCAGTCCCTGGTCCGCGTCTGTTCGATGCCCAGATCGGCGACGAACACATCGACGCCGTCCAGGTCGGGCAGGTCGGGATCGTTGACACGCACCTGCGAATCCACGATCTGCGCCATGGCCAGCAGTTCGCCCGGCCGCTGGGCGAAACGCCGCAGGCTCACCGTGCCGGTATTGAGCGTGACCATCCCGGGCTCGATCGCGGTGACCCGCAGCATCGGCACGAAAATCCTTCGCCGGGTGAGCAATTCGACGACGAGTCCGTGCACGCGCGCGGGTTGGCGCCCCTGCCGGACGGCCACGACGACGTCGCGGACGCGGCCGATAGACTCCCCGTCCGGACCCAACACCGTCAGGCCGGCGAGCCGGGCGACGTAGACCCTGGTGGTTGCCATGATCACCAGGCTATCGGTCGGAACCGGCCGCACCAGTCAAGGAGTCGTTGTTGTCGAAGCCACGCCGATCGGTGCTCGCCGTGCCGGGCAGCAATCCGAAGATGATCGCCAAGGCGAAGACCCTGCCCGTGGACGAGGTGTTCCTCGATCTCGAGGACGCGGTGGCGCCCGGTGCCAAGGCCGCGGCGCGCGCGAACATCGTGGCCGCGCTCAACGAACCGGGCTGGGGTTCGCAGCTGCGGGTGGTGCGGGTCAACGACTGGTCCACCGAGTGGACCTACGCCGATGTGATCAGCGTGGTCGAGGGCGCGGGTCGCTGGTTGGAAGCGATCCTGTTGCCCAAGGTCACCGACGCCGGTCAGGTGCAAGCCCTTGACCTGCTGCTGACCCAGTTGGAGAAGGCCTCCGGCCTCGAGGTCGGCCGGATCGGCATCGAACCGCAGATCGAGAACGCGCTGGGCCTGCGCAATATCGACGCGATCGCCACCGCGAGCCCGCGCGTGCAGGCGCTGGTGTTCGGGCCCGCCGATTTCATGGCCAGTATCAACATGCGCACGCTGGTGGTCGGCGAGCAGCCCGAAGGCTATGACGTCGGCGATGCCTACCACCACATCCTGATGACGATCCTGCTCACCGCCCGCGCGCACGGCCTGCAGGCCATCGACGGCCCCTACCTGCAGATTCGCGATGTCGACGGTTTCCGCCGGGCCGCAGGCCGCACCGCGGCACTGGGTTTCGACGGCAAATGGGTGCTGCACCCCGGCCAGGTCGACGCCTGCAATGAGATCTTCAGCCCGCGCCAGGCCGACTACGACCGCGCCGAGTTGATCTTGGAGACCTACGCCTTCCACACCTCCGAGGCGGGCGGCGCGCGTGGTGCGGTGATGCTGGGAGATGAGATGATCGACGAGGCCAGCGCCAAAATGGCCCAGGTTATCGCCGACAAGGGCCGAGCAGCCGGGATGACGAGAACATCCGCATGATCGGGGCCGAGACGTTTCACTTCGGCACTGTCGGCCGACGAATAGCAGAATAGGACTATGACGAATCCCTTGGGCAACTCGAATCGCGGGCGGCAGGCGTTGCCGACGCCGCCGTCGGGCTGGCCGGTCGGCTCGTATCCGACCTACGCCGAGGCGCAGCGCGCGGTGGACTACCTGGCCGACGGGCAGTTCCCGGTGCAGGACGTGACCATCGTCGGTGTCGATCTGATGCAGGTCGAGCGGGTGCTGTACCGGCTTACGTGGGGCAAGGTCATCGGCGGCGGCGTGGTGTCGGGCGCGTGGTTGGGCCTGTTCCTGGGTCTGCTGCTGAGCCTGTTCACCACCACCGGCGGCGCGATCGGCCCGCTGGTCGTGGGTCTGCTGGGCGGCATCGTGTTCGGCGTGATCACCACCTCGATTCCCTACGCGGCCACCAAGGGTCAGCGCGACTTCGCCTCGACCATGCAGTTGGTCGCGGGCCGCTACGACGTGCTGTGCGACCCGAAGTCTGCCGAACGCGCCCGCGACTCGCTGGCTCGATTGGCCCTGTAGCGCAATGGATGTGGAGAACACGGTCCGCGCCGCGGTGCTGGACCACTTCGAACTCGAACGCGCACAGGTCGATTCGGCCTCGCTGACCTTCCTCGGCCTGGAACCCATTGAGATCCTGCGTATTCCGGGCGACGGTGCGGTGCACTACGCGACGCTGGGCGGCTCACGTCATCCGATGGGCGACCCCTCCGATCTGCTGGCAGACCCGGTGCGCGGGCCACGCGCGGAACTGGTGCTGACCCTGCTGATGGGCGCGGACCCGCAGGTCGGGATCGCCAAATCGCTGGGCATCCTGATCGCCTCGCCGTCGGTGGAAGGTGTTGTGCTGCAAGCCGATGCGCTGATCGACCTCGGAGAACCGTTGTGGCGCAACGCGAAATTCTCCGCGGTGGTGCTGGGCGACAGCGACATCGCGCCGATCCCCCTGCCCGACCCCGCCGATCCGGTGCGCTACCTCAGTGTCACCCCGGTGACCGCCACCGAGGCCGCCTGGGTGCGCCTGCGCGGTGCGCAAGCCCTACGCGACGCCTGGGCCGAGGCCGGCATCGACGTGCGCGATCCCGAACGCGGTGCGGTGAGTCTCTAGAGCCACCCGTTACGCCGGAAACTGCGGTAGAGGAACAGGCAGATCACCACCATGGTCCCCAGCACCGCGGGATAACCCCACACTTGGTGCAGTTCCCACATGTGGTCGAAGTTCATGCCGTAGATACCGGCGATCGCCGTGGGTACCGCCGCCATCGCCGCCCAGGCCGAGATCTTGCGCATGTCGGTGTTCTGCTGAACGCTGATCTTGGCCAGCGCCGCGTTGACCAGCCCACTGAGCGCCTCGTCGAAGTACGAGATGTGGTCGGACACGCTGGTGTGATGGTCGGCGACATCGCGCATGTACCGGCGGATCTCCGTCGGAATCGGTAGATCGGGGTCGGTGGTCAGCTTCGCCAGCGGAATCGCCAGCGGCGACACCGCGCTGCGCAGTTGCACGACTTCGCGTTTGAGCTGGTAGATCGACCCGAGGCCGACTTTGGAGGTGGGGGTGAACACCTCCTCCTCCATCTCGTCGATATCGCCGCCGATGAACTCGGTGACCTCGACATAGGTGTCGACCACGTGGTCGGCCACCGCGTGCAGCACCGAGGTCGGGCCGAGTTCGAGCTGGTCGGGGTGCCTTTCCAGCTTGTGGCGCACGCTGGACAGATGGGTGTGTTCCCCGTGGCGCACGGTGATGGCGAACTTCGGTCCGGTGAACACCATGATGTCGCCGGTCTCGACGATCTCGCTGATCGAGTCGATGTCGTGGTCGATATAGCAGACCGTGCGCATCACCAGGAACAGCATGTCGCCGTAGCGTTCGAGCTTGGGACGCTGGCGGCCCTCCACCGCGTCCTCCACCGCCAGCGGGTGCAGTTCGAAGGTCGAGGCGATGTCGTTCATCTGGGTGCTGTCGGGGTCGTGCAGGCCGATCCACACGAAGCCCGAATCGGACTTGCTCGCCTCGATTTTGGCCTGTTGCGGCGTGAAATGGCCCGGTACGCGCTTGCCGTCGACGTACACCCCGCAGTCCACGATCGCCCGCGCGGTCGGCACGGGCACGGGCACGGTCGCGGGCGCGGCCTTCGCCTTGCGGCGTGGCCCGTGGAACGACGACATCGGCGAGAGTGAGGGCACCAGCCCGACCCTACGGGCAGGCACCGACCATGCCCAGGAACGCGCGGGAGCTGAGACCGCACTGTAAGACTGAGGGGGTGCGCATCGACTTGCATACCCATTCCACCGCCTCCGACGGCACCGACACCCCCGCCCAGCTGGTGCGCCATGCCGCCGCGGCCGGTCTCGACGTCGTCGCGATCACCGACCACGACACCACCGGCGGCTGGGCCGAGGCCGAAGCTGCGCGCCCGCCCGGTCTCACGCTGGTGCGTGGCATGGAGATGTCGTGCACGGGCATGGGCGAGGACGGCTTTCCGGTTCCGGTGCACCTGCTGGCGTACCTGTTCGACCCCACCGACCGCGGCTTCGCGCAGGAACGTGAGCGGTTGCGCGGCGAGCGCGTGGCCAGGGTGCGCGCGATGGCGGAGAAGATGGCCGCCGACGGGCTGCCGATCGACCCGGTCGAGGTGATGGCGACCGCGGGTCCGGCGGTGGGCAGGCCGCATCTGGGGCAGGCGTTGGTGGCAGCCGGGGTAGTCGAGAGTGTGAACGAGGCATTCGTCGATCTGCTGGCCCCGCACGGTCGGTACTACGCCGAGAAGGCGGACACCCCGCTGACCAGGGCCGTGCAGTTGATCGCCGACGCGGGCGGGGTCAGCGTGATCGCGCACGCCCGCGCCCGCAGACGCGGCAGACTGCTCGCGCTGGACGAGATCCGAAACCTGGCCTCGCTCGGTCTCACCGGCCTCGAGATCGACCACCCCGATCACAGCGACGCCGATCGTGGTGTGCTGGGCGACCTTTCGCGCGAACTGGGCCTGGTGCGAACGGGTTCCTCGGACTATCACGGCAGCAACAAGACGACCGCGATCGGCGCGTGCGGCACCGACCCCGATCAGTACGAAGCCCTGATCGACCAGGCGAGCGGAACACCGGTGATCGCCCCGTGACCCTGGTGCGCACCGTCAGCGGTGTGGTCGCGGGCGGGGTGGTGGTGCTGTTGTGCGTGGTGATCGGCGCGGCGGTGGTCGGGGGGAGCAGGAACTTTCCCGGACCGGGCGCGGAGTCGCTCGGCTGGCATTGCGTGGCCGCGGTGGTGGTGATCGTCGCGCAGGTCTTCGCCGATCGCAGGCGTGGAATGTCCGCTTTGTTGGGATCGGCCGTCGTCATGATCACGGCCGGTGTATTGCTTTGGACACAATGGTGGGGTTGACGGCCGCGTAGTGGTTGCGGTCGGGTGAACTGTGCCCGAACATTTCTCTTTGTGACCGGTATCGAAACGGATGTCCTGATCCTCGGCGGTGGACCCGCCGGGCTCTGGGCCGCCGTATCGGCCGCGGCCGCCGGTGCGCGCGTGGTGCTGGTGGACAAGAGTCGCTGCGGATCCAGCGGTCCCACCGTGTACGGCACGACCCTGCTGTGGGACCTCGCGCCCGGTCCGGACCGCGCCGACGCGGTCGACAGCGCGTTCACCGCGGGCGGCGGGCTGGGGGATCGGGCCTGGTTGCACCGCGTCGCCGACGAAGCCCACCGCCGCCTGCAGACCTGGTCGGGCACCCGACACCGCGTCCCCGACCGCGACGCCACCTGCGCGCGCTTCGACGGCGCGAGCTACCTGCGCAGACTTCGCCGCGGCGCCCTCGAGGCGGGCGTGCGCATCCTCGACCATCACCCGGCCCTGCAACTGCTCGTCGACCCGGCGGGCACGGTCGTGGGCGCGGCGGGCATCCAGCGCCACAACAAGTTTCGGCCGTGGACCATCAGGGCGGGCGCGGTCGTGATCGCCACCGGTGGGTGCGCGTTCCTGTCCGGCGGCGCGGGCACCGAGGTGAACACCGGCGAGGGCCTGCTGATGGCCGTCGAGGCCGGTGCCGAACTGGCGGGCATGGAATTCTCCAGCGCCTACGGTCTGGCCCCGGTGTTGTCGCGAGTGCAGCCACACCCCGTCGTGGCACCCGGCCTGTCGGTGCATTTCGCCGCGCTCTACGACGAAGCCGGCACCGAACTGTCGGGCCGGTACCCCGCGGCACTGACCGCGATCGCCGACGGCAGAAGGGTTTTCGCGTCCCTGCACGAAGTGCCCGACACCGTCCGACACTGGCTGAGCAGGCACGGCGCGATCGACGCCGCGGGCCGGTTGCCCGTGCGCGCGGTCTTGGAGGGCACCATCCGCGGCGCGGGCGGACTGGCACTGGCCGATCGCGCCTGCGCGACCAGCGTGCGCGGGCTGTTCGCCGCGGGCGACGCCGCCGGACGCGAGGTCGTGGCCGGGGCAGCGGGCCGAATCGGCGGCTTGCGCGGGGCGTGGGCGCTGGCGTCGGGCAGCTGGGCCGGTGCGGGCGCGGCCGCGTTCGCCCGTGCCACCGACCGCACCGCGTTCGCCCGCGCTGTCCCCGGCGCGGGGCTGGGCCCACACGCCCACATCGACCCGCGTTCGGTGATCGGCCTGGTCCAGGAGCACACCCTGCCGCTGCGTCGCAGCTACCGGCGCAGCGCGGGCAGCCTGGCCGACAGCATCGCCGAACTCGACGCCATGTGGCCAGGCGCCCAATTCGAACTGGGCGGCATCGGCGCCGGGCAGGTGCGGGCCAGGCAGGCCGCGGCCCTGCTCGCGGTCGCGCGCTGGGCCGGGTACAGCGCGCTCGAACGCACCGAGAGCCGCGGCATCCACCGTCGCATCGACCATCCCGACGCGCGTTCGGACTGGCGGGTGCGATCGCGCTGTGGTGGCCTGGACGACGTGTGGGTGCGCCGCGAACAGGCCCCGCAGCCGAGCGACGGCGAGCTCACCGCGGGCACCCCCGCCGCGGTATGACTGTTCACCGGATGTTCGGCCCCAACTGCGAGTTTTCGCTAACGCCACCGCAATTGCGCGGGTTTACCCTCGACGGATGACGCGGTTTGGCAACACCTACGCCGTGCTGGCAGAATGTTGCAGATTCCCTTCCCTTGCCACCGCCGGGATCGGGGACCTTGGAGACCTTCCGTTTCGCGACGCACCTTCGCGGACAGGGCCGACCCGTTTTGCTCGCCCGGACACACCCGTTCGGTTCCGCTGCACGGATCAGTGCCGCGCCATGCGTACCGGTTCCTACCGGGCAACGCGTGCGACCGCGCACCCGCGCAGTGTCCTAAAAACCTCAGTTCCGATATACCCGGCGGTAACCGTCCCCCGGTTGAGCCCGACTCGAGCAGGAGTGAAATCGTGTCACCTGTGACTGACGCACCGAATGCCACCGCGGCGCCCAAGGCCGATGACGCAGCGAGCCTCGCTGCCATCACCGATGACGAGATCTTCGCGGGTCACCTCGGCGGCAAGCTGTCGGTCGAGCTGGCCGCGCCGCTCGAGACCCAGCGCGATCTGTCCATCGCCTACACCCCCGGTGTCGCCCAGGTCAGCCGCGCGATCGCCGAGGATCCCGCGCTCACCAAGCGCTACACCTGGACCGACCGTCTCGTGGTCGTGGTCAGCGACGGCACCGCCGTGCTGGGCCTGGGCGACATCGGCCCGCGCGCCTCGCTGCCGGTGATGGAGGGCAAGGCCGCGCTGTTCAAGAAGTTCGCCGGCCTGAACTCGATCCCGCTGGTGCTGGACACCACCGACCCCGACGAGATCGTCCAGACCCTGATCCACCTGCGCCCCAGCTTCGGCGCGGTGAACCTGGAAGACATCTCCGCCCCCCGCTGCTTCGAAATCGAACGCCGCGTCATCGAGGCGCTCGATTGCCCGGTCATGCACGACGACCAGCACGGCACCGCCATCGTGGTGCTGGCCGCCCTCAAGGGCGCGGCCGCGGTGCAGGGCCGTGACATGTCCGCGCTCAAGGTGGTCGTGTCCGGTGCCGGTGCGGCCGGTGTGGCCTGCTCGAACATCCTGCTCGCCGCCGGTATCCCGGACGTGGTCGTGCTCGACTCGAAGGGCATCGTCAGCACGGGTCGCGACGGCCTCAACGGTGTCAAGGCCGACCTGGCCGCCCGTTCCAACCCGCGCGGCCTGACCGGTGGCCCCGCCGACGCGCTGGCCGGTGCCGACGTGTTCCTGGGCCTGTCCGCGGGCAAGATCCCCGAGGAGCTCATCGCCTCGATGGCCCCCGAGGCGATCGTGTTCGCGATGTCCAACCCGGACCCGGAGATCCACCCCGACGTGGCCGCCAAGTACGTGGCCATCGTGGCCACGGGTCGCAGCGACTTCCCGAACCAGATCAACAACGTGCTCGCGTTCCCCGGTGTGTTCAAGGGTGCCCTGGATGCCGGCGCCCGCCGCATCACCGAGGGCATGAAGGTCGCCGCCGCGAACGCGATCTTCGGTGTGGTCGCCGACGAGCTCGCGGTCGACAAGATCATCCCGAGCCCCCTCGACCCGCGTGTTGCTCCGGCTGTGGCCGAGGCCGTCGCGGAAGCGGCGCGCGCCGAGGGCGTCGCCTAGTTTCTCCGTCGACAGCGCCCTCGCTCCCACCGGAGCGGGGGCGCTGTCTTGTTGTCTGGGATCATCGGATGATGACCACGATCACCGTGCAGCTACCCGACGAGGTCTACGAACAGCTGGCAGCCGGGGCCGAGGCCGACGGTGTGTCGGTGAATGTGGCGATGGTGCTGGCCGCCCAGGAATGGATCCACGCGCAAGCCCAGCGTTCGCTCGGTCGCGCCAGGATGCAGGAGGTGCTGGCCGACGACCCGCACCTGCGCGCACTTCTCGGCGACGACTGACGCTGCGGGACCGGCGAAATCGTACAATCGGGCCTCGAAAAATCAGTTTTCTGATTATTTCGTCGCGTTTTGTACGATTACGCCGGTGTCCGCCGGTCGCGTGACCCGGCCGGACCCTGGCGCGCTGGCCCACACCGCCACCGCGAGCAGCCCGTCGAGTACCAACGCCAGGATCGCGACCAACAGCGCGCCGACCAACACCAGGTCGTACCGGTACAGGCCGATCCCGTCGAAGATGTACCGACCCAGCCCGCCGAGGTTCACGTACGCCGCGATCGTCGCGGTGGCCACGACTTGCAAAGTGGCACTGCGTAACCCGCCCAGCAGCACCGGCATCGCATTGGGCACCTCGACCCGGAACAGGATCTGACTCTCCGTCATCCCCATCGCCCGCGAGGCGTCCACGACCTCGGCGGGCACGTTCGCGATCCCGGCATAGGCGCCCGCCAGCAGCGGTGGGATGCCGACGGTGATCAACGCCAGCAGCGGCGGAATCAACCCCAGGCCGAGTCCGAGCACCAGAAACGTCAGCAGACCCAATGTCGGCAGCGCCCGCATGGCATTGGCGAACCCGACCATCACCGCGCTGCCGCGCCGCGTGTGCCCGATGAGCAGACCCAACGGCACCGCGACCACCGCCGACAACGCCACCGCGAGGAAGCTGTACCAAAGATGTTGCAGCAGGCGGTGTTCGATCCCGGTGGGTCCGCCCCAGTTCGCACCGTCGCTGAGGTAGTTCCAGGCTTCGAGGAACAGGTTCACGAGCGTGCCCCTTTCGCGCGGGCGTCCGCACGGGTCCACGGGGTGGCGAGTTTGCCGAGCAGGAACACCAGCCGATCGAAGATCAGCGCCAGCACCAGCGTGACGATGATCCCCGCGATGATCTGGTCGGGGTAGTCACGTTGGTAGCCCTGCGTGAACAGTTTGCCCAGCCCGCCGACCCCGATCAGCGCACCGACCGACACCATCGCGATATTGGTGACCACCACTACGCGCAGCGAGGCGGTGAAAACCGGTAGCGCCAAAGGCATATCGACGGTGACAGTTCGTCTCAGCCTGCCGAACCCGATCGCATCGGCGGCATCGATCACGCTGACGGGCACGGTATCCAGCGCTGTCGGCACCGCGATCAACAGCAGCGCAGTCGAATACACGGTGAGTGCGATGATCACATTGAGTGGGTCGATCATCGAGATGCCGATCATCGGGGGAATGATCACGAACAGCGCGAGCGAGGGAATCGTGTAGGCCAGGCTCGACACCGTCGTGGTAATCCTTCTGGCCCAACGATTTCCGCGCACCAACGCACCCACCGGAATCGCGATCACCAACCCCAGCAGTAATGGAACCAGCGCCAATATCAGGTGGGTGCGGGTGATCGTCATGATGTCGGCGAAGTTGTCGATCAGGTACCTCACGGCGCGCCCTGGATGAAGAACTCCCGGTTGCGCTCGGTATCTTCGGCGGTCCGCTGCTCGGCGAGCTGGGTCAGCACGTCGGTGGCGAGTAATCCGCCCCGTACCGCTCCTGCTTCGTCGACGGCGACGCCGACGCCCGAGGGGGAGGAGATGGCCGCGTCCAAGGCCTGGCGCAGGTCGCCATCCGGGGTGAACAGCGAGCCACCGGCAGAAACGCTGGCGTCCAAGGGTTTTCCTGCGCGCACGCCCTCCACGCCGGTCACGTCGATCCAGCCGCCAGGCTTCCCGTCGCCATCGACAATGAGCGCCCATTCACCCTGTGTGAGTCGCAATCCCGGAATGTCCCCGGCTTCAACCGTCCGAATCGGCGCCAGCACAACAGCATCCGCGTTGCGAAACGACAGTCCCCGATAGCCGCGATCCCTGCCGACGAACCCGGCAACGAAATCCGTTGCGGGCTGGGCCAATACACGCTCAGGTGTGTCGTACTGCTGCAGCACCCCACCGCGACCGAACACCGCGATCTTGTCGCCGAGCGTGATCGCCTCGTCGATATCGTGCGTCACGAACACAATCGTTTTGTGCAGTTCCGCCTGCAGTCGCTGCATCTCCGACTGCAACTCTGCCCGCACCACCGGGTCGACCGCACTGAACGGCTCGTCCATCAACAGCACCGGCGGATCTGCGGCCAACGCCCGCGCCACCCCCACTCGTTGCTGCTGCCCGCCCGACAGTTGCGCCGGATACCGGTCCCCCAGACTGCGATCCAGCCCAACCCGGTCCATCACCTCGAGCGCCGCGGCCCGCGCGGCCTTGCGCGTCTGCCCCAGCAGCACCGGCACGGTCGCCACATTGTCGATCACCTTGCGGTTGGGCAGCAGCCCGCCGCTCTGGATCACGTAGCCGATGCCCAGGCGCAGTTTCACCGGGTCCACGGTCGCGATGTCGCGGCCGTCGATGGTGATGGTGCCCGCGGTGGGGTCGACCATCCGGTTGATCATGCGCATCGACGTGGTCTTGCCGCACCCCGACGGGCCCACGAAGACGGTGAACGAACCCGATTCGATATTCAGATTCAGGTCGCGTACCGCGTGCGTGCCGTTCGGATAGGTCTTGTCGATCCCGCGGAATTCGATGTCGGACAACGGTTACTCCTAACGGCGCGAGTACGCCTCGAGGACGCTGTTGGCTGCGCCATCCGAAGACGCGCATGGCGCTGCGAAGGCGTACGCCTAGCCGATGGGGGAGTTCAAACCCTGTGCGGTGATCCAGGCCAGTGCCGCGGCTTTCGGTTCGATCTTGCTGTCACCGGAGACCGCGGTGTTGAGCGAAATGAGTTCGGCGGTGGTCAGTTTCGCCGATACCGCGTCCAATACCGCGACGGCTTTGTCGGTCTTCTTCGCGGAATTGAACAGTGGCACCACATTCTGTGCCGCGAAATTGTGTTTCGGATCGGCGAGCACGACCAGGTTGTTCTGTGCGATCGCCTGCGAGGTGGTGAAGATATCGGCCGCGTTCACCTGTCCGTCGACCAGTGCGCGCACCGTCGCGGGTCCGCCGCCGTCGGCGATCGGCACGAAATTGCCCGCGCTGATATCGAGGCCGTAGATCTTCTTCAAACCGGGCAGCCCGCCCGGTCGCTCCGCGAATTCGGCCATCGCGGCGAATTTCACCTCCGCAGAATGCGGTGCCAGGTCCTCGATCGAGGTCAGGCTCCACTTGTCGGCGGTGGCGCGGGTGACGACCACGGCGTCGGAATCCTCGCCGGGGGCGGGCGTAGCGATGGCCAGGTCCTCGCCCAGCGCCTTGGTCAACGCCGCGTTCACCTCGGGGGCGGCGGTGGCGGTGGCGTCTTTGTCGAGGTATTGCAGCAGGTTGCCGGTGTATTCCGGGATCAGCGAGATCGCGCATTGGCGCAGCGCCGGAATGTAGGCCTCGCGGCTGCCGATATCGAACTTCGTGTCGACCTTGAAGCCGTTGATCCGCAGCACTTCGGTGTAGATGTTGGCCACGGTCTCGGATTCGGGGAAATTGGCCGACCCGACGATCAACGCGTCACTGGTGCAATCTCCCTTGGCGGCAAGCGGATCGGAGTTGCCGCAGGCGGACACGATCATGGCGGCGGCCAGTGCGACCGCCGCGGCGAGCACCCGGCCCGCCCGCACGGCGAGGCGGCGTGCCGGTCGACGTTGTCGGGATGACGAGCAGGCGTTGGCGGTTTTCACTGGTGTCCTTCCGGCAAAGGCGGGCAGTGCGCTGTGCGTGCGACGCGGGGGCCACAGGTACATTCTGATTGTTCATACTGCCCGCCGTCGGGCCGAATTGCGCGGGTTGACGGCAAATACGGAAAGTTGGTGTCGCCGGATGCTGTCGGCCGTAGCGCGCAGAACCGCCACCGTCATCCTTGCCGCCACCTGCGTTTTCACCACCGTTTCCTGCACTTCCGATCAGGCACCCACGGTGGTCGCGGTAGGCGCGGATTCCTCCACGGAATCAGTTCTACTCGCGCAGATCTATTCCCAAGCGCTGGCCCGAACCGGCACCTCCACGACCGTGATCACCGGATTGCCCACGCCGCTGGCCGATCTCGACGCAGGCACCATCGCGGTCCTACCCGCCCGCAACGGCGCCCTCCTCGACCGCTGGAACCCCACCTCACCCGCCCGCAAACCCGACGAGGTCACCACGGCGGTCAATGCCGCCCTCCCACAAGGCCTTTCGGTAACAGACGCAGCAGACGGCACCAGCCCCACCAACACCCCCCGCGCCGAAAACATCCTCGCCGTCTACCGCTCCGGCATCTTCAACCGCCAACAGCTCAAAAAACTCAACTACGTAGCAGGCGAACTGACCACCGAAGCCCTGACCGAGTCGCTCCACCAGATCAACACCGGCACCACCCCCGCCGACGCCGCCCGCACCTGGCTGGACGCCCACGCCCTCTGAGAGTTCCGTGCGGAGCCAGCGATTCCGAATGGCCTTGTGCGGCAACCCACAACGTCGAAAGGCGGGAGGCATCGATCCCATGAACGCTCGCACCCCCTGGGCTATCCATCCCGCCGACCCACATTCCCCCGCGGCCGCCGCCCTGCTCCGTCACTACCTGGCCGAGATGATCACCCGCTACTACGCCCGCCCCACCGACGACGCGGAAATCGACCACCACCTCGCCACCGGCCACCACAGCAACGACCTGACCCCACCCACCGGCCTGCTGCTGCTGGCCCACCGAGACGAACACCCCGTCGGCTGCGCAGGCATCCGCCGCCTGACCTCCCACACCTGGGAACTGACCCGCATGTACGTCCACCCCCGAGCCCGCGGCACAGGCCTGTCCACCGCCCTACTCCACACAGCCGAAACCACCGCCCACCACCTGGGCGCCCACACAATCCGCCTCAACACCCGCAAAGACCTCCTCGAGGCCCGCGCCCTGTACGCGAGACACGGCTACACCGAAATCCCGCCCTACGGCGACGACCCCTTGGCGGATCACTGGTTCGAAAGGTCGCTGGTCTGATCGGACCTGAGCTGGACGGTTGATCACCAGGCGATCACGCAAACATCGCCCGAGAAGAAAAATCCACCAAGGCCTGGTGATCGGCTGTCCAGGTCGGGGCTCGGTGTGTCCGTGCGCCGAGGTGGGGGTGATCTTGCCAAGGGGGGTTTCGCTCCGTATATTCCTAGTGGAATATTTGGCGTGGAGTATGGAGGTCCTGTGGTGGCGCAGCCTGGGCGGAATGCGATGACGCCGTTGGCTATCGCTGTGCTGGCGTTGCTCGATGAGCGGCCTATGCATCCGTACGAGATGTATCAGCTGTTGATCGCTCGGCGGGAGGATCTGCTGGTCAAGGTGCGGCCGGGGTCGCTGTATCACGTGGTGGCGCGGTTGGCCGATGACGAGATGGTGGTGGCCGAGGGGATCGGGCGGGCGGGGAATCGGCCCGAGCGCACGACCTATCGGATTGCCGAGTCGGGGCGAAATGCGTTGCGGGGCAGGATCGCCGAGTTGTTGCGTGTGCCTGTGCAGGAGTATCCGATCTTCCGGTTGGCGTTGGCCCAGGCGCACACGCTGCCGCAGGAGCAGGTGGTGGCCTTGCTCGACGAGCGGGTGGAGCACCTGACGCGCGAGCAGGCCGACCTGGACGCGCTGCTGGACTGGACCCGCAACAGGGCCGTGCCGCGCCGCTATTTCGTTGTCCTGGAATACATTCGCGCCACCCTCCACGCCGAACTGACCTGGATCGCGGCCTTCGCCGCCGAGTTGGGCAGCGGCGCGGTGCCGTGGGAACAGTTCGACCCCGAGACCGGCGAACGCGTCCACGACGAGCACAAGCATCAATGGCCGGATCATCCCGATGCCGCGCCCAAGCCCCGCTGGGCTGCCCGCAGTTGACCCCTCCGCAGATGGGAACGAATTCGATGACCACCCAACGTAATCCGTGGCTGGCGCTGTTCGCGCTGGTGGTCGGGTTCTTCATGATCCTGCTGGACATGACGATCGTGGCGGTCGCCAACCCGGCGATCATGACCGAGCTGCACACCGACATCTCCAGCGTCATCTGGGTCACCAGCGCCTACCTGCTCACCTACGCGGTGCCGCTGCTGGTCACCGGCCGCCTCGGCGACAAATTCGGGCCGAAGAACATCTACCTGATCGGCCTCGCGGTGTTCACCGCCGCCTCGCTGTGGTGCGGACTGTCGGGCAGCATCGGCATGTTGATCGCCGCGCGCGCCGCCCAGGGCATCGGCGCCGCGCTGATGACACCGCAGACCATGGCCGTGATCACCCGCACCTTCGCGCCGGACAAGCGCGGCGCCGCGATGGGCCTGTGGGGTGGGGTGGCCGGGCTGGCGACGTTGATCGGCCCGATCATGGGCGGCGTGCTGGTGGACAACCTCGGCTGGGAATGGATCTTCATCGTCAACGTGCCGGTCGGCATCATCGCGTTCGGGCTGGCCGTGTGGTTGGTGCCGTCGCTGCCGACCAGCGACCACAAGTTCGACATCGTCGGCGTGGTCTTGAGCGGCATCGGCATGCTCGCGTTGGTTTTCGGTATCCAGGAAGGCAATTCGCAGGATTGGTCGCTGCGGATCTGGCTGCTGATCGGGTTCGGTGTGGTGATGCTGATCGTGTTCGTGATCAACCAGTCGCGCAACAAGGGTGAGCCGCTGGTGCCGCTGAGTCTGTTCCGCGACCGCAATTTCGCGCTGTCGAACCTGGCGATCGCCGCGATGGGCGCCGCGGTCACCTCGATGATGGTGCCGTCGTACTTCTACCTGCAGGCCGTGCGGGAGATGTCGCCGACCATGTCCGCGCTGATCTTCGCGCCGATGGCGATCATCACCGGGATCACCGCGCCGTTCATCGGCAAGGTCTCCGACCGCCTGCCCCCACGTCTGCTGCCGACCGTCGGTTTCGTGCTGTTCGCCGGTTCGGTGGCCTCGTTCGGCCTGCTCATGAGCCCGGATTCGTCGGTCGTATGGTTCCTGATCGCGGCCGGTGTCGGCGGCCTGGCCAGCTCCTGCATCTGGGCCCCGCTGGCCTCCACCGCCACCCACAACCTGCCGGTCGCCCAGGCCGGTGCGGGCGCGGGCATCTACAACACCACCCGCCAGGTCGGCGCGGTCCTGGGCAGCGCCGCGATCAGCGCGCTGATCGCCGCCCGCCTCACCGCCAACGGCCTGAGCGAAGGCGGACCCGTCGGCGAAGGCACCGCCACCGGTCCGCTGCCACCGCACGTTCTCGACGAATTCAGCACCTCGCTGGCCCAGTCGATGATCCTGCCGGCCGCGATCCTGGTGATCGGTATCGTCGCGTCGGCGTTGTTCGTCGGCCACGGAAAGTCCGGCGCGCGCAAGCCCGAGACGCAGGACGCCGATTCGGCCGGTGCGTATGTGGGTGGTAGACCGGCGTAATCGCCCACTTCGCACGATTTCGATCAGTTTTCTGACTGAACGGGCACGAAGTGGGCGATTACGCCGGTTTCAGCTCACCTGGATGGCGAGGGTGGGGTAGCCCGTCGCGCCGTCGGGGACGACGTCCTGGGAGACGGCAGTCTGGGGGCCGGCGGGGTCGAAGGCGCGGGCGCGCACGGTGTGTTGGCCGGGGGTGGCGTCCCAGTCGTAGGTCCACTGGCGCCAGGTGTCGATGGTGACCTCGGTGGACAGGCGGGCGGGCCGCCAGTCGCCGTTGTCGATCTGCACTTCGACGCCGGTGACGCCGCGATGCTGCGCCCAGGCGACACCGGCGATCACGGTGCGGCCCCGGGGAATTCGGCTGCGCGGCGTGTCGATGCGGGTGCCGGTTTTGATGGGGCCGTGCGCGGACCAGCCGCGGCGGGTCCAGTAGGCGGTGGCCTTGTCGAAACGGGTGACCTCGAGTTCGGTGACCCACTTGGTGGCGGACACGTAGCCGAACAGACCGGGCACGACCAACCGCGCCGGATAACCGTGCTGGATCGGGAGGGGTTCGCCGTTCATGCCGATGGCGAGCAGGGCGTCGCGCCCATCGGTGAGAACCGACAGCGGACTGCCCGCCGTCCAGCCGTCCTTGCTGTGGGACAGGACCATGTCGGCGTCGGGCAGCGGGCGCGCTTCGGCGAGCAGTTCGTCGAGGCGATAACCGAGCCAGCGGGCGTTGCCGATGAGGTCGCCGTTGATCGGATTGGAGACGCAGGCGAGGGTGACCAGGCGCTGAACCGGGGTGCGGCGCAGCAGGTCGTCCCAGGTGAGAGTGATTTCCTGTTCGACCATGCCGTGGATGCGCAGCGTCCAGGAGTCTGTGGACACCTGGGGAACGATCAGCGCGGTGTCGATGCGGTAGAAATCGCTGTTGGGGGTGATGTAGGAGGTGAGCCCGGGGACTCGCAGATCGGCGTCGGCCGGAAGGGTGGGTAACGGTGTTGCGGCCCTTGGCAATTCGACGGTTTCACGCTCGGCGGTCACGTCACGCCGGGCCCCGCCGAGTAAGCGCCCCGCGATCCCGGCCCCGATGGCCGACACCCCAGCCGCCGCGATCCCACCGAGCACCCGCCGTCGACCGGCCTTCGCGACGAGTGCCTCGCCGGGCCTGTCCGTGACGTCGGCAGCCGATTCCGACGGTGCGGATGCCACGTCGATCCGACGGGTCAGCCCACGCAACGCGAGAATGCCGGCAGCGGTACCGATCAGTGCGGGCAGCGCACCGGGGAATCCGCCGATTCGCCCGGCACCGATGACCGCCGCAATCGCCCCGAAAATCGCGAACGCGACAGATCCGACCGGCCGGGCTGTCCGCTCGAGTACCCCGGAGATGCCCGCGACGACAACCGCGACAACACCCATGCACGCGAACAACACAGCCTTGTCGCTGGTCCCGAAGGTCGAAATAGCCCACTCCCGAACGCCGTCGGGCGTGTGGTCGACGACCGTGGCCCCGATCGCGTACGCGGGCGCACTACCGGCCCCGGCGAACACCGCGACCAACTCCGCCACCCCGAGCACCACCGCGGCAGCCACAATCCCGGCCACCGCCCGCAAAACCACCATGAACCGAGCCTACGTCGCGATCAGGATGCCTTTCGGTCCGGTAGAACGGCCGGGCTTTCGGCGCGCCGGTGGCGAAGACGCTGGTGGGAGGGATCGGTCGGTATTCTGCGCGGCATGACAGCACGTTCTCTCAGCCGATTCGTGTCTGCAGTGTTCTTGGCAGCCGCGATTCCTCTGGTATCGCCCACTTCCTCTCTGGCCGCGCCCTGTTCGGATATCGAGGTGGTGTTCGCTCGTGGCACCGCTGAGCCGGGCGGGGGGCTCGGGCTCACCGGTACGTCGTTTGTCGAGGCGGTGCGGTTGAACGCCGGCGGGCGGTCGGTGGCCTCGTACGGGGTCGACTACCCGGCCAGCGGTGACTTCGCGGACCGACTTGCCTTCGCGCACACCGTGTTGCAGGGGATCAACGACGCACAGCGCAGGGTCGAGTACATCGCGACCACCTGCCCTGGTACGCGGATCATTCTCGGCGGGTACTCGCAGGGTGCTGCGGTGGCGGGGTTCGCCACCGATGGTGATGTGCCGGAAGGGGTTCCGGCGGAGTACCGGTCGTATCTGCCCGAGCCGATGGCGCCGGAGGTGGCCGAGCATGTCGCTGCGGTCGCGCTGTTCGGGAAGCCGTCGGATCGGTTCATGCGCGACGCGGAGGCGCCCCCGGTGACACTGGGCGCGGACTACACGGCCAAGACCATCGACCTGTGCATCCCCTCCGACAACATCTGCGACGGTTCCCCACTGGCCCAACCCAATGCGCTGCACACCCTCTACGGCATCAACGGAATGACCCTGACCGCAGCACAATTCGCACTGCAACGAGTGTAAAAAGCCGAAAGGCCGGTTGCGACAAAGCAACCGGCCTTTCGAACTGAACGGACTAGGAGTAGATCTTGTCTACTTCGCCCGCGTACTGCTTCATCACCACGGCGCGCTTGAGCGACATCTTCGGGGTGAGCTCACCCGTTTCCTGGGTCCAGTCGACCGGCAGGATGCGGATCTTCTTGATCGCCTCGGCCTTGGAGACCTTGCTGTTGGTCTCGTCGATCGCGGCCTGCACCTCGGCCACCAGGGCCTCGTTCTCGATCAGGGTCTCGATCGCGGTGTCCGCGGCCACGCCGTTGCGGTCCTTCCAGCCCGGCAGGGCTTCGGGATCCAGCGTGATCAGCGCGCCGATGAACGGCTGACCGTCACCCACGACCATGACCTGGCTGATCAGCGGGTGCGCGCGCAGGGAATCCTCGAGGATCGCGGGGGAGACGTTCTTGCCGCCCGCGGTGACCAGGATTTCCTTCTTGCGACCGGTGATGGTGACGAAGCCGTCGGCGTCGATGGCACCCAGGTCGCCGGTCTTGAACCACCCGTCGACGAAGGATTCCTCGGTGGCCTCGGCGTTGCCCCAGTAGCCGTCGAACACGACCGAGCCCTTGAGCAGCAGCTCGCCGTCTTCGGCGATCTTGGCCGCGTGGCCCTGGATCGGGCGACCGACCGAGCCGACGCGGATGAACTGCGGGGTGTTCACGGTGAACGCGGCGGTGGTCTCGGTCAGACCGTAGCCTTCGTAGATCGTGACGCCCGCACCACGGAAGAAGTGGCCCAGACGCGCGCCCAGCGGGCCGCCACCGGAGACAGCGGCCAGGCACTGACCACCAAGCGCCGCGCGCAGCTTGCTGTAGACCAGCTTGTCGAACACGAAGTGCTTGACCTTCAGCGCCAGGCTCGGGCCGCCCGGGGTCTCGAGCGCGGTGCTGTAGGCGATCGACACGTCGGCGGCGGCGTCGAAGATCTTGCCCTTGCCCGCGTCGTGCGCCTTCTGCTTGGCGGAGTTGAACACCTTCTCGAACACGCGCGGCACCGACAGGATGAAGTCGGGCTTGAAGTCGCCGAACTGCTCCACCAGGGTGGTCCAGTCGGAGCTGTGGCGGATGGTCACCTTGGAATCGAAGGCGATCAGCGCGACCGCGCGGGCGAACACGTGCGCCAGCGGCAGGAACAGCAGGGTCTTCTGACCCTCGGACACGAACGAGCTGAGTTCGATACCGCCCGAACGCGATTCGGCGTACAGGTTGGCGTGGGTCAGCTGCACGCCCTTGGGCTTGCCGGTGGTGCCCGAGGTGTAGATCAGGGTGGCGGGGGAGTTCGCGCCGACCTGCTTGCGACGCTCGTGCACGACGGAATCGTCGAGGTCCGCGCCACGCTCGGTCAGGGTGTCGATCGCACCCTTGTCGATCTGCAGGGTCTCGCCCAGCTTGGGCAGCGAGCCCGCGTCGATCTCGTCGATCGTGGCGCGGTGCTTGTCGTTCTCGACGACCAGGATCTTGGTCTCGGAATCCTGCAGGATCCACTTGGCCTGCTCGGCGGCCGAGGAATCGTAGATCGCGACAGTGACGCCACCGGCGGCCCAGATCGCGAAGTCCAGCAGCGTCCACTCGTAGCGAGTGGCCGCCATGATCGCGACCCGGTCGCCCAGCTCGACGCCCGAGGCGATCAGGCCCTTGGCGACGCCGGTCACCGCGGTCTCGAACTGCTTCGCCGTGACGTCGTTCCAGCCGCCGCTGCCGTTCGGGACGTTGAACAACACCGTGTTCGGCGTCTCCTGCCCGAAGCGGAAGACGTTGTCGGAATTGTTCGCGTCCTCCGGGATGGTGTAGGAAGCCGGAACTTCGAACTCTCGCATCTGTGCCCTTCCAGTGGGTTCTACTCGCCAGTAATCTACGACACGTTTGGCCGGGTCGCGATATCGCCGTCCAAAACGCCCGTCACCAGGCTTTATCGTAAATCGTCGATCGATACTGGCTGAATTGCTTCTCGCAGGAATTCTGCGAGTTCGCTCAGAGCCGTCGCAGCCTCGGTGACCAGCGCGGCCTGTAGTTGCGCGACGTGCCAGAGGCCGCGGGTTTCGGTGAAGCGGACGTGCACGCCCGCGCCACGCAGGCTGGAGACCAAGGTCGAACACTGGTTGTGCAGCAGTTCGCTGACATCGACTTGCACGTAGGTGGGCGGCAATCCGATGAGGTTTCCCCGCAGCGGGGCATAGCCCGCTTCGGTGCTGGCGGCGTCGCCGAGGTAGTGGGCGGCGCACGCTTGCGACCACGTCCGGTTGATCACCAGATCGCGGTCCTTGCTCGGTATTTCGGTGGGGTCGGACCAGGGTGCGATCAGGCCCAGAGCGGCGGGGGTGAGCTCATGCCGTTCGATCAGTCGCTGCGCCAACGCCAGGGCCAGACCGCCGCCCGCGGAGTCACCGGCGATACAGATCTGCTCGGGCCGGTAGCCGACATTGCCGACCAGGTCCAAGAACGCGGCCTCGGCGTCGTCGAGACCGGCCGGGAACGGGTGTTCCGGTGCCAGCCGGTAGTCCAGCGAGTACACCGCGCACGAGGTTTCCTGCGCGAGTCGAGCCACCAGCGAACGGTGCGTGGCGATCGAACCGACCACGTAACCGCCGCCGTGCAGGTACAAGATCGCGCCCGCTGCCCGCTCCGGCGGCACCGCGCGGGTACGCGAACCCGGAATAGCGGTGTCGGCAATGACGCGTTCAGCGGGGCGACCGCCCAGCTGCAGGTGCTGCACGACGGTGCCGTCGGGCAGCAGCTGCAGCCGGGAGAACGCATCGAGCAGCGCACGCTGCACCACGATCGGCACGTGCACGTTCAGCGTCACCCGATACAGCGGGTCGAGCACGGCACGGACGATCGGCAGCGGAATCTTGAACTCGCGCATGGTTTTTCCTGGTGTGTCAGTGGGGCATGAAGCGGCCGTTGATGGCAGCCGAGATCCGGTTGTAGCCCGAGCCGAGCAGGCGAACGCTCACGTCGAGCAGCTTGGCCTCCCAGCCGATCAGCACGCGGGAGTGGCCCTTGCGCACCCCTTCGGTGATGGTCTGCGCGGCCATCTCCGGGCTGTGGATCAGCATGTACTTCTCGAACATCGTCGTCGCGGCGGCGCCGTCGAAGCCCTCGGCGTAGGTGGCGTTGCGGGCCACCGCGGTCTTGATGCCGCCGGGGTGCACACAGGTGACCTGCACGGGCGCCTTGGCGACCCGCATTTCCTGGACCAGCGCCTCGGTGAAGCCGCGCACCGCGAACTTCGCCGAGTTGTAGGCGGACTGCCCCGGCACGGTGATCAGCCCGAACAGGCTCGACACGTTGATCACGTGGCCGTCGCCGGACTCGATCAGCATCGGCAGGAACGCCTTGGTGCCGTTGACGACACCCCAGAAGTCCACATCCATGATGCGTTCGATGTCTTTGAACTCGCTCTTGATCACGTCACCGTGGTAGGCGATGCCCGCGTTGTTGTAGATCTGGTGCACGACACCGAAGTGCGCCTTCACCTGATCCGCGTACAGCAGAAACGCTTCGCGCTCAGCGACATTGAGCCGGTCGGACTTGACCTGCGCGCCCAGCTTCTCGCAGGAGGCCACGGTCTGAGCCAGGCCCTCGGCGTCGATATCGGACAGCGCGAGCTTGGCGCCACGGGCGGCCAGGTTCTCCGCCAGTGCCCGACCGATGCCGGAACCGGCTCCGGTGATCACGCAAACTTTGTTCGTGAAGTAAGCATCTTTGCTCACTGTGCTGCCACCACTTTCAGATCGGCGCCTGCGGCGTCCACGGTTGTCGTAGTGTAGGCCGCGGCATCGAAATGCCGTGTGAGCCTACGGAATTCGAAGGTGAAGTCCGGCCACAACGTGGTGTTGTTGCCGTGCTTGTCCAGGTACCAGCTAGCGCAGCCGCCGGTGTTCCAGACTGTCTTGCCCAGCTTTTCCTGCAGGTCGGCGTTGTAGGCCTGCTGCACGTCTTCACGCACCTCGACGGTGCGCAAACCCTTGGCGTCGATGGTGGCCAACGCATCGCTGACATAGTTGATCTGCGATTCGATCATGTACACCATCGAGGTGTGGCCCAAACCGACGTTCGGGCCGACCAGGAAGAACATATTGGGGAAGTTCGCGATCGCCGCGCCCTTGTAGGCCTGCTGGCCGATCTGGTCGAACACCTCGGCCAGCGTGCGCCCGTCGCGCCCGACCATGGCGTTGTAGGTCGGGGAGTCGGTGACGTGGAAGCCGGTGGCCACGATCAGCGCGTCGATCTCGCGCTCGGTGCCGTCCTTGGTCACGATGGACCCGGCCTTCACCTCGGCGATGCCGTCGGTGATCACGTCGACATTGTCGCGGTCCAGCGCCGGGTAGTACTCGTTGGAGATCAGCATGCGCTTGCAGCCGATCCGGTAGTTCGGGGTGACCTTCTTGCGCAGTTCGGGATCGCGGATCTCGAACTGCAGCTTGGCACGCGACAGGCCCTCGAAGGCCTTCATCAGGATCGGGAAGCGGGTCAGGCCAACGACCTGGGTCTCCCGCGCGGCGTAGATGGCGGCGCGCGACAGACGCTGCACGGCCGGAATGTGCTTGAACGCCAACCGTTCCGGCAGCAGGTACGGGCGATCCATGCGCGGCAGCAGCCACGGCGCGGTGCGCTGGTAGACGTCCAGGCTCGCGACCTTGCTCGCGATGGCGGGCACGATCTGGATCGACGAGGCGCCGGTGCCGATCACCGCGACGCGCTTGTCGGTCAGGTCGGCGTCGTGATTCCAGCGGGCGGAGTGGAAGATCTCGCCCTCGAAGTCGTTGATGCCCTTGATATCCGGCAGCGACGGCTCACACAGCGCACCGACCGCGGAGACCACGGTGTCGGCGGTGAACTCACCCTCGGAGGTGCTGATGTCCCACTGGGCGGTGTCGTTGTTCCAGCGGATGGACTGCACGTCGCAGTCGAAGATGTGGTGGTCGAGCACGTCGAAACGCTGCGCGACACTCTTGATGTAGGCCTGGATCTCGCCCTGCTTGGAGAACGAGCGGGTCCAGTCCGGGTTCGGCGCGAACGAGTACGAATACAGGTGCGAGGGCACGTCGCAGGCGGCACCGGGGTAGGTGTTGTCGCGCCAGGTGCCGCCGACATCGCTGCCGCGCTCGAGCACGAGGAAGTCGTCGCGACCCTGCTGACTCAGGCGAATGGCCAGGCCCAGGCCCGCGAACCCGCTGCCGACGATGATCGTCTTGGCGTGGCGGACGGCGCGGGGTTCTTCGACGACGTTGTCTGTAACCTTACGACTCATGTAATGCAGAATACGGTCTTATTGAGGCGGAGTCAACAGCTATTGAACTGTATTCAGTAGCGGCTAGGATGGCCTTGTGACTACCAGGGAGACCAAGCGTGTGAGGCTCAGCCCGGAGGATCGTCGGCTGCAGCTGATCACCCTCGGCGCCGAAATGCTGGCCGACCGGCCGCTCGAGGACATCTCGGTGGACGACATCGCCAAGCTGGCCGGCATCTCGCGCGGGCTGCTGTTCCACTACTTCGCGTCCAAGCAGGAGTTCCACGAGGCGATCGCCCGGCACGTGAGCACCGAGTTCTACGTCGCGATCATGCCCAACCGGGAACTGTCGCTGTTCGACATGCTGCGCGACTCGATCGAACGGTTCGTCGACTACGCGTGCGAGAATTCCGCCTCCTACCGTTCGGCGCTGCGCGGGCCCGCTGCCGCCACCGCCGGGCTGTCGGAATATGTGAACCAGACGCGCGCCGCCATCGCGGACCTCATCATCAGCGAACTGCCGCTGCCACCGGTGGGCACCGAACTGGCCCGGCTGACCCTGGCCGTGCGCGGGTGGATCGCCTTCGTCGAGGAAACGATTCTCACCTGGATGGTCGAAAAGCCGATCAGCCGTGAGCAATTGGTGGATCTGCTGGTCGAGTCGCTGCCGGCGTTGGCGTTGAGTCCGGCGTTGATCGCGGCCTTGCAGGACTGAATCTCAGCTGGACTTCGGGCGGGCGCGCAGGTGGGCGCGTTCGCCCTGTTTGCCGAAAAGGCTGATGAACTCCACGGATTGCTCGTCGGCGGCGCCGAACCAGTGCGGGACATGGGTGTCGAATTCGGCGGCCTCGCCGGGGTTCATGATGAAGTCGTTGTCGCCCAGGATCAGGCGCAGGCGGCCGTTGAGGACATACAACCACTCGTAACCCTCGTGGACCTGCGGGGTTTCGGGTCGGTTGCGCGCACCCGGGGCGATGATCATCTTGAACGCCTGGATGCCGCCCGCGCGTTTGGTCAGCGGGAGCATGGTCATGCCGTGGCGGGTGATCGGGCGCAGGTGGATGCGCGGGTCGCCGGTGGGTGGGGCGTCGACGAGCTCATCGAGGGTGACGCCGTGTGCCTTGGCCAGGGGGAGAAGCAGTTCGAGGGTGGGTTTGCGGTCGCCCGATTCCAGGCGTGACAGGGTGCTGACCGAGATGCCGGTTTCTTGTGAGAGGTCGGCGAGGGTGGTTCGGCGCTGTTTGCGCAGGGTGCGCAGGCGGGGGCCGACCGAGTCGAGGGTTTGGTCCAGGTCGTCCATGTACTTCAGTTTGCCATATCGGCAAAGAAGGTTGCCAGTTTTGGATGCTCGGGGGCATGGTCGATTCCAGAAGGAGGTCGACATGAACGATTCTTACGAAGTGGTGGTGCTCGGCGGGGGAGCCGCCGGGTTGAACGCGGCGCTGATGTTGGCGCGGTCGCGGCGGCCGGTGCTGGTGATCGACGCCGGGTCGCCGCGTAACGCGCCTGCTCAGGGGGTGCACGGGCTGCTGGGCAGGGAGGGGATGTCGCCGTTGGAACTGCTCGAGGTGGGGCGGGCTGAGGTGCGGGGGTATGGCGGGCACGTGGTGTCTGGCGAGGTGATCGCGGTCGATCGGGTCACTGAATCCACTTCGCGGGCAAGGGGATTCGATGGCAATTCCAGGGTTGCGGCGGGAGCGCGCGTCAACGGTGCGGATGTCGAGGTGACGCCGAGTGACCTCCGGATCGACGGCGGGGGCGGTTCACTCGATGACAGTGGGGCGGCGAACTCGGCGGACTTCCGGGTGACGCTGGCCGACGGGCGAACCGTGCGGGCCCGACGCATCCTGATCGCCACCGGCCTCGCCGACGTGCTCCCCGAGATCCCCGGACTGCGGGAACGCTGGGGCAACGAGGTGCTGCACTGCCCGTACTGCCACGGCTGGGAGGTGCGCGATCAGCGGATCGCGGTGCTGTCCAGCGGACCGATGTCGGTGCACCAAGCGCTGCTGTTCACCCAACTCAGCGACGACATCGTCTTCCTGACCCACACGACGTCGCTGACGCTCGAAGACACGGAAAAGCTTGCCGCCCACGGTATTCAGATCGTCGACGGTGAGGTCGTCGAAGTCCTAGCCGACGACCACCTGACCGGAATCCGACTATCCGACGGCACAATCATCGCCCGAGACGCCCTGGTGGTGGCCCCCCGCATGAACACCCGCGCCACCTTCCTCACAGACCTCGGCCTCACCCCCGAACCCCACCCCGCAGGCATCGGCGACCACATCCCCGCCGACCCCGTCGGCCGCACCACGACCCCCGGCGTCTGGATCGCAGGCAACGCCACCGACCCCACCGCCCAAGTCGGCGCCGCCGCAGCGGCCGGAGCGATGGCCGGTGCGCAAATCAACGCGGAGTTGGTCATGGTCGACACCGCCACCGCAGTCGCCGAACGCGCGGCCGGAACACGGGTCTGATCCGGGCCGGCATTTTCACGCACTTCGCGCCGATCCAGTCAGAAAACTGACTGCACGAAGGCGTATTGCGTGAAAATGCCGGTGGTTCAGGGCTGATCGGGCAAGGGTGCGTCCGCCGGGAACCTGCGGACGACCTCGATCTCGCCGACTATGTTGCGGTTGAACTCGTCGAGATCTTCTGCGGGGATCCAGTATTCGAGGATGTCGCGGCCCCCGGCTTGTTGCACGTCGTAGTTGTCGAGGTAGTCGGTTCGGACTTCGAAGCGGGTGACGTAGCCGGCGCCGGACGCGGGCACATTCCAATCGCGAGCTATCAGGACCGCGTAGGCCTCGTTGAGAACCGGGTAGAAGATCGGCTGGTCGGGCAGCCGCGGCGGCCACGCTCGCCACCCGGACTCGGCCACCAGTGCTAGCTCGGCGGGGCCGGTGGGGCGCCACAGGGTGGTTGATTGCATGCGGGCACCGTAGTCGGATTCCGTAGTCGGGGGCCAGCGGATTTCACGGGTGGCCGATGTGGGGCGGAGGGGTGGCGATCGAGCTCGAGGGGCGGGTCGGTGGATTTTTCGGCAAGATGGGCGCTGTTCGTGGTGGAAGTCGGGGCGTGCTGTTCGTGGGCGGGCCGGCTAGTGGTGTGGTGATCGAATCGGAGAATCCAGTGTCAGAACAGAGTTCGGTGTTGTCGATCGGTCTGCACCCCGGTGCCGTGGACTACACCAACTATCCCAACCTTGATGAAGCCACGCTGACCGCACGTATCGAGGCGGGCGAATCTGCCTTGCGGGCAGCGGGATTCAACTTCGTGTCCTGCTTGGTTCCCACCGACCCCGACGCGGCGGAGGCGAAGCTGCGCGAGTGTGCGGCGGGTGGTGTGTTCCGGGTTGCGATGATCGGGGCGGGGGTGCGGATGGCGGCTGAACACACGTTGCTGTTCGAGCGGTTGATCAATGTTGCCGCCGAGGTTGCGCCTGGAATTCGGTTCTGCTTCAACACTTCTCCGGAGACCACGATCGACGCGCTGCGTCGGTGGGTGTAGCGGGCGGCTACTTGTGACCGCTGCCGTGGTCGTGGGTGCAGGTGTCGGTGCGGCGGCCGTCGGCGGAGGCCTGGCCGGCGCCGTGGCCTTCCAGGGCTGCGAACGGGCCGCATTCGTGGGGGGCGATCCAGACGTGGACCATCGGGTTTCCTGAGCCGGGGTTGACGGAGTTGGGTGGGCAGTTGCCCTGGTCGTCGAGTACGCCGGCGACGACGGGGCCGGTGTCGCCCATTTTCCAGCACAGGTTTTCGTGGACGTGCCACTGCATCAGCGAGCCGCCGAAATCGACGAGGGTGGGGTCGTCGATCTTCTTGCCGTTGGCGATGTACATGGCGGAGACCAGGGTGCGGTTGGGGCCGTCGACTCGGTAGACCAGTGATTCGGGGTGGGCGGGGTCGAGGAAGTTGTTGTCGCGGATGTAGCTCATGTTGATGTAGTGCTCGTAGCCGGTGGCGGAGTCACCGATCGAGCGGAAGCCCAGTGCGGCAACGGAATTCACGTCGGCGAAGGCGGGTAGTCCGTCGAGGGTGCTGCGTACCAGGTTGGTGGCGCGGGCCTGTTGTTCGGCGGTGACGCCGGAGACGCCGGACAGATCGATCGGTTTGGTGGGATCCCAGGGGCGAGGCCAGTTGGCAGCGTCGGCGTGCGCGTGATCGTCGCCTGCGGCATGTGCGTGATCGTCGGTGTCGCCATGACTGTGAACATGGCCGACGCCGTTGAGCATCGCCGCCAACGCGAGCACGCCAACGGCGGCCGCCGCGATCCCCGACCGCATCGGCAGCAGGGTCGCGGTCGGCCGAACGAGGCCGATCACCGCGGCAACAGCGGCCAGCGCACCCAGCCCTGCACAGACGGTGTCAGCCACTTGCGGTGCCTCGGCGGTCAACCCGGCAATCCACGGCACATCGGCGAACCGTGTGAACGCCCACATCCCGGCCGCGAACGCATTCGCCGCCAGCATCGAGGTCACCACGATCTTGCGCTCGCTGAGCAACACCGCCAGCCCCGTCGCGCACTGGATCGCCGCGAGCACCACCATCAACCGCGCCAACGTCGCATGTTCGGTGTGCATTCCCGCCGCCATGAAGTGCACAGCGCCCGCCCCTACCGACGAGATCCCGCCCAGCAGCAGGAATCCGTTACGCCCGTTCGTCATGCCCGGACAGTACTTGGGTTCGCTGAGGCGCCGTTGCCGCCTGAATAAGAGAACTCTGTGACCCACATCTCGCGCTACTCGTAGATGTCGCGACGGTGCCCTGCGGTGACTACGAGGATGACAAGCTTGCCGTCGTCCACTTCGTAGACGAGTCGGTAGTTGCCGACTCGAAGGCGGAACCCTGGGCGTCCGGTCAGTGCCTTGACGTCCACGCCTTCGCGCCGGTAGGGGTCGTCTCCCAGTAGCGTCAATGCGGTCAGCAGTCGAATGGCGTCGTATTGCGGGATGGAGCGTAGGGCCCGGCGGGCGGCAGGAGTCCAGCAGAACTCGTATTTCACGCCGCGCCTTCGTGGCCGTTGGCGAGAATGTCGTCCATCATCTGGCCGAGCGTGATGTTGGCAGGCTCGCCGCCCTCCGCGAGTGCGGCATCGGCCATTCGGCCCAGTTGCTCGTCTTCCCATTCCTCGAGCTTCGCGAGCATGAACAGGGGAATCACTGCGGCGGCGGGCTCGCCGGCGCGAGTGATCACAGTGACGTGGCCGTCCTGGGCCGCAGCGCTCACGACCGCAGGCAATTGGGCGCGAGCGTCCCGAATGCTGAGCTGATCATCCATCATTCCAGTGTACACCGATATGTGTACGCCTGGCACGGTGCTTTGCCGATGAACAGCGAACGCCGGGTGGATCGTGATGATCCACCCGGCGTCAACCGTTGTGCGAGAAGAACTTACGTGGTCGGCTCGAAAGCCTCGCCGATGATCTCGGCCTGTTCCACGGCGTGCACCTTCGACGAACCCGAGGACGGGGCCGACATGGCGCGACGCGAGATGCGACGCAGTCGGCCCAGGCGCTCGGGCAGCACCTCGGGCAGGTTGAGGCCGAAGAAGGGCCATGCGCCCTGGTTGGCGGGTTCTTCCTGGACCCAGGCGATGTCGGTCGCGTTGGGGTACTTGGCCAGTGCCTCGTTGAGGCGGTACGTCGGGATCGGGTACAGCTGTTCGATCCGGACGATGGCCACGTCTTCGCGCTTGTGCTTGGCCTTCTCCGCGGCGAGCTCGTAGTAGAGCTTGCCCGAGGTCAGCAGGATGCGCTTGACCTTGGCGGTGTCGCCGACGCCCGATTCGTAGGTGGGCTCGTCGAACACCGAACGGAACTTCGACTCGGTGAAGTCCTTGACGTCGGACACCACAGCCTTGTTGCGCAGCATCGACTTCGGGGTGAAGACGATCAGCGGACGACGGATCCCGTCGAGCGCGTGGCGACGCAGCAGGTGGAAGTAGTTCGCCGGGGTGGACGGCACCGCCACCGTCATCGAGCCTTCAGCGCACAGCTGCAGGAACCGCTCGATACGACCGGAGGTGTGGTCGGGACCCTGACCCTCGTGGCCGTGCGGCAGCAGCAGCACCACGTCCGACAGCTGGCCCCACTTGGCCTCACCGGAGGAGATGAACTCGTCGATGATCGACTGCGCGCCGTTGACGAAGTCACCGAACTGCGCTTCCCACAACACCAGTGCGTTGGGATTGCCCAGCGAGTAGCCGTATTCGAAACCGACAGCGGCGTATTCGCTCAGCGCGGAGTCGTGCACCGCGAACCAACCCGGCTTCTCGGAGCCGATGTTGTGCAGCGGGGTGTACTCCTGCGCGTTGACCCGGTCGATGATCACCGAGTGGCGCTGGGTGAACGTGCCACGACGCGAGTCCTGACCGGTCAGGCGCACATCGTGGCCCTGGTCGATCAGCGAACCGAAAGCCAGCAGCTCGGCGAAGGCCCAGTCGACCTTGCCCTCGTAGGCCATCTCGCGACGCTTCTCCAGCACCGGCTTCACGCGCGGGTGCACGTTGAAACCGTCGGGAGTGTTCAGGAACGCGTCACCGATGCGCTGCAGGACCGACTTGTCGACCGCGGTGACCACGGTGGCGGGCACCTTCTGGTCGTCCTCGACCGACTCCGACGGCTCGGGAACGTACTTCTCCAGCTCGCGGACCTCGTTGAACACGCGCTCGAGCTGACCCTGGTAGTCGCGCAGCGCGTCCTCGGCCTCCTTCATGGAGATGTCGCCACGGCCGATCAGTGATTCGGTGTACGCCTTTCGCACCGAACGCTTGGTGTCGATGATGTCGTACATCTCCGGCTGGGTCATCGAGGGATCGTCACCCTCGTTGTGCCCGCGACGGCGGTAGCAGACCAGGTCGATGACCACGTCCTTGCGGAACTTCTGCCGGAAGTCGACCGCAAGGCGAGCCACCCAGTCGCAGGCCTCCGGGTCGTCACCGTTGACGTGGAAGATCGGCGCGCCGATGAACTTCGCGATGTCGGTGGAGTACTCGGTGGAGCGGCTGTTCTCGGGCGCGGTGGTGAAGCCGATCTGGTTGTTCACCACGATGTGGATGGTGCCGCCGACTCGGTAACCGCGCAGGCCACCCAGGTTCAGCGTCTCCGCGACCACACCCTGACCGGCGAACGCCGCGTCACCGTGCAGCATCAACGGCATGACGGAGAAACCGTCGGGGCCGTCGCCCTTGTTCAGCAGGTCCTGCTTGGCGCGCACCAGACCCTCGAGCACCGGGTCCACCGCCTCGAGGTGCGAGGGGTTGGCGGTGAGCGAGACCGCGATCTCGTTGTCGCCGAACATCTGCAGGTACTGACCGTGCGCACCGAGGTGGTACTTCACGTCGCCGGAGCCGTGGGTGGCCGCCGGGTTCATGTTGCCTTCGAACTCGGTGAAGATCTTCGAGTACGGCTTGCCCACGATGTTGGCCAGCACGTTGAGGCGACCGCGGTGCGGCATGCCGATGATGACTTCGTCCATGGCGTACTCGGCGCACTGGTCGATGGTGGCGTCCATCATCGGGATGACGGCTTCGGCGCCTTCGAGCGAGAACCGCTTCTGACCCACGTACTTGGTCTGCAGGAAGGTCTCGAACGCCTCGGCGGCGTTGAGCCGGTTCAGGATGTACTTCTGTTGCGCGACAGTGGGTTTGACGTGCTTCTGCTCGACCCGATCCTGAATCCACTTCAGCTGATCGGTCTCCAGGATGTGGGTGTACTCCACGCCGACGTGGCGGCAGTACGCATCGCGCAGAATCGACAGCACGTCGCGCAGCTTCATCCGCTCCTGGCCGTGGAAACCGCCCACGTCGAAGGTGCGGTCCAGGTCCCACAGGGTGAGGCCGTGCTGGGTGACGTCCAGGTCGGGGTGGCTGCGGAACTTGTCCTTGACCAGACGCAGCGGATCGGTGTCGGCCATCAGGTGCCCGCGGTTGCGGTAGGCCGCGATCATCTCGAGCACGCGCGCGCTCTTGTCGACACCGCGCGCGCTGATGTCCTTGCGCCAACGGATCGGCTCGTACGGCACGCCCAGACCGTGGAAGATCTCGTCGTAGAACTCGTCGGAGATCAGCAGGTTGTGGATGGTGCGCAGGAAATCACCGGACTCGCCACCCTGGATGATGCGGTGGTCGTAGGTCGAGGTCAGCGTCATCAGCTTGCCGACGCCGATATCGGCGATCCGCTCGTCGCTCATGCCCTGGAACTCGGCCGGGAACTCCATGGCACCGGCGCCGATGATCGCGCCCTGGCCCGGCATCAGCCGCGGCACCGAGTGCACGGTGCCGATGGTGCCGGGGTTGGTGAGCGAGATGGTGACACCGGCGAAGTCGGCGGCACCGAGCTTGCCCTCGCGAGCGCGACGCACCACGTCCTCGTAGGCCGCGTGGAACTGGCCGAAGCTCATGTCTTCGGTTTCCTTGATCGCGGCCACGACCAGCGAACGGTTGCCGTCCTTGCCCTGCAGGTCGATCGCCAGGCCCAGGTTGGTGTGGGCCGGGGTGACCGAGTTGGGCTTGCCGTCGATCTCGGCGAAGTGGCGGTTCATGTTCGGGAACGCCTTGATCGCCTGCACGATCGCGTACCCCAGCAGGTGGGTGAACGAGATCTTGCCGCCGCGCGTGCGCGCGAGGTGGTTGTTGATCACCAGGCGGTTGTCGATCATCAGCTTGGCCGGGATCGCACGCACCGACGTCGCGGTGGGGATCGTCAGCGAGGCCGACATGTTCTTGGCGATGGCGGCGGCGGGGCCGCGCAGCACCTTGTTCTCCGGGCCGGCGGCCGCGGCCTTGGGCGCGGTGGTGGCCGGTGCGTTCGACACCGGTGCAGGTGTGGTCTGCGGTGCGCGCACGGTCGTCGGCGCGGGTGCCGCCGGTGCCGGTGCGGGCTTCGGCGGTGCCGTGGCTACTGCCGCCTTGGGGGCGGGAGCTGCGGCTTTCGGTGCGGGTGCGGCCGCGGGAGGCGCGGCTGCTGCGGGAGCTGAGGCGGTGGCGGGCGCCTGGCTGTTACCGGATTCGGTGGCTTCCGGGGTGTAATCCGCGAGGAACTCGTGCCAACTCGCGTCGACCGAGGATGGGTCCTGTTTGAACTTCTGATACATCTCGTCGACTAGCCACTGGTTCTGTCCGAACTGGGAAGTTGAGCTGCTCACAGCTGGTGTTCGCCTCATTTCGTTCTTCGCGCTGCGACGTTTGTGACGTGCCCGGCAGGGGTATCAGCCATGTCTGCCGATGCGCCCGCACCGAGCATATGCCCCGCGGCTGACAGGCGTCGCTACCGGTCTTGGGTCGACACTATGCCCTTGGCCTCCATCCCCGCCGCCCAGAGTCGGCAGTAGTGCCCGTTACGGCCCAACAGTTCACTCGGTGGACCGAATTCCACGATACGGCCGTTGTCGACCACAGCGACCAGATCGGCGCGCGCGGCGGTCGACAGCCGGTGCGCGACGACCACGGTGGTGCGGCCTCGGGCCAGCGATCGGCTCGCTACCAGCACCGACGCCTCGGTTTCCGGGTCGAGGGTGGAGGTGGCCTCGTCCAACAGCAGCAGGTCGGGGTCGACCAGTTCGGCCCGGGCCAGCGCGATCAATTGACGTTGTCCCGCCGATAATCCGCGGCCGCGTTCGCCGACCGGATGGGCCATTTTTCGGGGTAAACCGTTGATCATTTCCGCCGCACCGACGTTGTCGGCGGCCAGTTCGATGTCCACCGATGTGGCCGATGTTTGCCCGAATGCAATGTTGCTGGCCACGTCGCCGGTGAACAAGTGAACTTCTTGCGGCACTATTCCCAGCCGCGTTCGGTAGTCGGTGAGCACAAATTTACGTAAATCGACACCGTCGACCAGGATCGCGCCCGCCGCCGGGTCGGGTGGCAGGTCGTACAGGCGGGCGAGCAGTTTCACGATGGTGGATTTGCCCGCGCCGGTCGGGCCGACCAGGGCCAGGGTCGCGCCCGCGGGAACCGAGAAGGACACGCCGTCGAGAGCCGGCGTGCTCGCGCCGGGGTACTGGAAGTGGACGTCGTCGAAGACGATCTCGCCGTGCAGGCGGTCGACGCGGCGCGCGTCGGGTGGGTCGGCGGCGATCGAGGACTCGGTGCGCAGCAGGTCGCCGATGCGGCGCAGGCCGACCCTGGCCTGCTGGTAGCCGTCGAAGACCTGGGACAGATCTTGGATCGGGCTGAACAGCAGGCCGAGGTAGAGCACGAAGGCGACCAGTGTTCCGGTGGTCGTGCGGCCGTCGGCCACCGCGTTCGCGCCGAGGTAGACCACCAGGGCCAGCGCCAGGTCCGCCCACGCGAGGCCGAAGGAGAAGTAGCCCGCGATCGCGCGTTGGGCGCGGATGCGGGCGTCGCGGTAGCGGTGTGAGTATTCGGCGAAGCGGCGCGCGGCGGTGGGTTCGTTGCGGGCGGCTTGCACGGCGCGCAGGCCCGCGATGTTCTCCTGGAAGCCCGCGTTGACCGCGGAGACGCGTTCGCGCGAGACGGTGTAGGCGGCCGAGGACACGCGTCGGAAGGCGAGGGTGGCCAGCACCATGGGTGCCACGGCGATGAGTACGACCACGGCAAGTCCGGTGTCGATGAAGAACAGGCCGATGGCGACGCCGATCAGGGTGATCAGGGCGACCAGGCCGGTGGCGACGCCGGTTTGCAGGAACGTCGACAGTGCGTCGACGTCGGTGGTCATTCTGGTCATGATGCGGCCGGACAGTTCGCGTTCGTAGAAGTCCAAGCCCAGGCGTTGCAACTGGGCGTAGCTGCGCACGCGCAGGCCGAACAGCACGCGTTCGCCGGTGCGCGCGGTGAGCACGGTGACCGCCGCGCCGACCGCCAATCCGGCCAGGACCAGGGCGATACCGATCACGGCCGAGAGGACGAGTGCGTTGTCGTCGCCCGCGGTGACGCCGGTGTCGATGGCGTAGCGCACCAGCGGTGGGAAGGCGATGGCCAGCAGTGCGTCGACGGCGAGCAGCAGCACGACCACGCAGACCAGGCCGCGCACCGGGCGCAGCAGTGCGCGCAGGCCGAAGTCGGGTTGGGGTGCGCGTAGGTCACCCGGCAGGTCGGGTGCTTCGGTGGCGGGCGGTAAGGCGTCGACGGCGGCGCGCAGTTCCGGTGTTTCGCTGAGATCGTTCGACGCCGACGACATCGAATGCGGTTTTCCGACGTCGCCGCGAGGTGTGGTCATCGAGGTCGTTGTCGGCACGGTCGAACCGGTGGGCGCGGGCAGTCGGATGACCCGATCCGCTTGGGCCAGTGTGGATTCGCGGTGGGCCAGGATCAGTGTGGTGCGGCCGCCGGGGTCGGGCAGGCGGCGGAAGATCTCGGCCTCGGTGACAGCGTCGACCGCGGAGGTGGCATCGTCGAGGACCAGCACGCGGGGCCGGGTGAGCAGCACTCTGGCCAGTGCGATGCGCTGACGTTGCCCGCCCGACAGCGTCAGCCCGCGTTCGCCGATGACGGTGTCGTAGCCCTCGGGCAATGCCTCGATGAACTCGTCCGCGGCGGCGGCCTTCGCGGCGTCGGCGATCTCGGCATCGGTGGCGTCGGGTCGGCCCAGGGCGATATTGGCGGCGATGGTGTCGGAGAACAGGAACGGATCGTCGAACACGACACCGACCGCGCCGCGCAGTTCGTCGGCGCGCAGGTCGGCCAGGTCGACGCGGGTGCCGTCGGTGCTCACGAGGGTGATCCGGCCCGCATCGGGTGCGTAGAAACGGGGCAGCAGCAGCGAGAGAGTGGATTTTCCCGACCCTGCCGGGCCGATCACCGCGACCGTTTCACCGGGGGCGACGGTGAGATCCAACTCCTGCAACACCGGTTGATCAGCCTCGAAACCGAAACTCACAGAGTCGAATTCGATCCCGAGTGGTCCGGCCGGCAGTGCGACGGGGTCCGCCGGATCCACCAGCACCGGTGCCGCGTCGATCACCCCGAACACCCGATCGACCGCCGCTTTGGTGAGCTGGCCCATGATCACCACCGAGGTGATCGTGCGCGCCGACGACGTCATGGTGGCCAGGTACGCGGTGAACGCGAGGAAGGTGCCGATGCCGATCGCCCCGTGCGAGGCCAGCACGCCGCCGACGATGATCACCGCGACCAGCCCGGCCTGCGGCAGCGCCGACACCAGCGGCGCGAACCTGGCATTGATCCGCGCGGCCCGCATCCGTTCGGCGAACAGCAGTCGGCCGTGGTCCTCGAGGATGTCGACCATCCGGGCTTCCTGCCCGAACCCCTTCACCACGCGCACACCGGTCACCGTCTGCTCGACGTGTTCGGCCAGATCGGCCGCGCGCTGCTGCGCCGACCAGGTCGCCGCGTAGAGCCGGGGCCGCATCCGCCACACGATCACCGCCATCGCGGGCGCCACCAGCAGCGCGGCCAACGCCAGCGGCGGGCTCAACCACACCATCACCACCGCCGACAGCACGAACTGCAGCACCGCCAAGCCCGACCACGGCACCATCGCCAGCAGCCCCTGCACCAGTTGCAGATCGGTGATCGACCGCGACACCACCTGCCCGGTGCGGATCGCGTCCTGGCCCGCACCGTCGAGCCGTTGCAGCGCGGCCAGCAGCGAAAGGCGAAGGCCGTGTTGCACTTCCAGCGACAGCTTGCCCGCCCAGAGCCTGCGCGCGAAGGTGACCACGAACCTGGTCACGGCCAGTGCCGCCAGCAGTGCGGCGGCAGTGCCGATCACCGAGGTATCGCCGACCTGCGCCGCGTCGACCGCGCGTTTGGTGGCCAGCGGTGCGGCGATCGACACGGCGGCACCGGCCAGCACCGAGACCGCGATGCCCGCGAGCAGCCGGGGGTGTTCCAGGCACAGGCGCCACAGCCTGCGAATCCACCCCGAAGAACCCGCGGCGGCAGGCATTACAGGTCTCGGTTGCGCAGATCCCACCAGCCCGCGGCGCCCACGGCCGCGGTCCACAGCAGCAGGATCACCAGTGCCGCCGGGGTAGGTGCGAAGACCTCGGCCTCATCGAAGGAACCGGCGCTGACTCCGGCCACCGTCGCCGACACGGGCAGCAGCGCGGCCATCCAGCCGGCCCCGAAACCCTTGGCCACCACCCACATCAACGGTTCAAGCACGAACGCCCAGCCCAGCAACAACCACACCGCACCGCTGAAAGTGCGTAACAGCAGCCCGATTCCGGCGCCGATCACCGCCCAGCACATGGCCACCAGCAGCCCGGCGCCCAGCACCTCGAACAGCCGCCAACCCAGCTCGAACTTCCCGCGCGCCGCGATCAACAGCACCCCGAGACTCACCAGTTCCGCGGCCACCGCCAGCGCGAACGCGTAGGCCGCGACGGCCACGTACTTCGCGGTGACCAGGCGGTCGCGGTCGGGCGCGAACAGCACGGTCAGCGCCATGGTCTTGTGCCGGTACTCGCCACCGGTCGAGGCGATGCCCAGCAGCGCGGACACGACGAAGACCGCGAGCATCCCCACGTAGACGCCGATGGTCGCGGCGCCGGTGGCGGGCTGGCCCTTCGGATCGGCGGGGCCGGACATGGTCGCGGTGATCAGCGTCGCGACCAGCGCGATCGCGATCGGCGCGGCCAGCAGCAGCCGGGTCTGCCGCAGGGCGACGACCTTGCGCGCCTCGGTGTCGATACCGGGAACCAGATCGGCGGGGATCACGGAGGTGGTGGTCATCGGGGCGTCCCATACGAGGTCGGTGCGGGGGCGTACGTGGGCGGATTCGGCGTTGCCACGGTCTGCCGGTGGCGGCGCGGCTTGGTCAGCGAGGCCAGCACCCGGTCGGGGTGGATGGGGTCGGCGGCGATATTGCCGATGCGGACCTGCGCGTCCGCGGCGATCGCGCGGATGGTGGCCTCGTCGGCTTCGGCGACGGCCAGGCGGCCGTCGGGTCGCATCACGGCATCGGTGAAGCCGCGCGCGGCCAGTGCCGTGGCCAGCGCGATGGAGGGGGAGGAGGCGATCACGAGGCGGTCGGGATGGCCGCGGCGCAGTTTGGCCGGGGTGCCCTGCCACACGACCGTGCCCTCGCTGAGCACGACGAGTTGATCGGCGCCCGCCACCACATCGGCCAGCGCGTCCGAACTCACCAGCACCGTGCCGCCGCGGTTCGCGTGGCGGCGCAGCAGGTCGTGCAGGGCGCCGCGTTCGATGCCGTTGGCGCCGGCGAACAGATCGTCGAGCACGAGCAGTGGGGGATCGGCCAGCAGGGCCATCGCCAGCGCCAACCGCGTCTGCTGACCCGGACTCAGTTGGGTGACAACAGTTTCGGAGGCGGCGGTCAGGCCGGTCTCGTCGAGCACGGCACCGACTCGACGGCGCGACGCTCCCGCGACCGGCGCGTAACACCACAGCTGATCGCGCACCGTGCGCGCGGGATGCAGCCCCCGCGGACTCAACATCGCCCCGATCGCGGCGGGTCCGCGCGCGGGCACTTCGATGCGGCCCGTGGTCGGCTGCTGCAGCCCGGCCACCATCCGCAACACCGTGGACTTGCCCGCCCCCGCGGGCCCGACCAGGGCGGTCACCGAACCCTTCGGAACCGCGAAATCGATGTCATGGACCGCGCTGACCTGGGCGAACTGTTTGCCCACGCCACGCACCAGCACAGCGTCGCTCACTTCTTGTTCGCCTTACTCGTGCCGATCGCGGGCAGCGGATCGGCGTCGATCACGTTGTGCAGCGGCGTCGGGAACATCGCGGGCGCGGGCCCGAAAGCCTTGTGCGCGTTCTCGATTGTCACCTTGCCCAGTGCCCGGTTGCCCGCGCCACCGATGGCGGCACCGATCCCGGCGGGCAGCACCTTGCCCGCCATCAACGCCACGCGCTTGGTGATGAACCTCTTCATGAACTGTTGCAGCAGTTTGCTGTTGATCGCGCCGAGGCCGGGAACATTGACCGCCAGCGCACCCGCCCAATTCTTCGACTGGCTGCTCAGCCCCTTCTGCACGATCGCCATACCGGCGTCGCCGAGCACCACCGCGAGCACCAACGCGCGCCGGGCTTCCTTGTCCTCGGGCTCGATGCCGTGCACCGCGGCCTGAGCCAGCGTGAACAGGGCCGAAGCCTCCATGAAGAACACGGTTTCCGCGCTGACCGCCCCCAGCGCCGCGATGGTGCCGATACCGGGCACCGCCGCGGTGGCGCCCACTGCCGCGCCGCTACCGGTGACCGCGAGCAGGTACTGCTTCTCCAGCCGGGTCACGATCTGGGCCGGAGTCTCCCCGGGATGACGCTCACGCAGGTACTCGACATAGCGACGCACCGCGGGTGCCTGCAGCTTGGACCCGGTGTCGAGCACATCGACCACGGCTTTTTCGATCGCGTTCTTGAACACGGGTTCGCCTCCTCTTCGCCCCAACGAGTCGAACTGTAGGGCACTTCCGCGCCCCGCAGCTCATCATGCCAACGACCACCGACAGGCCACGGTTCCGCGCGGGTTCTACGCTGACCCGATGAGCGAAACCAAGCCCACCCGACTATCGCGCGAGTTCACCGAAGGCGGTGCCGAGGTTGCGACGATCACGATCGATCACCCGCCGCTGAACCTGTTCGATCGCGAACTCATCGATGCGTTGATCGCCGATATCGCGGCGGTGAGCGCGCAGCCGCCGCGCGCGCTGCTGATCAGGGCCGAGGGCAAGGTCGTGTCGGGTGGTGTCGATGTGAACATCTTCGACGGGCTCACCGTCGAGCAGGGCGCGCAGCTGTGGCGTGAGCTGTTCGAGCAGATCATCCACCCCCTGGAAGCGCTGCCGTGCCCGGTGGTGTTCGCCGCGCACGGTCTCACGCTGACCGCCGCGTTCGAGATGTCGCTTGCGTGCGACATCATTCTGGCCGCGCCGAAGGCGAAGTTCGGGTTGGTGGAGACCGTGGTCGGGCTGACGCCGTCGATGGGCGGGCCGCAGCGACTGGCCGAGCGGGCGGGGTCGGGGCGGGCGCGCGAATTCGTGATGACCGGCGACCTCTACAGCGCGGCGACAATGGCCGAATGGGGCGTGGTGAACGCGATCCACGACGACCTCGACACCGCCGCGCACGCACTGGTCACCCGCCTGGCCGACGGGCCCACCCGCGCCCACGCCGCGACCAAGCAGATCATCGAGGCATGGCGCTCCGGCGGTGTGGCACACGCGGATTCGGTGACCTCGGAAATCTCCGGCGAACTGTTCGGCACCGCGGACCTGCGCGGCGCGGTCCGCAGCTTCCTCGAGGTCGGCCCGGGCAAGGCGACCTATCGCGGCGAATGAGCGACGCCGAGTGCCTGACAGTGGTGTGATCCACGTCATATAGTCGTACTGCGGCTGTATCGACGTACGGAGGTCCGGATGGGTCATGGCGAGCACGAACCCGGCGCCACTGTCATCGAGTTCCCCGCCACGGCCTCCCAGCTGCGGCGGGGCACCGACGGCGTGCTGCGCTACGGCGATCTGAGCCCGGCCCTGACCGAACTCCTGGACCTGCGCGTGCACTCGTTCTCGAACCGGGAAGCGATCGTGGAAGTCGGCGGCCCGCGCCTGACCTACCGCGAACTGTGGCACAGCGCCTCCCGGATCGCGGGCGGACTGCAGGACCACGGCATCGGGTACGGCGATCGCGTCGCGGTGCACATGCCGACCAGTGCGCGCTGGGTGCAGGCGTTTCTGGGCGCGCTGCTGTCGGGCGCGGTGCCGGTGCTGATTCCCGATGCGCTGCCCGCCGCGATCGCGCAACGCGTAATCGCCGACAGCAGAGCTGATTTCGTGCTCGGACCCGATGGCGCGTTACCCGACAGCACCGCCTACATCGATGACGGTGCGGCACTGGCTGACCCGGCCCTGCTCTGCTACACCGGTGCCCGGCAGGCGATGCCCGCCGGTGTCGAGCTGACCAACGAGAACCTGCTGTCCGCGGTGTCGTCGGTGGTCGGCGCGCTCGGCCTGCCCGCCGACGGGCTGCGCAATCTGGTGCTGCTGCCGTTGGCCCACGCCAGCGGCTGCGTCGACCAACTGCTGCCCACCTTCGCCGTCGGCGGCACGGTCGTGCTCGCGCCGGGTGCTCGCCGGATTGCCGATGTGCTGGTCAGCGAACGAATCGACACCATCTCGGCCACCCCGCGGATCTTCGCCGGGTTGGTCCCCGAACTACACGCCCGTGGCACCGGTGCGGGCGTGCGGCGGATCAGCAAGGCCTGTCACCGCTCCGAACGCGCCGCCGCCGCAGCGCCCGAAGCGTTGGCCAACGCCCTGTGCGCGCTGTTCCCCGCCGCCAGACAGTGGTCGGTCTGGGGCGCCACCGAGACCAGCGGAATCGGCCTGATGGTCGATGACACCGAACTCCCCGACAGCGAGTCGGCCCTCGGATTCGCCTTCGGCGGAACAGAATTGGCGCTGTCGGGCCCACAGGCACCCGCCGGTCGCGGCGAATTGCTGTGTCGCGGACCCAATGTCAGCCGCCGCTACTGGAACGACCCCGACGCCTGCACCGCACGATTCAGCGGAAGCTGGTTCCACACCGGCGATTTCGTCAGCATCGACGCGAACGGCCTGGTTCGCAGTGACGCCGGGTGAGCGGACTGCGAACCGGTGACTGTCAGGTCAGCCGCGACCGCAGCGCGTCACGCAGGTCGCCGGTGAGGCCCACGGTGGCGAAGTAGTTCTCGATATCGCCGTACTTCTCGGCGACTGTGGCGTCGGCGGTGCGCAAGTACTCCTCGCGGACACCGAGCAGGTCGTCCGACAGAGCTTCGCCATTGCCGATCTTCGGTTCGAGCAGGATGCGCAGCGGTTCCACCGCGGCGTTGCTGGCCAGGAAGTCGGCGTACACGTCCTCTTCGGTGACGCCGATCGCGCGCAGGACAGTGGCCACGGCCCAGCCGGTGCGGTCTTTGCCCGCCGCGCAGTGGACCAGAACGGCGCCGTCGCCGCGCACGATCGAGCCGGCCAGTTCGGCGATCGCGGTGTGCGCTTCGGGCAGCGTCGGAAATGCCCGGTAGACCTCGATCATGTGCTCGAAGGCCGACACCGTCTGCGCCTCGTGCGGCGGTGCTTCCTCCATGCGCGAATCGAACGGGGTGATGTGCAGGCGCACGTCGTCGGGCAGGGTGTCGTGGCCGATGTGGTCGATCTCGACGATTCCTCGCAAATCGTGCACATCGGTGACTCCCCATTCCCGCAGCGTGGCGTGGCCCTGGTCGTCGAGGCCGCTCAGTTGCGCCGAGCGCAGCAGCACGCCGGGGCGAACGGTGGTGCCGTCGGCGGTGCGCAGGCCGCCCACATCGCGGAAATTGAAGGTGCCGCTGAGAGCGAACTGGTCGGCAGGAGGCGAAAGAGTCACCCGATCAGGTTATCGGCGAGTCCGCCGCGGGTGCCACGGAGTTCGCGGATCGGCCATCGGCTGTGCGATGTCCGTTACAAGGGGGGTCACTGTGCCGTCGCACACACCCCTCGAAGGCCGCCGGAGCCCGCTTGTACAATTGACCAGATGCGCGGATATCGGCGCGGGGGTGTCGGATATCCAGGAATGCGGCAAATTGAGGCCGGACGGTCGGTTTTTCAAAAGGTCACATTCGGAGAACAAAACAAACTTTCAGTCTGAAAAGGATGGCTGAACCAGTTCGTGAATCCTGAAAATCTTCTAAGATCGAGCTCGGTGACCACCAAGCTCGCATCGCCGCGGGCAGCGAATTTTGTTGCCGAGGAGTCGTCGTTGAGCGCCAGCCGTGAACTTACCGAATTTTCGCTACGGCCTGCCGTATGTGATGCCGTCGAACAAGCCGCCGCCAGCTCGGATGCCACGGGCGTTCGGGCACTGCGGATATTCCTCCATGCCGGCCTCAGTACCTACTGGCCGCTGGTCAAGGCCGCGCCGGAACGCCGCATAGCCGGTTACGAGGCCGCGCTGCGGACCTTACGTGAGCGCTGGACGCCCAACGGCGAGACCATCGGCGACCCGACCGCGGTCGCGATGTTCCGCGAAATGGACCAGGAGGCCACGGACTTCCTCGGCATGTGCGCGCGCCTGTCGGGCACGCAGTGGCTCGAGCCGGTCGACTCGGTGGCGGGTTACCTGGTCTCGGTGTTCCACGGCTCGGTGCTGCGCTGGCTCGCCGACGGCAACGACGAGACCATTCTCGTGGTCATCGACGACCTGGTGGGCTGTCTGACGTTGAAGGCTGTCGAAAGCTGACCGCAAGTGCTGGACGACTGACCAAATAGGTGGTTCAGTAGTCGAGTGACCCAGATGACCTCGCTGCACCAGCTGCACGCGGCGACCGCCGAACTCGACCCGCCGCTGGCCGCCGTCGACCTGACCGCCCTCGACCGCAACGCCGCCGACCTGGTGCGCCGCGCGAACGGCGTCGCGGTGCGGGTGGCCAGCAAATCGGTGCGCTGCCGCGCGGTGCTCGAGCGCGTGCTCGGCGACGGCCTCACCGCCAAAGAGGGCTTCGCCGGAATCATGGCGTATTCGTTGCGCGAGGCGATCTGGCTGGTGCGCCTCGGCGCGCGCGACGTGCTGCTGGGCTACCCGGTGCTCGACCGGGCGGCGCTGGCCGAACTCGCCGCCGCCCCCGCGCTGCTGAGCGCGATCACGCTGATGATCGACGATGTCGCCCAACTCGAACTCACCCGCGACGCGCTGGGCACCGACACCGTCCATCCGCGCGTGTGCCTCGATGTGGACGCCGCGCTGCGCGTGGGCCCGCTGCATCTGGGCGCGCGGCGTTCGCCGATTCGCACACCCGAGCAGGCTTCGGAGCTGGCCGCGGAGGCGTTGCGTCGCGGATTCGATGTAGTCGGTGTGATGACTTATGAGGCGCAGATCGCCGGTCTGCCCGACAGTAATCCGGCGGTGCGAGTGGTAAAACGCTTGTCCGCGATGGAGATCGGGCGCAGGCGTACTCGCGTGCTGGATGCGGTCCGCTCGGTGACCGGGCCGTTGGAGATCGTCAACAGCGGTGGCACCGGTTCGATCGAGGTCTCGATCAGCGACCCCGATGTCACCGAGGTGACCGCCGGTTCCGGCCTCTACGTGCCGACCCTGTTCGACCATTACCGCTCGTTCACTCCGCGCCCCGCGCTGTTTTTCGCGACCCCGGTCCTGCGCAAACCGTCGCCGACCATCGCGACGGTGTTCGCGGGCGGCTACATCGCTTCCGGTCCCGCCGGACCCAGCCGTGTTCCCGTTCCGGTCTGGCCCGAAGGCTTGAAGTTGCTGGGCTCCGAAGGTGCGGGCGAGGTGCAAACGCCCCTGGCCGGTGGCGCGGAACTGGAGATCGGCGACCGGGTCTGGTTCCGTCACGCCAAGGCGGGCGAGCTGTGCGAACGCTTCGCGGAAATCCATCTGGTCGATGAATCCGGTTCGCGCACAACGGTTCCGACCTATCGCGGCGAGGGGCAGTGCTTCGGCTGAGCGAAGCGCGGTGTCGATGACATGCGTGGCGGGCAAGGCTCGGTGATCAGCGCAGCAGCGCGATGACTTCCTCGTCCTCGAGTTGGTGAAAGTCGTTGTAGGCCATGCCGACTCCGCCCAGATCGGCAGGCTCCCACAGACACACCAGCTCATCGCACTCACCCTCGACCCGACGCGCCGCCTCGGGCGAGGACACCGGCATCGCCACCACCAGCCGAGCCGGCCGTTGCGCCCGCGCCACCCGACACGCGGCCACCACCGTCGCCCCGGTCGCCATCCCGTCGTCGACGATCACCACCGTGCGCCCGACCAGCGGAATCGGTTCGCCCACACGCAACACCGCCTGCCGGCGAGCCAGCTCAGCGAGCTCGGCCGCCTCCACTTCGTCGAACGCCTCCCGCGTCACCCCGCTGCGCTCGACAACATCACGATTCAATACCGAAATCCCGCCTTCGCCCAACGCTCCCATCGCCAATTCGGGCTGCCACGGCAACCCCACTTTGCGCACCAGCAGCACATCGAGCTCGCCGCCGATCACCGCGCTCACCGCCGCCGCCACCGGCACACCCCCGCGCGGCAACCCGAGCACCAGCGGCCGGGTGGCGCGCAAGTGTTCGAGGGCCGCGCCAAGGACACGGCCCGCCCCTGCTCGATCCGGGTAGACCATCTCCTCGAACGCTACTCCGATACGGACGTCTCGGAAATGCTGAAACGGCGCAGCGACAAGCTGGGATTTTTGGTCCGCACGCTGGCCAGATGCGCGGGATCGACTGTCTCGGTGAGCACTCCGGGTTCGTCGCCGAGTTCGGCCAGCACCGCGCCCGTGGGATCCACGATCATCGACGAACCCGCACCGTGCGGCGCGCACTGATCGGCCGCGGCCACATACATCGTGTTCTCGATCGCGCGCGCCCGCAGCAGCGTGGTCCACTGGTCGACTTTTCCCGGCCCCGGAATCCACTGCGCGGGCAGCACCAGCACGTGCGCGCCCGCCGCCGCGACACGCCGACACCCCTCCGGAAATCGCAGATCGAAACACGTCTGCAGGCCGAATACCACACCGTCGACAGCGAATGTGGCAGGCGCGACGAGTGGTCCGGCCGCCACCACATCCGATTCCAGATGTCCGAACGCGTCGTACAGATGCACCTTTCGATACACCGCCACGCGCGCGCCATCGGGGGAGTGCGCGACCAACGTATTGCTGATCCGCGTCGCGCCCGGCGTGGGCAACTCCACCACACCGGCCACCAGGAACACCCCGAATTCCGCTGCGAGCGCGGCGAGTCCGGTGGTGAACGGACCGTCCAGCGGCTGCGCGATCGCCACGACACGCGCGTCCAAACGGGTCACGGCAAACATCGAGTATTCGGGCGCGACCACCACGCGCGCGCCCGCTGCGGCCGCCGTCCGAACGTGTTCGCGCAGGGTCGAAAGGTTCGTGTCGGGGTCTGTTTCGGGGGCGAATTGGATCACCGCAATCCGCACCGCGACCGGCGATTGTGGCTGATGTGCTGACCCGTTGGACAGTTGCATAGGTCTCACCGTATTCACCTGGTGGTTGGGTCAGCTACCTCCAGGCAGTAAACTCGTGGTCAATGAACACAAATGAGGTCGACAGCGTTCCTGCCGACGACGACAGGCACGACACCGGCCCGACCTTCGCCGATCTCGGGATCGATGACCGCGTACTCGCGGCCATCGCCGATGTGGGCTACGAGTCGCCGTCCCCGATTCAGGCGGCGACGATTCCCCCACTGCTCTCCGGCGCTGACGTGGTCGGCCTCGCCCAGACGGGCACCGGCAAAACCGCCGCATTCGCGATCCCGATTCTGATGAATCTGGACACCGCGCAGAAGAAGCCCAGCGCGCTGGTGCTGGCGCCGACTCGCGAACTCGCGATCCAGGTCGCCGAGGCGTTCGGCAAGTACTCCTCGCACATCCCGGGTCTGCACGTGCTGCCGATCTACGGCGGGCAGAGCTACGGCGTGCAGCTGTCGGGTCTGCGTCGCGGCGCACACGTGGTGGTCGGTACCCCCGGTCGCGTCATCGACCACCTGGAGAAGGGCACGCTCGATCTTTCCGAGCTGCGCTACCTGGTGCTCGACGAGGCCGACGAGATGCTCAAGATGGGCTTCCAGGAAGACGTCGAACGCATCCTGCGCGACACCCCCAAGGACAAGCAGGTCGCCCTGTTCTCGGCCACCATGCCGGGCGCGATCCGCAAGATCTCCAAGCAGTACCTCAACGATCCGGTCGAGATCACGGTCAAGTCCACGACTCAGACCAGCTCGAACATCACCCAGCGCTACGTGCAGGTGTCGCATCAGCGCAAGCTCGATGCCCTCACGCGCGTGCTCGAGGTCGAGCCGTTCGAAGCGATGATCATCTTCGTGCGCACCAAGCAGGCCACCGAAGAGCTGGCCGAGAAGCTGCGCGCGCGTGGTTTCTCCGCCGCCGCGATCAACGGTGACATCGCGCAGAACCAGCGTGAGCGCACCATCGGACAGCTCAAGTCCGGCGGTATCGACATCCTGGTCGCCACCGATGTGGCCGCGCGTGGTCTGGACGTGGACCGCATCTCGCACGTGGTCAACTACGACATCCCGCACGACACCGAGTCGTACGTGCACCGCATCGGCCGCACCGGTCGCGCGGGCCGTTCGGGCGAGGCGCTGCTGTTCGTCGCCCCGCGTGAACGTCATCTGCTCAAGTCGATCGAGCGGGCCACCAAGAGCGCGCTCACCGAGATGCAGCTGCCCAGCGTCGACGATGTCAACGCCACGCGCGCGTCGAAGTTCGGTGACTCGATCACCGAGAACCTCGCCTCGGACAATGTGGCGCTGTTCCGCAAGCTGATCGAAGACTACGAAGCCGAGCACAACACCCCGCTGGCCGATATCGCCGCGGCCCTGGCCGTGGGCGGCTACGACGGCGACAACTTCTTCATGTCGCCCGAGCCCGAGCCCGCCCCGCGTCGCGAACGTGACCACGATCGCGACCGTGAGCGTGCCCCGCGCCGCTTCGACGACGAAGATCGCGGCCCGCGTCCGCCGTCGTTCAACCGGGAGAACGGCGAAGAACTCGCCACCTACCGGATCAGCGTCGGCAAGCGGCACCGCGTGGTGCCGGGTGCGATCGTGGGTGCCATCGCCAACGAGGGTGGCCTGCGTCGCAGCGACTTCGGGCACATCAGCATCCGGCCCGACTACAGCCTGGTCGAACTGCCCGCCAACCTGCCCAACGAAACGCTGGAAGCGTTGCGCCGCACCAGGATCAGCGGTGTGCTGATCCAGCTCACCCCCGATCAGGGTGCACCGTCGCAGCGGCTGAACGCGCGTGGTCCGCGCCGCGACCGGGAGGCGCGTCCGCGCACCGAACGGCGCAAGCCGCGCACGTAGAGGTCATGCACGCGCGGGTATTGTCCTGGCCGCTCGCGACGCTGGTTAAGGTGTTGGGCGTCGGGTGTGCGTGAACACAGGAGGACCGCGCTTGTTCGTGTCCGGTGATCGGGTTGTCGGTGCCGTCGGCGATCTCGCGCGCGCGGCGAACTGTGAGTTCGCGGTGCTGCGCGGCATCGACGCCGCTCTCGGCAACCTGCCCGGGGTTCCTGACACGACTGCCGCTTTGGTTCGTACGGCGCAGCCTTCGCCGGAACTGGTCGCTGCTTTTGGGCAGCGGCTGGTTCGGATCCCGTCGACCGAGGTGGTCGGCGGGGATGCGGGGGCTCGGATCGCTGCGTTGACTTTTGCCGCGGAGCGGACGGCGGAGGCGGTGCAGTCGGGGGCTGATGCTGTTTTCGGTGCGGTGTTTTTTGATGGTGGATTTGCTTGTGGTGCAGATCTTTTGGTTCGTGCTTCCGGTGATGGTGGGGCGCTGCGTTATGTGGTGCACAGTGCTGTGGGGGCGGGTGCGGTTGGTGTGGCTGCGGGGGGTGGTCGTGTCGCGGGTTCGGGATGGCCTTCTGTCGAGGGGGATTCGGCAGGGTTGAATGGTGTGCCGCAGGGGTCACCTGGTGGTGGGGCTCTGGGGTCTTCGATCGGTGTGCCGCAGGATTCTCTGGGCGGTGTGGCGCGGGGGGCTCTGAGAAGTGTGCCGCTGGGGGCGCTCGATGGTGCGGGGTCGTCGGCGGACGCGGAGTTCAGTCGTTTCGTCGGGTCCGAGGCGGTGACCGCTGCCGATAGTCGGGTGCTTCGGCGCGAATTGGCTGCTGGGCGTACGCCGTTCGAACGGATCGCCGCCTCGGTGCAGGCGGTCAAGGTTGATTCGGCTCGTGAATTGCTGTGCGCTCGACTGGAATTGGCGGCGTGTGCGCAGGCGCTGGCTGATGCGGGGGTCGAGGTCGATCCCTGTGCGTACCTGTGGACCGATGACGGTGTGCGGCGGGAGCGCAGTGTCGAACTGGCGCCGGTGTATTCGGCGCGACGGGCCCGCGTCGAGCTGATCATCGAGGACAAGCTCGCGGAACTGCTCCCGGTCCAGTGGGGTGATCCGCGGTACCTGGCGTGCGGGCGCTGCCCCAGTTGTCGTGCGGCCGCATCCACTGCGCGAGACCTGTTGCTGGTAGCGGGAATTCGACCCACCCAACGCGCCCGGCTGCGCGAGGCAGGCGTACTCACCATCGACCGCCTCGCCACCACGAACACCCCCATCCCCGGCCTGGCCCCCCGCACCCTCACAGCCCTGCGCACACAGGCAGACCTGCAGTTGGTCCGCGAACGCACCGGCCACCCCGCCTTCACCCTGCGCGACCCCAACGTCCTTGGTGCGCTGCCCGCACCGCGCCCCGGCGACCTCGCGCTGCTCATCGACGTCGACCGGCACGGCACCGTCACCGGCCTGGAACTCGCCGACGCCACCACGATCGTGTTCCGCCCGGTCGTGGCAGGCATCGAACAGTCGCCGCGCCTCGGCGATCGCCCCGCCGCCCCCATGGACACGAATGCCGTGGTCTTCGGGCCGGGCGGTGTGGAACCCGCGAACGCGGCGGGGTACCCGTGCGACGAACCCGCAGACGCGGGCGACAACAGGTTCGAGCGAAACGCGGGCGGTTATCTGGGCGCCGATCCGTCGGACACGGACAATATCGCGTTGGGTCGGAACGTGGCCGGCTTCCCGGGCGGCAATTCGTCGGATGCGAACAGTGTCGCGTTCGAGCGGAACGCGGGCGGTACCCCGGGTGCCGATCTGTCGGACCTGGACACCGTCGCGTTCGAACGTATCGTTGTCGATCCCGACTGGTCGGCAAGCGGTCTGCGCTCCTCCGGTGCTGGTGCGACTGTCGAGCGTGCGGGGGCGGCGCACGGTGGGGGTGTGCTCGAGGAACTGCTCGAGATCATCGCTGAACATCGGGCGGCGGATCCGAATGTGCGTGTGTACCACTACGGTTCGGGGGTTCGGACCGCGCTGTTGGATTGGGCTGGGCAGCTCGGGGCCGGGGCTGATCTGTTGGACGAGTTGCTGGCAGACGGGGCGTTGGTCGACCTCGCGCCGATCGTGCGCACCGCGCTGCTGATCGGCGAACAGTCCTATGACGCAACAGCATTGGCGGCGCTGCTGCCGCGAACGCCAGGGCGTGCGGCCACCGTTCTCGGAATTCGCGACTGGTTGCTCGCTCGCGCGGCCGACGCGGGGATCGCTGTGCCCGGCAACAGGTTCGCCGTCGCCGAATCCGATGTGCCGCCCTCGCTGCACCCGGGTCCGCTGGAAGCCGCGCTGAGCGAGTTCGCTGTTGACGCGCAAGGGGATTCGGCGCGCGCCGCCTCGTTGATGGCGGCGGTGCTGGGTTATCACCGGCGCGAACGTCAGCCCCGCTGGTGGGCACACATCGACCGACTCGGACTTCCCGTCGGCGAATGGGCCGACGCACCCGGCGTGCTCGTGGGCGAGTGGGGCACCGTCGACACCAAATGGCATCGCACGCCGCAACTTCCGACCATGCGCCGCTACATCACCCTCACCGGTCGACTCGGCACAGGCGCAACGCTGACCCCCGGCACACAGATGGTCACCATCTACGACGGTGCCGCCGCGGCGGGCATGACCCAAACCCTCGGCCGCCGGGCCACCGCTACCGCGACCGTGCTCGGGTGCGCCGTCGACCCGAACTTCGACGACACCGTCCGGCTCGAAGAACTGCTGCCCGCGGGCTGCCCGCCCTACGACGACCTGCCCGCCGCCATCGCCCCCGGGCCGCCCGAGGGTGAGGCGCAGATCGAGGCGGCGCTGGAACTGTCCGCCCAGGATCTGCTGGTGAGTCTGCCGTCGGTGCCGGAGAACGCCGTCTACGACCTGCTGCTGCGCCGTGCGCCACGGCTGCGCGACGGGATGGCGCTGCCCGCGCCGCACGAAGACCTCGCCGCCGTGCTCGCGCACGCGGTCGGGGCGCTGGATGCCTCCTACCTGGCTGTGCACGGGCCGCCCGGGACGGGCAAGACCGGGATCACCGGGCGTGCGCTCGAACGGTTGGTCACTCGGCACAAGTGGCGGATCGGGGTGGTGGCGCAGTCGCACGCGGTGATCGAGCGGATCTTCGACGCGGTCGTGGAAGCCGGCCTGCTGCCCGAGCTTGTCGCGAAGAAGGATGTTGCGTCGGTGGGGCCGGAATGGTCGGCTATCGATGCCAGTCGGTATCCGCGGTTTCTCGACAATGCTGTCAACGGGTGTGTAATCGGCGGTACGACAGCGGATTTCGTCGATGATCGGTTGATTGCGCCCGGTGCTCTTGATCTACTGGTGATCGCTGATGCGGGGGAGTGTTCGCTGGCTGACACCATTGCCGTCGCGGTGAGTGCTCGCAATGTGTTGCTGATCGGGGATCCGGTGCCTGCTCGGTCGCAGGCGAAACATCCGCAGCCGGTGCAGGTTTCGGCATTGGAGTGGTTGTGTGAAGGTGCGGCTACTTTGCCTGCCGAGCGTGGGTACTTTCTCGATCGCACGTGGCGAATGCACCCGGCTATTTGTGCGCCGGTGTCGGGCAGTTGTTACGACGGGCGGTTGCGGGCGGATGAAACGATCACGCTGCAAAGGGATTTGGCGGGGATCGCGCCGGGGGTGAGTACGGTGCTGGTCGAGCATCGGGGGAGTGCGACCGAATCCGATGCGGAGGCTCGGGAAGTGGTGCGTCGGGTTCGGGCTTTGCTGGGGGAGACCTGGACATCCGATGGGCGGACGCACAAGTTGCATCCGCATGATGTGTTCGTTGTTGCGCCGTATGCGGCTCAGGTGGCGCGGATTCGGACTTTGTTGGCTCGGGCCAAGATTGAAGATGTTCTGGTGGGGACGCCGGATCGGTTTCGGGGGCGTGAGGCTGCTGTTGTGCTGTTGTCTATGACTACTTCTACGCCTGCGGATGCGCCGTTCGGGATGCGGCCTTTGTTGTCTCGGACTGTTATTCATGCGACTTTGTGTCGGGCTATGTGGAAGGTGATTGTTATTCGGTCGCCTTTGTTGACGGAGTATTTGCCGGAGACGGTGGAGGAGTTGGGGGATTTGGCGGGGTTTCTTCGGTTGGGGTAGGGGTTTGCCCGTCCGGGATAGCTTGAGGCTGTGTTTTTGGAGCGCTGGCGCGCTCGAGCGGGGCCCCGAGGGCCCCGATCTTCCCTCCCTCCGGGTACTCCTTCGTCGCACCCTCCGGTCAGTCCAGATCGGGGCGGGCCCCTTTGGTAGGGACTGCCTGGTGATTTCCCGGACCGAAAAGGCGCTGTGTTTTTGGAGCGCTGGCGCGCTCGAGCGGGCCCCGGGGGCCCTGATCTTCCCTCCCTGCGGGTACTCCTTCGTCGCACCCTCCGGTCAGTCCAGATCGGGGCGGGCCCCTTTGGGTAGAGACTGCCTGGTGATTTCCCGGACCGAAAAGGCGCTGTCGCTTGGGGTGGGGACTGTTGGTGGTTAACCGGACCGAGAAGGTGGGGCCTCTGTGGGTAGGGACTTCCTGGTGACTACCCGGACCGAAAAGTTGGGGGGCGACGTCGGCCGTGGCCGTGCACGCGGGTGGTGACGTGTCACGGTTGCTGGGCCAAGGCTCGGTATGGAGGCGGTGGCGGTTTGGGGTACCTGCGCGGGGCAGGTATCAGGCGCTGCGGAGTAGGCGGCGTAGCCATTCGACGGCGGCTTCGGGGGTGGCGGGGGTGATGTCTATGTGGCGGGCGGCGTGGACCAGGTAGCGGCCGTCGCCGGATAGGTCTATCCAGGACAGGACGCCTGCGGGAGTGGGGTCGGTGCCTGCGGCTACCAGGATTTGCCCTATGCCATCGCGGGGGCGTTGGAGGAGTTTGCGGATGCGGGCGGCGTCGGAGGGGCCTGCGATGGGGGCGGTTACCAGGTCGCGGCTGTCTTCGTTGACTCGGGTGGCGGGGGCGGTGATGCGGGGGAGTCGGCCTGGGGGTTGTGGGGGGAGTTTGGAGAAGACTTGGGCAGCTAGGCGTTTCGTGCTACCTACTTGGACGTGGAGCTGTGCACCGCGGTCGGGTGTGGTGCCGGGTTGTTGTACTGCGAGCACGGCTACGTCGCCGGTGACCGCGCCGAGGATTCGTACTGGTTCGGGGGCGTGGCCGCACACTTCGAGGCGGATCTCGGGTTTGGCCAGTACGCGCAGGGCGGCGGCAAGGTCGGCGTCCAGGGTGTGGGCGCACCAGGCGTCCAGGGCGGGCTGTTGGGCTGCGCGCTCGACGCTGTCGCGGGCGGACGCGCGTACGGCCAGCGGGTAGGGGATCCGGTCGCCGTCGGTGCGTGCCCAGGCCAGTGCGAACTGGTCGGGGGTGAAATGCCAGTTCACTCCTGCTCGGTCCACTCACCGAGCACGGCGGGGCTGGTCGGCTCCATCTTCCCGATCAGCGCGTTCACCTCGTCGGCGGGCTCGAGGAACGTCGGCTCCTCCTCGAGCAGACGCAGGTACTCGTCGTCCTCGTCCTCGGGATCCTCCACCACCGGAGCAGGCCGTGGCCCGCTCGACGGCCGGGTCTGCTCGGCGGCAGCCATCGCCCCGCCCATCATCCCGCCGACCGCGCCCGCCCCCATCCCGGCCGCGGCCTCCCCACCGGACATCGCGGGATCGCGCTCCTGCTGCCCGTGACTTCCCGCACCCGCGACCTCGCCCGCCGCGGCGCCGACCGTCTCACCGGTATCAGCCGCATCGGCATCTGCGGCAGCGGTCGTCGGGGTTGTGCCGTGGGCGCCGAGTGTGGCCGCAGTTGTGTTCCCCGCGGTTCCAGCATCGGTGGTAGCCGTAGGGCTATTCGACGCGACGTTGGGGAATGCCGTCGCGTCGTCGGATGTGGGTGTACCGGCGGGGGCATTCGAGGCGGTTGCCGGGCGGGTTCGATTCCCTGGAGACGCCGCGCCGGAGGTCGGCGGGATGGGCGCCGCTGGGCTGTGGGGGTTACTCGGCGCGATGGTGGAGTTCGCCGGTGGGCTCGTGTTCGGTGCTGCGGCTGGTGTTCCGGTCGATGCGCTCGGCGACAGCGCCGGAGCGGTCGCGTTTCCGCCTGCCGGTTGACTGCCAGGAGTTGTCGGCGCGGCAGTGCTGGTGAACCCGGCGGCCGCGGTCGCACCGGCGACGGCCGGGCTGGCGACGACCGGGCCGGCGACAGTCGCGCTGGCGACAGTCGCGGACGGTGTCGCGGGTGTGAGAACGGTGGCCGACTGAGTTCCTGTCCCGGCGCTCGGAGTGGGAGCACCGGCGACGACAGTGCCTGTCCCCGTGTCGATTCCGGTGAAGGCAGGTACCCCCGAACCCGTGGGAAGGAACGCCCCGGCGTAGATCATTTCCATCGCCTGCACCGCGTCCAGACGAGCGTTCTCCGCTTCTCGAGCGATGGTCGCGTTGGCAGCAGCCTGCTCGGAGTCCAGCAGCGCCGCGGACGGATCGGGTTGTGCGGCAACAGGTTCGGCAACAGCGGCGCGAATGGACTCCGCCGCATCACCGGCCCGGTGCAACCGCACGCCGACCGCGGTCAACACATCGGCGATGCGCCGCCCCGCCTGTTCTAACTCGCCCACGGCATCGGCGGCCTGCTGTGCCGCGGCCCCGCGCCACCCGTCGGCGATCGCGGCGCGGATCTCACCGTGCGCGATGTCGACGCCGTCGCCGAGGCTGGTCGCGGTGGTGAGGAAGGTCTGCGCCGCAGTCGACAGGGCGGCGGGGTCGAGTTGCCTTACAGCCTGGTGGATTTCAGCGTGTGAGAGGTTGTCGAAGACTTCGACGACGGGCGCGTAGTCGGCGTCGGTGCGGCCGGAAAGACTACGCATCGCCATCACCGGGAACCTCGATCGCGCCGACGGCGCCTGCCAGTTCCTGATCGGCCTCGCGGTAGCCGGCACCGGCGGCACGGAACACCGCGGCCAGGTCGCGTGCGGCGCCCGCGTAGGCCCGCAACTGGTCCAGTGCGTCGATCGCCTTGGTTTCGAAGCCGGTGCGCAGGGCCCCGCCTGATTCGAGGCCGCCGAACCCGGGGATCACCGCGGTCTGGCTGAGCGTGGCCACCTGGGCGTCCACTTCGTCAGCCAGCCGTTCGTACCGCAGTGCGCACCGTTCGGGCGCGCCGTCGGCGACCAACAGCCCGTCGATCCACAGCCCACCCTCGTCGGCGGACTGACGCAGCGCCGCCGTGTTCGGCAGCCCCATGCGGTTCGGTTGCACCGGTTCCCCCTTCGTCGTTCATCACACCGCGGTGAGTACCCATTCCGCGATGTCGGACGCCACCCGGTCCCGCACAGGTTCGTGCAACAGGTCGTGTCCGGCGTCGGCGTACTCGCGCAAATCTACCGATCGGTGGCGCGCTGTCCATAGCCGGATTACATCGATGGGTGCGCGCCGATCGTCCACACCGTGTACCGCCAGCGTTCGCAGATGCGGGTTCGCGACGGTGTGCGCGACTCGGCGCGGGGTGCCGCAGAGCACGAGTCCGGGCAGGTCGCAGGTCTTTTCGGCCGCGAGGTGCAGGGCGGTCACCGCGCCGAGGGAGTGCCCCATCAACACCGGTGCGTCGGTGTGATCCCTGCCGACGATGTCGAGAAATCTTCCGGCGTCGGCGGTCAGCTCGTCAAGGGTCCCCGGCGCGTCGGGGTCGCCCTCACTCAGCCCCTGCCCGGCGGTGTCCAAGGCCCACAGCTCGATCCGCGCGGACCGCAACGCCGCGGCGAAACGGTGATAGTGCCCGCTGTGCTGACCGGTCCCCGGCAACAGCGCCAGCCGCGCCGCCGGTTCCTCGACGGCCCACCGCCGACAGTGCAATCGTCCACGCTCGCTGTCGAAATAAGGCACGCCCCGATTATGGCCGCCCGCTGCTCGCCGCCCCGACGTCGCCTACGGCCCGCCGCCCACCGATTGCCGTGCACGGCTCGTCGCCTACGGCCCACCGATCCACGGTTCGCCGCGCGCTGCGGGCGCCAGCGATCCGCCTCGCATCCATGTCCACCCCGCGCCCGGCGATTACCGATCGAGTTTGCGGACAGTTCGCTCAATTGTCGTGTGCGACAGCGTCAGTAGGTGTTACACGGTGATCAAAACCGCGGGCGGTGTGTGCTGCCCACGGGAGCCCCCCAGCCGTTAGACTTCGCGCGTCGAACCGGGTCGAACAGAGTCGAGGATTGCAGATGTTGTCGTTTCGCCGTGGCGTCGTTCGGGTAGTGGTCGGTGCGGCTGTGGTGACCAGCGCCTCGTTCGGTACCGGCGCTGTCGCCGGGGCGGCGCCGCTGTCGTCGTGCGGGCAGGCGCGCCAGGAGGTGGCGATCCGGTCGAGTGTGCCGCTGCTGGACTGGTCGGAGAACTTCGGCGTGGATGCGCAAGGCGCCCTGTGGGTTTCGCGGCTCATGCGCGGCGAGGTGCAACGCTACGACCGCGACGGTCGACTGACCGCCACCGTCGCCGTGCCCTCGCCCGGCGCGGTCCGGCTGGGACCCGATGGCCTGCTCTACGTGGTCACGGGCAACTCGTGGCTGGCCGGTTCCGGCGGCATCGTCCGCTTCGACCCCGCGGCCGCGAACCCGACCCCCGCCGTGTTCGCGTCCGGATTCCCGCACCCGAACGGCGCGGCGTTCGACGCCGACGGCAACCTGTACGTGACCACCGGCAACGGCGTGCACCGGCTGCGCCGCGACGGCAGCGAGGACATGGACTGGTGGGCGAAGGTCCGCGTCGAAGGCGCTAACGGTGTTGCGGTGTCCGGTGATTCGGTGTTCGTCACCGCGAACTTCGCCGGCGAGAACGGTCCGGTGGGCCGCGTGCTGCGCCTGTCGCGCACCGACCCCGCCGATGCCACCACCGTCACCGATCTGACCTCGTTCGGTTCCCTGCCCGATTTCGTCGACGACCTGGTCATCCGTGGCGGCGCGCTCTACGTGACCACGCTGGCCGGACACCTCGTCCGCGTCAACCCGACCACGGGCGCCGCCTGCACCGTCGTGTCCACTCAGTCACTGACCGCGGTGGTCGCCGATCCCGCCGACCCGTCGGCCCTGCTCGCGGGCTCGGAAGAGGGCACGGTCCTGCGCATCCGCCCGATCGGCTGATTTCGACCCTCGGGGAAAGCTCAGCGCGGCGATGAGACCGGCGTAATCGTACAAAACGACGAGAAATAATCAGAAAACTGATTTTTGATCGACGTTTTGGGCGATTACGCCAGTCGTCCGGTCTTACCGGGCTATTGCACGGCCCAACCGGACGGTTCGTTGCGGTGGATCAGCCGCCGACTGCGGCCGGAACAGGAGCTGCGGCCTCGGGGGCCTTCGTCGTCGGTGTGCCCGAGCCGGAATCACTGGAACCGGGATTCACACCCTGCGACTCGGGAGCCGGTGCGGCCGCGGGAGTTTCGGGAGGCGCGACCGGCAGGTCGGGAACCACGAACGTGCCCACCGTCGGCGTCATCACGCAGCGCGCACTCGGATAGTCGATGGTCCCCCACATGGAGGCCACCACCGTGCCCGCGCCGCTGCGCACCGTCTTCGACAGCGACGGCAGGTTGAACTCGGTCTGGTCGTCGAGCGCGACGATGCCGCTCTGGCCGTTGTTCACGTTGACCCAGGCCACGCTCAGCCCCGAGGCCAGCGGACTGCCGCTGTGTCGCGGGCTCGCGCTGAAGCGGAGGTCGCCCGGCGTCAAGCTGGTCGGGGTGGTCGGGCCGGGACCTTCGACGGTCGCGGCGGCGATGATCGTGGTGATCGGGCCGTTGCTGCCGCAGCCGAAAGTCGGTGCCGCGTAAGCGAAAGGGGTGAACTGTGCGGAGATGTCGCGCAGGGCGTCGGCGCCGACCATGGTGGTGAAGCCGGTGACCGCGCCGACACCGGCCTTGGCCGAGACGTCCTCGCCGGCCAGGTGCACGAGGTGGCTGATGCCGTCGTCCATGGGGGTCGCGACCGCGGTCGGGGCCAGCAGTGCCAGCGCGCCGATGCTCGCCGCGGTGACCGCCGCTGCCTTACCTGCGATGGAACTGCCGTTCACCCGTGACTCCTCGGTGGATGCTCGTCACCGGGTAGCCCGGCTCGTCTGGCAACGTACCAGGTCGGGCGGCGGGTCGCCGAGACAGCGAACCCGGTCGAGTGTGATGTAGTCGACATCGGGGATTACTCAGGGGTAGGTTTTGGTCGACTGCTTTCCAGAGACTGGGAGACCCGTATGAAGTTAGCCCTGTCCCCTGAAGAGGTCGCCTTCCGCGACGAGCTCCGGCATTTCTACACCACGCAGATCCCCGCGCAGATCCGTGACCGGGTCAAACACGGTCACGACCTGTCCCGTGAGGACTTCGTGACCGCGAACAAGATCCTCAACGACAACGGGCTGTGCGTGCCCAACTGGCCGGTGGCTTGGGGCGGCAAGGACTGGACGCCGATGCAGCGGCACATCTGGCTCGACGAGATGCAGCTGGCCTCGGTGCCGGAGCCGCTCACGTTCAACGCCTCGATGGTGGGCCCGGTGATCGCGCAGTTCGGTTCCGAGGAACTCAAGCAGCGCTTCCTGCCGCCCACCGCCGCGCTCGACATCTGGTGGTGCCAGGGCTTTTCCGAGCCCGACGCAGGTTCTGACCTCGCCTCGCTGCGCACCACCGCGGTGCGCGACGGCGATTCCTACATCGTGAACGGTCAGAAGATCTGGACCACGCTGGGCCAGTACGCCGACTGGATCTTCTGCCTGGTGCGCACCGACCCGAACGCGCCGAAGAAGCAGGCGGGCATCTCCTTCCTGTTGTTCGATGTGAAGTCGCCCGGTGTCACGATGCGCCCGATCAAGCTGATCGACGGCAGCTTCGAGGTCAACGAGGTGTTCTTCGAGAATGTCCGGGTGCCCGCGGATCAGTTGGTCGGCGAGGAGAACCAGGGCTGGACCTATGCCAAGTACCTGCTGGGCAACGAGCGCACGTCGATCACCGGCGTCGGTAAGACCAAGGTCAAGCTGGGTCTGGCGAAGGAGTACGCGCGCGGGACCAGGACCGGGCACGGCACGCTGCTCGACGATCCGGTGTTCGCGGCGCGAGTGGCCGAGTTGGAGAACGAACTGCTCGCGCTGGAACTGACCCAGCTGCGGGTGGTGTCCAATTCTGTTGAGGGCAAGCCGAATCCGGCGTCGTCGGTGTTGAAGTTGAAGGGTTCGGAGTTGCAGCAGGCCGCCACCGAACTGCTGCTGGACATCGCCGGTGCCGACGCGCTGCCGGTGGATGCCGACGACATCGCCTCACCGGGTTGGGCCCAGCACACCGGGCCCGGCTACCTGAACTACCGCAAGGTGACCATCTACGGAGGCTCGAGCGAGGTCCAACGCTCGATCATTTCCTCCACGATCCTCGGATTGTGAGGCGCTGACATGGAACTCGCACTGACCGACGAACAGACGATGCTGCGTGACACCGTGCGCGAACTGCTGCACCGGTTCTACGACGGCGAGGCGCTGACCAAGGTCGGCGACACCGACCCCGGCTGGAGCCGCACGGTCTGGAAACAGCTCGCCGACCTGGGCGTGCTCGGGCTGACGATCCCCGAGGAAGACGGCGGCGTCGGCGCGGGACCGGTCGAGGCGATGCTGGTGCAGGAGGAGTTGGGTCGCGCGCTGGCCAAGGAGCCGGTGCTGGACGCGGTGGTGATCCCGGCGGAACTGTTGCGGCTGGCCGGTAGCGCGGACCAGCGGGCGCGGTTGTTGCCGGCGCTGGCGGAGGGCGTCACGTTGCTCGCCTTCGCGCATCGTGAGCCCGGTATGCGGTGGCCGTCCACGGAGATCACCACGTCTGCGGTGGCGCAGGGTGACAAGTACGCGCTGACCGGGGTGAAGAATCCGGTGCTGCGTGGCGATGTCGCCGACGAGCTGATCGTGAGCGCGGTGCTACCCGGCGGCGGGACGGGGCTGTTCCTTGTCGACCCGAATCAGGAGGGCGTGCAACGACGTTCGTACCGCACCTTCGACGGGCTGCGCGGCGCGCAGTTCGATCTCGACAACGCCACCGGCGAACTGCTCGGCGACCCCACCGACGCCGCGGAACACATCGCGCAGACGCTGGGGTACGCGCAGGCCGCGCTGTGTGCGGAATCGGTGGGCGCGATGGAGGTCGCGTTGGCGTTGACCACCGAATACCTCAAGACCCGCAAGCAGTTCGGGGTCACGCTGTCGAAGTTCCAGGTGCTCACTCAGCGGGCGGCGGACTGCTACGTCTCGCTGGAACTGGCCCGCAGCATGAGCCTGTACGCCACCGCGGCGCTGGCCGACGGCGGCAACGACCCGGTGGTGGCGTCGCGGGCGCGGTTGCAGGTGGGTAAGTCCGCCGAGCACATCGGGCAGGAAGCTATTCAGATGCACGGTGGCATCGGTGTCACCGCGGAGTATCCGGTGAGCCACTACGTCGCGCGGCTGACCGCGATCGGGCAGACACTGGGCGGGGCGCTGGAACATCGGCGCGAGTTGGCCGATCGGATCGGCAGTTACGACCTGGTCGAGTTGTAGGTCGTCCGACGATGGTGCGTGCCCTGACGGGTGCGCACCATCGTTGTGTCATTCCTCGTAGGTGCGCGGGTTCTCGATGATCGTCGGCGTCTGCTCGGTGGTGGTCGGCTCGGCCGGGGGCGCGTGGTCGTAGGAGTGTGTGGGCTCCAACGCGTCGTCCTCGCCCACGATCGGCGGGGGGACGGTGCGGGTCGGGTACGGCCGGGTGGTGAGCCGGGGTCGGGTGGTCGTCGGCTCGTCCTCGGTGGTGACCGGCGGGCGCGTGGTGGGCTCGGGCGGCTGGGACTGCGTCGTGGCCTCCGACGGCGGGGCCTGCGACGGTGGGGATTCGGGGGCCGGTTCGCCCTCGGGCGTCACCGACGGTGAGGTCTCGGTGGAGCTGAGGCTGAACGGTTTGCGCGGCGACATGTACGGCGCGACCCGCCAGGTGGGCGACGGCGGGATCTGGATCTGCACCGTCGTCGACGTCGGTTCGTCGGCCACCCGCGCGGGGGCGGCGGCCAGGTCCGCGCTCAACGGCGGCGCGGGCACGTACACGTCCTGCTGTCCGACGCCGCACGCACCGATGATGATCAGTCCGAGCGACACCGCGCCAACTGCGACCGCCGGACCTACGAACTTGGCCCTGCTGTTATCCATCGCCTGTTACTCCTCGTCGGCTTCGAGATCGCCTCACAGTAGTGCAGGTCGGGCAAAACGGCGCATTTTAAACATTGATAGTCCAGATATCGGATTGATCAAATCAGCGTGTCGTAGGGACGTGTCGCGCGCGTTCACCGTCACCGAGTCGTAGCGTGTGTGAGCAAAGTTACGCATGAGACGCCCGGAACGAAACCCCTGACGCGCAAGGTTTGCGCGACGCAAGTTATCTGATCGGCGTCATCGAGGAGAATCTCATGGGAGCACTCTCGACACCCCGGCTGGAAACCGCGGCGGCGAACCCCGATTCGGCCACGCCAGGCGACACCACGCTGGCTGTCGTCGCGCGGATCATGGGTTGGCTGTTCTTCGTCGGCGGACTCGTCGGCGCGGGCCTCGGCATCGCGGGCCTGCACGTGGAGATCACCGTCGCCGGGCTGATCCTGGCTTGCACGGCAGGACTGATCCTATTGAAGCTGCGCACCGACCGCGAAGCCCGCGAAACAACCTGAGACACCTCATAATTCGGATGCGACCGCCGGTGTGAACGCTTACCGTCGGTACGGTGCGCATCGACATAACCGCTGACGCGGCCCGGTTCCTCGACCGCGCGCAGTCCTTGCTTCGGCGTGATCCGTTGCGGCACACGGTGATCGCTACTGCCGCTGCCAACCGGATCAACGGCCGGGCCGGTGATATGTCGACGCATTTCGTCAGCATCACCGACAGCGCGGGCCCGATCGTCGGGCTCGCGCAGTGCACCGATGGTGCTGTCTACCTCGGCGAACTACCCGCCGACATCACATCTTCCCTCATCGAAGCCTTTGCGGCGCAGCACATCACGGTACGCAGTGTCGAAGGTGACGCTGCCGATGCCGAGGCCTTCGCGGCGAACTGGTCGAAGATCAACGACGGCACCTACCGTGAGACGTTCTCGGCCCGCCTGTTCCGCCTCGGTGACCTACTCGTGCCCGACGCCGTGGGCATGCCGCGTCTCGCCACCGTCAACGATGTGTCCCTGTGCCGCACGATGATCGAGGAGTTCAGCGCGGAGAGCGGCGCGCCGCATCGACTCGACGAGAAGGCGGTGCGCAGGCGCATCGACGCGGGCGCGCTGTGGCTGTGGGACCGCGACGGAACGCCGGTCACGCTGGTCGCGCGGCACCCGGCGGTGATGGGTTGGGCCAGGATCGGCCCGGTCTACACGCCGCCGCGGCACCGGGGCAACGGGTACGCCAGCGCGCTGACCGCCACTGTCGCGGGGCGGATTCGCGACGAGGGTGCGGGCGCCTGCCTGTTCACCGACCTGGCCAACCCGACTTCGAACAAGATCTACCAGCGGATCGGCTTCGAGCAGGTGCGCGATTTCGTCAATTACGGGCTGACCAGCGGCCTCGGTTGAGCGGGGCCTCAGTTCAGTGGGGCAGTGCGCCACCAGCGCAGCATCTCGTCGGCGTCGGTGTGGCTGTTGGTGAACATCAGGAATTGGGCGCGGTCAGGGTCGCCGGTGAAGACGGTGATCATCTTGGCGCCGTTGTCGGTGTACGTGTAGTTGGTGTACGGGACGCCGCCGTTGGAATCGGTGGACTTGGTGTTGGTCGGCAGGTTGTCGACCACCGATTGCACCGCGGCGGCGGAGTCGTAGGCGTAGAACCGGTAGAAGGGGTCCAGGTCGGAGCCGCTGCCGCCGCCGTAGCAGCGCCACTGCCACGCCCAGCCACCGAAATCGGGGTCACCGTCGCTGGGGGACGGGGTGTAGGTGTTGTCGGTTTCCCAGCAGGTGGCGCTGTTGTAGCCGGTGTCGCCGTCGATCGAGGCGGGCACCATTCGACCGAATTCTGCGATGATCGCCTCGGCATCGGGCGTGACGTGCTTGGCCGCCACGGTGGTGGTCGTGGTGGTGGTCGTCCCGCCGGCGTTGTCGCCGCTGGCCGCGATGCCGATGCCGATGAGCAGCGCGATCACCAGGATCACCGCGACGACGATGCCGATGATCAGGCCGGTATTGGACTTCGACGGGGGACGTTGGCCCTGTGGACGCTGGGCGAAATTGCTCGTGGGTGGTCGAGGTGGTGCGGGGTACTGCGGGCGCGACTGCTGGGTGTACGGGTTCTGCGCGCCACCGGGTCGCGGTCCCTGCCCGGTCATCGGCGGTTGCCCGGGCATCGCATTGCCGGTCTGGGCGGTGTGGGCAGTGCCCATCGGCCCCGCGGTCATCGGACCATGCGCGGTGCCCAGGTGGCCGCCGGTCATCGGGGGTTGGGCAATCGCGCCACCGGTCATCGGATGCTGCTGCCCCACAACCGGATAGGGAGAACCTGTCTGACCGCCCGTGGTCGGCCGTCCGGTAATCGGCAGTGCCCCACCGGTATTGGGCCGCGCGATCGGCATGGCAGGCGCACTCGGACTGTTCAACGCGGCGATCGCGGCTTCGGCGAAATCCGTGCACGAGTCGAACCGGTCATCGGGCCGTTTGGCCATCGCCTTGGCCAGCACGCTGTCCAGCGCGTACGAAAGTCCTTGCCGCACAGTGCTCAACGCGGGCGGCGGCTGCTGCAGGTGCCCCTGGATCACCGCGGCCGGATTGGTCGCCGCGAACGGGCCCGAGCCGGTGAACAGCCAAAACAGCGAGCACGCAAGGGAATACTGATCCGAACGATGGTCAAGCGATGCGCCGGTGAGCTGTTCGGGCGAGGCGTAGGCCAGCGTCGCGGTGAAGGTGCCGGTCTGAGTGAGATGACCGGTGTCGTCACGCAATCGGGCGATGCCGAAGTCGGTGAGGTACACCCGTTCACCACGGCCCGCACCCGATCGGGCCAGCAGGATGTTGGCCGGTTTCACGTCGCGGTGCAGCACGCCCATGCCGTGCGCGTAGTCCAGCGCGTCGGCGGTTTCCTTCACGATCTGCAGCGCTCGCGCGGGCGGCAGGGTCCGCGGGTCCACCGAGGCGGCGTCGACACCGTCGATGAACTGCATGGAGATCCACAGCTGTTCGTCGTCGTGGCCACGGTCGTAGACGGTGACGATATTCGGATGATCAAGGCGCGAAACAAGATCCGCCTCGCGCTCGAACCGCGCGCGCACCTCGGCATCGAAGAACATCTCGCGATTGAGCAGCTTCAGCGCCGTCATCCGCGGCAGCCGTGGATGTTTGGCTAGATAGACCGAACCCATGCCACCGCGGCCGAGCTGCCGTTCGATGACGTAGCCGGCGAAGACATCTCCGTTGGCCAGCATGTCTGCTCCACTTCCCGCCGTCCGCCGGGACCCACCAGCGCACGCGCGTACAGCATGAAAAGTCGCGGACGGGCGTTGCCCGCCACGGGAAAATCAACGAAACCTTATCAGCCCGAGGCTGTATGGCGGGTGGTCCGCCGCTCGGGCTGACGGACCGCGACGGTCACGGTGGCCTGCGGTGTTGGGGCGGCACGATGTAGCCGGGATGGTTGCGGCCACCCGGGAGATCGATGGTGCCGGGGCGGGGTGCGCCGCGTCGCGGGGGGATCGCGGCACCGCCGGTCGACGGCCGCGGCGGGGGAGTGCTCGTCGGGTGCGGCTGTGGCGGCGTGCTCGTCGGCGGGTGCGCGGTGTGCGGCTGCGGTGGCGTGGGCGGCGGCGCGTTGCGATAGGGCTGCGCCGGGGTGTGCGGGCGCGGGTAGGCCGGCCCCTGCGGATACGGATCGCGCGCCCGCAGGACCACGCCCGCGGCGGTGTACTGCTGCTGGTGATGCCACGGTCCCGGCACCGCGAACAGTGCGGCCTTGGCCGCCTGCGCGAACTCCGCGCAGCTGGCGAACCGCGCGTGCGCCTGTTTGGCGGTGGCCCTGGCCAGCACCGCGTCCAGCGTCGCGGGCAGGTCGGGCCGCAGGCTGCGCAGCGGCGGGATCGGCCTGCTCAGGTGCGCCTGGATCACCGCGCCCGGGCTGGTTGCGGGGAACGGCACCGAGCCGGTCAACATCCAGAACAGGGTGCAGGCCAGCGAATACTGGTCGGCGCGATGATCCAGCGGCGCGCCCGCCAGGTGTTCGGGCGCGGCATAGGCCAGGGTCGCGGTGATCGTGTCACCCGAGGACAGGGTGGTCTCGCTGTCGCGCACCGCGGCGATGCCGAAGTCGGTGAGCACCACGCGTTCCGGACGACCGATCGGCGGTTTCGCCAGCAGGATGTTGGCCGGTTTCACGTCGCGGTGCAGTACTCCGCTCGCGTGCGCGAAGTCCAACGCGGTGGCGGTCTCGGCGGCGATCTGCACCGCTCGGCCCGGCGTCAGCACGTTCACGTCGGCGGTGGCTACATCGGTGCCCGCCACGAACTGCATGGAGATCCACAGCTGGTCGTCGTCGGTGCCGCGGTCGTAGACATTGACGATATTGGGGTGCTCGAGCTGGGCGACCAGGTCGGCTTCGCGTTCGAAACGGCGGCGGATCTCCTCGTCGGCGGACAGTTCGCGGCTGAGCAGTTTCAGCGCGGTCAACCGGGGCAGACGCGGATGACGGGCCAGATAGACCACACCCATCCCACCCTGACCCAGCACACGCCGGATCGTGTACCCGGCGAACACCTCGCCTTTGCGCAACACGCGAAGTCACCCCCTCCAGGGCAGAGCACCCGTTGAAATTCTACCGATGTATCTCGCGAAGCCACCGCTGTGCAACATCGGCCGAACTTGTCGGTGCCCGAGTTTAAGGTGGGATCTATGCGCATTGGAGCACACGTTCGCGACGAGAGCGATCCGATCGGCTTCGGCGAGAAGCTAGGCGCCGAGGTCGTCCAGATGTTCGTGGTCGATCCACAGAGCTGGGACAAACCCCAGCCGCATCCCAAGGCTGCCGAAATCTCAGCCAGTCCGATCGATGTGGTCGTGCACTCGTCGTACCAGATCAACGTGGCCAGTCTGAACAACCGGCTGCGGATGCCGTCGCGTAACGCGGTGGCCCAGCAGGCGAAAGCCGCGGCGGAGCTGGGTGCGTTCGGGCTGGTCGTGCACGGTGGGCATGTGCGCTCCGATGCCGAGCTCGATACCGGAATCGACAACTGGCGCAAACTGTTCGAACGTCAGCAGGACAAGGGCGGGTTCGCGGTGCCGATCCTGATCGAGAACACCGCCGGTGGAAATCACGCGATGGCACGGCATTTCGACTCGATCGCGCGATTGTGGGACGCGGTCGGCGATTACGGTGCCGGCTTCTGCCTCGACACCTGTCATGCGTGGGCCGGTGGCGAGGAACTGGTCGGGGTGGTCGAGCGGATCAAGGCGATCACCGGGCGAATCGACCTGGTGCACCTGAACTCCTCGCGCGACGAATTCGATTCCGGCGCAGACCGACACGCGAACTTCGCCGACGGGACCATCGATCCGCAACTGCTGGCCGAGGTCTGCCGCACCGCCGGGGCACCGGTCATCTTGGAGACACCGGCCGATGGCGTCGCCGAGGATTTAGCCTACCTGCGGGAGAACCTGCGCTGAGGTTTGCGATCACGCGGAGGCAAAGCCTGTCCGTCGAACGGGATTCACGGTGTGCTCGAGGTACATCACAACCGATCGAGAACGACAGTGAAGGTGATCCCCATGACGGTCGACCACGCGACTCCCGCCACCGTGACGGTGACCAAACTCGGTGCGCACATCGGCGCGCAGATCGACGGTGTTCGACTGGGCGGTGACCTGGACGCGGTGGCCGTCGCGACGATCCGTCGGGCACTGCACGAACACAAGGTGATCTTCTTCCGCGGGCAGAACCACCTCACCGAGGACGGGCAGCACGAGTTCGCGCAGCTGCTGGGGACACCCACCACGCCACACCCGACGGTGAAGTCGGCGGGTGTGAAGAGCCTGGCCATCGACTCCGAGCGGGGTCGTGCCAACTCGTGGCACACCGACGTGACGTTCGTGGATCGAGTGCCCAAGGCGTCGATCCTGCGTGCGGAGTACCTGCCTACCTACGGCGGCTCGACCACATGGGCTTCCACGGTCGCGGCCTACAACTCGCTGCCCGCGCCGCTGAAGGCGCTGGCCGAGAGCCTGCGCGCGGTGCACACCAACCTGTACGACTACGCGGGCGCGGTCGACAAGGTCCGTCCGGCACAGGTGGAGTACTCGTCGGAATTCCAGTCCGATGTGTACGAGACCGAACATCCCGTGGTGCGGGTGCATCCCGAGACCGGTGAGCGTGCGCTGCTGCTGGGTCACTTCGTGAAGCAGTTCGTCGGCGTGACCTCGCGAGAGTCGGATCAGCTGTTCCGGTTGCTGCAGGATCGGGTGATCAAACTGGAGCACACCACCCGCTGGAACTGGGCCGAAGGCGATGTCGCGATCTGGGACAACCGTGCCACCCAGCACTACGCCATCGACGATTACGACGACCAGCCGCGTCGCCTCACCCGGATCACCCTCGCCGGTGACATCCCGGTCGGCGTCGACGGCGCGACCAGCACCGTGCTGAAGGGCAACGCCGAGGACTACTCGATCGTCGAGGAAGTCCAGCTGCTCGCGAGCTGACAGTTCGACGGCGCACGACCCCGCCACCCCGTGACACGCTAGAGTCGCGGGGTGGCGGACAAGTGTATTCGGCCGTTGGATGGTGTTCGCGTCCTGGAACTCGGCAATTATGTTGCCGCTCCCACCGCCGGACGGATTCTCGGGGACTTCGGCGCCGAGGTGATCAAGGTGGAACGCCCCGGAACGGGCGATGAGCTGCGGAATTGGCGGTTGTACGGGGGCGATACCTCGATGCTGTATCGCACTGTCAATCGCAACAAGAAGTCGATCGTGCTGGATCTGCGCACCGAAGCGGGGCGTGCGGTGGTGCTGGATCTGGTGAAGCAGTGCGATGTGCTGTTGGAGAACTTCCGGCCGGGAATGCTCGAAAAATGGGGTCTCGGGCCCGACGTGCTCGAGGAAGTGAACCCGACGCTGGTGATCACGCGGATCTCCGCGTACGGGCAGACCGGGCCGATGGCGGCGCGGCCGGGATTCGCGGCGGTCGCCGAGGCCGTGGGTGGACTGCGGGAGCTGGTGGGCGATCCTGATCGGCCACCGGTGCGCACCGGGGTGTCGATCGGTGATTCGATCGCGGGGATCTACGCGGCGTTCGGGACCGTGATGGCGTTGTTCCAGCGCGAACGCGTCGCGGGGCCGGTGCCGCAGATGGAGCGGATCATCGACGTGGCGCTCAACGAGTCGATCCTGTCGGTGATGGAATCGCTGATCCCCGACCACCTCGCCTACGGCATCAACCGGGAGCGCGTTGGAGGTCGGATGGAAGGCATCGCACCGTCGAACGCCTACCCGACCAGCGACGGTTACTCCATCATCATCGGCGGCAACGGTGACGCCATCTTCCAGCGCTACATGCAGGTCATCGGCCGTCCCGACCTGGCTCAGGACCCGGAACTGGCCGACAACAACGGTCGTTGGCGCAATCGCGAACGCCTCGATGCCGCGATCGCGGAATGGTCGATCCTGCACACCCGCGAGGAGGCGCTGAAGCTGCTCGACGACGCCGCCATCCCGTGCGGCCCCATTTACACCGCCGCCGACATCGTGGCCGACGAGCAGTACCGCGCACGCAATATGATCCAGATGTTCCCCGTCGACGTGGGTGAGGCCGAACCCAAACAGGTGGGGTTCGGCGGCATCGTTCCGGTGATCGGCGGGCAGTCGCTGCCGATCCGCAACGTCGGCCCCGACCTGGGCGAGCACACCAGGGAAGTGCTCGCAGGGCTGCTGGGGATGACCGAAGATCAGATCGACGCGCTGGAGGCACTGTGACGAGGCGAGTACACGGCAGGCGTCGTCCGCCGGTGCGTAACAAGTGGGAGCCGCGCGGGCCGGGTCATGTGCGTCCGACGGTGCATCCGACCCCGGCCAGTGTGGGCGACAAACCGTGCGGCGGCGTGATGTGCGTGCCCGCGCGCGAACCCGAGCAGCGGCGGTGACCGCACCACTGCTGCGTGATGTGACGTTGCGCGACGGTTTGCAGCTCACCGGCAAGGTGCTGCCCGTCGACCAGAAGATCGACGTGGTGCGCAGGTTGTTGGCCGCGGGTGTGCCCGCGCTCGAGATCGGGTCGATGGCGCGGCCGGATCTTGTTGCGCCGATGGCCAATTCGCTCGAGTTGATCGCCGCGCTCACCCCTGATGAGCTGGCGAAATGCTGGGTGTGGGTGGCCACGCCGCGGCACATCGAGACGGCCGCCGAGGCCGGTGCGCGCAACTTTCAGTACTGCTTCTCAGTTTCCGACGCGCACAACAAAGCCAATATAGGCCGCGATACCGAAACGTCGGTAGCCGCGATGCCCGACGCGATCCGACTGGCCCGCGAAGCAGGCGGCGAAATCCAACTCTGCCTCGCCACCACCTTCACCTGCCCGTTAGACGGCCCCGTCGACCCGGCCCGAGTACTGGCCATCGCCAACGACCCCCGCACCCTCGGCGCCACCGACATCGTCCTGGCCGACACCCTCGGCCAGGCATACCCCGGCCAGGTCACCGCCCTGGTCACCGCCGTCCGCGACACCACCCCACCGCGCCGCATCGTGTTCCACGGCCACGACACCTGGGGCATGGGCGTGGCCAACACCCTCGCCGCCGTCGCCGCGGGCGCCACCATGGTCGACGGCGCGCTCGGCGGCCTCGGCGGCTGCCCGTTCGCCCCCGGCGCCAGCGGAAACACCGCCACCGAAGACATCCTGTTCGCCACCCGCCCCGACTGGTTCACCCCCGCCGTCCTGGCCGATCTGGTCGAACTCACCGAGGGCCTGCTCACGGATCTCGGCGAACCCAACCGCTCCCGCACCGCCGCCGGCGCCCGCTCGAAAGCGGCCGCCTTCGACTGGGTCATCGGCTAGCAGCCGCGCGATTCTCGACCGGGTTCCTCCCTTCGTCGACCAGCGCGGGCTAAGAGGTCAGTAAGACCTGGGGTATCAGGGGGATCCCGGATGGCGCGGTTTACGGTGGCCAGCCAGACTGGACAGCATGACTTCGCACGCCATGGGGACCGAGGCCGTCGATGCGGCGGCCGCCACCGATATCGCGGCCGCCGCATTAGATCTGGTCAAGCTGTACGGATCGGGAGATACACAGGTCAAGGCCCTGGACGGGGTGTCGGCGGACTTCGCCAAGGGGGAGTTCACCGCGATCATGGGGCCGTCGGGGTCGGGTAAGTCGACGCTGATGCACTGCCTGGCCGGCCTGGACAGTGCCAGCTCGGGCACGGTCAGCATCGGTGACACCGCGCTCACGGGGCTGTCCGACAAGCAGATGACGGCGCTGCGGCGGGATCGGATCGGGTTCGTGTTCCAGGCGTTCAACCTGGTTCCCACGCTCACCGCGCTCGAGAACATCACCCTGCCGCTGGATATCGCGGGCCGCAAACCCGACCAGGAGTGGCTCGACACCGTCGTGAAGCGGCTGGGTCTGGGCGACCGGCTCTCGCATCGGCCCAGCGAACTGTCCGGTGGGCAGCAGCAGCGGGTGGCGTGTGCGCGGGCGCTGGTGGGCAAGCCGGAGATCATCTTCGGCGACGAGCCAACGGGCAACCTGGATTCGCATTCCTCGGGTGAGGTGCTGTCGATCCTGCGCGCCTCGGTCGACGAGTTCAACCAGACCGTGGTGATCGTGACCCACGATCCGCGCGCGGCCGCCTATGCCGACCGGGTCGTGTTCCTCGCCGATGGCCGGATCGTGGATGAGCTGCGTGCGCCGACTCAGGATTCGATCCTCGACCGGATGAAGGCGCTGGAAGCCCGATGAGTAACCCGATGCGCAAGGTCGCCTTGCGTAACCTCGCCGCGCACAAGGTGCGCTTGGCATTGACCCTGTTGTCGGTGGTGCTCGGCACCGCCTTCATCTCCGGATCGTTCGTCTTCACCGACACTTTGCAGCGCACTTTTGATGGGATTTTCGAAGGCCAGGCACGCGGCGTGGACGTGCGCGTGGGCCCTTCGGATCGCCAATCACTGGGTCTACCAACCAATATCGTCGACGCGCTGGCCAAGACCGAGGGTGTCGAACGGGTCGCGCCCGCGGTGAACGGCCCGGTCGTGTTGCTGGAACCCGACGGCAAGAAAGCCGTACAGACCGGTGGCGCACCGAGTTTCGGCCTGTCCTATATGCCGCCGGAGAAGGCTGTCGAAGCGCCGGACAAGTTCGTGGCAGGCGCGGCGCCCACTCGGACCAACGAGATCGCGCTCAACACCGGCGGTGCCGAGAAGGCCGGACTGAAGGTCGGCGACAAGACCAAGGTGCTGATTCCGTCCAAGGGTGACCCGTTCGAGGTGACCCTGACCGGCATCTACGAGATGGCCGGGACCGACGGGGGCGGTCTGGTCGCGGTGATGTTCACCGAACCGCAGGCACGCCAGCTGTTCACCGACGGGTCGCACGTCGCGTACGCGGATATCGCGGCCGCGCCGGGCATCTCGGCCGACGACCTGCGCGACCAGCTCGCCGCGGGCCTGCCCGATTACAAGGTGCAGAACTCCGAGCAGGTCCGCGAGGACATGAAGAAGCAGATCTCCGACGCGCTCACCTTCATCAACTACTTCCTGCTCGCCTTCGGCGCGATCGCACTGATCGTGGGCACGTTCATCATCTACAACACCTTCTCGATGATCGTGGCGCAGCGACTGCGCGAACTCGCGCTGCTGCGCGCGATCGGCGCCAGCCGTGCGCAAGTCGGACGGTCGGTGGTCGGTGAGGCCATCGTGATCGGTTTGATCGGCAGTGCACTCGGGTTGGCCGCGGGTATCGGGTTGGCGTACGGGTTGTCGGCGTTGCTCAACGCGTTCGATCTTGGGCTGCCCACCGGTTCGTTGACGGTGCTGCCGCGTACCGCGATCGTCGCGCTGGCCGTGGGTTTGATCGTGACCGTGGCCAGTGCGTACGCACCTGCCCGTCGCGCTTCGAAGGTGCCGCCGGTCGAGGCGATGCGGTCCGAATTCGCCAGTGCCGGTGACTCTTTGCGTGTCCGTACCGCGATCGGCGCGGTCATGGCCGTTGCCGGTGGCGTGCTCGTGTACGTGGGTGCGCAGGGCACCGGCAAGGGCGCGGCGGTGACCGTCGGTGTCGGCGCGCTGGCCCTGATTCTGGCGGTGCTGCTGGCCGCGCCCGCGTTGTCGCGGCCGATGGTGCTCGTGCTCGGTGTGCTCACCCGGCCGTTCGGTCCGATCGGGCAGATGGCGCGCAACAACGCCACCCGCAACCCACGTCGCACCGCCGCCACCGCGTTCGCGCTCACGCTGGGCCTGATGCTGGTCTCGGCGATCGGCATCTTCGGCGCCTCGGCGAAAACCAGCGTCGGTGAGCTCATCGACAAGGGCGTGAAGGCCGAATATGTGCTCGCCGGATCGCAGATGATCGGTGCGCCGATCGGCGCGGTCGAAGCGGTGCGCACCCAGGTGCCGGGGATCGGCGATGTCACCGGGGTCAGGGCCGTCGCGTTCAAGGTCGGCGACGACCAGACCATGGCTACCTCACCGGACGGTCCGATCGACCCGGTGATGGACATCGACATGATCAGCGGCACCAGCACCATCCCCGCGGGTGGCACGCTCGTCAGCGAGACCGAGGCCACCGATCGTGGGTGGAAGGTGGGCGACAAGGTCGGCATCACCAGCCTGGACAAGAAGCAGCTCGAGCTCACCGTGTCGGGCATCTACGCCGACTCGCAGCTGCTGGGCCCGATGGTCGTGGATCCCGGCGTCTACGAGCAGTTGATGCCACAGAGCCTGCGCACCAACATCTACGTATTGGTCAAGGCCGAGGCGGGCGCGGACCTCACGGCGATGCGGGCGAACCTGGAGAAGGCCACCGAACCGTTCGTGGTGGTGCAGGTCCAAGACCACGAGCAGTTCAAGGGCGCACAGGGCAAACAGATCGACACCCTGCTCGCCATTCTGTATGGCCTGCTCGCACTGGCCGTGGTGATCGCGGTGCTCGGCATCATCAACACCCTGGCCCTGTCGGTGGTGGAGCGTCGCCGCGAAATCGGCATGCTGCGCGCGGTCGGCACCCAGCGTGCCCAGGTGCGCCGCACGATCTACCTGGAATCCATGCTGATCGCCATCTTCGGCGCGATCGTCGGACTGGTGCTGGGCATCGCGCTGGGCGTCGGATTCCTGCGTACCTTGCGCGATATGGGCATCAACGAGATCACCATTCCGTGGTCGCAGTTGCTGATCGTGTTGGTCGCGTCCGGTGTGGTGGGTGTGCTGGCGGCGGTGTGGCCGGGTGTGCGGGCCGCGCGAACGCCTCCGCTGGCGGCTATCGCTGACCTGTAGTTCCGTTGAGACCGGCGTCATCGCACACTTCGCGGCCCGATAGTCAGAATTCTGACTGGGAGCCGACGAAGTGTGCGATTACGCCGGTTCTTCTATGCGGGGTAGCGGTCGTACCAGGTCTTGGTCGGCTGGCCGTTGGTCGTCGGTGGGGTGAGGCCGAATTCGGTGCAGTAGTCGGTGGCCAGCAGGTCGAGGATGCGGCGGGCGTCGACGGTGTGGGCCCAGGTTCGGGGCAGGGCGGAGTGGCCGTAGCGGGCGCCGAGCAGGCTGCCGGTGATCGAGCCGGTGGCGTCGCTGTCACCGGAGTGATTGACCGACAACAGCAGTCCGGTGCGGACGATGTCGTGCGGTGTACCGCCCAGGCCCTCGGCGGCCAGGGTCGCGAAGACGGCGATCGACAGGGCTTCGGGGCCGATCCAGCCTTGACCTAGGGTTTCGACGTCTTCCGCAGTGGGATAGCGTCTTTCGCGTTCGATGCGGGTGGCCAGTCGGTGTGCCGCGTTGAGGGCGGCCGCGGTTTCCTCGTGGCCGGGGTAATTCGCCAGTTCGATTCGGGCGCGCGACAACGCGGTGGCGGTGTCGGTGCCGCGCGACAGTTGGTAGATCAGCGCGGACAGCGTCCCCGCCGGGAGCCAGCCGCTGGGGTGGCCGTGCGTGAGAGCTGCTGCATCGCAACCCAATTCGAAGATCGCGTCGGTGACCGCACCGGAACGGTCTGCGGCGTAACCGAATCCGCACGGGGCCGCGCGCATCACCGCGCCACTGCCCTTGGAGTGGTTGATGGGCTGGTCGCGGGTGCCCAGCGGACTCGTCGGCGCTTGCCGGGCGGCCGCCTGACGCAGCGCGGAGTGGACCGAATCGGCCACGCCGCGTTGCTCGATCAGCTCGGGGTAGGCGCGCAGGGCGCTGTAGAGCGGGTTCGGTTGGTCCGGAAAGTCGGTGATCTGCCCGCGCAACCACACGAGCAGACCCTGCTGCAGCAGACCCATCGTGCCGCCGACGCCGGTCGCCCTGGCTCGCACCGAACCTCGGATGAGCGCTTCCACGGTGAAAGCCGTGAGCTGCGTTTCCTCGGAGATACGCAGCGGGTCCACGTCGGTGAGCCCGGCACGGCCGTAGACGTCTCTGATCTGGTGCAGTGCCATGGTTTCGATCGGGGCGCCAAGGGCGTCACCGATCGCGCCGCCGAGCAGACAACCGCTGACCCGCTGTGCCCACATCGATTCGGCCGTCGCCTGGCGCGGGGCATTGCCGTTGCGGACTTCCGAGCGCGACCCGGCGCTGGTCGGCAGGGGAGCCGAGGTCGTTGATCGCGGGGCACGGGTTTCGGGCTCGGTCTGCACACGGTGGATCGACGGCACCGGTTCACGTCCCGAGGACGGGCGTCGGCGCAGGGCGTCGGTGAGTGCGGTGGCGAAGGCGGTGCAGGTGGGGAAGCGGTGTTCGCGGTCTTTGGCCATGGCTTTGGACAGCACGGCGTCGACTGCGGTGGGCAGGGCGGTGCGGCGGCTGCTCGCCGCGGGTGGTGGGTTGTTGAGGTGGCCGAGCATGACCGTGGCGGGGTTGGCGGCGTCGAAGGGGCCGGTGCCGGTGAGCAGACGAAACACCGTGCAGGCCAAGGAGTATTGGTCACCACGGCCATCGAGCGGGGCGCTGCTGAGTTGTTCGGGGGAGGCGTAGGCGATGGTGGCGGTGAATTGGCCGGTGCGGGTCAGGCCGCCGGTGTCGCCGAGCAGTTTCGCGATGCCGAAGTCGGTGAGCACGACCCGTTCGTCGAAGCCGGCACCCACGCCCGCGGTGCGCGAGAGCAGGATGTTGGCGGGCTTCACGTCACGGTGCAGGACGCCCTGGCGGTGGGCGTAGTCCAGGGCGCTCGCGGTCTGGGTGACGATCTGGGCGATGCGGTCGATGCCGAACTGCTGCACCGGAACTGCCGAGGCGTCGGTGCCGTCGACGAACTGCATGGCGATCCACAGGCGTTCCTCGTCGACGCCGCGGTCGTAGACGGTGATGATGTTGGGGTGATCGAGCTGGGCGATCAGGTCGGCTTCGCGTTCGAATCTGGCCCGGATCTCCATGTCGGAGAACAGGTCTCGGTGCATGAGCTTCAACGCAGTCAGGCGCGGCAGCCTGCGGTCCCTGGCCGCGTACACCGCACCCATCCCCCCGCGCCCCAGTTCCCGTTCGATGACGAAACCGGCGAACACCGACCCGCGCCGCAACATCGCCCCACCCCGTTCATCGAACCTATCGTTGGCAGCCTAGTAGGCGCAGGCGCTGAACGCGTCCTAGTCTCGCGCACCCGGTCGTAGCGGACACCGGCCGCAGTCGTCGAGCGCGCGTGGTCAGCGCGGCCCGCTGAGGTGGCCCAGCGCCCGCGAGATCCGCGAGCTCACAGGATCGGCCGATGAACGTCGGCTACACCGCCGGGGCGTGGGTGTCGGCCCAGCGGGTGATGTCGCCGCGGTCCAGGGCCGTGGCCAGTAAGTCGGGGAACTTGTCCGGGGTGCAGGCGAAGGCGGGGATGCCGAGGGCTGCCAGGGCGGCGGCGTTGTCGTGGTCGTAGGCGGGGGCGCCTTCGTCGGACAGGGCGAGCAGGACCACCACCTGCACGCCTGCCTCTTTCATCGCGTTGCAGCGGCGCAGCATCTCGTTGCGGACGCCGCCCTCGTAGAGGTCGGAGATGAGCACGAACAGGGTGTCGGTGGGGCGGGTGATCAGGGTTTGGGAGTAGGCGATGGCGCGGTTGATGTCGGTGCCGCCGCCCAGTTGGGTGCCGAACAGGACGTCGACGGGGTCGCTGAGTTTGTCGGTGAGGTCGACGATCTCGGTGTCGAACACGACCAGCGAGGTCTTCAACGACCGCATCGACGCCAGCACGGCGCCGAACACCGAGGCGTACACGACGCTGGCCGCCATCGAACCGGATTGGTCGATGGCCAGGACCACATCGCGTTGGATCGACTGCGATTTGCGGCCGTAGCCGACCAGGCGTTCGGGCACGATCGTGCGGTGTTCGGGCAGGTAGTTGGCCAGATTCTTGCGAATGGTGCGGTTGAAATCGATATCGCGCAGCTTCGGGCGGTGGGTGCGGGCTGCCCGGTTGATGGCACCGGAGACCGCGGCCACGGTCTTGGCGGCGATGCGCTGCTCGATCTCGCGCACCACCTTCTCCACCACCATGCGCGCGGTGGCCTTGGTGGTTTCGGGCATCACGCTGTTGAGGCTGAGCAGGGTGCCCACCAGGTGCACGTCGGGTTCCACCGACTCCAGCAGTTCGGGTTCCAGCAGCAGTTGGGTGAGGTTCAGGCGGTCGACGGCGTCGCGCTGCATCACCTCGACCACGGTCGCGGGGAAGTAGTTGCGGATGTCGCCGAGCCAGCGGGCCACGCGGGGCGCTGAACTGCCCAGTCCGCCAGAGCGTTTCGACGACGCGCCGCCCTCGCCGGTGTTGTAGAGGGCTCCCAGTGCCTGGTCCATCGACTGGTCGGCGCCGGAGGACAGGCCGCCGAGTTGGTCTTCGGCTGCGGACCCGAGCACGAGACGCCAACGGCGAGACTGGGTTTCGTCGGGTGCGGTCATCGGTGCTCCTAGTTGTCGAGCGAGAGATCTGGATGCGGTGCCGGGCGCTGGGCCGCCCGCGATTCGCGGTGCGCGACCCTCCGTGGCGCTATGGGCCACTGGATTCGAAGTCGCGCATGGCCGGGCCACAGGTGAGGCGTCAGGTGGCTGCGGAGGCATGTCACCCTGCTGCTCCGAGGATTGCGGTCGCCGCGCGCAGTGCAAGTTGCCCGCGGATCGGGTCGATTGCAGCGGGTGAGGCGGCGGTGATCGATGCTGAGCCGGTATCTCGCAGGGACTGGCTGATGGCTCGGCGTTCGCCGGATTCGAAGGAGCCGAAGGTGCGGCGCAGCAGCGGGAGGGTGGCGACGAACTGGTCTTCGTCGAGGGCCCGAAGCCATTCGTCGATGCGGCGCAACAACTCTCGGTCGTGGACTAACAACAGCCCACGTCCGCCGAGGAAGCCGTCGATCCAGGCGGCCTTGGCGGCGGGGGTGTTGCCGATGGACAGGGCGGCGGCGAGGCGGCGGGCGGAGTCGGCGTCGTCGATGCGTTCGGCGTCGCACAGCAGGCGCACCGCGCGGCCGCCGATCGCGCCGTGGACGTCGTCGCGGTCGGCGATGCGTTGCAGGGTGGCCAGCCATTCGGTGGTGGCGTGCTCGTCGTCGCGGGTGCTGATGGCGCTGTGCGCGGCGTCGATCTGGGTGCGCAGGGCTTGCGCGGCGTCGGTGTCCAGGCCGGTGACCGCGCCGGGCAGACCCGCGCAGATCCGGACCAGCAGGCCGTCGGCGACGTGGATGAGTGCCTTGGTGTCGGTGCCGCGGACGTCGCCGTAGCGCAGGGTACGGGTGAGGCCGGGCAGGGCGCCGAGCAGGTGGGTGACGTCGTGGTCCAGGGCGGCGGCCGCGTCGAGCCTGGTGATCAAACCGTCGGTGGCACCGCCCAGGTCGGCGAGTAGCGCGGTTTCCAGTGCGTCGGCCAGTTCCGTGACGGTGACGCCGTCGCGGCCGGCGGTGTCGAGGATTTTCGTCTCCGCCGCGGTGCGCAGGGTGGTTCCCCAGATCGCGGCCTCGACGATGCTGACCTCGAATTCGGGTTCCCAGCGCAGGGTCCAGCTCTCGCGGAACGTGCCGGTGCTGCGAACTTCGCCGACGGTCGGGGTGCCCCAACCGATGCCGAGCAGGCGCAGGCGATGCAGCAGGTGCGAACGTTCGACGTCGCGTTCCTTGCGCAGGTCCAGGTCGAGATTGCGAGCCAGGGCTTCCTGTTTGAGCCGCAGGGTTTTGCTGCGCGCCCGCAGATCCGCCGCCAGCGGGACCGTCGGGGTGTCCTCGGGTACGCCGCCCAATGTTTCGCCGACAACCAGTTCGTCGATGACCAGCCGCAGCATGGTTTCGTCGCCACCGCACATCACCGACCGCACAGCCTCGGTGACCTCGGACAAGCCGGGTAGTGGCCGCTCGCGCAACGCCGCCAGGGTGTCCGCCAGCCGCACCGCCTCGATGATGTGCGCGCTGGACACCGGCAGATCGTGCCTGCGCAACACCCCGGCGACCTTGGTCAGCCAGCGCGCCACCGGCCGCTCGGTCTCGGTGAACAGGTGGTGGTACCAGCCGGGCGAGGTGACACCCGCCCCGTAGCCGGAGCCCGCCGCCAGTCGCGAATGGGTCCACGGCACCCAGGTGAGTGCCGCCTTGGTCTTCGGTAGGCCCTTGAGCAGGCGCATATCCGGCGCGGCTGGGCCGAGTGGGCCGGTCAGCGCGGGTGCGTGCCACGCGCCGCACACCACTGCCAACCGCTTCGCACCGCCCTTGAGGACCTGTCGCATCACCTGCCGCATATGCGCCTCGCGCACCAAGGTGTGCTGATCGACGATCAGTGGTGCGAGGGTGGCAGCGTCTTCGCCCGATGGCATCGGGAGTTCGAATCCAGCTGCAGCTGAAGATGTTTCGAGCTGAGGCGTCGCCCCGCTCGACGGTGCCGCGCTGCCCGGCTGTACCGGGCCGCCTAGCTGCGTTGCATCGCCCGGCGGGGCAGCGTCGCGTGGCTGCGTTGCATCGCCCGGCTGTGTCGCGCTGCCGGGTGATTCCGTGTGGGTGGCATCTTCGCGCAGGGCTGCCATTGCTTCGGTGATGGCGTCGAAAGCCGTGCTGTCGGGGACTGATTCGACGACGGCGTCCCACCAGCGTTCGGCGTCGTCGTAGCCTGCGGCGGCGGCGAGGGCGGCGAGGGGGTCGCCGCTGTTTGTGCGGGTGTCGTCTTCGGCGGCGAGGACGGTGGTGGCCGGTAGGTCGCAGAAGCGGACCGGGACGGCGTGGTCTACGCCGTAGCGCATGGCCTGCCATTCGGGGGAGAACACCGCGAACGGCCAGAAGGCGGCGCGTGCGGGGGAATCCGGGACGTAGGCGAGCAGGGCCACCGGTGGGGTCATCGTGTCGGCGGCCACGAACCCGACCAGGGGGTCGGCGTCGGAGGGGCCCTCGATGAGGATCGCGTCGGGGCGGAACTCCTCGAGCGCGTGGCGCAGCGAGCGCGCGGATCCCGGCCCGTGGTGGCGGATGCCGAACACCCGCGTCACGGGCGCCCCCTCGGTGTCTGGGCGGACGCCGTTGTCGGCTGCCGATGCGTCGGCGTCTGGCACCGATCGGGCGTGGCCGGTGTGTTCACTCATCGAAATCCCCATGTGCGCTGTGTGTTCCGTCCTCCCTCGGCGTCGGTTCTCAGTTCGAGATCTCGCGGCAGGCCCGGTAGAAGTCGGCCCAGTCGGGGCGTTCCCGGACTACGGCTTCGAGGTATTCGGTCCAGACGACCGAGTCCGCTACCGGGTCCTTGATGACCGAGCCCAGGACCGCGCCCGCGATGTCGGAGGCGCGTAGGACGCCGTCGCCGAAGTGGGCGGACAGGGCCAGTCCGTTGGTGATCACCGAGATCGCCTCGGCGGTGGACAGGGTGCCCGACGGGGATTTGAGTTTGGTGCGGCCGTCGGCGGTGATGCCGGATCGCAGTTCGCGGAACACTCGCACCACGCGGCGGACTTCCTCGGCGGCGGCGGGCACCGAGGGCAATTCCAGTGCGGCGCCGAGCTGTTCGACGCGGCGGCTGACGATGGCGACCTCGGAGTCCTCGTCGGCGGGCAGCGGCAGCACCACGGTGTTGAAGCGGCGGCGCAGCGCCGAGGACAGGTCGTTCACGCCGCGGTCGCGGTCGTTGGCGGTGGCGATCACGTTGAAACCCTTGGCGGCCTGCACTTCTCCGCCCAGTTCGGGGACCGGCAGGGTCTTCTCGGACAGGATCGTGATCAGCGCGTCCTGCACATCGGAGGGGATGCGGGTGAGCTCTTCGATGCGGGCGATGGCGCCGGTGCGCATCGCGGTCATCACCGGGGAGGGGACAAGGGCGGCGTCACTGGGCCCTTCGGCGAGCAGGCGGGCGTAGTTCCAGCCGTAGCGGATCGCCTCCTCGGCGGTGCCGGAGGTGCCCTGCACCAGCAGCGTGGACTCGCCACTGATCGCGGCGGAAAGATGTTCCGACACCCAGGTTTTCGCCGTGCCGGGAACACCGAGCAACAGCAACGCCCGGTCGGTGGCCAGGGTGGCGACCGCGACCTCCATCAGCCGGCGCGGGCCGACGTACTTGGCGGTGATCACGGTGCCGTCGTCGAGGGTGCCGCCGAGGATGTAGGTGACCACCGCCCACGGCGACAGCTTCCAGGACGGCGGGCGGACGCGGTCGTCGACGCGAGCCAGAGCGGCCAGTTCGTCGGCGAAGGCCTGTTCGGCGTGCGGGCGCAGCAGGGTGGTGGACGGTTCGGTGGTGGTCATCGCAGCTCCTCGAGCATGGTGGCGCGGTCGGTGAGATCGTGGGCTAGCCGGTGGAATGCCTGTTGCCAGGCGGGGTCCTCGGTGGTGTCGGCCATGGTGGTGATGCGTTCGGCCAGGTCGATGGGCAGGTGGACGCTGGCCGCGGTGAGCAGCGCGCGGTCGGTGTAGACGCCTGCGCCGGCGTGCGGTTGGCGGGCGGTGGTGCGGGCGCGTTCGCTGAGTAGGCGCAGCAAGTGGGTGGCCACGGGTTCGGGCCATGGGTGATCCAGGCCGGGCAGGATCGCGTGGAGTTCGTTGAGTTGGTGGGCGTCCAGGTCGAGGACGTGGTCGATCCGGTCGGCTGTATCGAGCAGGGTGAACAGTTCGCGACGGCGTAATACGGCCTGTTCGGTGGGGGTCGCGTGGGCGAATAGTGCACGGGCCCAGGCGGTGTCACGTTGGGCGAGGGTGGCGTCGACCCAGCCGTCCACGATCGCCTTGGCGTAGCGGGGTGGCAGGGACAGGTTCAACGCGGTGGTCGCGGTGGTGTCGCCGGTGGCGTGCACGATCGGTGCCCAAGCGCCCAGTGGCGTCGCGGCGATCGTTTGGTGGAGGGTCTTGATGGTCGAATCAGGCGTGTCCCAGCGCATTTTCGGCTGATCGGTGCCGTCGGTGATGCCGTCGCGGCGGGCCTGCGCATCGACTTCGGCGGGCACGGTCACTTCGACAGTGCCGTCGTCGTCCACTCGAATCCAGGATGCCACCAGGGTGGCCATCCGTGCGCCGAACGCAGCGTCGGGGAGCTGGTTCAGCAAGGTGGTGGCCGTACGCCGGACATCGCCGCGTCGATCGTCCAGTGCCCGCTCGAGCAGGTCTTCGTCCGCGCGGCTGAGCCCGTCCTCGAGCAACGCCAGCAGCTCCGCCTTGACCGGGCCTGACTCCTTCGGCCACGCCGCCGTCAGCACGGCGAGTGCGGCAGCCGGGTCGGCCCGGCGAGTGCGCGCGAACCAGTCCTTGCGCTCACCGGCTGTGCCGAACAGCCAAACATCGTGTGCTGCAGGTGTTCCCACGCCAACGCCCCCCGTCTCGGGCACTGGGTGGTCGGTCGACACATCCGAAAGGGACGTGGATGTGTCGCCGGGGAACTCGTCGACCAACTTCGCCCAGGCGGGGTTGTGGGCGGCGAGCCAGCGGCCGCGGCGGCCTGCCAGTCGGAGCAGTGGTGCTCGCAGGGACGTGTCGGAGGCGGCGGCGAGTGCCTGCACGCACAGCACGTCGGGGAGTCGGAAGTCGAACGGTGTCGCCGCCGCGAACCATTCGGGCAGGAAGGGGGACTTCGCGGCCAGGAGGCGGCTGAGGCGGTCGGCGGCGGGGCGCGGGAGTAGCGGGCGCGGATCATCCACGGCCGGTTGGGGTTTCGAGGCGGTTCGGGGGAGTTGGCCGCCGCGTAGGTACAGGTCTTGTAGTGCGGCGGTGTGGAGCAGACGGGTGGCCGGTTCGCCCGCGTGCTGGGGTACGGCGGTCGAAACCGCGGAGTCGACAGCGATGTTGTCGGCGCTGCGGCGGGCAGTGCCCAGCAGGGCTACGGAAACGAGTTCGGCCAGCGCGGGGGTAGCGGTGGTTTCGGTGGGGAACTCGGTTTCCAGATCGCTCACCTCACCTGCGCTGAACACCGAGATCGGGTCGAACCCATCGGCTCGCCACTCACCGCAGACCGTCACCGGGTGGCCGCCGGCGACCGCGATCAACCGCCACGGGTGCACGCCCGCGGGCAGGGGCAGCGCGGTACCGTCGGCGGCGACGAGCTGCCAGCCGTTGTCGTCGAGCACCGGCACGACATCGGCCAGCAGCGCGGGCCAGGATCGCAACCACGGATCTCGGCTCAGCGCGTCGGCGTACGCATCCAGTGCCGCGTCGATCGTCGTGCCGCCGACCGCTGGGATGGTCGTGAAAGGTTCGGGTACGCCGTGGCGAGTGCCCCAGTGCGCGCGCAGGGGTGCCGCGCCGGGGTAGTAGTGCAGTTCGGCATCCACCTCGTGGCCGGGCGCAGGCACTTCGCCGGTGAAATTCGGTGTGGCGAAGGAATGTTCGATCAGCAGTGCCCACCGACCGCTGGTTCGTCCGCGCAGCCAGGTGCGGCGGGTGTGCAGGCGTTCCTCTTCGCTCACCCGCATCCCGAGCACCAGCCAGCGATCGCGCACCGCGGGCTCGGCCAGCACCGATTCGGCGGGGGTGGGGTACCCGATATGGGTTCGGATGCCCGCTTGCAACGGCTCGGGCAGCGCGTCGAGCCTGCGATGGGCCAGCACCAACAGGTGCAGGCGGGCGTACTCGCGCAGCAGCAGTTCGGGCCAGTGCTCGGTGGTGACCACGGCCGCGGGCAGCCTGCGCAGAGCTTCCGCGATGCGGGGCGCCTGCGCATCGACCATGCGTGCCGCGATCGACTCGTAGGCGGCGAACGAACGGTCGGTCTGGGCCAAACCCGTGCGGATCTGATCGGTCAACCAGACATCGAGCTCGGTCAGTCCAGCCGCCACCCGGACGCGCCGCTGTTCGACGGTGGCCTGCGACGGCACTGCCTTGGCCTTCGGCGCAGCGGCGGCTTTCACAGCCCGCCCGGCCAACCACTCGGCCGCGAAATCAGCCGGCGCCCGCAGCACGGGCACATGCCCGCTCGACCACGACAGCAACAGCGACAACGTGTGCTTACACGGGAACTTTCGGCTCGGGCACGAGCACTTGTACGCGGGCCCGTCCAGATCGACGATCGCCTGATACGGCTTCGCGCCACTGCCCTGACACAGCCCCCACACCGCGTTGTCGGCGGTACCGCACTCGCGCCAGCGACCGGCCAGCTTGCGCGCGGCAGCCAGCGAGCTCGCATCGGGCGCCAGCGCACGGACCTGTTCCTCGGTCCACGGCGTGCGTTGCTCGGTCATCGGTTCCCCCGTTCTCTGTTGCCGAAATATCTACCGCAACCCACCGACAACAAACGGTGCCGACGACAAAACTCCTGGAAAACACTGCCGCAGCGATATTTTCACGCACCAGGGCTTGCCGTGCACGTCAACATCTGGCATTCTGACCTGTTCGGCTCGCCCGGACCGCCCGCGCTGCTCGACGCAGCGTATCGCGGGTGTGAACACCGCATCGAGCTGCCCGTAGGGGTGGGCGAGGGGTGGACATCGAGGGCCCGGCGCGGCAGCACGATGACCATTCCACTCCCGCGGGCAGATTCGTGCGGCACAGTGCGCATCCCCTGGGCGAACGCCCGGCGATCGGGTAGCGTTTGCTCCCAGGATCGCCGCGTTGTGCGCGGGCGCGAAGGGGGATGCCGCAAGTGTGCTCGGATCGGATCGCGGAGGTGGTCGCGCGCGAGCTCGCCGCCGACCCGGCTGTGGAGGAACGGGTCGGCGACTGCGTGCTCGCCGCACTCACCGCCGTCGACAGCGGCACGGCCGCAACGGATTCCGGCGACACCGGGGTGTTCCTGCGGTCGATCACCGTGCAGGGTTTTCGTGGGATCGGCCCCGCGGCGACGCTGCGCTTGAACCCGGGGCCCGGACTGACCCTGGTCGTCGGTCGCAACGGCAGCGGGAAATCCAGTTTCGCCGAAGCCGCGGAGTTCGCGTTGACCGGCGGGAATCGGCGATGGGACGGGCGGTCGATCGCCTGGCGGGAAGGGTGGCGCAACCTGCACGAACCCGAGGACACCCGGATCGACGTCGAACTGCTCACCGCGGGCGAGCAACCCCAGCTCACCGTGAGTACCAGCTGGGGCACCAATGCTGAACTGGCACAGGCACAATGGATGGAGCAGCGAGGCCAGGAGTCGGCCACCTCGGTGGACCCGCGTGCTCGCAGGCAACAGCTGGACCTGTACCGGCCGTTCCTGTCCTACAGCGAACTCGGCGCGCTGGTCGACGGGAAGCCGAGCGACCTGTTCGACGCGCTGCACCGACTGCTCGGACTCGACGAATTATCCGACGCCGCAGAACAAATCAGGCTCCGTAAGCTGGAACTCGAACGCGCGGTGCGTGATTCACGTCAATCTCGAGCTGACCTGCTGGTCGAACTCGATGAAGCCGACGATGATCGTGCCCGCAGCGTGGCCGAGTTGCTGCATGCGCCGGAACCCGATCTCGACGCCGTCGCCAAGGCGGTGGCCGACTCGGTTCTCGGCATCGACGGACCGGAGGGCCTACGCGCGATCCTGCGGCTGACGTTGCCCGACGCGGCGCAAGTAACCACCGCCGCCGACCGGCTCGCCGCTGCGTGCAGGGAGGTGGCTGTTCACGCAACCGCTGATAGCGATGCCGACTTGCGGGTGCTCGAATTGCTCACGCGCGCACGCGAACACGTCACAGCCTCGGGATCCTGCGCCTGTCCGGTGTGTGGTCGCGGCGATCTCGACATCGAGTGGATTACTTCCGCGGATCGCGAAATCGAGGACCGTGCAAGTGAACTCGCGGCGCTGCGTGCAGCCACGGCGGAACGCGGTGCGGCTCTCGTTGCGGCACGGGCCCTGCCATCGACAGTGCCGGACTCCCTGCACAAGCTGCGCGGCGCCGTGTGGCACCTGTGGTCGGAGTGGGCCGCGCTGGCCACGGCTGACTGCGACGATCAGTTTCCAGATCGCCTGCGCACGGTTCACGCCGAACTCAGCACCGAACTCGCTGCGTTGCAAGCAAATACACGCACAGAACTGGATCACCTGGACGCGGTGTGGTCGCCCTTGGTCCCCCGCATCCTTGCCTGGCTAGACCCCGCCCGAGCCGTCGCCGACCACGCCAGCGAACTGCGCATCGTCAAGAAGGCCGCCGACTGGCTCAAATCCGCCACCGCGACGATCCGTGGCCAGCGGATGCAGCCCTTGGAAACCACCGCACGCTGGGTGTGGAGTACCTTGCGACAGCACAGCAATGTGGAGCTCGGAGCGATCCGCTTGCAGGGCAGTGCGGGCACGGCTCGACGGGTGCTGCTCGATGTCACCGTCGACGAGGTGGACGGTGCCGCACTCGGAGTGATGAGTCAGGGCGAACTGCACGCGCTCGGACTGTCACTGTTCCTGCCACGAGCCACGGTGGCGGACAGTCCTTTTCGATTCGTGATGATCGATGACCCGGTGCAGGCGATGGATCCGGCGAAGGTCGACGGACTCGCGAGGGTGCTCGCGGAGGTGGCGGCCTCGCGGCAGGTGGTGGTGTTCACCCATGACGAGCGGCTCGCCGAAGCGGTGCGGCGGATGCAACTCGACGCGACCGTACTCGAAGTCCAGCGTCGCGAACGGTCGATCGTCGAGGTGCGCGTGACCGGCGACCCGGTGCGCCGCTACCTCGACGATGCCCGATCCCTTTTGCGCACACCACAACTCCCGCCCGCCATCGCCGACGAACTCGTCGCGACCTGCTGCCGGTCGGCCATCGAAGCCGCCGGGCTGGCGAAGGCACGCCAGGAACTCCTCGCCGCGGGCCTAGAACACGGGGAAGTGGAACGGCGCGTGCGCAACGCCCACACCACCCGCGCGATGATCACCCTCGCCATCATGGGCGTCGGTGCCCGCGTGGACGATCTGAACAAGCACCTGAGCACAGTCGGTGGACGCTGGTTGGTCGGTGTGCTCAGGGATGCCACGGCGGGCGCGCACGTGCCGATCGACCGCCCGATGCGTGAATTGATCAGTGACACCGAACGATTCGTCACCTGGCTACGCGCACACGAGCCGAATGCGGTGCGTACGTGAACCGTCGAGGCAGGCCGTCGCGGGCGAAGTTCAGCCCGCGACCCTCGGTGGCGGCCCGACTCGAAGCGGCCGAGAACTTGCTCGACGGCTCGGTGTCCGATGCCGGTGGCGTGTGGTCGCGGGCGGTGGCGTGGATCCTGCGATTGGCGCTCGAACAGGCGGTGGACCAGTTGTGGGCACAGGTCGCGCCCGAGCTGATGCGCTGTCCGATGCGGGCGCAGCTGCTCGCGTTGCGCGTCTACGCCGGGCCGGAAACCGCTGGTCAGGTAGGTGCGGTGTGGGCAGCCCTGTCACGGGCGGCACATCACCTCGACTACGAGATGGCCCCCAGTGTCACCGACCTGCGGCGCTGGCGGGATCAGACCGCGGAGTTGGCGCGGGTGCTGGAACTGGCACCGCTGGCACACCAGCCGTTCGGATGATCTCCACAGTGATAGTTTTGGGCGCTACCCACCCGGCCACCGCGCACTCGACGTCAGGCCGGGAGTTAACAGTCGGCTCCTGAGCCGCTGAATTTCCGGAGAGGCGCACGAGTGAAGACGTGTCCGTGTCGACGCGGTGAGGCGTTCGAGGACTGCTGCGGACCGATCCTGGCGGGCGAAAAACCGGCACCGACCGCGGAAACGCTGATGCGCTCGCGCTACACCGCCTACGTCGTCGGCGATGTCGACTACCTGCGCCGCTCCTGGCACCCCAGCACCCGCCCCGCCGACCTCGAACTCGACGGCGACCAGCAGTGGCTGTTCCTCGAGATCGTCGGCACGCAGGCAGGCGGCCCGTTCGACGACAACGGCACCGTCGAATTCATCGCCCACTACAAACTCGACGGCGCGCGCGACGCCATGCACGAACTCAGCACCTTCGTGCGGGTCGACGGGGCGTGGGTCTACCTCGACGGGACCTTCCAGGCCTGAAACGGGGATACTGCAGAAGTGCCCCGCATCGCGATCGAATACTGCGCCCAATGCCGCTGGCTGCTGCGTGCCGGCTGGATGGCGCAGGAACTGCTGACCACCTTCGCCACCGAGCTGGGCGAGGTCGCCCTGGTACCCGGCGAGGGCGGGATCTTCCGCATCACCCTCGACGGCGAACAGCTGTGGGAACGCAAAGCCGACGGCGGGTTCCCCGACATCGCCGTCCTCAAGCAGCGGGTACGTGACCGGATCGCGCCCGACCGCGACCTGGGGCACACCGACCGCCGCGAAGACGGAACCCAGCACATTCCCCGCTAACAATCGCGATGCCAACCCCTCCGAGGCTGGACGGCTAAGAGCCGGACCCGTCGAGCCCGCTGCACACCCCACCGTCACCGCCGTGATGGGCGGCGATAACCACCGCCCACCTGTACCGCGGAGTAACTGTTACCTGCGGAAATGGTGCGTTGGGCGCGCACATCCCCGGGTCGCACGTACTCTCGTAGGAAGTCACCAGGTGCTACGACCGCCGGGAGCAAATGCTCAGGCACCCGCGCTGTCGTGCCGGCTAGGAGGTGTGCGATGAGCATGGAGACCGAACTCGACCACGATCTGCCCACGCGCGAGGCCGACCCACTGGCCGACACCGAGTACGGAACGGTCAGCGGAACCTGGGACGGACCGGTCGCGGTCTGGCGCAGCATCCCCTACGCCGCCGCACCCGCGGGCCCCGCTCGCTTCGCCAAGCCACAGCCGCCCAAACCATGGGACGGCGTGCGCGACTGCGTGGTCTTCGGCGACATCGCCCCCCAGGCCATGGGCGCGATGGTGCCCGTCGACTCGGACCTGCAGATGGGCGAGGACTGCCTGTGGCTCAACGTGTGGTCCCCGCGCCCCCAACCCTCCGACGACGAACCGCGCCCGGTGCTGGTGTGGATCCACGGCGGCGCCTACTGCCTCGGCACCGCCGCGCAGACCATCTACGACGGGCGCAAGCTCGCCGAGGCGGGCGACGCGGTGGTCGTGTCGGTGAACTACCGGCTCGGGGTGCTCGGATTCCTCGACCTGTCCAGCTTCGGCGAACAGTTCACCGCCAATCTCGGCCTGCACGACCAGCTCTCGGCGCTGGCGTGGGTGCGCGACAACATCGCCGCGTTCGGCGGTGATCCGGGCAATGTGACGCTGTTCGGCGAGTCGTCGGGCGCCGGATGCGTTACGGCGCTGCTCACTTCGCCTGCGGCTGCTGGGTTGTTCCACAAGGCGATTGCCCAGAGTCCGCCCGCTACTACCGTTTTCGGGCAAGAGCGCGCAGCGATTGTCGGGCAGCGCTATCTGGAACTGCTCGAACTCGGTGCGGGACACGCGAATCGACTGTTGGAGATGCCGATCGAACAGCTCGTCGAGGTCGGTGCGGTGTTGTTGGACGAGGTGCCGACCAAGGAACCGGGCAGGCTCGCGGCCGCACCGGTGGTCGACGGAGATCTGTTGCCCGCGTACCCGATCGATCGATTCCAGCAGGGGCGTTCGCATCGGGTGCCGTTGCTGATCGGCACCAATCGTGATGAGGCGTCGCTGTTTCGGGTCTTGCGGTCACCGATCATGCCGGTGACACCCGACGCGGTGAACGCGATGCTGCGCGACGTGGCGGCCTCACACCCGGAGATGGCGCCGGAACGGATCGCCGAGATCACGTCGGCGTACCCGGATCTCACCAAAACCCGTGGGGCACTGGCGATGTCGACCGATGCCGCCTTCCGAATGCCCGCTGCGTGGGTCGCCGAAGGGCACGCCCAGCATTCGCCGACGTGGATGTACCGCTTCGACTACGCGACCCCGATGTTGAAGGCCGCCAGGGTCGGAGCGGGCCACGCGACCGAATTGCCTTATGTCTTCGGCAATTTCGGCACGTTCAACCACGACCCGACCTTCTGGCTCGGCGGTCGCAAGGCCTCGGTCGCGGTCTCGGGTCGTATGCAACGCCGGTGGTTGGCCTTCGCCGAACACGGTGTCCCCGCCGCCATCGACGGCTCCAAACACTGGCCGCACTACCGTCCCGCGGCGCGCACCACGCTGCTCATCGACACCATCGACCGCGTCGTGGACAACCCCGACGCCGACCTGCACAGCGCATGGGGAGATCAAGCCGTCGGCTTCAGCTAGAACAGCACAACGGCGGGCCACCACCTGGTGGCCCGCCGTGGCGAAGTGTCAGACGTCGGTCGAGAAGCGGATGCCGCCGTCGGGAATGACCACGCCCGGCCAGACCCGCGCCCCACGCAGCAGTTCACAGCGCGCACCCACATGGGCACCGTCGCCGATCACACCGTCGCGCACCAGCGCACGCGGCCCGATCCGCGCACCGAACCCGATGATCGACCGCTCGACGGTCGCGCCGGCTTCGACCACGGCACCGTCGAAGATCACCGCACCGTCCAGCCGCGCACCCGCACCGATCTCGGCACCACGTCCGACCACGGTCCCGCCGATCAGCAGCGCACCCGGCGCCACCCCGGCACCCGGATGCACCAGCGACTCACCACGCTGGCCCGGCAGCGCGGGCGACGGAGCGATCCCGCGCACCAAGTCCGCGGAACCACGTACGAAGTCCTCGGGAGTGCCCATGTCGCGCCAGTAGGACGCGTCCACGTGACCCTGCACGCGCGCACCCTCGGCCAGCAGCGCGGGGAAGACCTCGCGCTCGACCGACACCGGACGACCGGTCGGGATCTTCTCGATGTACTCGCGGCGGAACACATAGCAACCCGCGTTGATCTGGTCGGTCGGCGGATCCTGGGTCTTCTCCAGGAACGCGGTGACCCGGCCGTTCTCGTCGGTGGGCACGCAACCGAACGCCCGCGGGTCGCTCACCCGCACCAGGTGCAGGGTGACGTCGGCGTTGGTCGACTCGTGGGTGTCCAGGATCGCGCCCAGATCGGTGCCGCCGAGCACGTCGCCGTTGAACACCATCACGTTGTCCGCGCGCAGCTTGGGCAGCACATTGCGGATACCGCCGCCGGTGCCCAGCGGCTCGGTCTCGGTCACGTACTCCAGGTCCAGACCCAGCTCGGAACCGTCACCGAAGTGCTCTTCGAAGACCTCGGCCTTGAACGACGTGCCCAGCACCACGTGGGTGATCCCGGCCTCGGCGATGCGCGCCAGCAGGTGCGTCAGGAACGGCAGCCCGGCCGTGGGCAGCATGGGCTTGGGCGCCGAGAGGGTCAGCGGACGCAGCCGCGTGCCCTGTCCGCCGACGAGAATGACCGCGTCGGTGCCTGCATTGCCTGCCATCGAGTTTCCCCTGTTCACAGTGATAAGAGACGCCGTTCAGGCGCCGGTTCGAGCTTGCTCACGCAGCGCCGATCGAACCGCAATCTTGGAGCGAACCGCAAGTCCGGCGCGCAACGCGCCCCGAAGCGGTGCCTGCCACCAGTGCGGATGCCGGTCGGCCTGGAAGCGGTAGGCGCTGGCGTGGTGCGCGGGCAGCATGATCTCCGGGTGACGCCCCGCGGCATGACCCTTGGCGTGGGTCACCTCGGCGTCGGGGACGAACACATTGTGCCAGCCCGCCTTACCCATGCGGTCACCGAAGTCCACGTCCTCCATGTACATGAAGTAGCGCGAGTCGAAACCGTCGATGGTGTCGAACGCGGCGCGACGCACCAGCAGGCACGAACCCGACAGCCAACCGACCACCCGCTCGGAAATCTGCTCGTTCTCCTGACGGTAGCGCACCGACCAGGGGTTCTTCGGCCAGATCGAGCCGAGGATCGCGTGCCCGGCACCGTCGGCCAGGCCGGGGACCTGCCGTGCGGAGGGGTAGATGCTGCCGTCGGGCTCGCGCACCATCGGCCCGATCGCGCCCGCGCGCGGCCAACGCTTGGCGGCCTCGAGCATCTTGTCGATGGAGTTCACGCCCCAGCGGATGTCCGGATTGGCCAGGATGACGAATTCGATCGACGGGTCGATCTCGGCCACAGCGCGGTTGATCGCACCGCCGTAGCCGATGTTGCCGCCGGTGTGCAGCAGCGTCACGTGCGAGTTGGCTTCGGCGACGAGTTCGGGGACGCCGTCGGTGGAGCCGTTGTCTGCCAGGATCACCTGCGGCTTCTCGCTGGTGGCGTCGGCCAGGGTGGTGATGAAGTGGTCGAGGTGCTCGCCCGGCGAGTAGGTCACCGTGACCACGGCAAGGCCTGCGGGGGCTGGAGAATCGACTGCTTCGCTTGCGTTCACGACTGCGCAGCCTAGTCGGACAACCGTGCGAGTGCGTCGGTGAGTGCGATCCGCCAGGGGCGCAACGGGGTCAGACCCGCCGCGTTCCAGGCCGCGGGTGACAGCACCGAATACGGCGGGCGGGGTGCCGGTCGCGGGAACGCGCTGGAAGGGCAGGGCAGCACGCGCGCGGGGTCGGCACCGAGGTCGGTGAAAACGGCCGCGGCGAGATCGAACCAGGTGGCGGTGCCGGAATTTGTGGCGTGCAGCACAGTCGGGGCATCGGGGCGGGTGCTCAATTCCAGCAGCGCGGCGGCCAGGTCGGCGGCGCTGGTGGGGGAGCCGAGTTGGTCGTTCACCACGGTGACGGTGTCGCGTTCGGCTTCCAGGCGGCGCATGGTCGCGACGAAATCCCCCTGGACACCGGAATACACCCACGCGGTCCGCACGACATGGCCGCCCGCTTCGAGAACGGCCTGCTCACCGGCCAGTTTGGACTGCCCGTAGACCGTTTCGGGTCCGGTCTGGTCGTCGGGTTCATAAGGCGTGTGTGCGGTTCCAGGAAAGACGTAATCGGTGGAGACGTGAATCAGCCGCGCGCCCGCCCGCGCACACGCCGCCGCGAGCACGGCGGGTCCGGTCGCGTTCGCGGCGAAAGCGGCTTCTACGTCGGTTTCGGCGGCGTCGACCGCAGTGTAGGCCGCGCAGTTGATCACCACGGCACCCGGGGTGAGGACGGCATCGACAGCCGTCCGGTCGGTGATATCGAGTTCGGCCCTGCCGAAGCCACGCGCGGTGGGAGCCAGGCGCAGGATCTGGCGCCCCAGCAGACCGCGTGCGCCGGTTACGATCAAGGCAGCGGGGGCGGGGAAATCGGCGTTCACGCGGCCAGTTTGGCACGCCGGGGCACCTGCGGTGGTAACCATGCGTTAGCGTCTATCTCGAATTTCGTACTTCCCCGCCACCGACGCGGCAGAAGCTGGGGAATTTGAGTACATCACGACTGCCCGTAATACTTTGCAATGCTGTGGGTTTGACCGTGCCCCACACCGACGCTGCGTAGTGCAAGAACAATCTGTTTCTGTTTCACCCTGCGCGCGGTAGCGCTGCGGGACGCGAAATGCCCCGCGAAATTTCATCGCGGGGCATTTCGACAGTTCTACTTCGCTTCGACCGCCTGTGCTGGAACAGGTTTGGTGAGTTTGACTTGATCGATCTCGTGATCGTCGACCATCGTCTCCTCGTCGAACGGCAGTTCGCGATCGAGTACGCGCTTGGTCCGGTCGGCGTCCACCGTCTTGGTCCAAGTGCCGATCAGCAGCGTGGCCACGGCGTTGCCCGAGAAGTTGGTCAGGGCGCGGGCTTCGGACATGAAGCGGTCGATGCCGACGATCAGGCCGACCCCGTCGAGCAGGTCGGGCCGATGGCTTTGGAGGCCGCCTGCGAGGGTGGCAAGGCCTGCGCCGGTGACGCCCGCGGCACCCTTCGAGGCGATGATCATGAACAGCAGCAGGCCGATCTGTTCGCCCAGGTTCAGTGGTTTGCCCATGGCGTCGGCGATGAAGATCGAGGCCATGGTGAGGTAGATGGCGGTGCCGTCGAGGTTGAACGAATAACCGGTGGGCACAACAACTCCCACGGTCGTCTTCTCCACGCCCGCGTGTTCCATTTTCGCGATCAGTCGCGGCAGGGCCGATTCCGACGACGAGGTCGCCACGATCAGCAGGTATTCGCGCGACAGGTAGCGGCACAGTTTCAGAATCGAAACACCCGACACCATCCGCAGGATCACGCCCAGCACACCGAACACGAAGACCAGGCAGGTCAGGTAGAACGCGATCATCAGTGTCGCCAACTGCACCACCGCCGACCAGCCGGTGCGCCCGACCACGTTGGCGATCGCGCCGAACGCGCCGATCGGGGCCAGCCACAGGATCATCGACAGGATCCGGAACACCAGCTTCTGCATCAGCGAGACCGCGCGCAGGATCGGCGCGCCGACCTCGCCCATCGCCTGCACCGCGAACCCGACCAGCAGGGCCACGAACAGCGCCTGCAGCACGCTGCCCGCGGTCAGCGAGGACACCAGCGTGGTGGGCACGATGTTCTGGATGAAGTCCCACGTGCCGCCGGCGCTGTGCGCCTGATCGGCGTACTTGGCACCCACACCCGAGGCGCCGACGTTGAGCCCTTCGCCCGGATCGATCAGGTTGCCCACGACCAGGCCGATGCCCAGCGCCACCGTCGACATCACCAGGAAATAGCCGATGGCCAGGCCACCGACCTTGCCGACCGTGGCGGCGGCGCGCACCGAACCGATACCCAGGACTATCGTGCAGAAGATCACCGGCGCGATCATCATCTTGATCAGGTTCACGAATAGGGTGCCCAGCGGCGCCAGTGACTGACCGAACTCGGGTGCCACCCGGCCGACAATGACGCCGGCCACGACGGCGATGATCACCGCGATGTACAGCCAGTGGGTATGGTCGCGTTTCCGCGCTGCGGTGGTATCGCTCATGCGCACCAGCGTGAGCCACTATTGTGACGGCCGTCTCTTTGGTCCATAAGTTTCATTACGATGCATAACGTTCAATCAGATCCAGGTCGGAGGCAAGAGAGTGCGACGAGGACGACTGTCGCTCGCGGGACAGGCCTTCGTATGGCAGTTGGTGGTGTTGGCGCTGATGATCGCGGCCAGCACGCTGCTGGCTGTGCTCGATGCCAGGCGCGACCACGATGTGGCCGCGGAACTGCAGGTCAGGGACGTGGCAGTGACGGTGGCCCGGTCGCCGTCGACCTTGGCCGCGGTGAACTCGCCGTACCCCAGCGGCCTGCTGCAGCCGACCACCGAGCGGATCAGAGCCGCCACCGGCGTGGACTTCATCGTCGTGATGGCGCCCGACCGCACGCGCTACACCCACAGCAACCCTGACCTGATCGGCAAGCCGTTCGTCGGCAGCATCGACGGCGCGCTGGCCGGGCAGACCCTGACCGAGACGTTCACCGGCACGCTTGGTCCCTCGATCCGCGCGGTCACGCCGGTGTACGACAACGGCCGGGTGGTCGCGCTGGTCTCGGCCGGGGTCACCAGGGCCAAGATCAGCACGCAGGTCGCCTCCCAGTTGCCGCTGATCCTCGGGGTGGCAGCGGTGGGTCTGGCGCTGGCCGCGCTGTCGGCGTTCCTGATCAGCCGCAGGCTGCGCAGGCAGACCCACGGACTCGCGCCCGACGAACTGCGGGCGATGTACGAGCACCACGACGCGGTCCTGCATTCGGTGCACGAGGGCCTGATGGTGTTCGGCGCGCAGTCCGAGGCGGCGGAGGTGGTCAACGACCAGGCGCGCACGCTGCTGGACCTGCCCGACGGCCCCGTGTACCGCGGCGACCTTCCCGTGTCGTTGCAGCAGATGAGCGACGGTGTGGTGCGCGACGAGACGCACGTGACCACCGACCGGGTGCTGCTGGTGAACCAGGACCTGGTGAGCTGGGAGGGCCGCGAGATCGGCACCGTGCTCACCATCCGCGATCAGACCGAGTTGCGCGCGGTGCTCGGCGAGCTCGATTCGGTGCGCGGGTTCGCGGAGTCGCTGCGCGCGCAGGCGCACGAGGCGGCCAACCGGCTGCACACCGTGGTCACCATGGTCGAGCTGGGCCGCCCCGATGAAGCGGTGGCCTTCGCGACCGAGGAACTGCAACTGTCGCAGGTGCTGATCGACCGACTGCTGGCCGCGGTCGGTGACGCGGCGCTGGCCGCGCTGCTGCTGGGCAAGGTCGATCAGGCGGCCGAGCGTGGAGTGAGCCTGGCGATCAGCGAGGACACCGCGCTGGACTCCACCGATCCGCTGTCCGCGCACGAGACGGTCACCCTGATGGGCAACCTGGTCGACAATGCGATCGACGCCGCGTCGGGCACGGTCGACAAGCGCGTGGAGGTATCGGTGTGTCACCGTGACGGCGCGCTGTGGGTGCGGGTGTCCGACAGCGGGCCCGGCATGTCCGCGCAGATGTTCTCCCGCGCCGCCGAGCGCGGCTACACCACCAAGTCCGATCACGCGGGCCTCGGCCTCGCACTGGTGCACCGCCTCGTCGATCGACATGGCGGCACCATCACCACCACGGCCGCACCACACAGCGCGGTCATCGTTCGCATTCCGTTGAGGGAGAAGTCTTAGCCCTTCCCAAGACCGAAGTCGCAGGATTCCCAGCTCGGACCGCACCACACGCACCCAAAGGAGGAGGCGAGCAGTGTCTTACGTCGTCACCACTGACACGGTCGAGTTCTACCGTGGCCAGGATTACCCTGGCAGCGTTGCGGTCGCGATCTGCGGTGTGCCCACAGTGCTCGCACCGAAAGATCCTTTCGCCCAACGCAAGCCGCTGCTTGGCTCTCGCAGAACAGCTTGCGCAGGTCATAGTCGTAAATGCAGGCGGCACCAACACCACTCTCCGGGCCGCCCGCGTACCGCGTTCGATCAGTTCGCGTTTCGCTGCCCCAATCGCCGCATCGGCGGCCTTCTTTGCCATCGTCGACCGTGCAAGGAACCGAGGTTTGAAATCCTCGACCGCGATCGTGTGATGGTTAGCAACAACCGCGCGCGCCCACACTCGCGCTGCATGCGTGTTCTGCCTGGCAGCCTTCTTGTGCAGGCGGGCGGCTTCCCGACGGGCTACGATGTATCCGCGCGATGCGGCTTGGCCACGAGGACCACGGCGGCGAGCCATCTTCCGTTGTGCGCGAGCGAGTTCCGCCGCACATCGATGCCGGTGTCCTGGATACGCCAGATCAAAAGCGGGGTTTGTGGTCGTTGCGGTGGTTGCAACACCCCAGTCAATACCGATCGAACCCGTCGCGGAAGCAGCGGGACTGAGTGGGCGGCGGGTGACAAACGACGCATACCAGTGACCCAAGGAATCCTTGAATACGCGAACAGAGGTCGGTGGCGACGGCAGTTTCCGCGACCACACCACCGGGATGGAAACCTTATTCGGCAACCGCAATCTGCCGTCTCGGACGGTGAACCCACGCGTGGTGTACTCCATCGACGGCAACGAAGTCTTGCGAGACTTGACCTTTGGTCTGCGCGTTCCTTTCACCTTGAACGATCGATCCAGGGCAGCAGCGTAGGTTCTCAGCGTCTGCTGTTGAGCGACTTGAGATCCTTCCCGCAACCACGGTGTGCGGGAACGTATTTCGGTGAGCATTTTCGACAGTCGCACGAATGTCGGCCTGGAGCCGCTTCGCTGCTGATGCACGGCTTCGTTCCACAGAAATCGGCATCGGTGCCATTCAGCCTCGAGCGTCCGCGTCGCCTGCACGCCGGGGCGCAAGCGATAGGTGTAGCGCACAATCTCGTCCACACCGTGAACTATACAGCTGCATGCTATATAGTCAATGTGTGGATGGGATCCAATCGAACAATCATGTCGTCTACCGCTGCATCTACGACGTCATCTGGTGCCCGAAATACCGACGACCAGTCATCAGCGGACCAGTGGAACAACGTCTCGCACAGATCGTCGAAGAGGTATGCGCCGAGCGCGCTGGTTCGATCGTCAGACTCGAAACCATGCCCGACCAAGTCCACCTTCGAGTCGGATGCGATCCCCAGTACGGCATTCACCGACTCGTCAAACAGATCAAGAGCCGCTCCTCACGGCTCCTGCGCGACGAATTTCCAACACTCAAATCCCGGCTCCCCACCTTGTGGACCAACTCCTATTTTGTCGCCACCGTCGGCGGCGCGACCCCGGAAGAAGCTGCACATTATGTCGAGAATCAACGAACCGCGTGAGTCTCACACCCCACGCCCATTGGTGCAGGTCCGACCAGGGCAATCCCGATGATCCGGGTCCTTATCGTCGAGGACGAGCCGTTGATCGCCCAGGCACATCGGGCGTATCTGGAACGGCTCGACGGGTTCGTCACCGGCGGGGTGGTCCACAACGGCCGTGACGCGTTGCGGATCGCCGCCGACGCGATCGCGCAGGGCACGCCGTTCCACCTGGTGCTGATGGATATCGGGCTGCCCGATATCAGCGGTCTCGATGTGGCCGCGGCGTTGAACGGGTTGCAGCCGCGTCCCGATGTCATCGCGATCACCTCCGCGCGCGAGCTGAACATGGTGCGCAGCGCCGTGGCGCATGGTGTGGTGCTGTACCTGCTCAAGCCGTTCACCTTCGCCGCCTTCCGCGAAAAGCTGGAACGCTACCGCGATTTCGACACCGCCCTGCCCGCGGGCGAGGCGGCGCTGTCGCAGTACGACATCGACCGCGCCCTGGGTGCCCTGCGCACCGCCGACCAGAAGGCCGGCGCGCCCAAAGGCGTTGTGCAGCACACCCTCGAGGAGGTCTCGCGCGCGGTGCGCTCGGCCGAAGCCGGCATCACCGCCACCGATGCCGCTGCCGCCGTTGGGGTTTCACGAATCACGGCGTGGCGGTACCTCGAGAAGCTGGCCGACGACGGTTTGGCCGAGCGCCGCGCCGATTACGGCCGCGCCGGTCGCCCGAAGACCCGCTACCGCTGGCGTGCGAGCACCCCACTCACGCCGGACGCGTAGCCCCGGCCAGGTCGTCGGGGGCCTGCGTGCGCGCGACCGGTCCGAGGTCGACCGGCATGTGCTCGAAACCGTGCAGCGTGAACAGGTTTCGACGCACCGGTTCGCCGCGTAATCGCAGGTTCGGGTAGCGGGTGTAGAGCGCGCGCAGGGCGTGCACGGCTTCCATTCTGGCCAAGCTCGCGCCCAGGCACGCGTGGATGCCGCTGCTGAATGCCAGGTGCTCTTTGACATTCGGGCGGTCGATATCGAACCGGTGCGGGTCGGGGAAGACGGCCGGGTCACGGTTGGCGCCGGCCAGCGACAGGATGACCGTGCTCATCGCAGGCACCCGCTCCCCCTCGATCTCGACATCCTCGAGTGCCTGCCGGGCGGTGGTCTGCACCGGCGGATCGAACCGCAGCGTCTCCTCCACGACATCGGGCCACCGTTGCGGATCGTTCTGGGCCAGTGCGAGCTGGTCGGGATGGGCCGACAACGCGGCCACCGCATTGCCGATCAAATTCACGGTCGTCTCGAAACCCGCCCCCATCAGCAGACCCGCGCCCGCCTGCAGTTCCGGCAGACTCAAGTCACCGGACCTGACGAGGGTGGACAGGATGTCCTCGCCCGGTGCGCGGCGCAGCGTGGCGATGTGGTCGGCGAGGAAGTCGTCCATGTCCTCGATCGCGCTCATCGCGCCGCGGTAGGACTTCCACGAGGTGCCGATATCGAGCAGCGGTGTCACCTTGTCGCCCCATTCGAGGAACCTGTCCCGGTCCGCGGGCGGGAAGCCGAGCATCTCGGCGATGATCGCGATCGGCACCCTGGCGGCGAAATCGGTGATCAGATCGACCGAGCCGTCCGCGGGCATCGCGTCCAGGAGTTCGGCGGTGACCACCTCCACCCGGTCGCGCAACCTGGCGATGGCGCGCGGGGTGAACGCCGAGGCCACCGGCTTGCGCATCCTGGTGTGCTCGGGCGGATTGATGACCAGCATCGACGGTGGCTCAACAGGATTGGGCGGCACCGCGACCCGCTCGGCGAGCTTGCGCCACGGGGCGGGCAGCTCTTCGCCCAGAGCAGGCCGTACCCCGAATCGGGGGTCGCGCAGAATCGCCCGCACCGGCGCGTGGTCGAACGCGGCATACGACAGCGGCGTCCTGCGCAATCCGCCCGACCCACGCAGTTCGTCGATCAGCGGATAGGGATCGTGTAATCCCCGTCGACCGCTGAGCAAGGTCGCGAACGGATCACCCTTGCGCGCCTGCCGTCGCAGAATCGCCCGCGGTGCCCCGTGCTCGGCCGACCATCGAACCCAGTACTTCGCGATCATCGCCACCCCTGCCCTAGAAGTCGAACACTGACTTCCACAGTACGGGCGGGGTGTGACAGACAACACGTACTCGGGGTGGACCCGAACCGATACCCAGGTAGGAGCTAGCGGCGAACGGTCACCTTCTCGGTGACCACCCGATGTTCCACGGCGGCGGGATCGGGATTGACCACCTGCACCAGCGAGGCCCCCGCGAACAGCACCGCGACGAACCCGTCGATCAGTTCCTCCACGGTCTCCCACGGCGTACTCGACAACACCCGGTCACCGGCGGAAAACCCTTGCAGCGCAGCGGATTTCCGCGCCATTGCGAGCACCTGATCCACCGAGAGACCATCGATGGCCGCGCGAAAACCGCCGGGCAGGAACTGATCTCCGTGCACCCGCACCGCCGTCGCGAAATCGGTGACGCCCACGGGCAGGTCGCGCACGGGCGTGCCCATCGCGTCCAGTGACAGCACCGCCACCTCGCCGACGCCGTCGGCATCGTCGATCCGGTCGGGGGTCACCAGCGCGAGGTCGGCGTCGGGGTCGGGCTGCAGCACCACTTCTGTTCCCGCCCACCAGCATCCGAGCAGCACCGCGGCGGTCTGCCAGTGCGCGGGCAGCAGCACCGCGACCCTGGCGCCGGGGGTGAGCGCGAATTCGTCGCGGATCAGGTTGGCGGTCTTGGCGGCCCAGTTGGCCAACGTCAGGCCCGACAGTTCGATCCGGGCACCGGTGGCGTCGTCGTACCAGGTGACGCGCGGTCCGGCGGGATCGCGTTCCAGGATCGGGTCGAGCAGGGCGTCGGTCAGGGTCGAATTCGGCTCACGCATGGGTCAATTCACACATTTCGGTCCGTTCTGGCCTGCGTCGATCGGCGGGGCGGGCGGTATCGGGGAGGCGGTCGCCGAGGATGTCTGGTCGAGATCGAACATGCCTGCCGCGGCCGAGCCCGGACCAGAGTAGTCGCTTGCCACGACCACGCTCACCGTATCCGCCGACAGTGTCGGATCCGCGACCACGGTGAGTCCGCCCAGTGCCTCCGCGACGGCCGCCGCTTTCGGGTTGTCGGTGTCGGCGGCCAGCACGCGACTGGAATTCACGCTGCCGCCGGTGTAGTTGCCGACGGTGCCCTCGGCGAAACCCTTGCCGGTCAAGGCCGCTGACACCTTGCCCGCGAGACCGGTGGCGCCACCGGCGTTGAATACGCTGACCGTCACCGTCGAGTGGTCGAACTTCGGCGCGTCGTCGGCGGGGGCCGGTTCCTTCTTCTCCCCGACCAGATCCGCGACGAAACTCTGCACGGCCTTCGGGTCGACCTTGACCACCGATTCCCCGTCGGCGGTCGTGCTGTTGAGATCGGCCACCGGGATGGTCTCGAATTCGACCTTGCCGCCGGACAAATCCTTGAGCTGCTGCAGGAAGGCCAGCACGTCCCAGTCTTCGTCGAGCACCACCGTGCGCCCGACCGCCTCGCTGATCTCGCTGAGCTTGCCCGGATTGGCCAGGGTTTTGGCGTTGAGCAGCTGACCGACCAGTTGCGCCATGAACACCTGCTGACGCACGATCCGGTCGATGTCACCGCGCTCGAGATTGTGCCGCTGCCGCACGAAACTCAGCGCTTCCTGACCGTCCAAACGTTGCTGCCCGGCGGGGAAGTCCGCGCCCGACATCGGTTCGTCCACCGCCTGATTCAGACATACTTCGACGCCGCCGACCGAGTCGGTGAGCAGCACGAAGCCCAGCAGGCTCACCTCGGCGTAGTGGTCGACGGTGATGCCGGTCAGGTTGGCCACGGATTTGATCAGTGCCTGCCTGCCCGCGGCGGTCGATTCCTTCTCTGCCTCGGTTTCGGACTTGCCGTCTGCGAGCAGTTCGGCACGTTCGGTCTCCTTGGTGGAGCCGTAGGCGGAGTTGATCTTGGCCTTACCCTGGCCGCCGATGTCGACGTAGGCGTCGCGCGGGATGGAGATCGCGGTGGCCGAGCGGCCGTCGTTGGGCACGCGGATCAGCACGATGGTGTCGGTGTTGGTGCCCACTTCGTCGCCCGCGTGCAGCATGGCTTTTTCGGCGCTGGTGAGTGGGTTTCCGTGCGCGTCGGTGCGGCTGTCCACGCCTACGAGCAGGATGTCGACGGCGCCGTCGCGGCCACCACCGAGGCCGAGGCCGCCGATCCGGTCGATGTTGGCGATCAGGTTGTCCACACTGCGCCAGGCGAATCCGGTCAGGCACAGCACCAGCACCGCCGAGATCGCCACCATGAGTTTGGCCGGGCCGAAGGCGCCCGCAGGCGTGCTGACCGGTCTTGTCGACTCTCGCACTCGTGCATCCTCTCGACGAACTCCGCGCCCGGTCCGCTACTCCCCGGCAAACACCGCCCTTGAGGTTACCCCGAGGTCGCCCGCAGACGCCGATCGTGATCGGCGTGGATGCCGGGATTACGACCCAGTACACGCGTTCGCCTGCGGAGATGGTGTGAGACCGCCCCGCAGCTGATTTCGGGAAGGCAATTGTCTGTGAAACAGGACTACCCTGCCTTGGGGCAGGGAATCTCCGTTTGTCGGGGCTGGGTGAAATCAAGATCGCACTTGTCATCTTCATTTGATGCGAATCGGCTGGGCGGGTTGAACTTTCGACCGCGTGCCGCTGACCAGTACGAACGATGGATCTGACCGCCGTCAACAGCCGCTGACCCAGACGAAGGGTCCGGGTGCTCGGCGCGTCGAACCTCGAACAAGTAGCCGAATCCAGCGTGCGCGGGTGCCTACAGTGTGAGCTGCGGTCCAAGCGCCGCGATCGCCCCTTCGCGATACGATCCCGAGTGCTGCCGAGAGTGTGGGGCCGCATCAGCGCCGGGGGCACCGGTATCCGGGGGAGGGAGTATCGGGCATGGATCCGAATCAGATCAGGGCGATTCATCAAACATGGGAGTCGGTACCCGCCGAACTCGACGCGGCGACACAGGTCGTCGCCGCCGGAATCGAGGATTCCACGGCAAACGGGTGGGGAGGCGACGCTGCGGGCGTGTCCACGCTGGCGCTCGCGGGGTTCTTGTTGTCCGCGCGGAACCTGGTTGATCAGGCCGCACAGGTCACCGTACCGGCGAAGCTGACCCGCACCGCGATCGAAAGCGCCCATGGAGCAGGTCGGGAGAATTGATCGCGAATCGAGGGAACCGAAGCACAGCCGGGCGCGTCCAAGATAGTAGAAGGAACTTCTCGGCTCGGATCGAAGGTGGCGTAGTGGAGCGAAGTGCAGTTACCGCAGCAGTGGCTGCGCTGGCAGTGTTCACCGCCGGATGCAGCTCCGCGGGCAACACTCCAGCCCCGGAAAGTACCTCCACTGCAACATCATTGGCTGCAGAGGTGCCCATCGGGTACAACCCGTGTACAGACGTGCCTGCAGCGGTCATGGCCGCCGAACGGCAGGAGTCCACCGGTCGCGCTGACGCTGACGCTCCGAACGGCGTCAAGTGGCGGGGCTGCGGCTGGGTGATGAACACCGGAAGCGGCTACGGCGTGCGCATTCGAACGACGAACCTCACGCTGTCCATGGTCCGCGACCGAAACCTCCCAGACACTCACGAGTTCGTGATCGAGTCCCGCCAGGCGGTGTCGACTCGGCGGGAGAACGATGACACCGGGTGCTGGGTGAACGTCGAGATGAAGGGCGGCACTCTCGAGTTCTTGATCGATAACCCGAAGTCCAACAAGGACACCGGGCAAATCGATGCGTGCCAGATCGCGAAGGATCTGGCAGTGAAGGTCGTACCGTCCATACCAGCCAGTGCCTGAGCGCGAGCATTACGAAGTTGACAACCGGGAGGGAAACCGCACATGGCCGAGCAGAGCCCGTTGGCGAATCTGATCACCGAGAGCCGCAACGGCCAGTTGACAGTTCGGATGGACCCGGAGGAGTTCGCGAGGGTGGACCGCGAATGCGCCAACTTCCAGAAGGTGATACGCGACGTCCAGACCACCATGAAGGAGGTCGCGGATATCTCTACTTGGGGATTCGGTGACCATCAGGGCTCCAATTTGACTTCGGCGCAGACCATCGCCGACCGCTTCCGCAAGAAGTCCATGGGCGGAGAGAACAACTTCCACGCCATCTTGGAAGAGCACTGGCTCGTTGTCCAAGATATCCGGGAGCTCCACGTCGCGATACGTGATCAGTTCATGGAAGCAGACGAGTCCTTCGCCGCGCGGTTCCGAGCTGAAGCCGAAAGGATCGCGCCCCTTACAGATCCGAACGGGCAACCAGGTGTGACGGGCTTGCCGCGATGACCGCCACCGAGGATCCGCAGATCCCGCCGCGCACGGAAAATCCGTACTCGGCGACGTGGGAGCATCCCACGATCAAGAAGACCTTCGACCAGATTCAGACCGAGCAGGCGAACGACGCAGCGGCGAAATACGTTCAGGCCAAAGAGAAATGGGAAACCGGTCTTGAGACCTTCCGGCGGCGGATGAACACCGTTATCGCCGAATCCTGGGAAGGCCAATCCGCGGAGGCGTCCAAATCCGCGATCGCCCGCTACACCTCCAGTGGTAGTTCGCTCACGGATGCTCTCGGCGCGATGGCGACCCAGATCACCGCCGCCGCTGACGCGGCGACGAGGACCAAGAACGCGATGCCCGCTCCGTATGAAACGGTGGGTTTCACACTCGACCACATGCCGTGGAACTCCAAGGTCCGCGAGGGCCAGCGACGCGAAGCCGAGGACGAAGCGCGCGAGAAGATGGAGCTCAACTACGTCAAACCGTTTGCGTCCGTTGATGGTTCGCTTCCGGCTCTTGCAAGTCCCGTCAGCGCGACAAAACCTGTCGATATCGCTACCCCAGTCCTGCCTGAGGAAAATCCCGACTCGTCGAGCGTTCGAGACCCGAACACTTCGGGCGACAACTCTGCCAAGCCCGAGCAGGGGAACGAACCCGAGTCGTTGCAAGAGCCGACCTCCGGTGAGCCCACCAGGGATGATTCCGGCGACGCATCGGACAGCCCGACGCAGAACCTACTCAGCGATACAGACTCCACACCTGCCAGCACAAACCCGGCTGCCACAGTCCCGGCGGGTACTGTTCCCGCGGCGACCGTGCCGACTTCGCCCACGATGGGGAGTCCAACCAGTGCGGCGCCCCACGTTGGCGCTCCGGCAAATCCCGCAATCGCTGGCGGCCCAGGAGCACCCGGTACAGCGCCGGTGCCGGGGCGGACGGTTCAAGGCGTACCGCTACCGGCTGTCGGCAACCCGGCAGGTTTGGCGGCGACGACAGCGTCAGGGGCTGGTGGGAGATCTGGCATGCCGGGGATGATGGCTCCGGGCATTGGCGGAGCGAGAGGCAAAGACGATCAGGCTGGAGAGCACAAGCGGGCCGACTACCTCGTCAACCGGCACAACACGGCCGAACTTCTCGGTACGGCTACGAATCCGCCAGTGAGTCCAGCCGTGTTCGGTGGCGACGCACTGGCCGCCAGGACGCGCGCACCAGAGGACTCGACGCCAGCACGGGCCCAGCCGAACACCGAGGACAGCCGCCCGGCAGTTATCCGGCAAGATCCTGAGCAATCCCGACCGGCTGATCGGCGGTCATCGGCAATCCCCAACTCAAGTGCTGAGGGTCCGAGTCCCGCTGCCGCCCAACGAATTCCCGAGGACCGACGGCCAGCAGGTCCAGACCAGGCACCGCCGCCCGCGGAGGAATCGCGACTCGCACAGATGCGGCGCAGTGTGGACGGGCCTCGGCCGGTGGGCCCGCTGCGGCGACGGTCGATGGGGACACCAAATGGGGAGTAGATGGACGACGTTGACGCCGGATGACTTCGCGGCCCTATGGTTCTCTGCCGCCAACGACCGGTTCCCTCCGCTGCTTCGCTACAACAGTCGGTTCGAGTACAAAGAACAGTACGAGGCCCACCGTGCGAGAGTGAGCGAAGGTCTCTCGGACGACGAAATGGACAAAATCCGGCACGCGTTCCACACCGTCGCGACGGGCGATGTGCGAATCGAAATTCTCGGCGGTAGACGTAGAGGTCGCACCGGTACTGGAGATATCCACGAGTACCGGGTGCTCGGTGTCCGCACCGCATACCACGCCGTGATCCTCGTGCAGGCAGCCGTCGGAGGCATAGACGGGGCGATCAGCATTTTGACGTGTCGACCTGAATCCCTCGGCGGCACGCTGGCGAAGGCCATACCGCCTTTGAACCAGGGACAGCGCCGGCCAGCGACTTTCCACCACCAAGACTTACGGTCGACGACGGACGAACATTTTCGCGATGCGAAGCGCGAATCCGCTCGCACGGAGTTCAAGCGACTTCTCCGTCGCCCTATCGACGGTGGTGGTTGCGCGGAGGTGTTCGTGGGCACGATCAGTGATCGCAACGGTGCGTGGGATTCGATCCAGTGGCACGACGTCAGCGAAGACGGGCGATACACGGAGCGGCACACCGACGACCACATCGAGGTCCGGCCTGCAACTCCACAGGAGTTGGCCAGAAACTTCACATTGTGGGTCGAGGATTCGGAAAAGTGGCTGCGGGAAGACCGCGAAACAGCTTGGAATTAACCAGATCAAAAATTGAGGAACTGACCATGAATGACGAAATTCTGGGCCGAGCTGCGCAATATCACGCATACGCGCAGGAGACCCAACGCATATTTGCCGAGGCGGTGACTCCACTTGCGCGGAAGGTGCGCGGGACGGACTCCACTAAAATGGTTTACGTGACCTTGGGTTCACGGAATGAGTTTCTCAGGGCCGAAATATCCGAAGCTTGGGAGCAGCGCATCCACGCCTCCGATCTTGGCATGGCCGTGATCGAGGCGGCAGAGGACGCCGAGCACTCCCGCTCTGCCGCCGACTGTGACACCGTTGTCAACACAGGCATTCTCAGCCACCTGGATTCGTTGAGGGTGGAGGACTTCCCGACAGTACCGGCCGTGCTTCCCCAACAGGATTCCAACGTTCGTGGACTGTCGCTAGACCGAATAATGAGCGACGTTTTTAGCCTTTCCGAGGCTGCCAAGGAGTCGCGCGAGCACGCTGAAGTGATCGGTGGCAGCGAGGGGGCGGACGGCTGGGTAACGGTCACACTGGATCCGAACGGCTCGATTGTCGATTGCACTATCGGTGAACAGTGGGCGGCCGGGCGCAGTGGCGCAGCGATTTCATGGGCGTTGGACGACGCGGCGGCCCACGCGCGTCAAATCCTGACAAGGGGCGCAGGTTCAGCCGACCTCTCGTCGCAAGCGGATCAGGCCATCGCGAATGCAATAGCATATCTTGCGGAGCTCAATCAAGAAACGGGGAAATAGAAGGTGTCACGACCCAGTGCTGGAGAAATAAAGGTAGCGACGAACGACCTTCGTGCCGAGGCGACGGTGTGGACTCAAGGGTCTGAAACGTTGACCGGTTTGGCGAGCAAAATTGAAGAGCTGAAATTCAACCGGGTCGAAGCCGGTCTCTTTCAGGCGCTCGTGACGACACACTCCGAACTTGTCGAAGATGCCGCAAAGCGGTGCACGGAAGGTGCCCCTGCTTTCGCAAATACCGGAACCACGCTGAAGTTCGTAGCAGACAAGTACGACGAGGAAGATCAGGTGTATGCAGACCAGCTCAAAAATATCTGGTAGGCCAACCATATCCAGGGAAGCGGCATGACTGAATTCAGCGTTGAACAGTTCGAAGGCGTCATCAGCGAAATCGAGCGCAGAATCGGGGAAATCGGGAAGCAGATGGACTCGGTTCCAGGGATTGTCGCGAACGCCGTCGACAACTGGTGGGTCACCGAGGGAATGGAGTCCGCTGTCAGATGGACTGGAAATAAGATAGTCGAGTTCGCGAAGTGGCTCATTGAGACGGTCACGGACCTCCTGAAGGGCGTCGCGGCACCTGTGTACATGGCCATGTGCGCCTGGGACTGGTTTCAGATTCGCGAGGATGCATCCCAACTAGCGGCCAATGTTGATCCCTCCCTTTTGAAGTCGAGTAGCGAATGGAAGGGCGATGCGCAATGGGCGTACCGGAACGCCGCGGCTGCACATAACGCTGCTGCGAAAAGGATCAGCGATGTGGGGAAGGAAGCAACTGCCGCGCTCGGAACTTCAGCAGCAGGAGGATTGGTCTTCTATGGAGCCATTCTCGGCATCGTTATCAAGGCCGGAATCGCTATGACCGGTGGTCTGACGGCAATTGCCTCCGTCATCTTCTCGTGGGAAGGCGCGGGCCTGATTCTACTGGAAGCGGCTTCGGACTCCGCCTGTATCGTGGCGGCCATCGCAGCAGTAACGGCGCTGATCAGCGCGCAATTGAAGACGATGTTAGATCTCAAGACCGCCGCAACTGATCTTTCTGTGTTTCCGCAGGGAAAATGGCCCGATGCTAATACCGGCACGTTCGATAACGCAACACGGTTGGATGGTACCGCTGAGTGGTCGATAAGGACCGGATAATGGATGTTCCGACGCGCGCTCGGCGAGCCGAGGCTACAGTATACGCGCTCTTCATTGCTGTCATCGCTGGAATGCTGGGACTCCTGACCTGGGCGATGAGCAGTGCCGAGGAAGGTGCTCCGACGTGGGCGCAGATGGTTTTCGTAACGATTTCCTCGGTCACTGTTGCAGTATCAATCTTCAGTGTCGTTGTATTGTGGGCGGGGCACCGAATGAAGCCGCTTGTTCGAACCGTCGCATTGTCGATATTAGTGCTGAATTCAGTGGTGTTCGTGATTTCTGCCAGCTGGTTGGCGCTCGAAACAGAAGGCCAAGGCATCAGCTATCTTCTCATCCTTGTGTTGCCGATCGGAATGGGGATGGCCAGGGTGATCTATTGCGTACCGGCTGCCGCACGGTGATGTTCGACTGCCATAGAGTGGGATCTTCGAATGAAGACCGCTACTTGCGCTATTGAACCGTGCCGCAACGTTGAACTGAGAGGCAGTCAGTGAAAGGCCTAGGCAGAGAAATGGATGCCTCGCCGAGGCGCGAGCGGATTGTGCCTGTCGCGGCGTCGATATCGGCGTTGATCCTATCCATCGTCACCGGTGGCTTCGTTCTTGTTACCGCATTCATGATCACCGGCTACGAACGATACGTGAGCGGGCATACTTCTGGATGGGTCGAGGCCGTGGCAGTGGTTCTGTTGTGTCCATCGTTGGCTATGGGTGCCGGTTCGATCCTGATGTTGCGGCGGCGAAATTTCGGCAGAGTCGTGGTCGCGGTGATCGCATTGTTCGGGACTGTGACGGTCGGGCTGATAGCCGCTGCTCAAGCGGTTGACGGCGAAATCGCCGTGGCGGTGAGGGTTGCGGCAGTCGCGGCTGCCCCAGGGGTTGTGCTGATTTTGTCCACAAACCGAGCGTCGAAGAAATGGACCGAACGAACGCAAGGTCGACGGCCAAAATGATGCGCCGACGGGGGACATGCAGTAAGAAGGCCGAAAGGTCCCGCGACGAGAATTCGCGGGACCTTTCGTTGGTACTGGGCTAAATTCTGGCCCACTTGCCGGGGTTGAGATGGAACTGGACCAGGGCGGTGGCGTGGCCGTGGCCCATGCCGTGTTCGGATTTCAGCCAGGTGACCAGGGCGGTGTGGCCGGTGGGTTCGGCTGTGGCGAGGAGGGTGAACCACTCGTCGACGGGGCGGCCGTACTTGGTTTCGATGGTGGGGAAGTAGGACGCGGGGCCGTGTGGTGTGTTCGCCATGTGGTTCCTCCTCGGGGGGTTGCTCGTTATCGGTGAAGACGGGGTGGCGGGGCGGAATTCATCGCTATGCGGTGACGAGCTCGCGTTCGGTCGAGCTCACGCGGCGCTCGCGGATCAGCAGCACGCCGGCCAGTGCTACCAGGATCGCGGTGAAGCCGTGGACGCCGAGGGCGGTGGCGGTGGAACCGTTCCAGCTCAGGATGGTGGTCATGTCGCCGAACGGGGTGAGGGCGGTGGCCAGCATGGCGATGCCGAGGGCGAAGCGCTGCTTGAAGGCCAGCAGGCCCAGGATCACCAGGCCGCTGACGATGTCGCGCACGCCCTTGATGTTCAGGAAGGCCACCGCGTCGCCTTCGGGAACTGCGGGCAGTCCGAAGCCCGCGGCCGTGGCCTCGGGGACGATCAGGTAGCTGAGGCCGACGTAGATGATGAACAGGCCGCCGAGCAGGGAGAGGGCGGTGGCGATGCGCGAGGTGGTCATGAGGTGCTCCTTGGATCTTGTTGCTTGCTCTGAAATCTAGCGGCGCTAGGTGTTGATAGGAACGATAGCCCACTCTCGCTATCTTGTCTAGCGCTGCTAGAATTTCGAGCATGAGCACCCAGCAGCGCAAGGAACGTGAACTGGCGCAACGGCATCAACGGATCATCGATGCCGCGCGCGACATGGCCGAGGCGGAAGGGTGGGAGGCGGTCACCATCCGAAAACTGGCCGACAGCATCGAATACAGCCAGCCCGTGCTCTACGGCCACTTCGCCAACAAGGCGGCGATCGTCGGCGCTGTTGCCCTGCAGGGTTGCATCGACCTCGCCGAGCGGTTGAAGTCCGCGCGTGAGGCGGCCACGACGCATTCCGAGGTGATCGCGAACGTCGCTCGCGCCTACCTCGACTTCGCCACCGCGCACCCGGCCGTCTACGACGCCATCTTCGGGCAGAAGACCGACCTCAACTTCGGCCTCGAAGCGCCGGAGCCGCTTCGCGACGCCTTCGGGGGGCTCGAGGCGATGTTCGCGCCGTACGCGGAGGGGGATGATCTCGGCGCGCGCACCGAGGTCGCCTGGGCTTCCCTGCACGGCTTGGCCACGCTCGATCGCGCCGGACGTCTGCGCCCCGAACTGCGCGAACGGCGAATCAACTTGCTGGTCGACGGCACCAGCGAGGTGGTGGAAGGCTCGGCGTGACCATCCGTGCGCGACCAGTGAATGCTCAGCGCGGTGAGCGAGCACTCGTCGGCATCACCGTCGCGCCCGCGTAGGTTGGAGGTGACGACGCAAGTCGACACAGGTCGAAGGGACGGCGGCAATGGCGGAAGTCGTAGTAGTCGGTTCGGGGCCCAACGGGCTGGCCGCCGCGGTGATCGCGGCGCGCGCCGGATTGTCGGTGCGGGTCCTGGAAGCGCAGGAACAGGCGGGCGGCGGATCACGCACCGCCGAACTCACGCTGCCGGGTTTCTATCATGATGTCTGTGCCGGTGCGCATCCAATGGCGTTGGCATCTCCCTTCTTTCGCGCCTTCGACCTCGAAGCGCATGGCGTCGAACTGCTCACCCCGACCGTCTCCTACGCCCACCCTCTGGACGGCGGCATCGCCGGATTGGCTTGGCGCAACCTCGAATCCACCGTCGCCGACCTCGGCCGCGACGGCCCGGCCTGGCGAGAACTGTTCGGCCCGCTGGTGCAACGCTGGACCGACGTGGTCGACCTGGCCATGTGCGATCTGCGACATCCCCCGCTACATTTCGCCGCGGGCGCCGAGTTCGCGACTCGCCTGCTCGCACAAGCATCTCCCTTGGCCAACAAGGGTTTTCACGGCCAAGTGGCTCCCGCGATGTTCACCGGCGTCGCCGCCCACGCCATCACCTCGCCGCGCGCGTTCCCCGCGGTCGGCGCCGCCCTGCTGCTGGGCACCCTCGCGCACGCGGGCGGCTGGGTGATTCCGCGCGGCGGCAGCCAGGCCATCCCGAACGCGATGATCGCCGAAATCGAAAGTCTCGGTGGGGAAGTCATCACCGGACATCGAGTCGACGACTTCGCCGAACTCGCCACCGCGCGCGCCGTGCTGTTCGACACCTCACCCGCGGAACTGCTGCGCGTGGCCGGTGACCGGCTGCCGACCCGATACCGCAACAGCCTCGGCCGTTTCCAATACGGCAACGCCGCCTGCAAGGTCGACTTCGCCCTGTCGGGTCCGGTGCCATGGGCCGCGCCGGGTGCCGACCTGGCGGGCACCCTGCACGTGATCGGTGACGCCGCGGAATCCCGGCGCGCCGAAGACGAAGTCAACGCAGGCAGATTCGCGAAACGCCCCTACGTGCTCGCCATCCAACCCGGCGTCGTCGACCCGACCAGAGCCCCCGCGGGGATGCAGACCTTCTACACCTACGCCCACGTCCCCAACGGCACCGACCGCGACATCAGCGAACAGGTGATCGACCAGATCGAACGCTTCGCCCCCGGCTTCCGCGACCTGATCCTGGCGAAACACGTGACCCCCGCGGCCTTCATGCCCGCCCACAACGCCAACTACATCGGCGGCGACATCTCCGCGGGCGCAATGACCACCCGCCAGACCATCTTTCGGCCACTGGCGCGCTGGAACCCTTACAGCACACCGATTCCCGGCACCTACCTGTGCTCGTCCTCGACCCCGCCGGGCCCCGGCGTACACGGCATGTCCGGCCTACACGCCGCCCACCACCTGCTACGCAACCGCTTCGGCATCGTCACCGACCCTCTCGACCTGCTACGCGGCGCGGCGCCTGCCTACCGCTAGGTCTTCTTCGACGGTGCGTCGTGGACGAGATCGGGCTTGAACACGTCGGGTTCGAGATAGATCGTGCAGGAGTTGGGGACCGCGGCGTGGATGCGGTCGCCCGCGGCGTCGATGGCCTCGCCGACCTGGGTGATGTCCAGGCCCGCGTGCATCGCGATCTTCGCGTTGATCAGTAGGTCTTGGGGGCCCAGGTACTGGGTCTGCATGCGGATCACGCGTTCGATGCGGGGATCGGACAGCAGCGCCGAGCGAATCGCGGTGTCGTCCTTGGCCGTTGCGCCTTCGCCGATCAGCAGGCTCTTGGTCTCCACGATCAGGATCGTGGCGTTGCAGCCGAGCAGGATGCCGATCAGCAGGGTGCCGATGCCGTCCCAGATCGGGTTGCCGGTGATCATCGACATGCTCACGCCGCCGAGGGCGAACAGCAGACCCAAGATCGCGCCGGCGTCTTCCAGCAGCACCACGGGCAGTTCAGGATTGCGCGTGTTGCGGATGAAATACCACCAGGAGTTCTTGCCCTTCAGCGGCTCCGACTGTTTGCGCGCGGTGAGGAAACTGCTGCCCTCTAGCACCATCGACACACCGAGAATCCCGATCGCGACCCACGGCGAGCTGATTTCCTCGGGGAACCGGATCTTGTGGATCGCCTCGTTGATCGCGAACAGGCTGCCCATGATGAACAGCACCAGTGCCACGACGAACGAATAGAAATACCGGTTGCGCGAGTAGCCGAACGGGTGCAGCTTGTCCGGTGGCTGGTCGGCGCGGTTGTGGCCGACCAGCAGCAGCGCCTCGTTGCCGGTATCGGCCACCGAGTGCACCGCCTCGGCCAGCATCGACGACGAACCGGTGATGAACGCACCGATGAACTTCGCCACCATGATGCCCGCGTTCGCCCCGAGTGCGGCGAGGATCGCGATCTTGCTGTCTCCACCTTGCTCGGCCATACCGGCAGGCTACCGGCAGTTTCTGCCCCTGCCGCCGACCTGCGGCCCGTGTCGGCTACTTCCGGTACAGGTCCGGCTCCAAGTAGATCAGGCGCGCGGTCGGGACCGCGGTGCGCACGCGCATCTCCGCGGCGTCGATGGCCTCGGCGACCTCGGCGATGTCCAGATGCGGGGCCAGCGCGACCTTGGCGGCGACCAGCATCTCGTCGGGGCCCAGGTACTCGGTCTTCATGTGGATCACCGAGACGATCTTCGAACCGTCGACCAGCTTCTCGCGAATGATCCGGCCCTGTTCGGGCGTGGCGCCTTCGCCGATGAGCAGGCTCTTCATCTCCACGATCAGCACGATCGCGATGATGCCCAGCAGGATGCCGATGGACAGGGTGCCGATGCCGTCGAAGACCGGGTCGTCGGTGGCCATGGTCAGGCCGACACCGCCCAGTGCCAGCACCAGACCGATCAGCGCGCCGGTGTCCTCCAGCAGCACCACCGGCAGTTCGGGGCTGCGCGAGTTGCGGATGAACCGCCACCAGGTCGCGTTGCCCTTCAACGGGCGGGACTCGCGCACCGCGGTCAGGAAGCTGAAGGTCTCCAGGCCGATCGCGATCACCAGGATCACGATCGCCACGATCGGCTGACTGAGCTCCTCGGGATGTTGGATCTTGTGGATGCCCTCGTAGATCGCGAACACCGAACCCAAGGTGAACAGCACCAGGGCCACGACGAACGAATAGAAGTAGCGGTTGCGGCCGTAGCCGAACTGGTGAAGCTCGTCGGCGTCCTTGGCCGCGGCGCGCTGACCGAACAGCAGCAGACCCTGGTTCGACGTGTCGGCCACCGAGTGCACACCCTCGGCCATCATCGCCGCCGATCCGGTGATGAACGCACCGATGAACTTCGCCACCGCGATGCCGGCATTGGCCGTCAACGCCGCGATGATCGCCTTCTTGCCACCACTAGCCGACATGCCGGCCCGCCCTTCTGTTCGCTGAACACGACTGGCCACAGCCTAGTGGGGGACAGGGCGAAAAGTACGCGTCGGTATCAGTTGCCGTCGCCGACGCAGGCACTGAACAGTTGCGCGGGTCCGCGCACCGCGCGTGCCTTGATGTCGGTGTCGGCGGCGGAGATCCAGGCCGCGCTGCCGCGTTCGATGGTCAGGGTGCGCCCGTTCTCCGACAGTTCCACCGTGCCCGCGGTGCACAGCACGATGCTGGGCCCGGCGTCGGCGAGCACGACCGGTTCGTCGTCGGCGTCCAGGTCGAACCGGCACAGCGCGAATTCCGGTGCGGGCGTGCGGTATCGGACGCTGCCGTCGCCGCCGGGTTCGGGTTCGATCACCGGCAGGTCGATGGGTTCGAAGTCCAACACGTGCAGCAGTTCCGGCACGTCGACGTGTTTGGGGGTCAGGCCGCCGCGTAATACGTTGTCGGAGTTGGCCATGATCTCCACGCCGACCCCGCGCAGGTAGGCGTGCAGGTTGCCCGCAGCCAGGAACAATGCCTGGCCCGGTTCCAGGGTCAGGCGGTTCAGCAGCAGTGCGGCAAGGACTCCCGCGTCACCGGGGTAGACCTCGGCCAGTTCCAGCGCGGTGCGCACCTCGGCACCGAACTCGTGCTCGCCCTTGGTGGACAGGTACCGCACGCAGCCCTCGAGCACCGCGGGCAGCAGTTTCGCCAGCGCCGCGGGCGGCAGCGTGATCCAGGTGGTGAACAGTGTGCGCAGACCGGCCGAATCGGGTTGGGCGGCAAGCAGTTCGGCGTAAACGTTCAGGCCGGGTACGTCCAGCGCGCGCAACAGGTCCACGGTGCGGTGCGGGTCGCGGAACCCGGCCAGCGCCTCGAAACGTTCCAGTGCCACAACCAGTTCGGGCTTGTGGCTGTCGTCGCGGTAGTTGCGCAGCGGCGAATCCAAGGCGACACCGAGCCGGTTCTCGCGTTCGAAACCGGTCTTGGCCTGCGCCGAACTGGGATGCGCCTGCAGCGACAACGGCTCTTCCGCGGCCAGGATCTTCAGCAGAAACGGCAGCCGGGTGCCGAAAGAATTTGCCACCGAACCTAATTCGCGCACAGGATCGTCGGCCAACACCTCGACCAGCGAGCGGGTAGCACCTTCGTGCACCACATGCGCGGGATCGGCCGGGTGCGCGCCGAACCAGAGTTCGGCCTCGGGATGCGCCGACGGCACCGGCCGACCGCACAGCTGAGCCAGAGCGGTGCGCGACCCCCACGCGTAAGAACGCAGCGCACCAACAAGTTCCCGCACTAGTAGCGTCCCCCGTCGTATCGATCCGGTTCGGGCGCGGCGGCACCGCGCGCACCGGTCAGTCGAAGATAAGCCGCGGCCATGTCCAGCCGCAGCGCGAGCACAGCCAGCTGCTCGAGTTCACTGCCGTGTCCGCCCCCTGCGGCGGACATGGCAGCGGCCTGTTCGGTACTGGGCGCGGCGCCGGGGTCGGCCAGCTGCGACTGCAGCACGTCGACATCGGCGTGCACCAGTTCGGCGTCGACCAGGCCACCGCCCGCTCCGTCGAACACCGCCAGCTTGCGTCGCACCGCCGCTTGATCGGCACGCACGCTCAATGCCAGCACCCGCACCCGTTCCACCGGCGCGGGTCCGTCGAGTTCCTCGTCGTGGAACAGCGGATCGAACGCGGGCGCGGCACCGGCGGTGGCCTGCGACAGGCGTCCCACCGAGGCCACGGCATCGGACAGATCCGCCGCCGACGCGAGCCTGCCCGCCGATTGCAACAGCACTTCGGACCCGTGGCCCGCCAGTTCGATCGCGGCCGGGGAATCGCCCGCGAGCACGACGCCGACCCCGTGCATCCGGGAAGCGAGCGTTTTCGCCGGGTTGCGGAAGACCTCGGTGTGCGGGCCGTCGCGCAACGCCTCGGCGTCGAGCATGTCGGCCAGCGCGGTCAGGTCGGGCATGGCCGCGCCGCTGCGTTGCGGGTCGATCCCGCGCAGCACCGCGATGCCGACGGCGAGGAAACGCAGCAGCCGGTTGTGGTCGAGCACGGGCACCCGCGGTTCGAGCACGATCGCGCGACCGGCGGCTGCCGACCGCAACGGGCCCTCGTGGGGCGCGGCGACCACGACTTCGGCGTTGCGGCGCACGGCCCGGTCCACGGCGTCGATCAGGCGCGGATCGCCCGCGTCGTCGCCGGCCACCAGGACCACGTCCAACGCGCCGACCCAGGGCGGCAGCGACGTGACGGCCACGATCGGCAGCCCGGCCCGATCACCGAGCGAAGCCACCAGCAGCCCGGCCGCGCGCGCGGCGCGACCCGAACCGGTGACCAACACCAGGCTGCGCGGGCTCAGACCCGACAGGCGTTCGATGAGTCCGGTCTCCGCGACCGCGGCGGCCGTGGCACGCACCTGGGCGCCGCCCGAAGCCGCCGAGCGCAGGGCGCCGCCGGTGTCGGCCGCTTCCAGCGACTCGGCATCGTCGAGGTCGAATAGCGGTGTTCCAGCGATCATCGCCGAACCCACCTCCCCTCATCGCGCTGTGTCGTGCGTGACTCCACTATTCCAGTCGTGCATCGGCAAAGCTGCTGATCCGCGGTCACCGAATACCGGGCATCCACTGGTACTGGTTTCATCTTCCCAGTCAGACGCGGACGATGCTCAAGATCTCGGTCACGAGTGCGTTTACTTCGGCCTGCGATCCGGCCTCGACGTTGAGTCGAAGCAGCGGTTCGGTATTCGAGGCGCGCAGATTGAACCAGGCGTGGTTACCCAGATCCACGGTCACCCCGTCCATGCGGTCCACCGATTCGGTGCGGTCGGCGAACGCGGCCAACACCGCGGCGGTGCGATCGGCGGCATCGGCCACGGTCGAGTTGATCTCGCCCGACGCCGAATACACGTCGTAGGCGGCCATCAGGTCCGAGACTGTGCGGTCACTTTCGCCCAGTGCGGCCAGCACGTGCATCGCGGCCAACATGCCCGAATCGGCGCCCCAGAAATCGCGGAAGTAGTAGTGCGCGGAGTGCTCGCCGCCGAACACCGCGCCGGTGGCGGCCATCTCCTGCTTGATGAACGAGTGACCAACGCGCGTGCGCACCGGCTTGCCGCCCAGCTCCTCGACCAGTTCGGGCACCGCGCGCGAGGTGATCAGGTTGTGGATCACCGTGGCACCGGGGTCCTTGGCCAGTTCGCGCTGGGCCACGATCGCGGTGATCGCCGACGGGGACACCGGTTCGCCGCGCTCGTCGACCACGAAGCAGCGGTCGGCGTCACCGTCGAAGGCCAGGCCGATGTCGGCGCCGCTGGCACGCACCAGCGCCTGCAGGTCGACCAGGTTCTTCGGGTCCAACGGGTTGGCTTCGTGGTTGGGGAACGAGCCGTCCAGTTCGAAGTACAGCGGCACGATGGTGATCGGGCCCAGCGTGCCCAGCACGGCCGGGACGGTGTGCCCGCCCATGCCGTTGCCGGCGTCGACCGCGATGGTGAGCCGACGGATTCCGTCCAGGTTCACCAGTTCGCGCAGGTAGGTGGCGTAATCGGCGAGCAGATCGGTGCTGGTGGCGGTGCCGGGCGCGCCGTCGAAGGCGGGCACGCCCTCGATGACCTCGGCGGAGATGGTCGCGAGGCCGGTGTCCTGGCCCACGGGCAGCGCGTTCGCGCGGCACAGCTTGATGCCGTTGTACTTGGCCGGGTTGTGGCTGGCAGTGAACATGGCGCCGGGGCAGCCCAGCTTGCCCGAGGCGAAGTAGAGCTGGTCGGTGGAGGCCAGGCCGATGTGCACCACATCGAGGCCCTGCGCCTGCACGCCCTGCGCGAAAGCTTCCGACAGTGCGGGGGAGGACTCACGCATGTCGTGGCCGATCACCACGCGGGTGGCACCTTCCTCGCGCATCAGGCGGGCGAAGGACGCGCCGACGTCGTGCACGAACGCCTCGTCGATCTGCTCGCCCACCACCCCGCGGACGTCATAAGCCTTGATCACGGCATTCACGAGTTCGCCAGAGCGCGCGAGGGTCGTCATGAGTAGTTACCCTAGCGGGCTCCACCGACAATCCGGGATCGTGGCCGCACTAGCTACGGATCGGGCAGGACCCGGAGGTGCCCGCGGCGGCCGGTTCGCGCGGTGCGCGGGGCGGCGGGGGCGTTGTCACGCAGGCCCGGTTGGTCGGCTTCCGCGGCGGCGGCGGGGCGGCGACGCAGGCCCGCTTCGCGTACGGCTTCGGCCAGCGCGGTGAGATCGTCGTCGTCGGGCGTACTCGAGGAGAAGCCGCCTTCGTGCCGAACCAGCTCCCATCCCTTGGGTGCGGTGATGCGGCAGGCGTGGGTTTCGCACAGATCCCAGGAATGCGGTTCGGCGACGGTGGCAAGGGGGCCCACGACCGCGGTCGAGTCGGAGTACACATACGTCAGCGTCGCTACTGCCGGATTCTTGCAGCCTGGTCGGCAGCAACGACGCATAGGGATCACGACGTCGAGATTAGCCCTCCACCGTCGGAAAGTGGAGACGGACACGCCCTAAACGGGCACAGTCGGAGTTTCGCCAGAGGGCGCAGTCGCGAAGCGTTCCACAGACTGCGCACGGCCGGAGCGCAGGCGGAGGTTTCGCTTACTCCGGTTCCGGATCGATCAGATCGGGGTCTACACCGAGGTAGGTGGCGATCTGTTGCACCAGTACCTCGCGCAACAACTCGACCAGATCGTCGGGATCGGCCGCGCGCAGTTCCAGCGGCTTGCGGAACAACACCACCCTGGCGCGCGTGGCCGCACCGTGACGGTCCACGCCCGCGGGGATCAGCCGCGACAGCGGTACCGGTCCGTCGGCGACGACCTCATCGGGCCAGGTGACCGAATCAGGATGCAGCGGACGGATTTTCGGTACATCGTCGACGGCGATATCGAGCTTGGTGAGTCGATCGTGCCAGCGGGTGTCCAACGGAGCGAACGCCTCGAGCACGAGCCGATCGAACTTCTGCCCCCTGGTGCGCCACGCGGGTACCGTCGGCGGGAGCATGGGGCCACGGACACCTCGGCCGCGGCGGGTCACCGAACGAGCGGTGGGTGCCGTGGGATGACGCCGGGAACGTGCCATGGGTGGTTCACCTCTCTCGCCTGCACCGAAGATAAAGGGCGTTCGCCCGGAGACACCGACGTACTGCGCCTGCGTGGCTCCGGGCCAGGCCTGGAGAGAGTCTACTTTCGAACAGTCACTTAACCGATTCCGCGCTTCAGCCTGCGACGCTCTCGTTCCGAGAGACCGCCCCAGATTCCGAAGCGTTCATCATGTGCCAGTGCGTATTCCAAGCACTGGTCACGTACTTCACAGCCCAAGCAGATTCGCTTTGCCTCACGTGTCGAGCCGCCCTTCTCGGGGAAGAACGCCTCGGGGTCGGTCTGAGCGCACAGTGCTCGTTCTTGCCACTGCTCTTCGATCGACTCGAACATTTCATCGAAGCCCGTGACGACCAGACTCAGCCGGGGAGCCGCGACTTCGCTTACCACGTCCGGTTCCTGCCAGCTCATTTCAGCGCAGACAGCGTGAGCTGCGCCTGCTGTGGAATCGGTCGGCGAGACCAGATCTTCGGTCATCGTTCCGCCTCCTCACTATGTGTTAGCGCAGAATGATTCTTTCCGTCGGATCTACAGATAAATCCCGACGGCCCAACACCGCGACGTAGTCTCGCGGGCTTCCCCGAAGCCTGCCTTCCGGACGAGACTGAAACCCTCTCGCAAACGCCCCCGCGCTATGCCCTCTCGCGGTGACCGGAATGACATGTCTGTGATTAGACACGCCGCACTTGCCGGTGGTCAACCCGCCGTCACCCTTCCGTTACACTCCGGCCCCGCCTTTCGTGTTGATCTTGTTATGTGCCGTGGCAAATGACCAGCAACTTCCCTGGACATCGGTGTGAAATCACCGGGCAACCGTTGGTCACTAGGCTGTGACCTTGTGACTGCACAACACGCGGTGCGCGTGCCCAAGATCGCCGTACTCGTCGGCGGCGTCGGCGGTGCCCGGTTCCTCCAGGGTCTTCGTCAGCTGCTGCCCGAAGCCGACATCGCCGCCATCGTCAACGTCGGCGACGACGTGTGGATGCACGGACTTCGCATCTGCCCCGACCTCGACACCTGCATGTACACCCTCGGCGGTGGCATCGACACCGAGCGTGGCTGGGGCCACGCCGACGAAACCTGGCAGGCGAAAGAGGAGCTGGCCAAGTACAACGCCCAGCCCGATTGGTTCGGCCTGGGCGACCGCGACATCGCCACCCACCTCATTCGCACCGAGATGCTGCGCGCCGGATACCCGCTGTCCGCGGTCACCGAAGCGCTGTGCAATCGGTGGCAGCCGGGCGTGAAGCTGATCCCGGCTACCGACGATCGCTGCGAAACCCACGTCGTGGTCAGCGATCCCGACAATGCTGGCGAACGTCGCGCGATCCACTTCCAGGAATGGTGGGTGCGGTACCGCGCGGCGCTGCCGACTCACGGATTTGCCTCGATCGGCGCCGAGCAAGCCTCTCCGGCCCCGAATGTGACCGAAATCATAGCTGCCGCAGACGCTGTGCTGCTGGCCCCGTCGAACCCCGTGGTGAGCATCGGCGCGATCCTCGCGGTGCCCGGAATCCGCGGCGCGCTGCGCACCACCGACGCCAAGGTGATCGGGCTGTCGCCGGTGATCGACGGAAAGCCGTTGCGCGGCATGGCAGATGAGTGCCTGTCCGCGATCGGCGTCGAGTCCACCGCCGAGGCGATCGGACGGCACTACGGTGCGCGTTCGGCGACCGGCATCCTCGACGGATGGCTGGTGCACTCCACCGATTCGGCTGATGTGCCGGGTGTGGAAGTGCGCAGCGTGCCGCTGTTGATGACCGACCCCGACGCGACCGCCGAAATGGCGCGCGCCGCACTGGAATTGGCGGGAGTCAAGGCATGAGTGTTGTGCCTGATCACGCGGCCGACGAGCTGCGCATCCTGCCGGTGAAAGGACTGCCGGAGTTCCGGCCCGGTGACGACATCGCCGAACACCTTGCGGCACAAGCGCCCTGGCTCACCGACGGGGACATCGTCGTGGTCACCAGCAAGATCGTGTCGAAGGTCGAAGGGCGCATCGTGACCGCCCCGACCGACCCCGACGAACGCGACGCCGCGCGCCGCACCCTCGTACAGGACGAGGCCGTGCGCGTGCTCGCCCGCAAGGGCCGCACCCTGATCACCGAGAATCGCCTCGGCATCGTGCAGGCGGCCTCGGGCGTGGACGGTTCGAACGTGGCCGAAGGCGAATTGGTGCTGCTGCCTACCGATCCCGACGGCAGCGCGAAGGCCCTGCGCACCGCCATCGCCGCGCGTCTCGGCGTGGACGTGGCCGTGGTCATCACCGACACCATGGGTCGCGCCTGGCGCAACGGGCAGATCGACGCGGCCATCGGGTCGGCCGGGCTGCGCGTGCTGCACGACTACGACGGCGCAATCGACGGGCAGGGCAACGCACTTCACGTCACCCAGGTCGCCATCGCCGACGAACTCGCCGCGGCCGCGGACCTGGTCAAGGGCAAGCTCGGCGGGGTGCCGATCGCGGTGGTGCGCGGGCTGGACACCGACGACGACGGCTCCACCGCGGCGACGTTGTTGCGCGGCGGCGTCGACGACCTGTTCTGGCTCGGCACCGCCGAGGCGATCGAGCAGGGCCGCAAAGAGGCTGTGCCCCTGCGACGTTCGGTGCGCGCGTTCGCGAACGAACCGGTGGACCCCGAACGGATCCGCGCCGCGGTCGCCGTCGGCCTCACCGCGCCGGCCCCGCATCACACCCGCCCAGTGCGCTTCGTCTGGCTGCGCAAGGCGACCCTGCGGGCGCAGCTGCTGGACGCCATGGCCGAACAGTGGAGCGCCGACCTGACCGCCGACGGCCTCGACCCCGAACGGGTCGCGCGTCGAATCGCGCGCGGCCGCATCCTTTTCGACGCACCGGAAGTGATCATCCCGTTCTGCGTGCCCGACGGCGCGCACGACTATCCCGACGCTCGACGTCAGGCGGCCGAGCAGACGATGTTCACCGTGGCCGTCGGTGCGGCGGTGCAGGGCCTACTGGTGGCGCTGGCCGCCGATGGTCTCGGTAGCTGCTGGATCGGGTCGACCATCTTCGCTCCCGAGATCGTCCGCGAGGTGCTGGGACTGGACGAGGACTGGATGCCGTTGGGCGCCATCGCCATCGGCATGCCCCTCGAAGAACCGACCCCGCGCACGATGGGCTCGGCAGGCGCGGGACTGGTGGAACTGTGAACGCGGCGAAGGGGCCTGCCCTGTGACCGCCGAATCTCTCCACGCGTCAGCGACGGAACTGCTCACCCGGTGGGAACCGCAGTCGCACGCGGATCACTCACTGCGCGAAGCGTTTCTGGCTTTCCTAGGCTCCGCACCTCGCGGTTGCCTGCGCGAACACGCCCCCGGCCACATCACCGCATCGGCGATCGTGCTGTCGCATGACCGCCGCGAAATCCTGCTCACCCTGCACCCGAAAGTGGGCCGCTGGATTCAACTCGGCGGTCACTGCGAACCCGACGACAAGACCGTGCAGGACGCGGCGCTGCGCGAAGCGGTGGAGGAATCCGGCATCCCTGACCTGGTCCTGACCCCCGGCCTGTACGGCGCGCAGGCGCACCCGATCACCTGCTCGCTTGGCGTGCCGACCCGGCATCTGGACCTGCTGTTCGAGGTCATCGCGCCACCGAACGCGGTGCCTGTGCGCAGCAGTGAATCCACCGATCTGCGGTGGTGGCCGGTCGACGGGCTACCACCGGGCGCCGACGTGATCTTGCGGTCAGACGCATGATGTAAAGCCCCCTGAAAAGGTCTCTGACCTGTAACGACGACGGCCGTGTCCAGCCAGGACACGGCCGTTTTCGGCGTTTCCGAAGGTTGCGACTTTACAAATAGCGGATTTTGTCTAGACAGCCGACGGATCCGGACATATCGTCTGTGACAGAGAGTTACGCACATCACAGGTGTGAGATGTGCCTCGGGACTGGAGACGATGATGTCGACCGATGCCAACGCGTCGCAGCAGCGGGTTTCGCCGCCGCAGTGGCGAGATTCCAAACGCTATTTGTGGCTGTGGGGCCTGTTCGCTCCCACCGGCCTGTTCACGATCGCGATCCCGCTGATCTGGGGTCTGAACCAGCTCGGCTGGCACCGCATCGCCGAGATCCCGTTCTGGCTCGGCCCGGTGCTGGTCTACATCGTGATCCCGCTCGCCGACCTGTTCTTCGGCCCCGACGGCGACAACCCGCCCGACGAGGTGATGGAGTACCTGGAAAACGACAAGTACTACCGGTACCTGACCTACCTGTACCTGCCGTTCCAGTACGCGTCGCTGATCTTCGCCTGCTACATCATCACCGCGCCCAACCTGCACTGGCTGGGCTTCTCCGGCGGCGCCAACGTCGTGGACAAGATCGGTATCGCGATCAGCGTGGGCATGATCGGCGGCATCGGCATCAACACCGCGCACGAACTGGGCCACAAGAAGGTCGAACTCGAGCGCTGGCTGGCCCGCATCGCGCTGGCCCAGTCGTTCTACGGGCACTTCTACATCGAGCACAACCGCGGCCATCACGTCCGCGTGGCCACCCCCGAGGATCCGGCGAGTTCGCGTCTGGGCGAATCGTTCTGGGCATTCTGGCCGCGCACGGTCTGGGGCAGCCTGCGCTCGGCCTGGCACCTGGAGAAGGAACGTCTGGGCCGACTCGAGAAGAGCCCCTGGACCCTGCGCAACGACGTGCTCAACGCCTGGGCGATGTCGGTGGTGCTGTGGCTGGGCCTGATCGCGTTCTTCGGTGTCGAGGTGCTGCCGTATCTGATCCTGCAGGCCGTGGTCGGTTTCAGCCTGCTGGAATCGGTGAACTACCTCGAGCACTACGGCCTGGTCCGCAAGAAGACCGCCAGCGGTCGCTACGAACGGCCCGCGCCCGAGCACAGCTGGAACAGCGACCACATCGTCACCAACATCTTCCTGTACCACCTGCAGCGCCACAGCGACCATCACGCCTACCCCACCCGTCGCTACCAGACGCTGCGCAGCTGGGACGGTGCGCCGAACCTGCCCAGCGGCTACGCCAGCATGATCCTGCTGGGCTACTTCCCGCCGATCTGGCGCAAGGTGATGGACAAGCGCGTGCTCGCCCACTACGGCGGCGACGTGACCAAGGCCAATATCGAACCCAAGCGCCGTGAGCAGGTGCTGGCACAGTACGAGACGGAGGACCGGTCGTGAGCGCTTACAAATGTCCGGTGTGCGATTTTGTCTACGACGAGGCCAAAGGCGCCCCCCGCGAGGGTTTCCCGCCTGGCACACTGTGGGCGGCCGTCCCCGACGAATGGTGCTGTCCTGACTGCGGGGTACGGGAGAAGATCGACTTCGAGGCGGTAGGAGTTTCGCAGTGACCGATTACAAGCTCTACCAGTGCGCGCAGTGCGGTTTCGAATACGACGAAGCCGTGGGCTGGCCCGACGACGGCCTGGCCCCCGGCACCCGCTGGGACGACATTCCCGACGACTGGACCTGCCCCGACTGTGGTGCGCAGAAGTCCGACTTCTTCATGGTCGAGATCGAACGTTCGTGAGCGTCGCGGGTCGCCCGCGCACCGGTGCGCGCATCCCGTACCAGGAGGCCGCGCGTGAACTACTGCGCAACACGGTCCTGGACGGGATGCGCGAGTTGCTCACCGAGCGTGACTGGTCCAAGGTCACCCTCGGTGACGTCGCGACCAGGGCCGGAGTGAGCAGACAGACCCTCTACAACGAGTTCGGTTCGCGCGCGGGCCTTTCGCAGGCCTACGCCCTTCGCCTGGCCGACGATCTGGTCGACCATGTGCGCGAGGCGCTGGACGCCAATGTCGGCGATGCCCGCGCCGCGATCCGGGTCGGGATGACCGGGTTCTTCCTCTCCGCGGCCGGCGACCCACTGGTCCGGTCGCTGCTGAGCGGGGAGATGAAACCCGACCTGCTCCGCCTGATCACCCTCGACGCGGCCCCGCTGCTCGAGCACGCCACCACGCGCCTGACTACGGTGTTCACCCACAGTTGGGTGGACGCCAGTATCGCCGAGGCCGACGTGCTCGCGCACGCGCTGGTGCGCATCGCCCTGAGTTACATCCCCAACCCGCCGGTGCCGCAGCGTGATGCCGCCGCGGAGATGGCCGCGCTGCTGAGCCCGTACGTCGAGGCGATCGTGCAGGTCAGAGGTGTGCGCACACCAACTGGTGACGTAGAGCACTGAGACACCTCACGAACTCTGAATCGCCATCGTGTAACCATCACCACGTTTGGGGATCTGCCGCTGTGTAACGCGCCTATGGTCTGTCAGTATTCACATCGGTCGGCGATTGGTCTCTTTACAGCGGAGCGAGTGTGCAAGCGGTTGGTAAACCGGGGGGTTTTCGTGATCCCAAACGGTATCTCTGGGCCCTGGGGCTGATCGCCCCGGCGTGCGCTCTGCTGCCCTCCCAACTTGTGTACTGGACCAAGGCGGAAGTGTTCTGGTGGATCGGCCCGGTGATCGTGCTGATCGCCATCCCCGTGCTGGACTGGATCGTGGGCGAGGACGGCAACAACCCGCGCGACGAGGACTACGCGGCGCTGTCGGCGGACCGGTACTACCGGTGGTGCACCTACCTGTTCCTGCCCATCCAGCTGATCAGCCTCGGCGTGGCCTGCCACATGTGGACCAGCCCCGAACTCGCGCTGATCGACAAGCTCGGCTTGGCCGCCACGGTCGGCTTCGTCAGCGGTATCGGCATCAACGCCGCCCACGAATTGGGGCACCGGGTCGAGAGTGCTGAGAAATTGCTGTCGAAGGTGGCGCTGGCCCAATCGGCGTACGGGCACTTCTTCGTCGAGCACAATCGCGGACACCATGCCCGCGTGGCCACCCCCGAGGATCCGGCCAGCGCGCGACTGGGCGAAACACTGTGGGAGTTCTTGCCGCGCAGCGTGATCGGCGGGTTCTCCTCGGCCGTGCAACTCGAGCGCGCCCGCCTGTTCCGGCAGGGTCGCGGCTGGTGGAGCACCCAGAACAACATCCTGCAGGCCTGGGCGATGACCGTGGTGCTGTTCGGTTCGCTGATGCTGGTTTTCGGTACGTCGATCCTGCCGTGGCTGGTCGTGCAGGCCGTGATCGGCGTTGCCCTGCTCGAGACCGTGAACTACGTCGAGCACTACGGACTGCTGCGCGCCCGCAAGCCCAACGGCCGGTACGAACGCTGCTCCCCGCGCGACAGCTGGAACTCCGATCGCCTGGTCACCAACATCTTCCTGTTCCATCTGCAGCGCCACAGCGACCACCACGCCAACCCCGGTCGGCGCTACCAAACCCTGCGTAGCACCGAAGACGCCCCGCAGCTGCCCGCCGGCTACGCCACCATGATCGTGCTGGCCGCGGTGCCGCCGCTGTGGCGTGCGGTGATGGACCCGCGCGTGGCGGCCCACTACGGCGGCGATCTGAGCCTGGCCAATGTCGCGCCCGACAAGCCGCGACGGTTGCTGGCCCGATACCGCGCCGCGGCCTGAGACCGCACCTGGGCAGACCGGGGAACTGAGTCGGGCGCACCCGGTAACCTTGCCTGCGTGACGACCTCAGAACTCCCCGCGCGTACCGAGCTCACCCCCGACGTCCGCAACGGCATCGACTACAAGGTGGCAGACCTTTCGTTGGCCGAATTCGGCCGCAAGGAGATCCGCCTGGCCGAGCACGAGATGCCGGGCCTGATGGCGCTGCGCCGTGAATACCACGACGTCCAGCCCCTGAAGGGTGCGCGAATCTCCGGATCGCTGCACATGACGGTGCAGACCGCCGTGCTCATCGAAACCCTCACGGCCCTCGGCGCCGAAGTGCGTTGGGCCTCTTGCAACATCTTCTCCACCCAGGACCATGCTGCCGCCGCGATCGTGGTCGGCCCGCACGGCACCGTCGACGAGCCCGCCGGCGTTCCCGTGTTCGCCTGGAAGGGCGAGTCGCTCGAGGACTACTGGTGGGCCGCTGACCAGATGCTCACCTGGCCCGGCGAACCGGCCAACATGATCCTCGACGACGGTGGCGACGCGACCATGCTCGTGCTGCGCGGCGCGCAGTTCGAGAAGGCCGGCGTGGTGCCGCCCGAGGACGACGACCACTCCGCCGAGTACAAGGTGTTCCTGAACCTGCTGCGCGACAGCGTCGAAGCCGACAAGACCAAGTGGTCGACCATCGCGGAATCGGTCAAGGGCGTCACCGAGGAAACCACCACCGGTGTGCTGCGCCTGTACCAGTTCGCCGCCGCCGGTGAACTGGTGTTCCCGGCCATCAACGTCAACGACTCGGTCACCAAGTCCAAGTTCGACAACAAGTACGGCACCCGCCACTCGCTCATCGACGGCATCAACCGCGGCACCGACGTGCTCATCGGCGGCAAGAAGGTGCTGATCTGCGGTTACGGCGACGTCGGCAAGGGCTGCGCGGAGTCCCTCGCGGGCCAGGGCGCGCGCGTGCAGGTCACCGAGATCGACCCGATCAACGCACTGCAGGCGCTGATGGACGGCTACGACGTGGTCACCGTCGAGAAGGCGATCGGCGACGCCGACATCGTGATCACCTCCACCGGCAACAAGGACATCATCACCCTCGACCACATGAAGGCGATGAAGGATCACTCGATCCTGGGCAACATCGGCCACTTCGACAACGAGATCGACATGGCCGCGCTCGAGCGTTGCGGTGCCACCCGGATCAACATCAAGCCGCAGGTCGACGAGTGGACCTTCGACTCGGGCAAGTCCATCATCGTGCTGTCGGAAGGCCGCCTGCTCAACCTGGGCAACGCCACCGGCCACCCCTCGTTCGTGATGTCCAACAGCTTCTCCAACCAGGTCATCGCCCAGATCGAACTGTGGACCAAGCCACAGGAATACGACAACGAGGTCTACCGCCTGCCCAAGCACCTCGACGAGAAGGTCGCCAAGATCCACGTCGAAGCCCTCGGCGGCGAGCTCACCAAGCTCACCAAGGACCAGGCCGAGTACATCAACGTAGACGTCGAGGGCCCGTACAAGCCCGAGCACTACCGCTACTGAGCCTCAGATGACAGTGGGCCCGTCGACCGATCGGTCGACGGGCCCACTGTCGCGTCAAGCCTGTTTCAGCGGTGCGCAGAACACGCTATAAGGTCCGAATCCCGACATGGTGCCCAGCGCGCACAGCACGCCGGGCAGTTCGAGAATCGCCGCGGTTCCGCTGGTGACAGCATTGCTCCCGGTGATGATTCCCTGGCCGGAGCCGGACGCGACACCGGCGTTGAACAGGGAGTACAGCTCGCTCGAGCCTGGGGGACCCTCAGCGGCCGCAACGGGTGCACCGATCCCGGTCAGTGCGCCCGCCGCAGCGACGGCCACGGCAGCGGTGGTGAATCTACGAACGAACATGGTGCTCCTAGCGGGACTATCGGGTATTACGGCATTCGCCGGACCGGTTTCGCGTCAGTGGGGCAGGAGCGAGCTGCCCAAACTCAAGCAGTCCACGTTGGGGTGCAGACACATGAACGGCAAGATGATCGGGATGAGTAGCGCGCCCGAGGCGGAGCTCAGGTAGATCATCGCCTCGTCAGAGCCGGAGTTCCCTAAGGCTACGACGCGCGCACCGGACTCGACCGAGCTTTCCGCGCCGGCGGCCGGTGCGGCGATGCCGGTCAGTGCGCCCGCCACGGCGACGGCCACGGCAGCAGTGGTGAATCTACGAACGAACATGGTGCTCCTTGGGGGAATATCGGGTATCGGCACGGCTACAGGCTGCCGGGGAACCAGGGTGTCTCGTTCGGCCAAGTGCTCCAGCAGACCGCACCGCAAGCGATCGAGTTGAAGACATGGAACACGGCGTCGATGGCCGAGCTGCCGGTCTTCGGGTAGGGGCCGCTGGGAATCAGGATCGGTGTTGCCGAAGGGGTGGGCGTCGGGGCCGCCGCCGCAGGTCCGAGACCGGCGGAGACGATCGCGGTGAGCGCGACGGCCACCGTCGCGGCGCGCAGGGTGGCGGTGACAGACATGGTGCTCCTCGGTGATTCAGCGGCGAACGGTCAGATGAAGATCAGGCAGATCGGCAGCGGGACAACGGCTTCCAGGAGCAGGCAGGCCGCGATCTCGGCGGAGCCGCGGACCGCGGCCGATCCGGTGGCGGCGGAACCGCTGGCGGAACCGGAGAGCAGGCTCGGTCGGTGGTCGTGGTGGTGGCCGTGGCGGATCGGTTCCGCCTCGGGCGCGGCCGCAGCGACGCCGGTGCCGGTGAGCGCGAGTGCCAGGGTCGCGGTGGCGACCGCGGCGCGAAGGGTGGTGCGAGAACGCATGGTGACTCCAGGGGGCTCGGGGGAGGGGCGGGGATCAGGTTCGAGCTACGCGCCCGGATCGGGGATCGAGTTGTTGCAGTTGCGCCCGGTCAGCGCCATCAGTGGGCAGAACACAGCAGCCGACATGCCGGTCGAGCCGGTCACCACCTGTTCCGCACCGGCACTGCCGCCCATGACCGCCTGGCCCGTGCCCGAGTTGAGTACCCCGGCAAGCACGTCAGTGGACCCGTCTGCTGCGGTGGCGGGGCCGCTGGTCAGCGCGGCTATGGCGGCGAAGGCGGCTAACGTGGTGGTCAGTGCGCGTGTGTTCATGTCGGTGCCGTTCGATCGCGGTGGCAGTGAGATGTGCTCACCCTGTCGTCGCGTCGGTGACCGCGCCAGACCAGAAAAGTCGGGGCTTCTGAAATTGGTTTGCTTCACATGGTGGTGTGCTAGTCGAAAGCGCTCGGCGCGTGAAGGTGTCGGTGCGGGCGCGGTAATCTCACCGCATGGGCGTACTGATTGCGGTCGAGGGGCTCGACGGGGCGGGTAAGCGGACGCTGATCGAGGGGCTGATCGCGGACCTGGCCGGAAAAGGGTTGCGGGCGGACAGTTTGGCTTTTCCGCAGTACGGGCATTCGATCCACGCCGATCTCGCCGCCGAGGCCTTGCGCGGGGGCAACGGGGATCTGGCCGGGTCGATCAACGGCATGGCCATCATGTTCGCGCTGGACCGGGCCGCGGCCAGTGTGGAGTTGGCGGACCTGTTGGGCGGCAACGACATCGTGATCCTGGACCGCTGGGTGGCCTCCAACGCCGCCTACTCCGCCGCGCGCGCCCACCAGGACGCCGACGGCGAAATCGTCTCGTGGGTGGGCGATCTGGAGTTCGGCCGACTCGAATTGCCCACGCCCGACCTCACCGTACTGCTCGACGTGTCCACCGAGGTGGCCGCCGAACGTGCCCGTCGCCGTGGCGAACTCGACGACACGCGCGCACTGGACGCCTACGAACGGGACGGCGGTCTGCAGCAACGCACCGGCGAGGTCTATCGTGAACTAGCCGACCGCGACTGGTTCGGCCGGTGGTGGACGTACCGATCCGACGACGACAGGCCAGCGCTGCTCGACCTCTGCACGACGGGTTGACACCATTAATGGCGTGGCGGCCCGATCCTGGCCTGGGAGATGACAACATAGGACTATGAAGCCCAAGATTCTGGTCGTCGACGACGATATGGCACTCGCTGAGATGCTGACCATCGTCTTGCGCGGGGAAGGGTTCGACCCGCACGTGGTCGGCGACGGCACACAGGCCCTGTCGGCGGTGCGGGAAATCCGCCCCGACCTGGTTCTGCTGGACCTGATGCTGCCCGGCATGAACGGCATCGACGTATGCCGTGTCCTGCGGGCCGATTCCGGCGTTCCGATCGTCATGCTCACCGCCAAGACCGATACGGTCGATGTGGTTCTCGGCCTGGAGTCCGGTGCCGACGACTACATCGTCAAACCTTTCAAGCCCAAGGAGCTGGTCGCCCGCGTGCGAGCGCGTCTGCGCCGCACCGAGGACGAGCCCGCCGAGCTGCTGTCGATCGCGGACATCGTCATCGATGTGCCCGCGCACAAGGTGACTCGCGGTCCCGCCCAGATCTCGCTCACCCCGCTGGAATTCGACCTGCTGGTGGCTCTGGCGCGCAAACCGCGTCAGGTGTTCACCCGTGAGGTCCTGCTCGAGCAGGTGTGGGGTTACCGGCACGCCGCCGACACCCGTCTGGTGAACGTGCACGTGCAGCGTCTGCGCGCCAAGGTCGAGAAGGATCCGGAGAACCCGGAGATCGTGTTGACCGTGCGCGGCGTCGGTTACAAGGCCGGACCGCCGTGATCGGTCGCTGTGGGGCGCCGCTGTGACCACTGGTCCAGTGGCGCAGCTGCGGCAGTGGGCAACCCCGATCATGGCTTGGTTCTCGGCCGTCGGGACGGCACTGGGCCATCTGTGGCGCCGTTCGCTGCAGCTGCGAGTCATCGTGTCGACATTGACCCTGTCGCTCATCGTCATCACGATCCTGGGGGTCGTGCTCACCGGTCAGATCACCGACCGGCTCCTGGAAGCCAAGATCAACGCGGCTGTCGAGGAGATGGATCGTGCCCGCAACACGATCGAGGATCGGCTGTCGGGTATCCAGTCCGGCAACGCCACCCAGGACAAACAGCTCACCGACGCGCGCGCCGAGCTGTCCAACCGCGGCGGCACCGGCCAGTCCAGTGGTGCCGCGGGTAGTTTCGACTCGGCGCTGGCCATGGTCGGCGGAACGCCGCCGCGCGAGATCACCGTGGGCCCGGTGTCGGAGGTGCCGCAGGAGTTGCGCCGGTTCGTGCAGCGCGACCAGGTCTCCTACCAGTTCACCACCGTCGCCGACCCCGATGGTTATCGCGGGCGCGCGCTGGTGATCGGCAGTCCCAGCGCCGAGGTCCCCACGCTGGAGATCTACCTGATCTTCCCGCTGGCAAGCGAAGAATCGAGCCTGTCGCTGATGCGCGGCACGATGCTCATCGGTGGTGTGGTGCTGCTGGTGTTGCTGGCGGCGATCACCGCGCTGGTCACCAGGCAGGTGGTGCTGCCGATCCGGTCCGCGGCGCGGATCGCGGGTCGCTTCGCCGACGGTCGACTCAAAGAACGCATGCTCGTGCGCGGCGAGGACGACATGGCCCGGCTGGCGCAGGCGTTCAACGAGATGGCCGAGAGCCTGTCGAACCAGATCACCCAGCTCGAGGAATTCGGCAATCTGCAGCGCCGCTTCACCTCCGATGTCAGCCACGAACTGCGCACCCCGCTGACCACGGTGCGCATGGCCGCGGACCTGATCCACGGTTCCAGCGACGAGCTCGAACCGGCGCTTGCCCGCAGCTCGGAGCTACTGGTCAACGAACTGGACCGGTTCGAAGGACTGCTCAACGACCTGCTCGAGATCTCCCGACACGACGCGGGTGTGGCCGAACTGCAGGTGGAATCGCTGGATGTGCGCATGTGCGCGCGTGCGGCGATCTCCACGGTGCGCCACCTTGCCCGCGACGCCGAGATCGAGGTGGTGATCGACCTGCCGGAGGAGCCGGTGATCGCCGAGGTCGACCCGCGTCGCGTGGAACGGGTGCTGCGCAACCTGCTGGCCAACGCGATCGACCACTCCGAGGGCAAGCCGGTGCTGATCCGGATGCGCGGTGACGCTGAGGCCAATGCCGTGGCCACGGTGGTGCGCGACCAGGGCGTCGGCTTGCGACCCGGCGAGGAAAAGCTGGTGTTCAACCGATTCTGGCGTTCGGACCCCTCGCGCGTGCGTCGCTCGGGCGGCACGGGTCTTGGCTTGTCGATCAGTGTCGAGGACGCGAATCTGCACGAGGGCAGGCTGGAGGCCTGGGGCGATCCCGGTGTGGGCGCGAGCTTCCGGTTGCTGCTGCCGATGGTGCGCGGGCGCAAACTCGGCCAGAGCCCGCTGGCGCTGGAACCGATGCTGCGCAAGGTCCCCGCACTGCCCGAAGCCGAACCGGCCGAGCCGACTATCGTCGAAACCGAAGCGGCCGTGGCGCAATCCCCGATCGCCCTTCCGGCACCGCAGCCCGCGGACGCGTCGGCGGGGGATTCGGCCGACGAACCACCCGCGACCAGCGGCGATGCCGATCTCGACCAGCCGATGTCCACCGAGACCGAAGACGGGAAGTCATGACGAGTGCGCGTGGTGATCGTCGATACGGCGCCGCACTCGTCGCGGCGATGCTGGCCGGGTTGATGGTGATCACCGGGTGCGCCAGCCTGCCGGAATCGTCGGCTCCGCAGGCGCTGGGCACGATCAACCGCGCGCCCACATCGGAGGGCCCGACCCCGCCGATCTCCGGCCGCGACCCCGACCTGCTGCTGGGCGATTTCCTCACCGCCAGCGCCGATCCCACCAACCGGCACGCCGCGGCCCGCCAATACATGACCCCCGAAACCGCGGGCGAGTGGAACGACGAGGCCAGCACCACCATCGTCGAGGACCGCCCCGACACCCTGCGCGAGTCGCGGTCGGGCGACAAGGCCAGCTACGTGTTGCGTGCCCGTAAGGCCGGTGAGCTCGCCCGCGACGGCGGCTACCGCGCCACCGAGGGCACCATCGAGAACAAGATCGAGATGAGCAAGATCGACGGCGAATGGCGGATCACCGACCTGCCGCCGGGGGTGGTGATGGACAACGACGCGTTCATCAAGTCCTACCACCGCTACGTGCTGTATTACATCGACCCGGGCAACAACCTGCTCGTGCCGGATCCGCGGTGGATCTCGGTACCGCGCGCCCAGGTCACCGAGCGGTTGATCGCGATGCTGGCGCAGGGCCCGCAGTCCTCGATCGTGTCGGTGGCGCGCAATCAGCTCGCGCCGCCGGCCTCGCTGCGCGGTCCGATCACCAAGGCCGACAACGAACCCGGCGATGTCGGCGTCGGGTTGGGCGGGGTGCGCATCGACTTCGCCGGCATCGGCACGATGGGCCCGCGCGAACGCGAACTGCTCGCCGCGCAGGTGGTGCTGACCCTGTCCGGTGCGGACATCCTCGGCCCGTATGTGCTGCTGGCCGACGGCAAACCGATCGACGACCGGTACGCGGCCAACGGCTGGTCGGTGGCCGATGTCGACCAGTACAGCGCCTCGGCGCCGGGCCAGAACCGGATCGGTCTGCACGCGCTGCGCAACGGCACCCTGGTGCAGGTCACCCCGGACGGGATCGTCACGCCCAGTGGTTCTTTCGGTGAGGCGACCAACCTGCAGTCCGTGGGCATCTCCGCGGACGGCCAGTTCGTCGCCGCGGTCGCCGACTCCGGCAAACCGGCCCCCGAACCCGCCCGCACCCTGCTGCTGGGCAACTACGGCGCCAAGGCGTTCGCGGTGGCCGAGGGCTCGACCATCGCCAGGCCGTCCTGGACCAGCGACGGCGGCGCGGCATGGACGGTGATCGACGGTGACCGGGTCATCCGCGCGGTCACCGACCGCGCCACCGGCAATGTCTCCACCGACGACGTCGACATCTCGGGACTGCTCGAGGGCACCGGCGCGCCGCGGTTACCGATCAGCGAGGTGGTGATCTCGCGGACCGGCGTGCGCGCGGCCCTGATCGCCGACGGCAAGGTCTACGTCGCGGTGGTCGATCGGCGCCCCGACGGCAAGTACGCGCTCACCTCCCCACTGCCGCTGGCACTGGGCCTGAGCACCCGCGTGGTCTCGCTGAGCTGGGTCACCGGCGACACGATCATGGCCGCCAGGGAAGGCAACGTGGACCCGGTGTTCACCGTGTCGGTCGACGGCTCCCAGTTCAGCTCCGTGACCTCCCAGAACCTGACCCCGCCGGTCCGGGTCGTCACCGCGGCCCCGGCCACGCAGTACGTGGCCGATTCCCGGGCCGTACTGCAGCTACAGACCGCCGATCCCACCCGCAACGACCGTTTCTGGCGCGAAGTACCCGGACTAACGGGAGATCAGGTCGTGCCAGTCCTGCCGAGCTGAGTGTGTCAGTGCCCTGGGCCATACTCGGTCGCTATGAAGGCGCTGCTGGATTTGGTCCTGCCCGACCGGTGTGGTGGTTGCGGGGCGGCGGGGGAGCAATGGTGTGCGGGGTGCGCGGCGGAACTCGGGCGCGGGCCTGTGCGGGTCCGGCCGCGCGCTGACCCGGGCATTCCGTGCTGGGCGCTCGGTCCGTACGAGGGGGCCGCGCGGCGGGCGGTGTTGGCGGCCAAGGAGCACGGTAGGCGCGATCTGGCCGACCCGCTCGGCCTTGCCTTGGCCCACGCGCTGGTTCGATTACGCGCCCCCGATCGACCGCTGGTGCTCGTGCCTGCGCCGACCAGATCCGTGGCCGCCCGCCGTCGCGGCGGTGACCCGGTGGCGCGATCGGCGGTGTCCGCGGCCCGATGGCTGATCGATTGCCGAACCGCGTCGCTGCTGCGGATGGGCAGTGGCGTGCGGGATTCGGTGGGCTTGACACCGGCGCAGCGCGCACACAATCTTCGCGGCAAGATCATCGCGTCCACCGATCCGGCGCAATGGGCCCGCGTGGACGCGAAAGCGCAGGTCATCCTGGTCGACGACGTGCTCACCACCGGCGCCACCGCCTGCGAATCGACACGTGTTCTTAGTCGAATCGGCATAGTTCCGCGCGCGGTTTTGGTGACCTGTGCGGCTTGACTGAGGAAAGTTCGCGTGAACAGTGGCGGACTTGCCCGTGGCGGACTAGCGTCGCGAACACACACCTGACGACACGTTTGGAGGTGGTGCCACGGAGACAGGTGCCGGGCGATTCCCGATCGGCACAGCTCAATCCCGCCGCGAGACGTTCTCAGTTTGTGCGGCCATATCCGGGAGGTACGCGTGACGACTTCTTCACGGGCATCAGTGCAAGACGCTGAACCCACCGCACTGTATGACGGTGCCACCGAGACGATCGAATTCCAGACCCCCAACGCCGAAGTGGTGGTCTCCGGTCGCAATGTCGAAATTCCTGACCACTATCGAATCTACGTCGCGGAGAAGCTGTCTCGGTTGGAGCGCTTCGACCCTTCGATCTTCCTGTTCGATGTGGAACTGTTCCATGAACGCAACCGTCGTCAACGCAAGGCCTGTCAGCGCGTGGAGATCACCGCGCGCGGCCGTGGACCGATCGTGCGCGCCGAGGCGTGCGCCGACAGTTTCTATGCCGCGCTGGAATCGGCCACCCAGAAGATCGAGAGCAGACTGCGCCGCACCAAGGACAAGCGCCGCGTAGTCCACTACGGCGACAAGACGCCGGTCTCGGTCGCGCAGGCCACTGCGACACTGGTCGACGAGTCGCTGTTCTCCCCACCCGACGGTTCCGTAGCCCACGATCACGACGAGGCCGCCGACGACACCGGTCCCGGCCATATCGTGCGCACCAAGGTGCACACCGCGACCCCGATGTCGGTCGACGACGCCCTCTACCAGATGGAATTGGTCGGCCACGACTTCTTCCTGTTCCACGACAAAGAGACCGACCGCCCGTCGGTGGTCTATCGCAGACACGCTTTCGACTACGGCCTGATCAAGCTGGCCTAGTCCGGTGACAGATCCGGGTATCCGCACCGCGCGGATGCCCGGATTTCGCCCGGTTCTGTTCAGCCGCCGAAGGTTTCGTGATGCACAGCCTCGGCCAACGCCCGCCCCGTCCGCCACCCGAACCGTTCCAGATCGGGCACCTGCTGGAACTCGTGCACCGGCCCCACGCACAGCCACGCCACCGGCTTGATCCCCGCGGGCAGGTCGACGAGTTCGCGCAGGAATTCCGGGTCGTAGAACGACACCCAGCCCACCCCCACCTGCTCCGCGGTCGCCGCGAGCCACAGATTCTGGATCGCCAACACCGTCGAGTACACCCCGGTCTCGGGCACACTCGCGCGCCCGAGCACCTGCGGTCCGCCCCGCGAATCATCGTGGGTGACAACAACTCCCGTGCCGCTCTCGATGATCCCGTCGATCTTGATCGGCGAGAAGGTCGCCGCCCGCTCGGCAGGCAGCGACGCGCCGAACTCGACCCGCTTGTCGGCTACATGATCGGCGAAGCGTTGCAGCGTCGCAGCATTGCGCACCACGACGAAATCCCACGGCTGCGAATTCCCGACACTGGGCGCACGATGCGCGGCGTCGAGAATGCGCAGCAGGGTGTCGTCGTCGACGAGCTCGCCGGTGAACTCGGCGCGCACATCACGACGCAATCGGATCGCGTCGTAGACGCTCATCTGGTCGGCACTCACGCGCCGACCCTACCGTCGCGCCCGGTCAGGCGGCGGAGCGACGGGCCAGCTTGCGCCCGGCGGCGAGCGCGGTGCGCAACCCCTGGCGACGCCCGGTCACCGGGTCGATCGACGGCGCGGTGTTGCCGGCGAACAGCCGCTCGGACTTGGTCTCGGGCGCGTCGTCGGTGGTGTGCCGCAGGTACTTGTTGGGCAGCGACAGCTTGAGGATGGTGCGCCACGACTTGAAGTACTGCACCGGCAGCGATCCGGTGGTGTACGGCAGGTCGTACTTCTCGGCCAGCTCGCGCACCCGCACCGCGATGGCGGCGTAGCGGTTGCTGGGCAGGTCGGGGAACAGGTGGTGTTCGATCTGGTGGCTGAGGTTGCCGCTCATGAAGTGCAGCAGTCGCCCGCCGCTGATGTTGGCGCTGCCCAGCATCTGGCGCAGGTACCACTCGCCCTTGGTCTCACCCTCGATGTCGGCCTTGGTGAACTTCTCGGCGCCGTCGGGGAAGTGACCGCAGAAGATGATCGCGTTGGTCCACACATTGCGCACCACGTTGGCGGCCATATTGGCGGTCAGTGTGGACAGGAAGGCCGGGCCGGTGAGCAGCGGGAAGACCACGTAGTCCTTGGCGGCCTGCTTGCCGATCTTCTTCAGCACCAGGGTGCGGTCGGCTTCGAACTGCTTCCACTCGGGGGAGTCCTTGTCCCACTTCTTCTTCGCGACCTTGCCCAGCTCGAGATGCTGGATCGCCACGCCGTATTCGAACAGCGCCTGCAACACGAAGTTGTAGATCGGGTTGCCCAGGTAGAACGGCATCCAGCGCTGGTCGCGCGTCACGCGCAGCAGGCCGTAGCCGATGTCGTCGTCCATGCCGAGCACGTTGGTGTACTTGTGGTGCAGGAAGTTGTGGGTGATCTTCCAGTGCGCCGACGGGCCCGCGTTGTCCCATTCCCACGAGGTGGAGTGGATTTCCGGATCGTTCATCCAGTCCCACTGCCCGTGCATGACGTTGTGCCCGATCTCCATGTTCTCGATGATCTTGGCGGAGCCCAGCAGTGCGACACCGGCCAGCCAGGCCGGGGGCAGGAAGCTGGCGAACAGCACCGTGCGGCCGCTGATCTCCAGCGCCCGCTGTAACCGGATGACGTTGCGGATATAGCGCGCGTCGGCGGCTCCGCGGGAGGATTCGATTTCCCGACGGATCGCGTCGAACTCCGCACCGAGAGCTTCTACGTCCGCAGCGGTGAGGTGCGCGTATTCCTTGACATCCGAGATCGCCATGGCGGCTACAGTACCGTAAGTTACGAGAGCGTAGGTTGGTGAATTTCGGTCCGAATTGTGTGAAACATCCTATTGAAAAACCGAGATGAAGATGTTATTCAGGCAGTGCGGCCGATACGGCGAGCAGCCTTGTCGCGCTCGTCCCGCGCCCGCTCACCCAGTGCCCGCTTGGCCTGCCGCAGCGCCAGCTTCTCCTGCCGCGCCCGTGCCTTGAGGGCGGTCTTCGCCTCGCGCAGCACCTCTTTCTCATGCCGCGCCTTGGCCTCGAGCGACACCTTCGCGTCGTGCAGCGCCGAGCGCAGACCGAACCGCAGACCCGTCTCCGGATCCACCCGCAGCGCGTCGGGCAGAGTGATCCCGGCGAACTTGCGCTCCGACGAAGTCTCGGGCGCGTCGTCGGCGGTGCGCTTGAGGAACCGGTCCGGCAGCGCCAGCTTGTGGATGGTGCGGAACGCCAGCAGGTACTGCTTGCCCAGCGAACCGGTGGTGTAGGGCAGGTCGTACTTGTCGCACAGCTCGCGCACCCGCACCGCGACCTCGGAATACCGGTTGCTGGGCAGGTCGGGGAACAGGTGGTGCTCGATCTGGTAGCACAGGTTGCCGCTCATGAACGCCATGACCGGGCCCGCCTTGAAGTTGGCGCTGCCCAGCATCTGACGCAGGTACCAGCCGCCCTGGGTCTCCCCGTCGAGGTGTTCGATGGTGAACTTCTCCGCGCCGTCGGGGAAGTGCCCGCAGAAGATCACCGCGTACGACCACAGGTTGCGCACCAGGTTCGCGGTCGCGTTGGCCTTCATCGTGGACTTCCACGCCGGACCGGTCAGCGCCGGATACAGCACGAAATCCTTGACGACCTGACGGCCGGCCTTGCGGTAGAACTCGATATCGGGCGCGGAGGTGTGGTCACTGTCGGGAATCCCGGCCAGCTCCTTCTCGATGCCCAGATCGTGCAGCGCGATACCCCACTCGAAGGTCGCGGCCAGCAGCAGATTCGCCGCGGGCTGCACCAGATGCAGTGGGCGCCAAGGCTCGTCGCGGGTCATCCGCAGAATGCCGAAGCCCAGATCCTCGTCCTTGCCCAGGACGTTGGTGTAGGTGTGGTGCGAATAGTTGTGCGCGCGCCGCCACTGCGACGACGTGCCCGTCATGTCCCACTCCCAGCTGGTGGAGTGGATCTCCGGGTCGTTCATCCAGTCCCACTGGCCGTGGCTCACATTGTGGCCCAGCTCCATGTTCTCGATGATCTTGGCCACCGACAGCATCGCCGTGCCACCCAGCCAGGCCCACCGGTTACGGCTGCCGAACAACACCGCGCGCCCAGCGACCTCGAGGGCACGCTGGGCGGCGATGGTGCGACGGATGTACTTGGCATCGCGCTCACCACGGGAGGTCTCCACCTCACGGCGGATCGAATCGAGTTCTTTCCCCAGGGTCTCGATGTCGGCCGCCGTCAAATGGGCGAAGGCCTGGATATCGGTGATAGCCACCCGGGGGTCCTCCTGTGCTTATTTTGCGGCTGGCGCCGCTGGTTTTCGGCCTGGGAACCTTGATCTTCCCTCCCGCCGGGCACTCCTTCGTCGCACCCTCTGGTCAGTCCAGATCAAGGCGGCCGAAAACCGGCGCTGCGCGCATCGGTTTGTCGCCTCGAACTGTGTTGTCCTGTGAGTGGTCCTAAGTTGTGGTCGCGAGGTCTGATCGAAGTCAAAGGCCTGGGCGATTGCCGTCGGTCACGGGTTGTGGCCGACGCTTACTTCGAGGGTACCCGGTAACCGGTTTGACAATCGGTTAGATGTCCAGCGTGCAGTCGCCCGCGGCGGCGGAAATGCAGGTTTGCACCTTGTCGCCGGGCTGGCGTTCGTCGCCGTTGCGCAGGTCGCGGGCGTGTCCGGCGGAGATGGTGACCACGCAGGTCTGGCAGATGCCCATGCGGCAGCCGAAGGGCAGCTGCACGCCCACCGATTCGCCGGCTTCCAGCAGGCTGGTGGCGCCGTCCACGGTGACGGTGCGGCCGGTGGTTCCGAAGGTGACGGTGCCGCCCTCGCCGACCGCGGAGCGTTCGACTTCGAAGCGTTCGATGTGCAGCTTGTCGGCGACTCCGGCCGTCTTCCAATGGCTTTCGATCGCGTCGAGCATCGGCGCGGGTCCGCAGGCCCAGGTCTCGCGCTCGCGCCAGTCGGGGTAGAGCTCGTCGAGGCTGGCCAGGGAGAACAGGCCGTGGTCGTCGGTGAGCTGCAGGTGCGACACGAAGCTGGGGTGCTTGTCGTGCAAGGCGCGCAGCTCGGCGCCGAACATCACGTCGGCGTCGGTGGGCGCGGAATGCACGTGCACCACATCGTGCACACCGTCGCGCCGGTCCATCGTGCGCAGCATCGACATCACGGGGGTGATGCCGCTGCCCGCGGTGAGGAACAGCACCTTTGACGGCGGCGGTTCGGGCAGCACGAACCCGCCCTGCGGCGCGGCCAGGCGCACGATGGTGCCCTCGGCCACTCCGTTGACAAGGTGGCTTGACAGCTTGCCTTCGGGCATCGCCTTGACCGCGATGGAGATCAGGCGCTTGCCGCCCTCGCCGGTCCAGTCCGGCGGGCAGGTCAGCGAGTACGAACGCCAGTTCCAGCGGCCGTCGATCAGGATGCCGATGCCGATGTACTGCCCCGGCTGGTACTTGAAGTCGAAGCCCCAGCCCGGCTTGATCACCAGGGTCGCCGAGTCGGCGGTCTCCTTCTTGACCTCCACGATGCGCCCGCGCAGTTCGCGCGCGGACCACAGCGGGTTGGCCAGGTGCAGGTAGTCGTCGGGGAGCAGGGGAGTGGTCACCCGGGCCACCGCACCACGCAAAACGTTCAGCTTGCCGCCACGATCGCCGACCTGCGCCGCCGGAGCTTCGAGCCATTCCCGGAACTTGTTGAGCACCATGCTGTGCGTTTTCTCCTGTGCCTAGTTGCGGCTGGTGCCGCCAGCACCCCAGGTTACGGCATCGTAGGTTTTGCGCCAGTTGTGAACATTGGGCAAGCGATGGACCCCGTAACCGGAAAAACTACAGAAGTTCCAGCAAGAACGGCACTTCCTGGGGCGCGTACCAGGCCAACTGGTGGTCTTCGGCGTCGCCGAGCACGAACTCCGCGTCGGGATCGCCCAGATCGGCGGCGTCGATGACGTCCACCGCCTTGGCCACCTGCGGTTCGGCGTCGGCCAGGTCCACGTGCACCGCCGCGACCTGCGCGAACGTGACCGGCCCCGACAGCTTCACCACCGCGTCGTCGAGGTCGGGCCGCAGTTTCGCCCCCGGCACGTCCGCGGCGATCACCGCGCGCCGATACACCGGCGAACCCGGGTTGGCCGCCTCACCTTCCGCGGTGGCATCGTCGTCCATCTCGTCGTCGCCGTCGCGTTCGGCCGCGATCAACCGCATGGAGGCCCGCGCGGCCTCCTGCATCGCCACTTCGGCCAGCTCCTCGTCGTCGCCGGCCGCATACGCCTCGCGCAGGGCGGGGGTCACCGCGAACGCGGTCGCGCCCAGCGGCAGCAGCTGCTGTTCGTCGACCAGTTGCCGCAGGATCGGGATGGTGGCGGGGATGTAGACGCGCATCGTGTCGTTCTCAGAGACAGGCACCGAGCAACTCCTCCATCGATTCGTGCACCGATGCCGCGAGGACATCGATATCGGCCATGGCGTCGCGGTCGGCGTTGAGTCCGTAGAAGACCTGACCGTCGTATGAGGTGAGTCCGAAACTCAAGGTCTGATTGCGCAGCAGCGGCGACACCGGGTACATCTCCAGCATGCGCGCTCCGCCGATGTACATCGCGGTCTGTGGCCCCGGCGCGTTGGTGATCACCAGGTTGAAACTGTTGTCGGCGAAGGTGCTGGCCGCGCGCACACTCATCGCGTGCAGGCTGGCGGGCGCGAACCCGGCCAGGTGCACCAGCGTGCGGGCGCGCACGCCGCGTCGGGTTCGGCCGGCTTCCTCGGTGGCGTGCGAGATGTGCGACAGCCGCATGGTCGGGTTCGGTTCGCCCACGGGCAGGTCGATGAGAAACGACGAGACCTCGCTGGCAGGGGTGAGCTGGTTGTCGCCGTCGACATAGACCGACATCGGTACCACCGCGCGCAGGTTGGTCGACTCGGTCAGCGCCTCGTTGCGCGACAGCAGCCAGTTGCGCAACGCCCCGGTGACCACCGCGAGCACGGTGTCGTTGATCGAGCAGTCGAAATGCCTGCGGATCTTGCGGTAGTCCTCGAGGTCGGTGCGCACCACGTCGAACCGGCGGCTGCGCGAGGTGCGGGCGTTGAGCGGGCTGTCGGGCGCGGCACCGGTGGTGGCCGCGCGCACCGCGTTGGCGGCGGCGGCCATGGCCATCCTGGTCCCGCGCACCACGCCGAACGCGTTGGAGCCCGCGTCGCGCACCACGCTGTAGGCCTCGCGCGGTTGGGCGGCCAGTTGAGACAGTGCCCCGGCCAGCAGTTCCACATCGGTGGGTTCGCGCGGCGCCCGCCAGGCGTCGTCGGCCAGTTCGCGCGGCAGCGGGCTGTTGTCCAGGATCACGTGCCCGATTTCCAGGGCGGTGTCACCGTCGACCAGCGCGGAATGAGATTTGGTGAACACCGCGGCGCGCCCGTCCGACAATCCTTCGATCAGATACATCTCCCACAGCGGCCGCCCCTGGTCCAGCGGCCGTGACGCCAGGCGCGCGACCAGGTCGTAGAGCTGTTCGTCGCTGCCGGGACCGGGCAGCGCGGAGCGACGGATGTGATAGCTGATGTCGAAGCGACTGTCTTCGACCCACACCGGGCGACCCATCGCCAGGGGGATCTCGCGCACCTTGCGGCGGTAGCGCGGCACCATCGGCAGCCGGGATTCGACCAGGTCGACGAGGCCTTCGTAGTCCAGCACCTGACCTGTGATGTCAGGGGAAGTGTTGTTCAGGATCGCGAGAGAGCCGATGTGGATCGGGTTGCTACTCGACTCGAGCCGATAGAACGACGCGTCCTGCGGCGTCAATCTCGTGATCACGCGCTCCGAAGCTCCTTCCGGTGCCGTATGGCGCTGCTCGGGCACGCGTCACATCCTACGTCACAGCACGTGAATCGCGGTGCCGGGCAACGTGGCTGGTCGAATGCGTTGACCTGGGGTGATGAGAGCGGCGGTACGTCGGGCACGGGTGCACGCCGCCGGGTACGGTGGTCGGCGGACTACCATCGCCGTTAAACACACTTCCGACCAGAGGACTGACGAGACCCGTGCCTGCGCTGAGCCCACTGACGAGGTTGCTACGGATTGGTGAAGGTCGCATGGTCAAGCGGCTCTCGAACCTCGCCGACGAGGTCATCGCGTACGGCGACGAGATCGAAGCCCTGACCGACGCGGAGCTGCGCGCCAAGACCGACGAGTTCCGCGAGCGCTACGCCGCCGGGGAAACCCTGGACGACCTGCTGCTCGAGGCCTTCGCCGTGGCGCGTGAGGCGTCGTGGCGAGTGCTGAACCAGAAGCACTACAAGGTCCAGATCATGGGTGGCGCCTCGCTGCACCTGGGCAACATCTCGGAGATGAAGACCGGTGAGGGCAAGACCCTGACCTGTGTGCTGCCCGCGTACCTCAACGCCATCTCCGGCGACGGCGTGCACGTGGTCACGGTCAACGACTACCTCGCCAAGCGCGACTCCGAGTGGATGGGCCGCGTGCACCGTTTCCTCGGTTTCGAGGTCGGCGTGATCCTCGGTGGCATGACCCCGGCCGAGCGCCGCGTGGCCTACAACGCCGACATCACCTACGGCACGAACAACGAGTTCGGCTTCGATTACCTGCGCGACAACATGACCCACTCCCTGGACGATCTGGTCCAGCGCGGTCACAACTTCGCCGTGGTCGACGAGGTCGACTCCATCCTCATCGACGAGGCCCGCACCCCGCTGATCATCTCGGGCCCCGCGGACGCCTCCTCGAAGTGGTACGCCGAGTTCGCGCGCATCGCGCCGCTGCTGAAGAAGGATGTCCACTACGAAGTCGACATCAAGAAGCGCACCATCGGCGTGCACGAAGCCGGTGTGGAGTTCGTCGAGGATCAGCTGGGCATCGACAACCTGTACGAGGCCGCGAACTCGCCCCTGGTGAGCTACCTGAACAACGCCATCAAGGCCAAGGAGCTCTACCAGCGCGACAAGGATTACATCGTCCGCGACGGTGAGGTCATCATCGTCGACGAGTTCACCGGTCGCATCCTGGTCGGTCGCCGCTACAACGAGGGCATGCACCAGGCGATCGAGGCCAAGGAGAAGGTCGAGATCCAGCCGGAGAACCAGACCCTGGCCACGATCACCCTGCAGAACTACTTCCGCCTCTACAACAAGCTGTCCGGTATGACCGGTACCGCCGAGACCGAGGCCGCCGAGCTGCACTCGATCTACAACCTCGGCGTGGTCCCGATCCCGACCAACCGCCCGATGGTCCGCAAGGACCAGGCCGACCTGATCTACAAGTCCGAAGAGGCCAAGTTCGCCGCGGTCGTCGACGACGTGACCGAGCGCCACGAGAAGGGCCAGCCGGTCCTGATCGGTACCACCAGCGTCGAGCGCTCGGAGTACCTGTCCAAGCAGTTCACCAAACGCGGTGTGGCACACAGTGTTCTGAACGCGAAGTTCCACGAGCAGGAAGCCCAGATCATCGCCGAGGCCGGTCGCCCCGGCGCGGTCACGGTCGCGACCAACATGGCCGGTCGTGGTACCGACATCGTTCTGGGCGGCAACGCCGACATCCTCGCCGACCTGGTGCTGCGCAAGCAGGGCCTGGACCCGGTGAACACCCCCGACGAGTACGAGGCTGCCTGGCACTCGACGCTCGCGCAGGTCAAGAAGCAGACCGAGGACGACGCCGAAACCGTGCGCGAGGCCGGCGGTCTGTACGTGCTGGGCACCGAGCGCCACGAATCGCGTCGTATCGACAACCAGCTGCGCGGCCGCTCCGGCCGTCAGGGCGACCCGGGCGAGTCCCGTTTCTACCTGTCGCTGGGCGACGAACTGATGCGCCGCTTCAACGGTGCCGCGCTCGAGTCGATCATGACCCGCCTGAACCTGCCCGACGATGTCCCGATCGAGGCCAAGATGGTCTCCAAGGCCATCAAGAGCGCGCAGACGCAGGTCGAGCAGCAGAACTTCGAGATCCGCAAGAACGTGCTCAAGTACGACGAGGTCATGAACCAGCAGCGCACCGTGATCTACGGCGAGCGCAACCAGATCCTGCGTGGCGAGGACATGGAGGGTCAGGTTCAGAACATGATCACCGACGTGACCACCGCCTACGTCGACGGCGCCACCGCCGAAGGCTACGTAGAGGACTGGGACCTGGACAAGCTCTGGACCGCCCTCAAAACCCTCTACCCGGTGACCCTGGACCACAAGGAACTCACCGGCGAAACTGCCACCGGCGACGCGGGCGAACTCACCCGTGACGAACTGCGCGAAACCCTGCTCGAAGACGCCCACAACGCCTACGAGAAGCGCGAACAGGAAATCGACGGCCTCGCAGGCGCAGGCGCGATGCGCAACCTGGAACGCCAGGTCCTGCTCTCGGTCCTGGACCGCAAGTGGCGCGAACACCTCTACGAGATGGACTACCTCAAAGAGGGCATCGGCCTACGCGCCATGGCCCAGCGCGACCCCCTGGTCGAATACCAGCGCGAAGGTTTCGACATGTTCGCGGCCATGCTGGAAGGGCTCAAGGAAGAGTCCGTTGGCTTCCTCTTCAACCTCCAGGTAGAAGTCCAGCAGCCCCAGCCCGAAGGCGTCTCCGTCGACAAGGGCCTCCGTTCCCCCGTCGGCGCCCCGGTCCAAGACGCCCCCGTCCAGGCCCCACCGGCCTTGCGCGCCAAGGGAATCACCGACCAGGCCCCCCGAGCGATGAACTACTCGGGCCCCGCCGAGGATGGCCACGCCGAATCCCATTCCGACGCACAGGAATACGGCGGCCAGCAGTCGGGCACGCGCCGTGAGCGTCGCGAGGCGGCTCGCACCGATTCAAAGGGCAAGCGCCGCCGCTGAATTCGGCCAGCTGAACAACGAGGGCTCCCACGGTTGATTCCGTGGGAGCCCTCGCGTTCGTGCCGAACCGTCGTTACGGACTGTCCAGCGCGTCCAAGGTGATCGCCAACGTGACCGGGGTGTCGAGCACGAGCGCGGTGCGATGCACCTGGTGCGGCATGTACCGCATCCCCGACCGATCCAGCCGGTACTCCTCGATCCGGTCGATCCGACTCCAACTCTTGTCGAAGTGGACGATCAGGTAGACCGGAATTCCGGCTCGCGCATAGAGTTGGCGTTTGATGCCGGTGTCGGCATCGACGGTCGACAGCGAGGCGATTTCGGCGACCAAGGAGATGTGCTCGCGCACGGTGTTGACGTCGTAGGGTTCGCAATCACGCACGAAGATATCCGGGTAGCGCACATTGAGCCGCTGGTCGGCGGGAACGTCCTCGGTATCAGCGAATCGAACCGCCACGTCGGAGGCCACTCGCAGGCAAGGCCCCGCCGCGTTGCGCGCGTTCTCGATCGCCGCAGCCAAACGGCGCACCACCCGACTGTGAGCCTCGCTCTGAGCTATCGCCCGAACCACGAGTCCATCGACGACATCGAAGTCACCAAAAGTGGCGCTGAACGAATCGGGCTCGGCCTCGAGAAACTGTTCCGCAGTGATGCGGTGAGGGACATCGGGCACGGTCAGCTCCTCGTCCTCGACGGCCCCGATGAGCCTACTGTTGCACGATGTCGGAACGCAGCGGTGCGTGACCCCACAGCGCGGACAACGGAAGGGACAGGATTCGGTCGCCGTACGAGAAGCCTTTGGTGCCCAAGTGGAGGACGATTCCGGCGGTGAAGCGGTCGCCGAGTTTGTCGCGCAGCCAGGTGAGATGGCGGGTGTCGTCGGAGTGGGGGGAGGAGGACGCTTTGACCTCGATCGCGTAGATGCGGCCGTCGGGGGTTTCGAGGATGAAGTCGATTTCTCGGCCGTCGCGGTCGCGGTAGTGCATGATCTCGAAGGCGTCGCAGGTCAGGCTTTTGAGTTTCAGCAGTTCGGCGAAGACGAAGGTTTCCGTCAGCGCGCCGAGGCTGCGATGTCCGGGGCGGCGGAGTGTGTCGATGTCGGTATTGGTCAGGTTGGCTGCGACGCCCGAATCGGTGAGAAAGACCTTGGGAGCCTTTGTCAGTCGGGTGACGAGGTTCGTCGACCAAGCGGGGGCGCTCGCGGTCAGGAAGACCGTTTCGAGGTACTTCAGGTAGGTCCGGATCGTCTCGCCGGGGAGGGAAAGCCCGTTGCCCACGTCGGAGGCGACGAACGGGCTGCCCGCGCGGGCCGCGATCATTGCCGCGAGGCGCGGAAGGGCCTGGGCGTGCCGAATGTCGGCGAATTCGGTGATATCGCGTTCGATGATGGTGCGCAGGTAGCCGTTGAACCAGCGCCGCCGCGAGCTGTTGTTTCGCATACCGATCACTTCGGGGAAGCTGCCGGTGGTGATCAGTTCGAGGTAGTCGTCTCGCGTCCACGGTGACGTGTCGCCGACGAGTTCGGCGGGTCGGCCGAGCCCGGTCTGGAGGAAATCCTCACCACCACAGGTTCTTTCGGTCATAGATAGTGGCCAGAGATCGACGAAGGCCGCGCGTCCGGCTAGCGATTCCGACAGTGTGGGGACGGTCAGGAAGCGAGTCGAGCCGGCCAGGACGAACTGTCCGGGGGTTCGATTCTGGTCGACACTGCGCTTCACTGCCAGGATCAAACGCTCCCCGCCGCGCTGTACCTCGTCGATGATCAGCGGCCGTTCGCCGCTGTCGACGTAGGCGACCGGATCGCCCAAAGCGGCAGCGAGTTCTTCGGCGCCGTCCAGCGAGCGGTATGTACCGCCGTGTGCGGCCTGGAACATTTCGAGCAGCGTCGTTTTGCCCGCCTGCCGCGGCCCGTTGACCACGGTGACACGGAGGTCCTGGACCGCATCGGCGAGTTGTTCGGTCGCGGCTCTAGGCACAAGTTCCATCGCAGAATCCCCATCGGCTCGTTGCTGGCCTGATCAACGCTCTGACCAGCCTACATGTAATCTGCCGGGCTCCTATCTACAATCTGCCGGGGACTTATTTACGATCTGCCGGGCTTCTGTTCGGAATCTGCCGGGCCATTATCGGTGATCTGCCGGACCCTCATCGGAAGTTCGCCGCAGTGTGAACGACCTCGACTCCCTGTGCATGTACTATTGCATGCATGGTTGCCTTGCAGATTCGAGACGTACCCGAGCCCCTGCGTGACCAGTTGGTTGCCCTGGCCCGTCAGCGAGGTCAGTCCCTTCAGTCATTTCTGTTCGACCTGATTCGCGATGAAGCCCGCCGTCAGGACAACATCGCGGTGCTCAAACGGTTCAGCCCCGGAACGTGGGATGTTGCGTTCACCTCGCAGGACGTGGTGGTGGCGCTGGATGATGAACGCGCCGAGCGTGATTCGGTGCTCGGCGGATCGGAGATCGGCCAGTGATCGTGGTCGATGCTTCGGTGTTCGTCCATGCTCTGTTGAATCCCGACCCCCTCGGTGACAGCTGTCGCGCGGCCCTCGAAGCCGACAACCGCTGGATAGCGCCCCAGCACTGGACTGTCGAGGTCCTCTCGGTGATCCGCCGCTTCACCCGCGCGGGCACCATCAGCGCCGAGCAAGCGGCCCGAGCGGTCACTACGGTGGAAAAACTCGACCCGGAAGTCCCTGTCACCCGCGTTCTCGTCCCCAGGATCTGGGAACTGCACGACAACCTGACCGCCTACGACGCCGCCTACGTCGCCGCGGCCGAGGCCTACAGTTGCGACTTGCTCACCACTGATTCGCGGTTGGCGAACGCGTCGGGGATCAGCTGCACGGTACGTGTTCTGACGGCCACGGCGGGTACTTCGCCGCGATAGACAACTCCCCGGTGTGAACGGTGGGTCTGCTGTTCAACTCGCCCGATGGATCGGGTGGACGCGGGACAGGGCGCGTTTGGCTTCGGCCAGGGAGATCATTTGGTCTTCGTCGTCTATTTCGGCGACGGCTGCTTCGGCCCATTCGCGCAGCAGGGTGGATACGCCTACGCGGCGTTCGTCGGCGAGGGATTTCAGGCGGCTGTGCAGGCCTAAGGGGAGGCGGATCGACGTGGTCACCATGATGTCTTCGTTGGCAGGCAGGCGTGGTGGGGCGTCGGCCGGCTCGTTGGTGAAGGTCAGCCGGTCCATGAAGTCGGCGAGTTGTTCTTTGCTGGACGGGAGTCCTGGCTCGCTCATGATCGGTTCCCACTTTCCCACTGCTCGAATTGCGCCAGTTCCTCGGCGCGCATCGTGCGTGCGCCGATGATCACCCACGTCCAGTCCTGCTGTTGACGTGTCACCACGATCAACGGGCGCCCGGATGTGGTGCGCCCCCACACCGTCAATACGGTCACCTGGCCGTCGAAGGCCTGGCGTGGCCACCGTCGTGACGCTGCGAGGACCTGCCGAACCTCGCTGGGTTCGATGCCGATCAGGTGAGCGATCGCCCAATCAGGCCACTCGAAACCCATAAGTCCATAATACGCACGTAGTAACCGGCTGTGAAAGTAGTGAGCATCGAGCAGGCCGCAGTTCGCTACGCTCGGCGTTATCTGTTAGCCGAACGAAGGGGCGATATGGGCGAGGTGAGCCGCCCGCTGTCGGCGTCGGAGCGGTGGTTCTGGCTGGTGGATCAGTTGTCGCCGGCGAATTGCGTCGTCCGATTGCGGGTGCGCGGGCCGATCGGTGCCTACCGTCTCGAAGATGCCGCCGACGCCCTGGTCGCGGAGTTCCCGCTGCTGCGCGCGACGGTCGTCGAAGGTCCCCGTTTCGAGCCTTCCGCTGACCCGCACCTGCCGGTCCTGCACCGCGTCGTCACCGACCCGGACGAGTGGCGAACAGTTTTCGACGAACAACTAGCCGAGCCAATAGATCTCGCAACATCTCCGGGTCGTCTCATCGATTTAGCCTGGCGCCCAGGAACTTCCGAAGAACACCACGACCTCATCCTGGTTCTGTCCCACGTCCTTCTCGACGGCCGTTCGATGGCATCGCTTGGTTGGCGAATCCTGGCCTACGCCTTCGGTTCTCCGACACCCACCGCCTCCCGCCCACCGAGCCCCGCCCCCGACGACCTCATCCCACCCGCACACACCCGCCTGCTCCACTGCCTCCGCACCAACATCACCGCCCAACTCACCGCCATGGCCCGCCGCCCCACCAGGCTGCCCGGCATACCGCCACCGCTGCCAATCCGCCGCACCCGCACCGTAATTCGCACCATCGAGGGCAACACTCTCACCGAACTGCGCGCCCGCTGCCACCAACACGACGTCACCATCAACGCCGCCTTGACCGCCGCACTCGCCAACGCCCTGGGCGAACTCGCCCCCGGGCGATCCGGCGTTGCAGGCATCGGCATCCCCGTAGACATCCGCTCCCGCCTACAACCACCTCCGGCCGACGACGAGCCCGGCATGTTCACCGCGGTAGTCCCCACCTTCGTTCCCTACGGGCCGACCCACTCACTCTGGGAAGCCGCCAAAGCAGCGAAAGCCCAACTGTCCCAACAGTTAGCGAAGAACAACGACCTGGCCGCCCTAGCCGCCATCCGCTACGGATGCCCCCGCTCGCTCGAGTCCGGCAGACGCACAATAGAACTCATAGACCGCAGAGCTCCCTGGAACGTAACCCTGAGCAACCTCGGGAACCTAACGCCACCCGAAACCCCTGAGCCACTGAACATCACAGCCCTGACCATCGCCGGAACGAACTCCTGCGCCAGCGCTCTAACAGTCGCCGTAACCACCCTCGACACCACCATGTCGATCACCTTCTGCTACGTCGACACCATGCTCCCGAGAACAACCATCGAAGCCCTCGCCGACAGCACGATTCGATCCGTCTCTCGCTGGGTCGACTTTTAGACGGGGACGATGTTGAGTAGGGGGCCGAGCCCTTTGAAGTCCTCGGGGTTTCGGGTGTAGAGCGGCAATGCGTGCTGGACGGCCGTGGCTGCGATCTGCAGGTCTGCGACACGGCGAGGCTTCCGGCCGATCTGCTCGACCAGCAAAGCCAGCGACCCGTACACGTGCGCGGTGTCGACGTCGAACGGGAGCGGATCGAACGACCTGACAACCCATTGGAACCGAAGCTGGCGCTGTGCCTGGTGTACCGGGTCCTTCGCGGCGTGGACCCCGGCGGCGAGTTCGGCGACGCTGACAGCGCTGATCGCGGCGTCCGCGTTTTCGGGCAGGCTCGAATGGGTCTCGGAGTAGTCGACGAGGACCGAGGTGTCGAGCAGGATGTGGAGTGGCTCGACGAACTCACTCACCGTCGAGCATTTCCGGGTCGATCATCGCGTCCAGGTCGGCACGCCACTGCTGGTAGTCGACGCGCGGAAGTCGGGCACTGGTACGGGCGAGCTCGGTGACAGGCACGAAGGTGCGTCGGACGAGGGGCTCGAGCTTGGCCACGGGGTTGCCGTTGCGGGTGATGATGAAGCTCTCGCCCGCCTCGACTGCGGCGAGGACTTTTCCGCTGTCGTTGCGAAGATCGCGTTGCTGGATCTGCTTCATGACCACAGTGTATTCGGATGCTACGCCGTGTGCAGAATGCTACAAAGGCGCACGACGCATCAGGAAATTGGGGACCTGGTTGGTCGGGATCAAGCGAGTATCCCGCGCACCAGCTCCCGTAGCGCGGCACGGTCCGGCTTGTTCGTTCGTCCGGTGACCGGGATCCGGTCGACGACCACGATGTCGTCGGGCACGGCGGTGGTGTCGATGAGTTGCGGCAGTCGCCGGCGCAGGAGCGCGACGATGTCCCCGGCTTCCGGTTCGACCACCACGGCGAGCACGATCCGTTCGTCGCCGATCTCGTCGGGCAGGCCGACCATGATCGCCTCGCGCACCCCGTCGATCGCGGTGATCGCCGGTTCGTACAGTCCGGGGTAGATGTTGGTCTTTCCCCTGATCATCATTTCTTTTTTCCGGCCGGTGAGGACTAGTTCCTTGCCGTCCCAGCGCGCGAGGTCGCCGGTGGCGATTTCGGTCAGCGGCTCCGACCCGAGGTAGCCGCGGCACAGGTTCGGGCCGGAGAGGACGAGTTCGCCGTCGTCGGCGATGCGTGCTTCCACTCCGCGCACGGGTGCGCCGAGGAGGTCTCCGTCGTGGGCAAGTTTCGCGGTGCCGGTCGCGACGGCGACCGGGAGGATCTCGGTCATTCCGTAGATCGCGAGAAACTCGGTGTCGGGCAAGGACTTCTGCGCCCGCCGCAGTAGGGCAGACGTGACCGGGGCGCCGCCGAGTGCCACCTGACGCAACTGCAAAGGCGCCGAAACGGCACCCAACTCAACAGCATCAAGCGCCACCGCAAGATCAGCCGGGGTGTAGAACGCGTGCGTAGCACTGCGCAGATTTCGTGTGAACCGCACCGGGTCGATATGAGTCCCGAACCGCGGGTATCGAGGAATCGCCCACCGCGCCCCCGCCATCAATGCGGGCAACCCCATCATGAGCTGCTCGGTGTGCAGGAAGGCGCCCGGCGCGAGACTGGTCCGACCAGCCATCGCAAGAAGTCCCGCGCTGAGCGAACCACGGGTGTGCACAACAGCTTTCGGCTCATCGGTGGTCCCAGAGGTGAACACGATCAATGCCGCCGCGTCAGGATCCGAAGTCGGCACAACGGTCTCACGTGCATCACCGGTGAACCGCCGCAACGGAATCGACGACAGCGGCGTCCCCGGCACCCACACTCCACTGTGAATATGTCGAACGTCGAGCGCCCCGAACCGCGGTAACTGCAACCCCCGCCCGAACCGGGACAGCGGCCCACTCACCGCATGCAGCAGCGATTCCGTTGCCGCCCAAGAAGGTTCAACAAGATCCACCCGCTTGGCGAAAAGCTCAGGCCCCACACCCGGATCGACGAAAACGATCGTCCCACCAGCCGCGATAGCCCCGAAGATCAACAGCACCGACGGCACACTCGGCCGAATCGAGAACAGCATCCGATCACCAGGCCGGAATCCGGCCTCGCCGAGATTGTGCGCCACCCGCCCGACCGTGTCCGCGAGTTCCCGGTACGTCAGCGCACGCTTGCCGACAGCCCCCAGTGCCGACGCGTCGGGAATCCGGTCAGCCTGTGCCACAAGCTTTTCGAGAAAATCCGCAGTCATCGAATATCGACCACCTCGGGCCGATACCGATGATCGGCATACCAGGCGAGCGTCTTGCGAATCCCCCACGCGCGAATCCGCCGGTTGGACCCGTACACCCGCACATCCCGACGCAACCCGTAGTCGGTGGTGATCGTGCGCACCGCGTTGACCAGCGCCCGATCCTCGTGCAGGTCCTCGATCGCGGTACGCGGGAATCCGCCTGCCGCGACATACAATTCGGCGGTGATGGCCATATTGCACCCCGGCGTCATCACATAGGGCCCGAGATACTTCGGATCTCGATTACCCGAGCGCACCTTGCCGAACGCCGACGCCACCTCCAGCGCCACCCGAATGATCGTGCGATCGATCCACGAAACACCCTCGTCGGTGCGAGGAATCAACTGTCCGCTGACCAACCGCAGCCCCGAGTCGAACCCCGCTTTGATCCGCTCGGTCCAATCGGGTGCTGGCAGGCAGTCGGCATCGGTGCGCGCGAGGTGGGTCGCCCCGTGTGAAATCGCATGGCGCATACCGGTATCGGCGGCCGCCCCGGTGCCCTTCTGTGGCTCGTCGATCACCACAATGCGCGGAACAGGATGCGCATCGGCGAACTCTCGCACCAGTTCAACTGTGCGGTCGGTCGAGTTGTTGTCGACCACCACGACCGTGAAATCTGTATCGCGTTGTGCGGCAATAGCATCCAAGGTGCCGCGAATTCCGCGTTCCTCATCGAGGGCCGGAATCACCACCCAGAGGGTGCCGTTCATCGTCGGTCCAGTGTCTTCCACCAGGTCGCCCCGAACAGCATCGTCATCACCGCGGCCCGCTTCGGCGAAATACCTTGGGCAGCAGCAACTTCGCGCGCCGCGGGAATCTGTGCGGCGTGCACCCCGACGCTCAACACCACATCGATCCAGAACGCCACCCGCAGCACCCGCCCACGGAACGGCCGCACGACCCCGACGATCAGGAAAATCCACCCGATCACCGGAATGGCCCGCAGTGCCAACACCGCTTCATGGCTGAGCTGCGGTGCGTCGGTGTCGGCGCGATGCCGACCGGGTGCCGCGTCGGGAACAACGTGCAACGAACGAGAATGCGTCACCGCACACCCACCCCTCGATAGGTCACCGCGGCGGCAGTAGGACCACCGTCTGCGGCGACGAACAACAATGGCCGATCGATCAAACCCGCGTCTCGCGCGGAAACAAACGCGGCTGTCAGCGCGGAAGTGTGTGCGTCCCCGGTGAAGTCGTCGGTCACCAGCGCACCCACGCCGAGTTCAGCGGCGAGTTCCCCGGCGAAGTCCGACGTCGGCTTCCCGCACAGCAACACGACAGAGGAGGCGTCGATACCGTCCGCCGCCAACGCTTCTCGTGCCGCCGCAGCAGCATGTTCAACGAGTTCGGCTGTCCCCGCACGCATTTCCACCGTCAACGAAGAATGTCCGGAAGCCCCCGTTACTCCCCGCGAATCGGGCGACGCGTCACCCGCACTCACATGCACGCCACCGAACCCCACTGCGTCAGCAGAATTCTCGAGCACGAAAGCAGCCCCCACAGGTTCGAACTCCACCTCGCCGGACCCCGCGTCCCCCGACACCACCACCACGTGCCCCACCGGCAGATCAGCCAGCAGCGAAGCCGCCACCCCCACAGCGTTGACCACCCCGCAGGCCCCGTTCATCAGATCGAACGACAAACACGGTACATCTCCGCGCCGATAGTCCAACCCGATCCCCGCCGCCTGCTGGATCAGTGCGGCGACCGCCGGTTCCACGAGGTTCGCGTCGCGATAGATCCCCACGTTGATCAGCGCGTCGACCTGTTCGGGCACGCAACCCGCCGCCGCCAACGCCGCGCCTGCCGCATCGGCGGCCTGTCCTACCGAGCTGACTCCGCCGCTGCGAGTCACTGCCGAAGAAATGATGATTCCCATACTGTCCTATACCCGCAGATCGCCGGTTGTCACCGACAGAAATCCGGCGACCACCCCGCAGGGCGATGTCGATCCTAGATCCAGACCTTCACTAATCGGTCACGGTCAACTAGATTCCGCCGGGTGTGGAGCTCTGCCCGACGCCATGAACTCACCCTACTTGCCGCCGGTCAGCCCTGGCTGCCCGGATTATTGCTGCTCGGCAGGTTCGCGCGCCCGATTCGCAAGGTGGGTCCACTGGGCTGGGTCGTGGCAGATCCGCTGGTAGCGCGCGAAATCTACAACGACAGCACACATTTCAGCATCGTGTCCGAAGGCGCGGCCGGGCACTGGTGGGCGCAGGTGATCGGCGACTGGGTGCAGGACCTGTTCGAAGGGCCCGGCCACACCGACCTGCGAAGCAAAGTGCGCGACCTGTTCACGTTGACCCACACCGATGCGCTGGTCGCGCGCGTGATCGGCGCAGACCTGCGTGACCTGCGCGAACGACTGGCCGCGGGGGAGACCGTCGACATCGCCGCCCGCGCGCAGATCCTGGTCGGCCGCAGCGTGTCCGACCTGGTCGGGATGTGCCCCGAAGACATCGCCGCGGCCATCGGCGGTGACTACACCGACGACCAGGACGCGCTGTTCCTGCGCCTGTTCCACCACGTCGAAGAGCTGGTCAACCTCGGTTTCGGCACCATGACCTCGACCACCCTCGACCCCGTCGCCCTGGCCCGCGCCCGCGAACTCGCCGCCCAGCTCGCGGTGAACGTGCCGCAGGCCTACGCCCGCGCCGACCCGAACACCACCCTCGGCCGCTGCCGCGAACTGGGCCTGGACGTCGAGCAAGCGGGCGGCCTGGCGATCCTCATGGCGGTCGCGGGCACCGACACTCTCGCCAGCGCCATGACCCGCATGGTGGCGATCATGCACGACACCGACCAGCACCGCGCCCTGCTCGCGGCCCCCGACCGCCTGCCCGACGCGGTCCGCGAAACGCTGCGCGTGACCAGCCCCGCCTACCTCGTCGGCCGGTCGGTCACCGCGGACGTGCGCATCGCCGACCGTGACCTGCGCGCGGGCGACCACGTCAAAATTCTCACCTGGACGATCAACAACGCCGCGGGCGAGTTCCGTGTCGACCGCGACTACAACCCGGAAACCCGCCAGCTCTGGTTCGGCGGCGGCCGTCACCTGTGCCTGGGCGCGCAGCTGGTCCACTCCGAACTCACCGCGCTGCTCGAAGCGCTCACCGCCGCGGGTCGGCCGTGGGAGATCGTCGAACGTCGGTACCGGCGAAAGGTTTTCATCCCCACCTACGAAACCCTGCGGATCCGGCTGACTGAGTCGGCTGGATCGATCTCGTCGCTATAAGATCGCCTCTGATACAACATTTTTGGGGTCGGCGAGCAGGACAGCCGGTCTGCGAGGAGGGGCAATGTCGGATTCCGGCGATCGAAACGAATCCGGCGGGCAGGCGAACGTGCCGCCGAATCCCTCTGCAGGTCAGCAGAATCCACACTGGGGCGCACCCCAGCCGCATCCGTACAGCGGCCCGCCCAACTACTTCGCAGCGCCGCCGAACCAGTACGCCCAGCCCAACCCCTACGGCGGCCAGTTCGCGCAGCCCTACGGATACCCCGCGGGCCAGCACCCGCAACAGTTCCACACTCCCGCACCCCGGCGCAGCAGCAAGAAGCCGATAATCATTGCGGCACTTGCCATCCTGTCGGTCTTCGCGGTCGGCATCACGGCGGTTGTCGTGTTCGCCTCCGACATCGGCCGTTCCACCCCCGAACGACAGGCCCGATCATCGCTGGCCACCGCGCAGGTGGGACTGCTGCACACCCCCGCCGTGCGCTACGTGGGCACCGTCACCGGCACCGCCTTGGGTTCGCCGACGCTGAATGTGGACCTGATCGTCAGCAATGTCGGTGACGCCACCGGCACGGTGTCGGTGGGCAACGCGCAGCTGGACTACCTGGGCGTCGGCGGCAAGTCGTTCCTGGAAGGCGACGAGAACGGTTGGCGCGCACTGGGTGTGACCGCGGATGTCGTCGGAAGTTACACCGGCCGCCCGATCATGATCGGCCCCGACCTGTTCGGTGTCGACTTGGCGACCACACTGGCACCCGCCCGACTCGCGCTGGCTCTGGACCCGGATGCCGTGCGCGACAAGCAGGTTGGCATCGGTACGTCAATGTACATCGGCGGTCACGAGTCGACACCGGTCACCAGCGGCGGCCTGACCACCTACCTGCGTGGCCTGCACGAAGACGGCACCACCGCCGAAACCGGGCAGATCATCGCGCGCATCATCAGCGACGAATCCTTCGGCTCCAGCCAGTCCGACCTGCCCAGCCTCACTCTCGACACCGAATACCTGGCTTCCGCCACCACCCTGTATTCCGAACTGCCCGGTCGAATCGACAAGCTGAACAAAGCAGTCGATTCGCGAGTCAGCGTCGACGGCACCTTGAACGGCCGATTCCTGGAAAACCCGTGCATGGGCGTGTGCACAATCGAATTCACGATCCGGAACACGGTCAAATCCACCTCCGATATTCGCGTCACCACGCTGTCCTACGACCACACCATCACCGTCGAATCCACGGTCGCCATCACCACCAGCCCCAATTGCGCAGGCTCGGGCACCATGGCCCCGAACGGATCAGCCACCATCCGCTGCACCGCCACCTACGACCCTTACCAAATCCCCGCAGGCACTACCGTCCCGATCAACGCCTACGCCCAGGTAAGCGTGCGCGCCCTGAACCCGGAACAGGTATCCGCCCTCAAAACCCAAATCCAAGGCAACCAGTCCTCCACCCCGACCACCGGGGCAACCATCGACGACGACTGGAACGCCTACACCGCATCCGGCGGCACACTCACCAAAGAAGCCTGGACCACCGAACGCACAGCCCTCAACGATCGCAGCACCGGTTAACCGTGCAGCCGCAGTCGCCGCGACAGGTCGGAGACGAACACCCCCTCCGGGTCGACCTGATCGCGGATCTGCCGCCACTCGTCCAGCCGCGGATACATCGCCGCGATCATGTCGGGCGTGGTCCGCGATTCCTTCGCGAAATACAACCGCCCACCCGCCGCCCGCACCCGCTCGTCGAGTTCGACACAAAACCGGTCGAGTCCGCTGGTCAGCGCGAAATCCAAGCTGAGCATGTAACCGGGATGCGGCCAGGAAAGCGGTGCCGGATTACTCGCGCCCATGCGCTTGAACACATTGAGAAACGAGTGATGCCCCGACTCGGCGATGGCGCGCACCGCGTCGGCCAGCTGTTGCTCGGCCCCGAACGGCATCGAGAACTGATACTGCAGAAATCCACGCTTGCCATAGGCGCGATTCCATTCACCGAGTAGATCGAGCGGGTGATAGAACTGCGTCAGATTCTGAATGCGCCCGCGCGCCCGCCGCGGAAAGACGCGATGCGCGGCCTCGGCGGCAATCCGCGTGGTCACCGCATTGACCATCCCGTTGGGGAAAATATCGGGCACCGTGAACAATTGCGGCGCGTCGAAATGCAACGGCCGACTGCGTAGCTTCACCGGCAGTTGATCGACAGTGGCCAGCGACCCTCGGCTGAACCCGGCACGCCCGAGTTTCGCGCCGGTGGAAATGGTGTCCGGCACCGACATCGAGTAGTCGTACCCGTCATCGGACCCGCCGGTGAGCAACTCCATCGTCTCGTCGAGATCGCGGGTGCGGTCGTTGTCAACGATGAAGTAGGCGGTCTCGGTGTGCTTCAGCCTGACTCGGGCTCCGACGATGATGCCGGTCAGGCCCATGCCACCCACCGTTGCCCAGAACAGCTGCGCCTCAGCACCTTCCGGGGTGAGCGTGCGTACCGATCCGTCGGCGGTCAGCAGGTCCATCGACACCACGTGATTGCCGAAGCTGCCCTGCGAATGATGGTTCTTCCCATGGATATCCGCGCCGATGGCTCCACCGACGGTCACCTGTCGGGTGCCCGGCAGCACCGGGACCCACAGGCCGTAGGGCAGTGCGGCGCGCATGAGCGTGTCCAGGCTGACGCCCGCGTCGACCGCGACGATCCCGCTGTCGGGGTCGATGCTGTGGATGCGGTCCAGGGCGGTCATGTCGACCACCAGTCCGCCCGCGTTCTGCGCCGGGTCGCCGTAGCTGCGGCCGAGGCCGCGCGCGATCACCCCGCGCGGGCCTGCGGTGCGCACCCGTTCGGCGATCACCGCGATGTCCGGGGTGCGGAGAACTTCGGCGACCGTGGGTGCGGTGCGTGCCCAACCGCTGAGGCTGCGGTGTGTGCTCACTGCTTCGTCCTGCGTCAATGTCACAGGGGCTCACGCTAAATCGGGTTTCTGAGCGCAGGCTGAGGTATTTGTGTCGTTATTGCGGAGATGCTTGACCGGTAGTCAACACGCCCTCGTGCATGGTCAGGATGCGGGTGCAGGCGATGTCGAGGAGGGGTTTGTCGTGGCTGATCAGGAGGGTACCCATGCTCGTTTGTTGCACGACCAGGCGGATGATGGTGGCGGTGGTGGCGGCGTCGAGCATGGCGGTCGGCTCGTCGAGGATCAGGTAGTGGGGGTTTTGGGCTAGGGCTCTGGCTAGGCAGGCGCGTTGGAGTTGGCCGTCGCTGAGGGCGTGGGGGCGGCGGGTCAGCAGGTCGGGGGTCAGGCCTACTGAAGTGGCTAGGGCGTGTAGGTCGGGGGCCGGGGTGCGGCGGATGGTGGTGGGTTCGGTGATGATTTGGGCGATGGTGAAGTGGGGATTGGTTGCGGCGCGGGGGGATTGGAAGACCATGGCGGTGGTGCCGCGGGCTTTTCGGGGTGGTTTTCCGTTGATGGTGACCGTGCCTGCGGTGGGGGTGAGCAGGCCTGCCATTGTTCGGGCGAGGGTGGTTTTTCCTGATCCTGAGTCGCCGGTGATTCCGACGATCTCGCCGGGGGCGATTCGCAGGCCGATGCCGCGGATGACGGGTTCGCCCGCGCGGTAGCCCGCGGTGACGGAGTCGGCTGTCAGCATCGGGACCTCGGATGGCGAATCATGCGCTGCTGCTGGGGAATCAGCACTGTCGGCTCGCCCGCGTAGGGGCAGATTTCGGACAGGTTCGTCAGCGGTTGCGGTGGGTGGGGGAGGGGGTGCAGGCCGTGCTCGGGGAGGGCGGCGAGTAGGTCGCGGGTGTAGTCGTGCCAGGGGTCGGCGAGCACTTCAGCGGCGGGTCCGACTTCCATCAGGCGGGAGGCGTACATGACCGCGACGGTGTCGGCGATGCTCGCGCGCAGTAGGTGGCTGAGATCGTGGGTGATCATCAGGACCGCCGCACCGTCATCGGCGCACTCGCGCAACAACTTTCCGATCTGATCGGTGCGCGAGAGGTCCAGTCCCGAGGTCGGTTCGTCGGCGATGATGACCGCGGGGTCGCCCGCCAAAGCCGCTGCGACAGCGGCACGTTGGGCCATGCCCCCGGAGAGTTCGTGCGGGTACAGGTCTAGCGAGGCACGGGACAGACCCGCACGGTCGACGAGGTCCGCGGGGCTGTGTGCGGTGCCGTGCGCGGTGATGGCTTCCCGCAGTTGCGAACCGATTGTTCGCACGGGCGTGAACGAGGTGCTCGGCGACTGGGGTACCAGCGCGATATGGCGGCCGCGATAGGGGTATTCGCCGGCGAGGATGTCGACTGGCGCGTCGGCGCCTCGGTCCAGGTGAATAGACCCGGTGGTCACTGCCTCACGCGGCAGCACACCCATCACCGCACTCGCGACAATCGACTTCCCGCAACCGGATTCGCCGACGAGCGCAGTCACCGCGCCCGCCGAAACCTCGAGCGACACGTCGGTCACCGCGTGCACCACAGCACCTGCGCCGACCGGAATTCGCACGGTCAACGAGTCGATCGACAGACCGATGTCGTCGACCGACTGGACCGGTGGGAGGGGGAATGGGCTCGTCATCGCGGCATCCTCGAAGGTTTGGGCGGCGTGAGCAACGTCCGCAACGACGACCCCGCGACGGCGACCGCCACCGTGGTCAACACCAGGAACCCGGCCGGGAAAACGAGCGTCCACCACCCACCCAACAGCAACGACGTGCGTGCCTCTTCCAACAGCGTGCCAAGACTCGGCTCATGCGGCGGCAGCCCGAACCCCAGGAACGACAACGTCGATTCGTGCCAAATAGCATGGGGCAGAAGCAGAACGACCGCGATCAACGCCTGCGGAGCTACCGCCGGAAGCAGATGTCGGACCAGCAGATGCGCACGCCCCGCCCCGGCAAGCACTGCGGCAGAGACATATTCGCGCTCCCGCAAACTCAAACTCTCCGCCCGCACGATCCGCGCGACCTGCACCCAGTGCGTGAGCCCGATCGACAACACCACCGCCACCGCGTTCCCACGAAACAGCGCCACGATCACGATCCCGAGCAGCAGATGCGGCAGCGCGTTCGCGGTATCGGCGAACCGCATCACGACCCGATCCACCCACCCACCGGCCAACGCCGACACCGCCCCGACCACCACCCCGAGCACTGTGGACACCGCCGCCGCACACACCGCCACGATCAGGGACGTCCGCAAGGCCGCCGCGATCCGCACGAACAGCGACCGCCCAGCGGAGTCCGTCCCGAACAACCACTGCCCCGACGGCGCCTGCCGCGCACTCGCGAAGTCGGTCAGCCGATCGTCGACCCCGCCGATCCACGGCACGAGCACCGCATACAGCACCACTGCTACCAGCACCGATACCGCAAGGTACAGCCGCCGGCGACCAGTCGACTCAACCATCGGCGCGCACCCGCGGATCCAACAGCGCCACCGCGACATCGGCCAGCAGCGACCCGAGCATCACCGCGCAGGTCGTGCCGACGGTGAGAATCGCCAGCAATGCCATGTCCAGGTCCTTCGCCGAGTGCACGAACGCCCCGGCGATCCCCGGCCACGAGAAGATCTCTTCCACCAGCACCGCCCCGACCACGATCTCGGGCAGTCGCGCGCCAAGAATCGTCACGAACGGTGCGAGCGAGGTCGGCAGGATGTGCCTGCGGGTGATGGTGGCGGTGTCGATCCCACGCGTGGCCGCGCCGACCACGAAATCCTCGCCGCGGTTGCCCGATACCGATTCCCGCACCGCTAACAGCAACCACGGCACCTGCGACACGGCCAAAGCAAAGGCAGGCAGCACGAGATGCCGCACCACCTGGCCGAATCCGACCTCGGCGCCCGCGTCGGTGAGCCCGGCGGGCGGCAACCACCCGAGACCGACCGCGAACAGCGCGATCGCGGCCAGCGACACCACGAACGGCGGCAACCCCTGCATCATCACGCACGAGGCGGTGACCAGCTTGTCGACCAGTCCGCCCCGATGCATGCCCGCCCACACGCCTGCGCCGAGCGCGACCACGATCGCCACACTCATCGCGACGACGACCAGCAGCACTGTCCATGGAATCCGTTGGGCCAGCAGAGTGCTCACCGGTTGGGCGAATCCGCGCGAGACGCCGAGATCGCCGCTGAACAGGTCGCCGACCCACCGCCCGTACAGCTGATACCAGGACGCGTCCAGTCCGAGCTGATGGGTGAGCAGCGTCCGATCCGACACGCTCGTCGTCTCGTAACGCGCACCGAGGTACCCGACCAGCGGATCGAACGGTGACAGTGCGGCTGCGGCGAACAGCGCAGCCGACACGGCGATCAACACCGGAATCAAGGTGACCAACCGCCACCCGATCAAGGCCCCGAGCCCGCGTGCGCGAAAACGACTGCGCCCCATCATCGAGTCCACGTCTGCAGCGACCACCACGGACCCCAGGTCACGCCGTGCGCATGCGGTTCGAGGATCGGGCCCGACATCTGCCAGGACGAATCCTTCACCACATAGGTGTGGTCGAGATGCACCAGGAAGATGTGACTCGGGTCCTGTGCGTAACGGCTCTGGACTTCGCGATACGCGGCAGCGCGCACGGCCGGATCTACACTGCGCCTTGCGGTTTCGAGGAGGCCATCGATCGCAGGATCGACGTGGCGGCTCGCATTGTCGTACGGGCTACCCGCGCCCCGATCCGGTGAGTGCAGGGTGTTGTAGGCCTGCGTGTCGGGATCGTACGGCTCGCTACCGCCGCCGAGCAGAATGCCCGCCTGCTCGATGCGAGGTTCGATCCGATCCCACGACAGTGCTTCCAGGTCGACCTCGACACCCACACGACGAGCATCAGACGCGAAAGCCAGTGCGAGATCACGACGCAACGTGTCCGTGGAGTTGTACATCACGGTAAAGCGAGCGCGCACACCATCTTTCGCGCGCACACCATCCGAGCCCGCACGCCACCCCGCATCGTCGAGGATCTGCCCGGCTTTCCGGCGATCGAAAGCGAAAGACACTGCCGGGTTATGTGATTCGCCGTAGACACCGGCAAACGGTGTGTAGGCCGGCCGCCCGTAACCACCGAGAATATTGTCGATCATCCCCTGACGATCCACCGCGTAGTTCAGCGCCAACCGCACCGCACGATCACCGGCGACGGGATCACCCTCGGGCATCGAAACCCCACGCCAGTCGGCAGAAGTGTTGGCCTGCACCGTCATCCGCCCAGCGAACGTTCCGGCCAACAACGGCGGCAGCGAAGTCCCATCGAGCTCACCACTGGCCATCCGCTGCGCACGCGTGTTGTCGTCGGGCACATACAGCACCGTCAACCGCTTGACCGAAAGCGCACCACCCCAATAACTTTCGTTTGCCTCGAACACCGCCCGCGTCGGCTCCAAGGCGGTGAGTCGATACGGCCCGGTGCCGATCGGCGCGGTATTGAGCGACGATTCGGTCGCAGGCCCCGGCACGGCCACTGCCTCCGACGGCACGATCCCGATCAGCAACTTGGTCGGAAACGCCGCATACGGATGCCGCAACGTGAACCGCACCGACAGCGGATCCACCGCCTCGACCCGCTCGATCATCGAAAACGACGACCGCACCTCCGAGGCCGACGCCGGGTCCAGAATCGCCCGATAGGTCGCCACCACATCGGCGGCATCGAACTCTGACCCGTCACTGAACCGCACGCCCGCGCGCAGCGGCGCCGTCCACACGGTCGCCTGCGCATCCGGTGTCGGCAGCGCGGTCGCCAACGCCGGGGCGAAACCGGGCATACCGGTGCCACCGGTCAACTTCAGTAGTCCGTCATAGACCTTGGCCTCACCGGCCGCGCCATACCCGGCAACCGGGTTGTAACCACCCAGTTCATACGCATCGGCGAGCACGAGCGAATCGGCGGACCCACTGTCGGGCCCACCGCACGACGTCAGCGCGACCGTCAACGCGGCCCCTACAGCGAACAGCGGCCGACCGCGCATCGAGGACATCCCAACTCATGTTTATCTGAACAGATAAACAGATGATAGTCACGTAAGCTGGGCACCGTCATGGGAGAGCCACACACGCTGTACGGGACGCCGGTCGAACGCGGCCGACGCGCGATCGACGATGTCGAGATCAGGCAGTGGGCGCAACGCTTCGACCTGCTGTCGGACCCCGGTCGCCTGGAGATCCTGCTGTGCCTGCACCGCTCGCCCGGCATCAGCGTCGGCGAGCTGGCCGCCGCGATCGGCCGCAACGAGAACGCGATCTCCCAGGCGCTGCGCGTGCTGCGGCACGAAGGCTGTATTACGTCCACCCGCGAAGGCCGATCGGTCACCAACCGACTCACCGACCCGATCATCCACGAAATTCTCCACACCATCGGCGCGCAACACTGACGCCGGCAATCCACTCCTGGAGGCGATGATGGCGAAGATCCTGTTCGTAATGACCGGTGCTGATCACTGGACGTTGTCCGGTAATGCCAAGCGGCACACCGGTTATTGGGCCGACGAGTTCACCGCGCCCTACCAGGCCTTCACCGAAGCCGGTTTCGAAGTCGTGGTGGCTACGCCGGGCGGGGTGAAGCCGCCGGTCGACCTGGGGAGTTTGGCACCGGCGGCCAATGGTGGCGAGAAGGGTGCCGAGGAAGTCTCGGAAATCATCAAAAATGCTGCGCCACTGGACAATCCGATAGCACTGGGCGATGCGAAGCTGGCCGACTACGCCGCGGTGTTCTACCCCGGCGGACACGGTCCGATGGAAGATCTTGCGGTGAACAAGGATTCGGCGGCGCTGCTGGTAGAAACCCTGGATTCCGGTAAGCCGCTGGCGCTGGTCTGCCACGGTCCGGCCGCGATCCTGGCCACCGCGGAGAACGGCCCGTCACCCTTCGCGGGCTACCGTTTGACCGCCTTCAGTGACGCCGAAGAACGCCTCGGCGGCCTGGCTGACCAGGCCAAATGGCTGCTCGAAGACCGCCTCATCGAACTGGGCGCCGATTACCAGTGCGGCGCACCCTTCGAGCCGTTCGTGCAAGCCGACCGCAACCTGCACACCGGTCAGAACCCGGCGTCGGCCGCACCGCTGGCCGCCGCGGTTCTCGACGCCCTCTAGACGAACTACGGGCCCAGCGAAAACCGCTGGGCCCGTGCGTGTTCGGGACTACTTCAAGGCGACGCGCGCCCCATCGGAGAAGGCCGAGTCGTGGAATTCCACGGCCGTGGCAACCGTGCCCACCGGAACATCGAAGACCAACACCATCGAGATCTTGTTGCCGGGGTTGATCTCGGCGGACAGCTGATCGTTGACGTTGATCTCCGCAGCGGTGTCGTTGGCGAACTCGCGGCCCTGATCATCAATCAGCTTCTGATTCGAGCCGAAATAATGCTGGGCGACGTTCGAGGTGTTGGCCACGTCGACGTAGACCAGCACGAATTCACCCTGCGCGGTCTTCTGCATGTACGGGTTGTCGCCCACGATGGCGACCGGCGGATCCACCTTCGTCACGGTGAACCCGAACTTCCCGTCACGCACTTCGGTACCGGCAGGCGCGGGCACCGACTTGCTCTCCTGCGTCTTGGCGACCTCGTTGGCCGCCCCACCGATCAGTGCCGCACAGCCGCCGAACAACACCAGCACGGCAACGACGAACCCGCCGAGCACCCACGGCCACACCTTCTTCTTGCGCGGGGGCTGCGGGTAGTAAGGCTGCTGGGGGACACCGGGATTGGCGGGGTACTGGGGAGTGGACATGGTGATCTCCTGAAGGTAGTGGCGACCCGGAGCCGTGCGGGTCGGGTGGTGATGACACGACCGATCGCGGCCGGAGAAGGCCGGGTGTTCCGGGGGTGTGCATCGAAGAATGGAGCTGCGAGAGATGTTGTCGCGCAACCGAGTTCGTGCGTTGCGGGCGGTGTGTCTGGATGATTGCCGCGCCGTTGAGAAGAACGCTACACCTACGCAACGGCGATAGCAACAGGGAAACAATGTTTTCACTGTGGACATTGAAAACATGTGTACTGACGTCGGGTTATGTCAATGGTGACGTGTTACGTTTGACCTTGACCAGAGGAGACCCATGTCAGACTCGACGCCCACCGTCGCCGCCGCCGAGATCTCCCGGCTGGCCGGCGTCACCCGCGCCACTGTGAGCAATTGGCGGCGCCGACATGCGGATTTCCCCGCACCGGTGCCCGGCGGCTCCGAATCGCGGCCGCTGTTCGACCTGGCCGAAGTGCAGCAGTGGTTGCGCGGGCACGGCAACACCGCGGCCGATTCGCCCGTACAGCGCCTGCGCACGGTGTTGCGTTCCGAGGTCGCGCCCGAGGATGTCGTGGCGCTGATGGAGTTCGTGGCCGACCCGGCGAGCAAGGCCACGGACCCGGTGCGGGAGGCGGTGCGAGCGGCGGTCGGGGAAGTGGGGGTGCGGGAGACCCTCACGGTGCTGGCCGAACGCGGGCTGGACGGGCCGAGCACGGGCATCTATCCCACCGATCAACCCGTCGCGGCGCTGATGGCCGACGTGCTCGCCGCGTCCGCATCGCCCGCACCACGCTCGGTGCTCGACCCCGCCTGCGGTGGCGGCACCCTGCTACTCGAGGCGTCCAGGATCGGCGCCGCGTCGCTGCACGGCCAGGACATTCTGCCGGTGCAGGCCAGTCGCACCGGGGCGCTGCTGGGCACGCTCGCGCCGAAGGTCGAGGTCGATATCCGGGCAGGCGACGCCTTGCTCGCCGACGCGTTCACCGATCTCGAGTTCGATGCTGTCCTGTCGAATCCGCCCTATTCCCAACGTGATTGGAGCGCCGATGAACTGGCGCTCGATCCGCGCTGGGTGTACTCGGTGCCGCCACGTAGCGAATCTGAACTAGCGTGGGTCCAGCACGCCATCGCGCATCTGCAACCCGGTGGTACCGCTGTTCTTCTACTTCCGCCGGCAGTGGCTGCGAGATCATCTGGCCGCCGCATTCGCATGGAACTGTTGCGCGCGGGCGCATTGCGGGCCGTGATCGCGCTGCCGCCCGGCGCGTCGACGCCACGTCAGGTCGGCCTGCAACTCTGGGTCCTGCGTCGACCAGGCCAGGGCCTCCCGAAAGACACACTCCTTTTCGCCGACACGACCCGCCTGCCCAATCATGGAGGGGAACAACCGGATTGGCAGATTCTCGCCGACACGGTCGTCAAGGCGTGGCGTGCCTTCGATAAAGGCGACGACGCCACCGTCCCCGACGTGACCGCCGTGGTTCGCGTGATGGACGTCCTCGACGACGACGTCGACCTCACCCCCGCCCGCCACGTGCGCGCCGCGGTCGACCCCGACAACGCCTCGGCTTCCGCCCACGCCGCCATCGCCCAACTGGCAGACAACCTCACCGAACTGCACGCCGTCGCCGACACCGTCCGCGAATGGGACGCCGCCCCCGGCACCGTGTGGCGCTACGTCGCCGTCGGCAACCTGATCGCGGGCAAGGCCGTCCGCATCGTCACCAGCAGCTCCGAAGCCGTCCCCGACGACGCACCCCAACGCGCCGTCCTCACCGGCCACGACCTGCTCAACAGCCGCGCCCCCTCCGGCCTGACCGCCCCCGGCGCCCCCGTCGGCGACCCGATCGAAGAAGGCGACGTCCTGGTCTCCCGCCTGCGCGACGACCACGGCGCCGCCCAGGGCACCCGCGTAGCCGAAGGCCCCGACATCGGCGCCGTCCCCGCCCCCGGCGTCCTGGTCTTCCGCACCGACCCCACCCGCATCGACCCCTGGTTCTTCGCCGGCTTCATCGGCAGCCCCGACAACGCCGCCGCCATGTACGGCACCACCACCATCCGCCTCGACCCCGCCCGCCTGCGCATCCCCATGCTCCCGCTGCCCGCCCAAAAAACCTACGGCGCCGCCTTCCGCCGCCTCCACCACCTCCGAGTAACCGCCCACACCACCGCCACCGCCGCCCGCCACGCCGCCGACCTCATCGCCACCGGCCTGACCGCAGGTGCCCTGGAGCCGACCGACCAAGCCTGACTGCCCGACGCCGCACGCGTGGGTAGCGCGGCACGGTGTGTCCCACGGCGATGTCGCTTGCCTCGATGATGCAGCTGTCTGCCGATCGAGCGCAGTATCGTGCGGGAGGCTGGGTCGGGCGTCGGGTTGGAGGTCAGGGTGCGTGAAGTGATCGATGGGCGGTATGAGATCACCGGGGCGTTGGGGGCTGGGGGGATGGGGGAGGTGCTGTTGGGGTATGACGTGGTTTTGGATCGGGCGGTGGCCGTGAAGCGGATTGCGGTGGGGCAGTTCGCTTCTCGGGCTGAGATGGCGGAGGAGTTCGTTGCTCGGTTTCGGCGGGAGGCCAGGGTTACCGCGCGGATTCGGCATCAGGGGGTGCCGCAGGTGTTCGACGCGGTGCTCGACAAGGGGGCCGACAGTGTTTATCTGGTGATGGAGCACATCGAAGGGGTGACGCTGCGGGACTTCCTGTCGGGGGTGGGGGTGCTGTCGATCGAGTGTGGGGTTGCGGTGGCGGCGCAGATCGCGACGGTGTTGTCGCACGCGCATGTGCTGCCGGTGGTGCATCGGGATTTGAAACCGGCGAATGTGCTGGTGGCGGGGGATGGGACGGTGAAGGTGATCGATTTCGGGATCGCGGCGTTGCTCGACGGGAGTACCAGTCGGATCACGCGGACCGGGTCGGTGTTGGGGACCGCCGCGTATATGTCGCCGGAATTGGTGAACGGGCAGGAGGTGGGGCCTCGGGCGGATTTGTACGCGCTGGGGTGCATCATGCATGAGATGTTCAGTGGCAGAGGGGTTTTCGAAGCCGCGTCGCAGTTCGATACGCACAACCGACATCTGTCGGAGGCGCCGACGCCGTTGCGGGTGCTGCGACGGGAGGTGCCCGCGCCGATCGAACAGTTGGTGCTCGAGTTGCTGGCCAAGGATCCGTCGGATCGACCGGCTACCGCGCGTGATGTGTATGACCGGCTGTTGCCATTTCTTCCGGGGGTTGGGGCGGCCGAAAGTGCCAGTGCTGCAGGCTATCCCGATCCAACCAGGATCTTTCGCCGCCCGAACCCGCCCGCGGAATCAGCGCAGGATGCGGTACCCCCGCGCCCCGTGAAACCCCAATCCGTCACCGAGACAGGCGGACTCGCGGAAGTCGCGGCCCGCTATCGCGAACTGTGCGAACTCGGTCGCTTCGCCCAGGCCGCCGAAGCCCTGGTCACCGTCGTCGACGAGGCGGAAGCACGCTTCGGCCCCACCAGCCCCCAACTCGGCGAACTCCACCGCGACATCGCCACCGCGCTCGCCCACAGCGGCGAACAACGGCGCGCCCTGGCCGAATGGGAGAAGGTCGAGGCGATCGAACTGCGCGCCACGGGACCGGTCAGCGGACGGGTCTGGCGGGCGCGAGTCGCGGCGGTCGACTGCCGGGCCGCGCTCGGCGAACTCACCGCATCGGACGCGGTGGACCAGCTGTACCGGATGCTGGGCGAAATACGTTCTGGCGATGCCGGATTCAGCGACGAGGCGGTGCTGGTGCGGGTCGCGATCGCGGAATGGTTGCCCGCAGTGGGCGATCGTGCCAGAGCGCAACGGTTCCTCGAACAGCTGCGTATCGATCTCGAAGTGCTGCGACCCGCCGACGACCCGCAACGCAGGAGGGTCGAGCAACTGGCCGCCGAGTTCGGCCTGTGACCGAGCCCGGTGGGGTTGTCGGTGGTCGGGAGTAGGCTCCTCGCAGTGTCGATGGGGGAGTGTGTCGGCTCGGTCAGATGCGGCAGGTGGTCCGCACGGAAGGGGAGTGAACCAGGTGCGGTGGTTCGGCAGGATCGGGTGGGTCGTCGGATTGCTCGGCGGAGCTTTCAGCGTGCTGCTGGGCGCGGTCGGGTATTTCAGCAGCATCGATGATGGCAGCACGTTCGGGATCGTGCTGGCGGTGGCATTCCTGGCCGGGGGCACCGCACTGTCGGCCGTGTCGATCTGGCAGCTCGTGATCGGCGATCGGCGCAAACGCAACTTCACCGCGCAGCACGGGGACCACAGCGCGTACGGATACGGGCAGGGCCTCCACGGTGCTGCGCCCCAGTACGGGCATGGCCCCAACGGCGCTGCGTCTGAGTACGGGCACGGCTCCCACGCTGCTGCACCTCAGCAGGGGTACGGGCAGTCGGGCAACACCAATCCTGGTGCACCCCAACAGGTGTACGGTCCACCGATGCCTCCGCGAGCACGCCCGGAAACGCCCGCGACCCCGTATCCGCACGCGTCCTACCCGCCGAGGTCAAGCCCACCGACCCCCTTCCCACAGGTCCAATACACCCCACCGTCCGCCCCGATCTCCCCGACAGTGGCCCAAACCCCCGACTGGCAGATCCGCACCCGCACCGCCCATCACTGGCTGCCCACCGGCATCCCGTATGTCACCGCACCCACGGGCGTCCTCGGTTCCCCCGCAGACCTGGACCGCGACAGCTCCGCCACCATCCCCCTGCGAGTCCGCGACGCAGTCCGCGAAACCATCGCCGTCGAAGGCCCGATCGAGCGCACTCAGTTGGTAGCGCGTGTGGCCCAACGTTTCGGCGTGCAGAAACCCTCGGACAAGCAACAGATCTGCGTACTGGGCGAAGTACCCGAATCCCTCATGCGCGCAACCTCATTGGGCGTGTTCGTCTGGCCCTCGGATCTGGACCCCACCACCTGGCGCGGCTTCCGCTTCACCCCACCGACCGTTTCCCGCGCCATCGACACCATCGCCGCCGAAGAGATCGTCAACGCGATAACCCAGGTGGCCCAACACAATCGACACACTTTCGACGAGATCGTCTGGGCCACGCTCACCCAGTTCGCCCACGAGCGCACCGGCGCCGCCGAGGACCGCGTGGAAGCCTGCCTGAACACCGCGGTTCGGCGAGGCCGACTGGCCAAAGACTCAGACGGCAGATACCGGGCGCTGGTCTGAAGCGGGCAGCACCGACCTAAGCGGGCAGCGCGGGCAGCGTCCGCGCGTGGGTGACCTCGGGCGACACCGTGATGATGTCGCAGGCAGCAGCGATCTGATGCGGCACATCCGAACCCAGATGCGTCAAACTCGGCGTCACGATCGCGGCAGCCTCGGTGGTATTGACCACGTCGAGCAGCCGACCGATCGGATCGGCGGTGCGATCGCTGAAAACCACGGTCTTGGTGAAGCGGTAACCCAGCCGCTCGGCTAGCGAACGGATCTGCGTTTCGTCCCAGGACTGAGCGACACCCGAGATGTCGCGGCGCAGGTAACCGATGGCCGGTGGCTTCATGGGCATGACGGTACCGGCGCACTGTGTCGAGACCGTGAACGCGACCGAACGTGAGTCGAATTCGCAATCTGACCGTTGCTCATTTCGCAATCAGCGGTGCTCCGGATCAGCGGTGCTCCCACGCGTCATTGGAGATCAACGCGGTCAGCAGCGTGCGAATCGCGCCCACCCGCCGTTCGGTCCCCGGCAGCTGATCCAACGCGCATTCGGGATCGGCGGGCGGTCCCAGGTGCGTGCAGCCACGCGGACAGTTCTCGATGGCACCGGCGAGGTCGGTGAACGAGGCGATGACGTCGTCGGGAGTGATGTGGGCCAGGCCGAACGACCGCACGCCGGGAGTGTCGATCACCCAACCACCCTCGGGCAGCGGCAGGGCCACCGACTGCGTGGACGTGTGCCGACCCTTGCCGACACCGGACACCACGCCCACGGCCCGATACGCATCGGGCACAAGACGATTCACCATCGTGGACTTGCCGACACCGGAGTGTCCGATCAGCGCGGTGAGTCGGTTGTTCAAGATCTCGAGCACCGGCTCCATCGGATCGTCGATGCCCGCGTACAGGATCTTCAGATCCAAACCTTCGAAGGCGGAAGCGAATTCGGACTCCGAGACCAGGTCGCGCTTGGTCAGCACCAGAATCGGTTCCAGCCCACCGGCATACGCGGCCACCATCGCCCGCTCGACGAAACCCGTGCGCGGCGGCGGATCAGCCAGTGCCACCACGATGAACAGCTGTTGGGCGTTGGCGACCACGATGCGTTCGAACGGGTCGGTGTCGTCGGCGGTGCGCCGCAACACGGTGCTGCGTTCGCTGACCCGCACGATTCTGGCCAGGCTGTCGGGCCTGCCGGTCAGGTCACCCACCACGTCGACCTGGTCGCCGACCACGATCGGCGTGCGGCCCAGTTCGCGAGCGCGCATGGCCACGATGCGCCGGTCGGCGTCACCGCCCAGCACACAACCCCACCGGCCACGGTCGACGGCGACCACCATGGCGGCCTCGGCGTCGGCGTGCTGGGGGCGGGTTTTGGTGCGGGGGCGCGACGAGGCCTTGCCCGGGCGGACCCGGACATCGGATTCGTCGTAGCTGGCTGAGGATCGGCCTTGGCGGCTCAGCGCGCCACTCCGTTACCGGATAACGCGGGGGCCAACATCTGCTCCCACAGGGCGACGAAGGTCGGCAGGGTCTTGGCGGTGGTGCCGATGTCCTCGATCTCCACGCCGGGCACGCGCAGGCCGATGATCGCGCCGGCGGTGGCCATGCGGTGATCGGCGTAAGAGTGCCACTGGCCGCCGTGCAGCGGGGCCGGCACGATCTCGAGGCCGTCCTCGGTCTCGGTGACATTGCCGCCCAGGCGGTTGATCTCCGCGGAAAGTGCTGCGAGACGGTCGGTTTCGTGGCCGCGCAGGTGCGCGATGCCGCGCAGTCGCGAGGGCGAGTCCGCCAGCGCAGCGAGGGCCGCCACGGTGGGGGTGAGTTCGCCGACGTCGTGCAGGTCGATGTCGATGCCGGCCAGGCGATCGGGTCCGTGCACGGTGAGGACGCCGTCGGTGATGCGGGCCTCGGCGCCCATCCGGACCAGGATCTCGCGGATCACGTCACCGGGCTGGGTGGTGCCGCGCGGCCACATCGGAATGCTCACCTGCCCGCCGGTCACCGCGGCTGCGGCCAGGAACGGGGTGGCGTTGGACAGGTCGGGCTCGATCTCCCAGTCGACCGCGCGGATCGGGCCGGGCGCCACGGTCCAGGTCTGCGCGTTGCCGGAATCGGCGGGGGTGCGCACGGTCACGTCGGCGCGGCGCAGCATTTCCACGGTCATCTCGATGTGCGGCATCGACGGCAGCGACTTGCCGTCGTGGTGCACGGTGATGCCCTCGTCGAAGCGGGCCGCCGACAGCAGCAGCCCGGACACGAACTGGGAGGAACCCGACGCGTCGATGGTGACGGTGCCGCCGCGCAGCGCGCCGGTGCCGTGCACGACGAACGGCAGCGCGTCACCGTCGACATCGAGGCCGAGGGCGCGCAGGGCGTCGAGGATGGTGGTCAGTGGGCGCAGTTTGGCCTGCTCGTCGCCGAAGAACGCGACATCGCCGGACGCCAGCGCCGCGGCGGGCGGCAGGAACCGCATGATGGTGCCCGCCAGGCCGCAGTCGACCGCGGCACTGTGCAGTGGCGCGGGGGTGACCTCGAGGGTGTCGGCGTCGCCGGTGATCTCGGTGCCCAGCGCGCGCAGCGCCTGGATCATCAGGTCGGTGTCGCGGCTGCGCAGCGCACCGGTGAGGGTGGACGGCCCATCGGCCAGTGCGGCCAGGATGAGCGCGCGGTTGGTGATGGATTTCGAACCGGGCAGGGTCACGGTCGCATGGACGGGGACCTCGATAGGGGGCGCAGGCCAGAAACTCACGTCCCCATCTTCGCTTATGTGCGGTTCGGACACACCGGTGGTGCGGTTTTCGGCGTGGGGTGGGGTCGTCGGCACGGTTTTCTGTCGGTGTCCGCGCGTATGTTGGCCCTTATGTGTGGACGATATGCGACGACCACGAATCCGGGCCGGTTGGCGGCTGAACTGGACGCTGTCGACGAGACGGGCCTGGACGAGCCGGACGCGGCCGTGAGTTACAACGTCGCGCCCACCACCCAGGTGCTCACAATCGTGGAGCGACACGAACACGGCGAGCCCGACGACGACCCGCGTCTGCGGATTCGGCGGATGCGCTGGGGTCTGATCCCGCACTGGACCAAGGCTGGCGAACCCGGTCTGCCCGCCAAGGGCAAACCGCTGTTCAACGCCCGCGCCGACAAGGCCGCTACCGCGCCGTCGTTCCGCGATTCGGTCAAGAGCAAGCGCTGCCTGGTCCCGATGGACGGCTGGTACGAATGGCTGGTCGAGCCCGCGCCGACCGGCAAGGGCAAGGCGGTGAAGCGGCCGTTCTATATGTCGCACACCGACGGTTCGCTGCTGTACATGGCCGGGCTGTGGTCGGTCTGGCGTGATCGCAGCGTGCCCGACGCCCAACCGCTGCTGTCGTGCACGATCCTGACCACCGACGCGATGGGCGAACTGGCCGACATCCACGACCGGATGCCGTTGCCGATGCCGCGCGAGCACTGGGACGCGTGGCTCGACCCCGATCACCCCGCACCAGCGGAATTACTGAAGCCGCCTTCTCCGGCGGAACTGGCCACGATCGTGGCGCGTCCGGTGTCGAGCCTGGTGAACAACGTGCGCAACAACGGACCCGAACTGTTGGTGCCCGACGGCACCTGCGACGACGAAGCCGGGCAGACCACACTGCTGTGATCGTGCCCGGCCTCGGGTGAAATGCTCAGAGCGTGCAGGGCACCGAATCGGTGGCAATGTTCAACCCGCACTTGATGATTCCGGTGACCAGATCGATGACCTCGGTGGCCACCCCACCACCCAACTTCTCCGTCTTCTCGGCGGTCTCGTCATCGTCGGTCCCCGGCGCGGTCTTGGGCGATTGCTTCGGCGTGGTGCCCTGACCGTTGAGCGGATAGTCGCCGGGCTCGGCCTGCGACGGCGGAACCACCTGCGGCACAGCGGTGGCGACGGGAGCCAACACACCGAAACCGATTACCACAGCACCGGACAGCATGGCGATCGTCGAACGAGCAGACATCTTCGCATCACATCCTCGGGTCGATTCAGTCGTACCGGGCGCAGAGTATGTCCCAGTGAATTCGGAGCCAGAGCAGATCCGGATGGCCCTCAGCCGGTGATATCCGCGGTGACCGCCGCACACGCCCGCACCAGATCCGCAGGCGCCAACTCGATCTCCAACCCGCGTTTGCCCGCGCTGCACAGCACCCGATCCCACCGCAGCGCCGACGCGTCGACAACAGTGGGCAACTTCTTGCGCTGCCCCAGCGGCGAAACCCCGCCCAGCACATAGCCGGTCGTGCGCTGCGCCTTGGTCTTGTCGGCCATGATCGCCTTCGGCGCACCCAACGCCGCGGCCGCCGCCTTCAACGACAGTCGCGCCGGCACCGGCAACACCGCCACGGCCAGCGCGCCCGTGGAGAGTTCGATCACCAAGGTCTTGAAGATCTGCGCGGCCTGCACACCCACCAGCTCCCCGAGCGCGTCGACAGCCTCGTCGCCATACGATTCCGCCCGCGGATCATGGGAATACGCGTGCACTCGATGCTCGATGTCGCGCAGGGACCGGATCGCGGGAGTCGACATGCCGGTCACCCTACTTCCGACATTCCGGCGGTGCGGGAACACGGATGCGGGGGTGCCTGTTGCACACAAGTGACAAGCCCATCCGGGGAGAGATCGTGAAGGAGAGATAGTGACACTGCTGCTCGAGGAGCGTCCTCTCCTGCCACGGGGTGCGCGAGTGCCTGTCGATTCCGTTGTGCCGGTAGATTCGGTGACTACGGCGATCGAAGGGATGGGTGTGACGAGCGACGACGACAACCGGGTGTCGGACGGGGCGTCCGGCACAGAAGTCGACGAAGCCGAGCTGGCGGCCCGGTTCGAGCGGGACGCGCTGCCGATGATCGACCAGCTCTACGGCGCCGCGCTGCGCATGACCAGGAACCCGGCCGACGCCGAGGACCTGGTGCAGGAGACGTTCGTGAAGGCGTTCCAGGGGTTCAAGTCCTTCCGGGAGGGCACCAATCTGCGCGCCTGGCTGTACCGGATCCTGACCAACACCTACATCAACTCCTACCGCAAGAAGCAGCGTCAGCCCGCGCAGTACCCGACCGACGAGATCACCGACTGGCAGCTGGCGGCCACCGCCGAGCACTCCTCGGTGGGCCTGCGCTCGGCCGAGGTGGAGGCACTGGATGCCCTGCCCGACGACCAGATCAAGTCCGCGCTGCAGCAGCTGCCGGAGGAATTCCGGATGGCGGTCTACTACGCCGACGTCGAGGGCTTCCCGTACAAGGAGATCGCCGACATCATGGGCACCCCCATCGGTACCGTGATGTCTCGGCTGCACCGTGGACGCAAGCAGCTCAAGGGCCTGCTCGCCGACGTGGCGCGCGAACGTGGATTCGACCGTGGGGAACGCCAGGAGGTTGTGAAGTGAGTGACGATCCCGATCTCGACATGGACTGCACCGCGGTCCTGGCGGATGTGTGGCTCATGCTCGACAACGAGTGCGACCATGCCACCAGGGCGCGCCTGCAGGAGCACATGGACCACTGCAGCCCCTGCATCGAGGCCTACGGCATCGAGGAGAAGATCAAGGGCCTGCTCAGCCGCAAATGCGGTGGTGAGCACGCCCCCGACGGCCTGCGCGACCGGCTGAAACTGGAGATCCACCGGACCATCACGGTCACCAGGATCGAGACCAGCGAGAGCTGATCAGCCCCCGGATACGACAAAAGCACGCTCTCGATCGAGGGCGTGCTTTTGTGTCTGTGCGCAGCGGCACGACTCAAGCGTTAGGACGCTTGCCGTGGTTTGCGGCGTTGCCCTTGCGGCTGCGCTTCTTACGTCCACGCTTACCCATGGGAGCTCCCTTCTATGTCTGGTCGACACCCATTGTTTCATGTGTGGTTGGCTGTAGCTTCGGCGGATACTAACGAAGGGGTGCCATGCCTGAAGAAGTGCGCGCGGAGATGGTCTCGACCGTGCTCGCTGTGGAGGTCACCGTGGGCGAACATGTCCAGGTAGATCAGACACTGGTGCTGCTCGAGTCGATGAAAATGGAGATCCCGGTGCTCACCGAGGTCGAGGGCGATGTCACATCGGTGAACGTCGCACCGGGCCAGGTTCTGCAGGCGGGCGACCTCATCGCCACCATCGCGTAAGTCACACGAAGAACGAAGCGGTAGATCCAGCGTGGCAACACTGAGCGAGCTCCTGGCCGAACACACCGACCTTCCCGGCATCGCCGTGGACCATCTGCAACGGGTGGTGGGTGACTGGCAGTTGCTCGCCGATCTCTCGTTCTCGGATCTGCTGCTGTGGGTGGGCGCGGGCCCGGTCGACGACGGCTGCGACGTGGTGTGTGTGGCCCAGATCCGGCCGACCACCGCGCCCACGGTGCATCTCGAGGACAAGGTGGGCACCACCGCGTCACGGTCGGAGTTCCCGCAGGTCTTCGATGCCCTGCTCAGCGGCACCACGGTGCGCACCGACACCGAGGTGGAGGTCAGCGGGGTCTACCACCCCAGCCCCGCCCACGCGATCCGCGAGGCGATCCCGGTGCGTTGCGGCGACGATGTGATCGCGGTGCTGAGCCGCGATTCCGATCTCGCCCGCTCGCGGGTGCGCAGCACACTGGAGACGGCCTACGTCTCGTGCGCCGACGACCTGTGCCAGATGATCGCCGACGGCAGTTTCCCCACACCGGAAGACCGGGCCGCCACCCACTCGAGCCCGCGCGCCGGTGACGGTTTCATCCGCCTCGACACCGACGGCATCGTCGTCTACGCCAGCCCCAACGCGCTGTCGGCCTACCACCGCATGGGTATGCAAGCCGATCTCGTGGGCCAGGACCTCGCGGTGACCACCCGCTCGCTGATCACCGACCCGTTCGACGCCCAGGAAGTGGTGGCCGATATCCAGGCCGCGCTGGCCGGACGCACCGGACGCCGGATGGAAGTCGAAGCGCGCGGGGCGACCGTGCTGTTGCGCACGCTGGTGCTGCGCCCCGGCGGCGAACTGGCCGGGCCCGCGCTGCTGGTGCGCGACGTCACCGAGGTGAAGCGGCGCGACCGCGCGTTGCTGAGCAAGGACGCCACCATCCGCGAGATCCACCACCGGGTGAAGAACAATCTGCAGACCGTGGCGGCGCTGCTGCGACTGCAGGCCCGTCGCACCGAGAACCCCGAAGCCCAAGTGGCACTGACGGAATCGGTGCGCCGCGTCACCTCGATCGCCTCGGTGCACGAGATGCTGTCGATGTCGGTGGACGAGGAAGTCGACCTCGACGAGGTCATCGACCGACTGCTGCCGATCATGGCCGACGTGGCCACGGTGCACACCGCGCGGATCAAGGTGCGCCGCGCCGGATCGCTGGGAGTGTTCTCCGCCGAACGCGCGACACCGCTGGTGATGGTGCTGACCGAACTGGTGCAGAACGCGATCGAGCACGCCTTCGACGCGGGCGAGAACGGTACCGTGACGATTCGCTCCGAACGCTCCGCACGCTGGTTGGACGTGATCATCAGCGACGACGGCCGTGGGCTACCGGCAGGGTTCAGTCTGGAAGGTTCCGACCGGTTGGGATTGCAGATCGTGCGCACCCTGGTGACGTCGGAACTGGGCGGCTCGATCGGATTACATCCCGGTGCCGATGTGGGCACGGACGCGGTACTTCGAGTGCCGCTGGGCCGTCGCGCCGGGCGCTGAAGTATTCCAAAACCGCTGGTAGGCAACAATAAACCCGGCACCGCGAAGGTGCCGGGTTCTCACACATGCGTTACCGGGCCGGGGCTGAATGGCCCGGCAACGCCAGATCCGTCGTCTCTAGACGGTGGTACGCGTACGGGTGCGCGCGTTACGACGCTTGAGCGCGCGACGCTCGTCTTCGCTCATGCCACCCCACACGCCGGCATCCTGTCCGGACTTCAAGGCCCACGACAGGCAATCGGCAGTGACGGGGCAGCGGGCGCAGACCAGCTTGGCATCGGCAATCTGCGCGAGCGCAGGACCACTGTTACCCACCGGGAAGAACAGTTCAGGGTCCTCATCGCGACAGATGGCCTTGTGGCGCCAGTCCATTCCTCTGCTCCTTTGCGTGGACGCCACAAAGGGCGCCGGTAGTTAGTGGATCGTTCACTTGTGCGACTCGAATGTTTCCGCACGGTTGCTTGTGAATGCTTTCACGATCACCGTAGATGTCAATAGGTCTCCGGCGCACCGTGGGGGAGATCACGCTCTAGGGCCCCGTGAGGGGAACCTGCCCGGTCATTTCTACTCGCGTCCGGTGGTTTTCGCAGCGCAACCAGCAGATTTTTCTTCGTGACCGGCGTTCAGGACGGCTTGGGAGCCACCACATCGAGCACGCTGGGCACAGATGTGAAATGCACCATCTTGCGTTTTCCGATGAAGTCGCCATCGATTTGCAGACCGATCTCGGAGTCGGTCTCGATGCGCACCGAATCGACGTTGTCCGCGCGGAAAAGCGTTGGCCCCTTGGGGTTTCCGTTCTCGGCCAGCAACTGTCGGGCAAGCAGCAGGGTGCGGGTCACGCTCATCGACTTCATCGCGAACACGCCAAGACCCGATTCGAAGGTGGTCGTGGGATTCGTACGAATCGGACGGTCCTCGAGATAGGTCCACGGACTGGAATTCGTGACGAAGGCGTAATAGACGTCCTCCACCGGATCCCGTCCAGGTACCTCGACAGTGACCGTCGGTTCCTGCCGCCGCGCACCGAAGAACTTGCGCACCGTGGTGAGCAGATAGCGCGTCGGCGTGGCCTTGCGACCCTTCGCGCGGGCGGCGTCGATGGCCTCGCACACGTCGGCGTCCAGGCCCACGCCCGCGCTGAAAGTGAACCAGCGGTCGTCGGCCAAGCCCAGGCCGATTCGGCGGTCGGCGTCGCGGGCCAGCAGGTCGATGAGCTGGTTGGTCGCGGTGACCGGGTCGGGGGAGATGCCCAGCGCGCGGGCGAACACGTTGGCCGAGCCGCCGGGAATGATGCCCAGGCGCGGGCGCCACACCTGGTCGTCGCCGACCTGGGGCACCGGCAGGAACCCGTTGATGGTCTCGTTGACCGTCCCATCGCCACCGTGCACGACGATCAGGTCCATTTCCTGCGTGGATGCCCACTGGGCCAGTTCCGCGGCGTGACCGCGATGCTGGGTGTGCGCAACGGTGAGCTGCGTTCGGCTCTCCAGGGCGTGCGCGAGCAGATCCCGGGTGGCCGGGGTCGTCGAGGTGGCATTGGGATTGACAATGAGCAGCGTCCGCACAGTGCCGAGGGTAATGCGCTGCGGCGAACACCCGGCGCGCGCCGGGCACCACGACGCGTCGTCGTAGGCTGGGGCACGTGGCAGAGCAGGACGTGACAGCAGACGGTGACCAGCGCGAGGTGCCCGCCGGCATCCCGATGACGGTGCGAGCGGCCGGTGTCCTGGTCACGCTGGAGGGCCTGGCCGGTCTGGTCACCGCGATCGTGCTGGTCGTGCGGGCGCTGACCGGGCACGATCAATCCCAAGCCAGCGGGGTCGGGACCGCGATGTGGTTCGGGGTGCTGTTCGGTGGCGTGTTCGCCGCGGGCCTCGGATTGCTGCGCGGCAAACGGTGGGGACGCGCGATCGCCGTCATAGCGAACGTGTTGCTGCTGCCGGTGGCGTGGTCGTTGCTCACCGACTCACATCAGCCGCTGTGGGGCAGTTTGCTGGCGGTTGTCGCGGTGGGTGGACTCGCGACGTTGTTCGCGCCGGCGACCAGTCGGTTCATGGCCGCTGACTACGCCGAAATCGACGACGAATAGCCCGGCTTTTCGCGCGCAATTCAACGAACGTGAAAAGCCTTGTTGCCCAATCGAATTGCGAAAGTCGTTGCGCGGCTTCAGTTCACGGGCGAGGCCAGCGCTGTCAGTTCGGAACCCGATAGTCGGTAGCCGATCCACTCGTCTTGCGGTGCGGCGCCGAGGGATCGGTAGAAGGCGATCGACGGGGTGTTCCAGGTGAGCACCGACCACGAGACCCTGCTGTAGCCGTGTTCGACCGCCTCCGCCGCCAGCGCCGCCACCAGTGCGCGGCCGAGTCCGGTGCCGCGGGTCTCGGGGCGCACGTAGAGGTCCTCGAGCCAGATGCCGTGCACGCCATCCCATGTCGAGTAGTTCAGGAACCAGATCGCACAGCCCACCACCTCGCCGTTGTGCTCGGCAACGTGCGCGAACAGTGCGGGCGTCGGGCCGAACAGCGCGGATTGCAGCTGCGGCGCGGTGAGCGTGCACTGCGCGGGTTCCTTCTCGTACTCGGCCAGGTCGTGGACCAACCCGACCATCGCGGGCACGTCGGCGGGGGTGGCACGGCGCACGAGTGCGGTCATCGCAGAATTCCTTCGATCGGTTCGGTGCGGGCGGTGAGGTTGTGGCCCCAGATGGAGTGGGCGTCGTGGTCGAAGCCCAGCACGCTGACCGCGCCGGTGGACATCGCGAAGCGGCGGCCCTCGCGCACCGGGAATTCCGCCCAGCGGGCGATCAGCACGCGGGAGAAGTGGCCGTGGCCGACCAGGATCACGTCGCGTTTGGGCAGTTCCGGCTCGACCCGGGCCAGCACTCGGTCGGCCCGTGCGCCCACCTGGTCGGCCGTCTCGCCGCCGGGCACGGGTGCGGTCCACACGGTCCAGCCGGGCACGGTTTCGCGGATCTTCGCGGTCGTGATGCCCTCGTACTGGCCGTAATTCCACTCGACCAGGTCGTCGTCGACGTGGATCGGATGCAGACCGGCCAGCTCCGCGGTCTGCCTGGCGCGCAAGCGCGGACTGGTGAAGCACAGAGGGTCGCGCAGGTGCAGCGACTCGAGCACCAGCCCGGCCGCCACGGCCTGGGCTTCGCCCTGCTCGGTCAGCGGCAGGTCGGTGAAGCTGGTGTGTTTGCGCTGGCTCGACCACTCGGTTTCGCCGTGGCGCAGCAGGACCAGACGGGCGTCGGGTTCGGACATGGGTCCATCATGGCAGTGCGGGGTCAGGTCAGCGCGTAGAGCTGGCCGCCGCGTCGCTCGAAGACTGTGTTGCCCAGTACGGCGGTGGAGATGGTGTCGCCGCGGTAGTCGGCGCGCTTGACCGGGATGGCGGCCACGGTCGAACCGTTGCCACTGTCCACGGCCACCAGTCCGTTCGCGACCGGGACCAGCAGTCGTCCCGCCATCAGCGCGGGCGTGCCCAGTGCGTCGCGCACGGTCCACACCGGTTGTAATGTGCTCGAGCTCAAGGCAATCAGGCTGCTGCCGGTGAAAACGTAGATGGCCGAACCCAGTCGGGTCACGGTGGTGCGTTCGTTCCACGGGGCGGCCAGTTGATGCACCGCGATCTCGTTGCCGGTGCCGTCGTGCACGGCGATCCTGGCGGGCAGTCCGAGGCCGGTCGCGGTGGGCGGAGTCGGCGGGTAGTAGACGGCAATCTTGTTGTCCGACACCGCGATTACGCGCATCTCGGGGGAATCGGCACCGGGTGCGGTGAGCACGCGCGAGCCGTGTTCCTCGGGGTCGGTCGATTCCTTCGGGGCCGGGTTCAGCACCGTCAGCCGGTCGGTGGCGTCGCCCGGGCAGCGTTCCAGTACCGCCAGGCGCGACGAACTCGACGCGGCCGACCGCAGCTCACATCCGTTGCGCGGCTGGGTATTCGGGTTCACCGGCGCGTCGACGTAACCGTATTCGAGCGTGCGCACCAGATCCGAACGCCACATCTCCAGCCGATTCGACCCCAACGCCAACAGATAGGTCCCGTCCCCGGAAACCCGGATCTCGTCATCCATATAGCTACTGCGCGCCACCCGCCGCGCCCCCGTATCGGCCTCGAGCATCACCGACTGACTGCACCCCCGCTGATCGCGATAGGTGGCGATCACCGCGCCGAACTGCGATTCCACCCCGCACAACGGCATATCCCGCCGATACCACCACAACTGCGTCCCCGTCACCGGATCACGCCCACTCACCGTGCCGTGATCCCCGGTCACCACCACATTCCCCGAAACAAGCGCCCGCCGACTCGCCGCATCCGAGGCATGCCACCGCTCACTCAACGAGGTCGGCAACTCCGTAGCCGCGGTGACAGTAGGCGCAGGCGACGCCGCCACCACCGAATCGGTCCCGGTGGCATCAGCGCGCGCCCATACAACGAACGCCGCCACCACAAGGGTGACGGCGATCGCGACTGCTACGAAGACATCGGCGCGCGTCCGCCGTTCGGGTGCGAGCACGATGGCGAGTGTAGTTGGGATGCCGGAACAGTTCGCCGCCGGTGATCGCGCGCCGTGGGTCAACTCTCGATTCTCGGCGGTGTCAACGGAGTTCGCCCAGGTGAAGTACCATCATCCGCTGATCGATGAGGGCTTGATCGAAACGCGCAGAGGTCTACCGGATCGGGAAATCTATCGACGACTACGCAGGGTGGGGGTTCTCGTGGACGCGCTCGGTGGTTCTCGTTGCTGACAGCTTGGGGTGACGAGAGTGGGTCGCAACCAGACGCCGACCCCGGAACATACATCCTGTCCGCCGTCCTCATCGAGGATGGCGACGTTCCCGAGGTGCGGGCCACCATGGGCAGTCTGCAGTTGCGTGGCGAGAAGAAGGTGCACTGGAACAAGGCCAACGCCGAACGGCGCATGGCACTCATCGAATGCTGCACCTCGCTGCCCATATGCGGAATCGTGGTCGTACACAACGAGATCGGTGCCAGTGACCGTCGTCAGCGCCGAAAGTGTCTGGAGCAGCTGTTGCCCCAGCTGGACCACCTGGAATGCGCGGTCCTGACCCTGGAGTCGCGAGGTGGTCTCGACGCCAGTGACGTCGATATCGCGTACAAGTTCCGCGCCCAGCACGTGCTAGGAGCGGAACTGCGCATCGAGCACCGCATCGGCCGCAACGAGCCGGTGCTGTGGGTTTCCGACATTGTCTGCGGTTCCGTGGTGCAGCACCGCGTCGGCAACTCCACCTATCTCGACAAGCTCGGTGGACTGATCGAGGTACGGGCGATCTGACCCGGATACGACGCGAGCCACGGGCCTCGTCGTCCGGCGAGTAATCCCGTGGCTCACTTCCAACCCCACCGCGATGGGATGGCTATGTATCGAGGCTAGCACGACCACACCCAGCACGGTCGACCCGAGATTTCGAGCGGGCGCTGGTGTAGGCGGGGAAGGCGGCGAATGCCCTCCCCGGTGCTGGATCAGGCGTCTACGGTTGCCGTTGCTTCGGGGGCGGTGGCATCCGCGGGCTTGCGGCGGCGCCTGCGGCGGGCGGGCTTGGCTGCGTCGTCGCCGTCGGCCGGGGCCGAATCGGGGGCGTCGGTGGCTTCGCTGGTGCTCGACTCGGGGGTCGCTGCTTCGCCATCCGCGGGCTTGCGGCGGCGGCGACGGCGGCGGGCGGGCTTGTCGCCTTCGACCGTCTCGTCGGTGCCCTCCGCCGACTCGGTGGTCGGTTCGGTGCCCTCGGTGATGGGGGTGCCTGCGCGGGTGCGGCGGCGGCTGCGCGAGGACTTCGGGCGCTCGGTGCGCTCCTCGACCACGACGTCGGCTTCCCGAGCGGCGGGCGCGGCCTTGCGGATCACGCCGGTGATGCCCTGCGGGATGCCCAGGTCGCTGTAGAGGTGCGCGGAACTGGAGTAGGTCTCGGCCGGGTCGGCCATGTTCAGGCTCAGGGCCTTGTTGATCGACTCCCAGCGGTGCAGCTCGTCCCAGTCGATGAGGGTGATCGCGACGCCGGTGCGGCCCGCACGGCCGGTGCGGCCGATCCGGTGCACATACGTCTTCTCGTCTTCGGGGCACTGGTAGTTGATGACGTGCGTGACGTCGTCGATGTCGATACCGCGCGCGGCCACATCGGTGGCCACGAGCACGTCGATGCCGCCCTTGCGGAACTTGGTCAGCGCCTTCTCGCGGGCGATCTGACCGAGGTCACCGTGCACAGCGCCGACATTGAACCCACGCTCGGCGAGATCGTCGGCCACCTTCTGCGCGGTGCGCTTGGTGCGGGTGAAGATCATCGTCGCGCCGCGGGTCTCCGCCTGCAGCACGCGCGCGACCAGTTCGGCCTTGTCCATCGCGTGTGCGCGGTAGACGAACTGCTCGGTGCGATCGTGCACCGCGGAATCGTTGGCCAGCTCGGCACGGATGTGCGTGGGCTTGGTCAGGAAGGTGCGGGCCAGGGTGATGATCGGACCCGGCATGGTGGCCGAGAACAGCATCGTCTGACGCTTGTCGGGCACCATCGACAGGATGCGCTCGATATCGGGCAGGAAGCCCAGATCCAGCATCTCGTCGGCCTCGTCGAGCACGAGCACGCCGATCTTGCCCAGGATCAGGTGACCCTGGTTCGCCAGATCGAGCAGTCGACCCGGCGTGCCCACGACCACGTCGACGCCCTTGCGGAGGTCGGCGATCTGGGTGTCGTAGGGGCGGCCACCGTAGATGGCGGCGACCTTGAGCGGGCCCTGGTGGTTGGTCAGGTACTTGCTCGCGTTCTCCAGGTCCTTGGTGACCTGGATGCACAGCTCGCGCGTGGGCACGATGATCAGCGCACGCGGGGTGCCGTCGAGCGGGGTGGTGCCGGTGTCGGCGGTGGCGACACGGTGCAGCAGCGGCACGCCGAACCCGAAGGTCTTGCCCATGCCGGTGCGGGCCTGGCCGATGAGATCCTCGCCGGCCAGAGCCAGCGGCAGGGTCAGTTCCTGAATCGCGAAGGTGCGTTCGATCCCGATTTCGCCCAGCGCGCGCACGATTTCTTCGCGCACGCCCAATTCGGCGAAACTCGGCGGGATGTGGGTGGTGTCCAGTTCGGCCGTCAGGAGTGTTTCGGCCACGCCGGGTTCCTGTTCGACAGTGATCTTGCTCAGTGTTCGTGCCTTCCTCGTCATTGCATCTCGCACGCACGAGGTGGGGCGGGCCGGTCGGCCCGCGACGACCACATCTCCGCCTGTGATACTCACCGGGCCTGCGCCGGATAACCATCGTCGACCAGGCGTTATGCTCGATCGTCTGCGACGGTGTCATCGGCGCGGCGCTGCGGTGATGCGGATTCGTTGCGCGCACAATTTCTTCGACATTGCTGTCTGTGAACGACGCTGCGGTCCGCTCGCGCGCTGGCGCAAGTGGAGTGCCTCGCCCGCGAACTATGGTTCTCCGGCGATGAAACTAGCGTTGTCCACGGAGATTGTAGCGTGATATTCTGCGCAATCGGAAATTTCGACACCGGTGAATGCTGTGCGAAAACGGCTCGCCACCGATGTCTGTGCGCGGCGGCGGTGTGTCGCAGGACAATTCGCGGGTGGGGGGATTTCGGGCGTGTCCCGAATGTAATCGAGCTCACTGTTACCGCCGGTACCGCGTGTGAGACATTTCTAGGTGTGAGCATCACCGACACCGTCACCACTGCCGCGCGCAACGCGTGGGCGCTGAGCTTCGGCGCGGGCATCGAGCCCGTGGACCCCGCGCCCTCCACCGTGCTGTGGGACGAGCCGCACCGCCTGCTACGTCGCTACGACACCGAATTCCAGTCCGCGGCAAGCGATTCCGCGGTGTTGCTGGTGCCGCCGCTGGCCGCTCCCGCCACCTGTTTCGACCTGCGCCGCGATCAGAGCCTGGCCCGCTTTCTGGTGGAGACCGGGCGCGCGCCCTACCTGGTCGACTACGGCGACATCACCTTCGCCGACCGCAAGATGGGCTTCGAGGACTGGATCTGCGACATCCTGCCCGAGGCGATCCTGCGGGTCAGCGCCGATCGCGGTGGCGCGCCGGTGGACCTGGTCGGCTGGTCGGTCGGTGGCATGTTCTCGCTGCTCACCGCCGCCGCGAACCCGGAATTGCCGATCCGTTCGGTCACCGGCGTCGGCCCGCCGTTGGACTACGACAAGATGCTGGGCATCCCGCAATTGCGCGCGGTCGCGAAATTCACCGGCGGCTGGGGCAGCACCGCGATCGTGCGCGCGGCCGGTGGCATTCCCGCACCGCTGACCAAACTCGGCTATCGGCTGGCCGCCTTCGACCGTGAACTGGCGCGACCGGGGTTCATCGCACGCAATATCACCGATAAGCAGACCCTGGCCAAGATGGAATCCATCGACCGTTTCCAGGCCGCCATGCCCGGCTACCCCGGCCGCTTCTACAACCAGCTGTGGGGCCGGATGATGCTGGCCAACGACATCGGCAACGGCAAACTCGAACTGTCCGACCGCACCATCCGCCTCGCCGACGTGCGCGTACCGGTGCTGCTGATCGGCGGCAAGTCCGACGTGATCACCCCCAAGGCCGCCGTCGAGGCCGGTCTGCGCACGCTGTCGGGTTCGCCGTCGGTCACCTACGAGGTCGTGCCGGGCAGTCACCTGGGCATCCTCACCGGACCCGATGCGCGCGAAACCACCTGGGCGCACCTGGACAAGTTCCTGGCCGAACGCGATTGATCTTCGATCGGGACTATTCTTGATAGTTATGGGAGCCCAAACCACCAGCGTGCCGGAATTCTTCTCCACCGAACCGCTGCCCGCGGACCACGCCGGGGTGACGGAACTGTTCGCGGTCCTCGCCTACGGTGAGCTGTCGGCGTTCTACCGGCTGGCCGAAGAGGCGAAGCAGGCGCCGTCGTTGCGCGGCCGGATCGGCGTGGCCAAGATGGCCGCCGCCGAACTCGCGCACTTCGAAACCCTCGAAGCCGCGCTGACCGCCCGCGGTGCCGACGCCGAGGCCGCGATGGCCCAGTACCAGGGCGCGCTGGACTCCTACCACGCCTCCACCGACCCCTCGACCTGGCTCGAGTCGATGGTGAAGTTCTACGTCGCCGACGGCCTCGCCGCCGACTTCTACACCGAGATCGCCGACGCGCTCCCGGCAGAAGTCGCCGACGTGGTCCGCGACGTCCTCGCCGAAACCAGCCACTCCCAGTTCGTGGTCGACGAGGTCCGCAGCGCCGTGGAGTCCAGCCGCTCCGAACGCGACCGCCTCACCCTGTGGGGCCGCCGCCTCCTCGGCGAAGCCATCACCCAGGCCCAGTTCGTCATGGCCCAACGCGACGAACTCGCCGAACTGGTCCTGGCCGCCACCGGCGACCTCAACGGCATCGCCACCCTGTTCGACCGCATGCAGGAACGCCACGCGGCCCGCATGGCCGTGCTGGGCCTGTAGGCGCCGAAGTGAGCAACGGTCCTCGCCTGACGACGAGGACCGTTGCTCGCGTCGAGGTAGCCTCGCGAGCCCACCGTGAATGCAACGAAGGTGTTTACTGCGGGCGGAGATCGACGCCTGGGTCCGATGCCACCAATTGTTCGTCGGCCTGAATCGCCGACGCCGTGCCGGAGAAATCGAAGGGTCTATTGCTGGTTTCCCACCAAGACGTCGTCTGCTTCGCGGTCGATCCATCGAGAAAAAGGTAACTCCCTGTCGGGAGGACATCGTCACCGGCGGAATCCTCTGGGATACCCATCCAGCATATTCCACTTGTTCCTGCGGCGAGATTTATCTCATCAGATGTCATATTCGGCCGTATTTCAACGACGTGATCCCAGTTATCCGACCACCCTGCGGCGCGGGTGATCGTACGGAGTGTAGTCGGCTCACTGCGATCGGCTGCGGCAATGCTTTCCTGACGAAATCTCATTCCAGATCCAAGAACCTCACCCCGAATGGGCAAAGAGACCCTTGACATGCAGTTTTGGGGCGATTCAACTCGCCGATCGGGTATCAACGCACATCCAGAACAGATAACCAATGCCGTGACAAGCCAAGCGACTGGAACAAAATCTCTTCCCCGCATCAGCGACCACCTGGCAACGGAACGCCTACACCTGGAGCTTCCAGCTCCTCAGAGCTGGCACCCTGATTCTGTCTGCAACGCTATTTGTCTTCCACGCTCGTTGTTATAAAGGTCCATTGCCTCGCGTTGCGGAATGTTGCTGCCGGACATTTCGTGGGCATTGGTGTACGAAGCCGTCCAGGTCTCCCCGTAGTATTGCGTCATTCGGGCATTCCAATATCACGACTTGGTCGGATTACCCGGCCTACGCACACGCCTCGGGTTGTTCTGAGCGGCGAACGGGTAACCGACCACGGCGATTTCGCTCGAACGGTCGTCACTCGCCGGCGGCGCGCTGTACCAGGCGCAATTCCGGTGTGCGGGTCGCGGTTTCGCGGGGGAGCCAGACGACTACCTGTTGGTCCTTATCGGCCGACAGGGTTTGCACCGTGTAGGTGAGGGTGCCTCGGGTGGGGTGTTCGAAGCCCAGCAGGGTGGGGAGGTCTTCGGCTAGGCGGTGGGGGTGCCAGCGGCGGGCGAAGTCGGGTTCTTCGGTGAGGGTGGCGATGATTTCGGCGATGCGTTCGTCGTCGGGGCGGCGCAGGCGGGTTCTGGAGAGTTGGTCGGCGATGTTGTCGGCGAACTGGGGCCAGTCGGTGATCGTGGTGCGGGCCAGGGGGTGGTAGAAGGTCCACAGGGCCAGGTTGACCAGGTCGGGGTTGTCGAGCAGACCCAGCGGGGTGACCAGGTCGGCCCAGGCGGTGTTCCAGGCGAGCACGTTGGCGCGGGGGCCCAGTGCGAAGGCCGGGGTGGGGGAGAGGGCGTCGAGGACGCTGCGAAGGGCTGCGGGCACCTGATCCAGAGCCGGGTCGAAAGCTGTACTGGGGCACCGTGATTCGCTGCTGGTGGTCAGGGCAAGCCAGCCGAAGTGGGCGCGTTCGGTGTCGTTGAAACGTAGGGCGGTGGCGAGTGCGTCGACGATGGCCATCGACGGATTCGTGTCGCGGCCCTGTTCGATGCGGGCCAGGTAGTCGGCGCTGACCCCGGCCAACACCGCGACCTCTTCCCGGCGCAGTCCGGGCGTGCGACGGCGACCCCCACCGGGCAGACCCACATCCTCGGGTCGCAATTCGGCTCGACGGGCGATGAGAAGTTCCGCGAACGCCGAACGAGCACCCGGATGATCCGCCATACCTGCGCCTACCATTTCTCGATGGTGCCTGGTCGTGGCCTTGTCAGCCACGCCCTGTCGGGACCAGGATAACCACGGTCTGGTTAACGGACCACGGTCCGGTCAGGGTGGAGTCATGACTTCCTCGACACAGACACAAGCGCTGAAGGCCGGCTCCTGGGCCCTCGACACCTCCCACGCCTCGGTCGGCTTCTCCATCCGCCACCTCGGAATCGCGAAGGTGCGCGGCGGCTTCACCCGCTTCACCACCGAGTTCGTCGTCGACGAATCCGGCGCCGCCACCCTGGCCGCCACCATCGACCTCGACTCGTTCGACACCGGCAACGCCGACCGCGACAACCACATCCGCCAGGCCGACTTCCTCGACGTCGCCAACCGCCCGACCCTGAGTTTCCGTGCGACACAACCGGTTCAGATCGCGGAGTCCTTCACCGTCACCGGCGAAGCCACCCTCGGCGCCATCACCCAGCCGCTGACCCTGGACGTGGAATGGGGCGGCATCGCCGACTTCCCCGACGGCACCCGCCACGCCGGCTTCTCCGCCACCGGCTCCATCAAGCGCACCGACTTCGGCGTCGGCGTCCCCATGCCGGGAATGCTGTCGGACACCGTGAAGATCGAACTCGAGATCGAACTCGTCGAACCCGCGTAACCCCCGTTCGCTCACAGCGCAGGCGGCTCCGACACCGGTGTCGGGCCCCTGCACTAACCTGGGGGCTGACAACACAGGACTCTTACGTTCGGAGGTTGGCCGTGGAGGTCAAGATCGGTATTTCGGATAGCCCGCGAGAGCTCGTCATCAACAGTGCGCAAAGCCCTGAAGAGATCGAGGCGCTGGTGTCCGATGCGCTGAGCGGCTCCGCAGGCGTGGTGTCACTCACCGACGAGAAGGGCCGGAAGTTCCTGATCCAGGCCGCGAAGGTCGCCTACGTAGAGATCGGTTCCCCGGCGACGGGCCGCGTCGGCTTCGCCACGGTCTAAGGCCACGGTGTAAAGACACAGAATTGCCCCGCTACCTTTCGAAGGTGGCGGGGCAATTTTTGTCGGAACTACAGGTCTTGCGAAGCGCGCTGCGCTGCGGTGAGCGGCACGTGCTTCAGACCGCCCCATGCCAGCGACGCGGTGGTGTCCACGGCCTCGTCCTTGGGAACCGGGCGATCGGCCTCGAGCCAGTAGCGGGCCGAGAACTGGCTGGCGCCGACCAGGCCCACGGCCAGTATCCGCGCCCGATACGGGTCAAGGCCCGAGTCGTGGGCGACCAGGTCGAACACCGCGTCGACGCACGCCTCGGTGGCCTGTTCGACGCGACGCTGGACCTGCGGTTCGCTGGTGAGGTCGGATTCGAAGACGAGGCGGAAGCCCTGCATCTCGTTGTCGACGAAATCGAAGAACGCGGCGACCGCGGCCCGCACGCGCTGCTTGTTGTCGGTGGTGGAGCGCAGCGCCTGCCGCACGCTGGACACCAGAATGTCCACGTAGTTCTGCAGCACCGCCAGGTACAGCTCGAGCTTGCTGGCGAAGTGTTGGTACAGCACCGGCTTGCTGACCCCGGCCACCTGGGAGATCTCGTCCATGCCCGCCGCGTGGTAACCACGCTGGACGAAAACCTCACTCGCGGCGAGCAGCAGCTGCTGGCGGCGCTCGTCACGGGGCAGGCGGGTGCCGCGCTTGGCCGGGACCGTCTCCGGCACCGATCGGCGCGAGGGCATGCGGTCCACGAGGTCAGTCATCTCGGCTCTCTTAGTAGTTTTCGCCACGGCGCAGGTGCGGTCCGGGTATCCCAGAAACGATACCCGCAGGGTGTTGTCCCTGGGTTTCGCCCTGGAAATGTAGTACCAGTCCGCGAAGTTCGCCGGGCCGTAACCGGGCGAACTGCTGCGGCCGCCCGCATGGCGGATTTGCGCACTGTGAGAATCTGGTGGGGTGACCGACCCGGATGACCATGCCGACGGCGGGCGCGATGTCGCCGGCTCCGCGCAACCCGCCGAGTCCGGTGCTGTCATCTCGGCCTCGCCGGGCCAGGAGTTACAGGTGTACGACCCGCTCGGGTTGTATCAGCCCGCGGATCGCTCCCGGCAGCCGCTGCGGGCCCGCTGGGATCCCACCGACCACGACAACGGCCGACCGCGCAGCCCGCAACGTGACGCGAAGAAACAGAGTGCGCTGGGCCGGTTCGTGTCCGCCTACGGCTGGCGGGCCTACGCGCTGCCGGTGTTGCTGGCAATCACCGCGCTGGTGGTCGTGGACGCGGTGCGCGCGGGCCCCATACCCGCGCTGACCGATCCCGGTTTCGGTGCGCTGAGCCCGAAGGTGGCCCAGTCCGGCATCATCGGCGCACCCCCCGGCGACGGGAAGTTCCCCGCGGACCTGCCCCTTGGCGCGCTGCCCGAGGGCGGCGAGTACGTCGAACGCGCGGCGGGCACCTGGCATATCGTGCCCGGCACCAGCGCCCAGGTCGGCGCGGGCACCGAGCGCGTGTTCCGGTACACCGTCGAGGTCGAGGACGGCATCGACACCACACCGTTCGGCGGCGACGCGGCGGTGGCGAAAATGGTGGAGACCACCCTGGCCAATCCGAAGAGTTGGTCCAACGACCCCAAGTTCGGCTTCCAACGCATCGACGCCGGCCCCGCCGACTTTCGACTGTCGCTGACCTCCCGCGAAAGCACCCGCGCCGCTTGCGGTTTCGAGATACCGATCGACTCCTCGTGCTACAACGCCGACCTGGACCGCGTGGTGCTGTCGGAAGTCCGCTGGGTGCGCGGCGCACTGGCCTTCGACGGCGACATCGGCTCCTACCGGCAGTACCAGATCAACCACGAGGTCGGCCACGCCATCGGCTACCACGGGCATCAACCCTGCGAAACCGACGGCGGGCTGGCCCCGATCATGATGCAGCAGACCTTCGGCACCAAGAACAACGACATCGCCCTGCTCGACCCGCACGGTGTGGTCCCCGCCGACGGCAAGACCTGCCGGTTCAACCCCTGGCCGTACCCGCGCGGCTAGTGGCCTGCCGCATGCGGGACCATATTCGGGAAGAACAGCGCGGCAGGTCTTGTTGAAGTCAGCAGAACGGCCACCAGCGCCACCTCGAACACAGGAGTTCTCACGTGTCTTTCACCGGGACGTTGCCGCCGCTCGTCGAGCCGGCCGCGGAGCTGACCAAGGACGAAATCGCCCGCTACAGCCGACACCTGATCATTCCTGATCTCGGTGTCGACGGGCAGAAGCGTTTGAAGAACGCCAAGGTCCTGGTGATCGGCGCGGGCGGCCTCGGCTCACCCGCCCTGCTCTACCTGGCCGCCGCCGGTGTCGGCACGCTGGGCATCGTCGAGTTCGACGAAGTCGACGCCTCCAACCTGCAACGCCAGATCATCCACGGCGAATCCGACATCGGCCGCCCCAAGGCCGACAGCGCCCGCGATTCCATCCTGGAGATCAACTCCGGAATCGACGTGCGGCTGCACAAGATTCGCCTCGAACCTGACAACGCCGTCGAACTGTTCGCCGAATACGACCTGATCGTGGACGGCACCGACAACTTCGCCACCCGCTACCTGGTCAACGACGCCGCGGTGCTGGCAGGCAAGCCGTACGTGTGGGGTTCGATCTACCGTTTCGAAGGCCAGGTCTCGGTCTTCTGGGAAGACGCCCCCGACGGCCGCGGCATCAACTACCGCGACCTGTACCCCGAAGCCCCGCCCGCGGGCATGGTCCCGTCCTGCGCCGAGGGCGGCGTGCTCGGCGTGCTGTGCGCGTCGATCGGTTCGGTGATGGTGACCGAGGCGATCAAGCTGATCACCGGCATCGGTGAGACGCTGCTGGGCCGTCTGATGGTCTACGACGCACTGGACATGAACTACCGCACCATCAAGCTGCGCCGCGACCCGCAACGCGAGCCGATCACCGAACTGATCGACTACGACGCGTTCTGCGGTGTGGTGTCCGAGGAAGGCACCGCCGCCGCGGCCGGTTCGACCATCACCGCCGCCGAGCTCAAGGATCTCCTCGACGCGGACAAGATCGAACTGATCGACGTGCGCGAACCGGTGGAGTGGGACATCGTGCACATCGCCGGCGCGACCCTGATCCCCAAGGACCGCATCCTGTCCGGTGAGGCGCTGTCGGAACTGCCGCAGAACAAGCCGATCGTGCTGCACTGCAAGACCGGAATCCGTTCCGCCGAAGCGCTTGCCGCGTTGAAGCGGGCCGGTTTCGCCGACGCCACGCACCTGCAGGGCGGCGTGGTCGCCTGGGCCAAGCAGGTCGATCCGTCGCTACCCGTCTACTGATAGCTGCCGGTTCGCGACCTCACCGGTTGTTGCGGTGAGGTCGCGAAGTGGAGTATCACAGCGTGCCTTGGGACTTCCGTGCCGATCTCGGGGTTACGGTACGGCCGTGACCTCAGTCGAACCTCCCGAGCATGTGCGAGCCACATTCGGGCTTCGCGAAGTGACGCCGGTTTCCCTGGGAGACTGGGACGGTGGCTGGCGCATGGGTGACGTGGTGCTCAGCCCCGTGGCCGATCACGCGCGGGCCGCCTGGTCGGCGAAAGTGCGCGAACACCTCGCCGTCGACGGCCTCCGTGTCGCCCGTCCCGTCCGTGCCACCGACGGCCGCTATGTTGTCTCCGGTTGGCGTGCGGACACTTACGTCGACGGCGCCCCCGAACCCCGCCACGACGAAGTGGTTTCGGTCTCGCTGCGCCTGCACAAGGCCACCGCCGAACTGGAACGCCCCCGCTTCCTCGTCCAACCCCCCGTCGCCCCCTGGGTCGACGTGGACGTGTTCGTGGCCGCCGACCGCGCCGCCTGGGAATCGGTCCCGCTGCGCACCCTGCGCGCGGGCGGCGTCCCCATCGCCACCACCCCCGACGGCCAACGCTCCCTGGAACTGATCGGCCAACTGTCGACCCTGCGCAAACCGGTCCGCAGCCCCAGCCAACTCGTCCACGGCGACCTGTTCGGCACGGTGTTGTTCACCGGCGCCCACACCCCCGGCCTCACCGACATCACCCCCTACTGGCGTCCCGCGACATGGGCCGCGGGGGTCGTTGTCGTCGACGCACTCGCGTGGGGTGGTGGCGACGATGGTCTCCTCGACCGCTGGTCGACCCTCCCTGAATGGCCGCAAATGTTGTTGCGCGCCTTGATGTTCCGCTTAGCGGTCCATGCACTACACCCACGTTCGACCCCCGAAGCGTTCCCCGGGTTGGCGAGGACTGCTGACATGGTGCGTTTGGCACTGTGATGCGAAGACCTCTCCGGTCCTGACCGATCGGTCGATCTTGGCCTGAAAACTGTTGACGCCCAACGTTTCTGATTCCTTCGTGCTACCGTCGTCGAGCATCGCTGTCGTGTGTCCTGCGTCGGGGGCTCACCGCAGCATTCACGAGCGGTGAGGATTGCTGCAGGTGAGAATCCAGCCCAGACAACAGATTCTGGACATTTGGAGTGCCCTCGTCTCGGCGTGTTACCGAGACGGGAAATGGGACTGGGAGGGCGGCGTCCTCGGCGCCAACTCGGTCAGTGACTCCGAACTGTTGCTGTGCCTGCTGTACCCGGCGACCGAGATCGAAAGCTTCGCGCTCGACCGGCCCGACACCATGGCCGACGACGTCCGCGAAACTCTTTACGAACTCGGCGGATCGTTCATGATCGGTCTCACGGTCTTCGAGTTGCTCGAGGAATTCCTGCAGCGCAATTCATCCGACGGCCTTCCTCGATTCGACGCGGGTAGCTACCTCCAATCAACCACCGATGACGAGCCGACAGCCTCGCAGTTGTCGATCGCTGTGGTCGACAGCTACTCGATGTCGGTCACGCTGTGTGTCGCCGGAATGGGGTTCGCCCAGGTCTTCTGCCAGGATCACAATTTCCAGGGTCAGCCGGACGCCGAAGAACGCAGCAAGAATCTCATGGCCGGGCTGAGTACCCGACTGACAGCGGCATTGACTGCATTGGTCCGCAGCTTCGTGGTCAACACAGCCGCGCCTCGCTCGCCAGCGGGTCGGGCGATGTTGTCGATGTTCAACCAGGGTGACCAACCCGAGCGGGTCATCCTCGAATCGATCCATCGAAGTCTCGAACGGGTTCGAACTCGGCTGCGAACCGACGTCGCCCTCGGCCACGCCGACGAGAACAACGATCTGCACAATGACACGTTGCTGTTCGAGTGCGGCTGGAGTTGGGGCATCCACGAGAACGCGGCCGAAGTCGACTTCGTGAGCGAGGAAGTCGAGCAACCGGTAGGCGTTGCCGATCCGCGCCCGTATCTGTACTTCACCATCGTCGCCCTCGACGGCATCAACGACGTGCTCTCGCAACGAACACGAGAGTTGAACCTGCTCAACGACGAGCAATACCGGCTCGTCGAAGCGCTACGTCTGCGCTGGGATCTCACCCAACGGTATTGGGCGACCGTCGCGCGGTTCGGATCCAGTCGCTGGCCGCTGGAAGACCTTCCCTGGAAGACCTCTGATGGCGAAGAGTCCGACTACTTCAGTTTGATCGTGTCCGCCGTGCTGATTCAGGAACTTGTCTCGCGCACTGCCTCCGATGACGACCTGACCCGTGCGGTGGGCATTTTCGACGAGTTGGCGCGGCGTGGCCGGATCACGCGCAGACCGACTCGTGACGACCCCGCTGTCGCCTTGCACACACCCGGTGTCCGAATGATGCTGCGCGGTACCGAGAAGATCAACGGTGATGGCCCGCAGTTGTCCTGGATCGTGTCGGACTTCGCACCGGTTCTGCTCAAACGAATCCTGCAGGCCGCGCGACTGTCGAACAATATCGGCGCCCGCGACCAGTTGATGGAATTGGCCAAGGAAGTGATGGACCATCTCGACCAGCGGGTCATCGCGGAGGGCGATGCCGCCCGGCTCTGGGACAATCCGGGAGCATTGTTCGGTGGCGCGCAGCAATCGCAGCCGTCTTGGTATCTGACCAAGCGGGTGCTCGAGTGCTTGGTCGCCGCGGAGCGCACCTATCGAGAGGCGCCGCTTCACTCGCCTGCCATGGTCAACCGTGCTGTCGAGTTACTCAATGAGGCTGAGCACCTGCTCAATCAGGAGATGCTCAACACCAGCACGGTCACGGAATCGGCGGCCCGCCGAAAGTCGGCCAGGATGCCCGACCGGCAGGTCTTGAGCAAAGTCGAACAACAGTTGGTCCGGGCACGAGAACTGGTGAACGTTCAACCGGGCACGTCGTTCGCGTTGGCCTCGGCCGCGCTGACCGAACTCGACACCCTCGCCGTTGCCCGCACCCTCGCGGTGGAAGGGATGTGACGCCGATGATCGTGTTCGCGACATCCGACAAAGGTGGCACCGGCCGATCGGTCACCAGTTGCAATATGGCCTACCGCCTTGCCATGGGACGCAATATGAAGGTCGCCTACCTCGATTTCGACTTCGGCTCGCCAACCGCGGGGGCGCTGTTCGAGGTCAGTTCGGTGGAGGACGGCACCGGTTCGGGGGCAGGGCTGCATTCGTACCTGGAAGGCAGAACGTCGGTACCGGAACGGGTCAACGTCCGAACCTCGACCGATCGCGAAGCACTGCGTTCGCAGCGCTCGCGTGGCGGGCTGACGCTGTTTCCAGGCGACAGGGGCGGCGGTGAAACGGTAACTGCCACCCCGGCTGTAGTCGTGCGCTGTGTCGATCTTTTGAAAGAGCTCGACACGCAGTTTCCGGTCGTGATCGTCGACCTCAGTTCGGGCCGGTCCGCGGCGATGAAGATCGCACTGGAAGCGACCAGCCCCGCGAACATGATCCAGAACAAGGTGCGCTGGCTGGTCTTTCACCGGTGGACACGCCAACACGTCATGGCGGCGCACAGCTTGGTTTGGGGCGCCGACGGAATCGTGCAGTCCGGTGTGGCCGCGATTACCAAGGGTCGTCCGTGGTACACCGAAACGGAGCTGGAATCGCGAATCCGCTACGTGCGGACCGCCGTACCAAGTTTGGCGGATGCCGCTACCGCTAGCGGTGGTCCGCAGGCCGCATGGGTGCAGAGACAAGACGACGCCTTGCGATCGCTCGCCGCGCGCAAACGGCTCGGCGCGGGCAGAGTGCTCGGCGAAACCCCGGTCGATCCGCTCCTGCAATGGCGCGAACAGATCATCCTCGACGCCGATGTCAACGCGGGTATCGCGAACCCTCCAACGGCGGAAGCGTTCGAGGATCTGGCCAGAGCTCTCATCGACGAGGACACGTGGGTACCCGTGGAGAATCGGCGTCGTGTGTAGGCACTTCTCGATGGACGAACTCGCCAACCGACCGGATCGGATGCAGTCGTGTAAATGCTGAGTACACTGCCCCTGGTTTCGATGTTCGGGATCGGCGCGGCGTCTAGGCTTGACTACATAGGTTCTTGTGCGCGAACGCAAGGGAGCAGATGACTACCATCGCGGAAACCGTGCGATATCGGGAGCCGACGCGGGCCGACCTGCCCGATATTCAGGTGATCGACGGCGCGGCCTTTCGTGACCGCTATCCCTTCTTCGTCCTGCGGCAGTTGCTGGAGGCGGACGGTTCCCGCTCCGTCGTCGCTGTCGAACCCGGCGACAGCGAGGACAAGGTGGTCGGATATGCGATGACCATCAAGGGCGAAGGCACGAGGGCATGGCTGATCAGCCTGGCAGTCTCGCCCGATCGACGCGGGTACGGCTACGGCCACGGTCTGCTGCGGCGCAGCATCAAGGTGTGCCTGAAAAAGGGTGACGTGGACGAGGTCTGGTTGACCGTCGACCCGCAGAACGTCGCCGCCTACAAGCTGTTCACGGATTTCGGTTTCGTGCTGCGCGAACATGACGAACGGTATTTCGGCGATGACGAACCTCGCGATGTGCTGGTCTACAAGCTGCACCGCCTGCCGACAGACCTCACGGCTGACACCGGCGAAAACGGTTACACTGGAACTTGATTCGGGGGTATTCGCCTGCGGCCAGGCGCAGGCTGGGCACGACACGGGGGTGATCGGATGGTGGGGGCCAGGGTGCAGCCATCGCAGCACGATCCGGTCGTCAAAGATATCGGTGACCGGGCGCTGCGCTACACCCAGAAACTCGATTCGCTCGGGGTCGCCGAAACCGACGTCCTCGATGACCTGGACGTCCAAGTCGAAGCCCTGCTCGACCGCCCCGAACTGCTCAAACGAGGGCCGCAAAGCAACAAGCTGCGGTTCGGCACCGTGTACGCGGAGGTGTCGAACGCGGTGCCCAGCGATGACGAGGTCTGGCGCAAACCTCTGATCGCCGGGCTGATCGCCGCCGAAGTCGAATTCCGTGGACCGCTGCGGCTGAGCCCGACCCAGAACACCTTGCTCGCCGCGCAATTCGAGACGTTGGCTACCGCGTTGACCCGCCGCTGGTCGCCCACGGACGCGACGGATGCGCATCGCGCGCACGCGATGCGCGAGTTGCCCGCGCACGCGGTGCGTGCTTGGAGCGCCGCCGTGGAATTGCACCGCCGCGCCAAGGACGCCGGGGCGCAGGATCGGTGCGCGCTGGCGCTGGCGCGAGTGCGCCGCCGCACCGTCGCACCGGGCTGGCGGCGCGGGGTCAGCATGGTGGCAGATCTTTTGTGCGGCTACGGGTATCGGCCGTTCTGGCTGCTTGGTTGGGTTGTCGTGCTGATCGTCGTGTGCACCGGCCTGAGCCTGGTGTGGGCCGGGAACACGTCGTGGATCGACATCGTCTATCTGGGTGTCCTCAATCCGCTGGATCCGAAAGATGACAACGACTTGGCCGCACCGGTGCGCGTCCTGCTCGGGGTCGAGGCGTGGTTGGGCGCGGTTTCGATGTCGGTGTTCTTCGCGCTGTTGGTCCGTCGCTGGTTCCGGCTGTGATCACCAGCCACCAGGCGGGTCTTCGCCGCGCGCGGCGAAGTACGTAGCCACCTCGATCCGGCGCTGCACCTGTTCGACGCGGGCTGTCCACTGTTTGGAGAAGTTGGCCGCTGCTTGCAGGTCTCGCCACGGTGCCCGCATCGCGGCCGGGACCTGCGCACCCGGCATCCACAGGTGCGCGAGATGTTCGAACACCGGGGCGAGCACAGCGACCTGCTGGCCGTCGCTGAATGCCTCGGCCGCAAGCACTTTCGCGTCGATGACCGTCAGTAGCCAGTCGTGGACGGCGACATCCTGACAGAACCGTAGGGCGTCGGGGAGATCCGTCGCCTCCCGTACCGTCACTCGTAAGGTCCTGGACAGGTCGTCCTCGACACGCATCGACACCGCCGGCCCGGCGGCGCCACCGATGATGGCGGTCCATCGCAGCCGCGTGGTCGGTGCCCGCAGCGGCGGGCGTTGGTCCAGTACCGGCGAGGACCTCAGTTCGTCGAGGTGCCGGGCGCAGATCGAGGCGAGATCCAGCGTGTTCGGGCCGGGTGGGGCGAAATAGCCTGCGGCCAATTCCTTGTCGGCGATCGCGTGGTCGGGCAGGTCACCGATCACCTCAGTCACTCCGACTTGGCTGATGTAATGCGACCATGGCCTGCGCTTCTTCTGCGGCGGCCGCACTACCGTGGTGTGCGCGGACAGTTGCGACAACCGGCCACCGACCAGGACCGCGGTCGACTCCACGGTCCCTACCGCGCGTGCGGTCGTGGTCGTGCCCCAGCCGAGGTGGCAGTCGACGCCGGTCGCGCGACGCGGCGAAAAGGCAAGCGCCCCAGGGCGTTCACGCCGGCGAACGGTCGCGCCGGCAACCGTGGACAGCAGTTCGTCGGTGGCCTGGCTGTCCATGGTCAACGAATGCGGAAGCAGGCAGGTGCGGATCTCGCCGAGCACCACCAGCGGCGTCGGCGGTCCTGACGTGGCGCGGCGCGCTGGTGGTGGCGTGCGGGTCGAATGGTTCACGTCGGTCACGATCAGGTCCCATCTAGCAACAGATGTCCCACGCGTTCAACGACTTTGGCCGGAACCAGCACGCCCTCGGCACTACCGAGGGCCGCGACCTGCGCGGCGACATCGTCATCGGGCGCGAGGTGGTCGAGGATGACCCGCACCGCCGACTCGATCAACAGATAGCGTTTGGGCAGCATCGACAATGTCCGGTACGCCGTGAACGGTGCCGCGTCCGGATTGAGCCGCATCACCGGCGGCAGGTCCGTCCAGCGGTCCGGCCAAGCCCGGTCGGCAGTCCACAGCTGCGGATCTACCACGGGCGCACCGTGATAGCGCAGCATGCCGAGGCGCAACAGCTGCCACACCGCGGCCAGGAACGGGCACGACCAGCGTCGCTCCTGGTCCTGGTCCTGGTCCTGGTCCTGGTCGTGCCAGAGCTCCACGTCGAGGAAGATAGAATGCTCGCCGCGGCCGTACTCCTGCGGCGGCCGGTATGGCTGCGGATGCATCGCCGGGCGCGACGAGGCGTTCTGCTCCCGACGCCCATTACACAGCCACCCGGACTCGGCGGTGGGTGGTCGACGGCCGTTGGCGACTTCTTCGTCCTCGGGCTGGGCGATGAGCCGAGCCGCCACCATCTCCGCGACTGGGACATTTTCTCCGACGGCGACCCCGCCCGCAAATACTGGCGCTTGGTGGCAGGCCGATTCCCTGGCCAGATAGTCGATGGTCAATCCGGCGTCGGCGGCGGCGCCGAGCAGGCCGTCGAGCACGTCGGCCGGTTCGAATCGGGGTTGGAAGTAGTCATCGGTGAGGTAGCAGGTACTCACCTGGGTGTCCGGCCCGAATTCGATTCGCGCCGACTCGATGAAAGCGGCGACCAGCGGGACCGCGCGTCGGAACTGCGCGCGGACGAGGTCGGTGTCGTAGAGGATTTCCTCGTGTCGGAAATGGCAGACCTCGATCGACAGGTGAGCCATGGGTAGCGGTGTGATGACCGATTCCTCGGACGCCTCGCGATAGGTTGGTGAATTCATCTACTCGATATCCCAGGTCGCCGAATCGGTAAGTCGCCGAGCCAGATCCGTGTATGCCTCGACAGTCGCCAGGTTGGCTAGCCGGGCGTTCACGTCGGCATCGAGGATGAGCTGTTCGCGCCACTGCAGCATCGGCTCGATCGGTGTCTGCCCCAACACCATGGCCGCGCCGATGCCCTCGGCCATGGCCAGTTCGCGCAGCGCCTTGGACTGCTCGTTCAGCCAAGCCGCCTGCGGCGGGTCCACCGATCGGGCACCTTCTGACGCGGCGACTGCCGTGCGCACGCAACGGGTGGACGCCAGCAGATCCCGGCGGTCGTGACGCAAGAGTGCGCCGGTCTCGATCAGCCCATGCGAGCCGTGCACCAGGCCACCAGCGGCCAGCACATGCTGGCGTGTCCACCGATGGAACACGAGCCAGCGGTGCGCGCGATGCGCCAGCATGCTCGAGGCGGTGGCCCGTAACGCGATCTCGAGGGCGATCGAGCGGCCGGCGCTGAGATCGACTATCACCACGGCGAATTCGCTCAGTAGCTTGGCGAGCAATGTGACGGCACGTGCCACCATGGCGTCGTCACAACCGAATTCGGCGCCGCCCTCGTCACCGGGCAGCAGCACCAGTTGGCCGGCTCCGGGCGCCGGTCGACGCAGCTGGGGGCGGTCGGTTTCGCGGCCGACGACCAGCCGCCGCGGTTCGCCGGTCTCCCCGAGGAGATACGAATGCATCCCGCGACCCTCGGTGACGCCGCGTCCGGCGTGGCCGATCTCGAACAGCGCGCCGGCGGTCGGAGACCCGAAATCGAAGTCGACGTAGGCGACGTCGAGGCCGCGCAGACACAGCCGGTAGGCAACGTTGCAGCTGGTGACCGAGCGTCCGGTGCCGCCTTTGTCGGAGGTCGCGAAGACCAGCATCGAGTCAGTGCCTGGGGCGCTCATCGGGTGGCGTCCTCCCGGGCATAGGCGAGCGCGTCGAGCCGCTCCAGTGCTTTGCCTGCCAGCGAGTCCGCTGAGTGCGGCCGCTTGGTCAGGATGTCCGCGGCACGGTCGAGTAGCTGTTGGATCGCCGCCAGCTCCTGGAAGCGCGGCGAGTACTCGGCATCGGTGACCTGCAGCAATTCCTGATTGAGCAGATGCTCGGCCTCGCCGATCCTGCCGATCGCGGCGTTCACCACCTCGTCGGTGGCCAGCGGCGGTCGAGTGTAGGTGTTGTGCGCGACGACCAGGCACTCCATCATGCGTTCGGTCAGGAACCACGATGGGGCACCATCACCGTTCGAGCCGAGGTTGTCCCACAGGCCCGCCGAACGGCCCCCGACGATAGACCGGTCCTGCATGTGCTCCAGGGACGCTGCGGCGAGGTCGAGCAGTTGCTCGCGGGTATCCACGTCGCGCGCCAGCCGCGCGGCCTGCAGACTGCGCTTGAGCAACAGTGTGGTGAAGTCGTTGACGTGGTAGCCCAGGATCGGGCCGGCGTCGATGGACTCAGATCCCTTGAGCGTCAAGGTGACTCCGGGATAGTGCAGCAGGGCAGCGGGATCGTCCGGGATCTCGCGGTGGATGATCTTGCCCCGGCGGGCCAGCTGGCGCAGCACTGCGGCGGTGCGCGCGAGGTCGGTGGTGGACTCCCGTTCCAGCAGTTCCTGGATGAGGAAGGCTGTCACGGCCAGGCTGTAGTAGTCCGACTGCTTGCCGTCGGAAGTCCGCCACGGCAGGTCTTCGAGCGGCCAGCGGCCGGTGCCGAAGCGCGAGATCGTGGACCAGTAGCGCTGGGTCAGTTCCGCGCGGCGCTTGAGCGACTCGACCAGCAGGATCTGATGCGGCTCGAACAGGTCGGATTCCTGGGTACGTTGGGAGTACAGGTCCTTGATCCCGTCGAGCGCGACGAGGGTGAAGTAGAGGTAGGGCTCGGTGACCGCGACGCCGGGTTGGCTGGCGATCCGGCCGCTGAATTCGGAGAGGTTACCGGCGTTCGTGTCGATTCCCCACGACCAGCCGCATTCGAAGGCCCGATTGGCGTCGTTGAGGTCGATGTCGGCGGAATGGCCGCTGCGCACATCGAGTTTGGCCTGCACCCGGATCTGTTCGAGCGCGTCGGTGAAGTCGGCGATGACGTCTTTCACCGGGGCACCGGTCTGGTTCACCAGCTGCAGGATCTCCTGCCCAGCGGGGGACGAGAATTTCGGGGTGTGGATGACGAAACTCCGGATCAGACCACCCATCGCGGAGGTCAGTCGGGCGCTCACTCGGGGGATCAGCGCCTCGATGCGCTCGCTCAGCCGCCGGGCCTCGCGGCGCACCTCGTGCACCAGGTACCGCTGCATTCCACGCAGGAAGCGTAGCGACGCGATGCACAGACTCAGCGACATCGAATACGAGTCGACCACCTCGAGCTCGCACTGCGCAGCTGTCGGCTCGCCGAATCCCACATCGCGAAAGTAGCTGCCGCCTGCAAACAGCGGCTCCCCGTCGGCGTCGGTGTAGGCGTCTATGAACTCCTCGATCTTCGTCACCAGCGCGGCGCTGACTCGGATGTCGTCGCCCAGCACCGCCATCACCGAGGCGATATCGTCGGCGGTAGCGATGCTGTCCGGGTCGAGGGCGAAACTCGCCAGCTCGGTCGCCGGATACAGCAGGCACATGAGCTGCTCGGCGTCACTGATCGAATTGCGTCCGTCACGTCCGCCCCAGACCCAATTGCCATCGCGGAACGAGGTGCGCAGGTGCGCGCGCCAGAGATCCAGAAGTTGTTGCCGCGGTCGAACTCTCATCGATACCCCCTACGTACCACTGCCCCTTCAGTGTGGACGCTCGACCACGTTCTTGTCATCGGTTGTGCTGGAATACCTTTCGATGTTCATCGGCGATGCCTCTTGTCACTTCTCACTGGGTGCGTCATCGTTCCGGTCAGCAGCGGGCCCGCGTCGAGTGTCGGCATCGCATCCAGCCGGATAGGCTCTTGGACTTGTGAGTTCACTGTTTCACGAGGCGACAGCCGGGGTTCGGATCGCGGCAGTGCCGATGTCGCATGTCTCGATCGAGATCGGGCGATTCTCGATGGACGAACTCGCCCACTGCCCCGACAAGATCGGCGCCGATCTGACTAGAGTCGCACCGCTGGTGCACTCCTTCGCCGAGCGGGCCCGCGACGAGTTCGCTGACCGAGCTGGCGGCCGTTCAAGAGTTCGGGTCAGCACCTGTTTCCTGATTGACGACTACTTCCGTGGCGATACCGACCCACGTGAAATCTTGCCGCGGTTCCTGCGACTGGTCGGTGAATCCAGTATCGAACTCGACTATCTAGGCCGCGAATCCGCTTGTGCGTTCGCGCCGCGACCAGACAGTGATTCGATGCCGATTCGCCTTGCTCGTGTGGTCGCAGACATGGTCGTGGCTGAGCCACCCCCGGGATATGACGGGCGTCGTCCACCGACCTCTGAGCTCGGTTGGTTGGCTAACGGTGAGCGTTCCAGTGACCACGATAAGTCGCGCGCGAGCAACTTGGGCGCCTACTTTCCTCCAGGGGAGCTGGGGTCACGCAACCACTCGGTGCACTTAGACGTCGAGATGTGGCGCGGAACTCCCGAGCATGAAACCGAACCGAACTATTGGTCGTACCCATTCCTGGCATCGGTCTGGCAGTTGTTGCGGCTCGGAATGCTTCGCTACGAAGGCGGCCATGTCGCGCAGCCGCAGGATTTCACGGATTGGCATCCAGACACCCTGCCTGCCCGATGGAGCATGTTGCCTGCTGTCATGCAGTTGCGCGAGCGGCCCAAACCGTTTGCGGCGTACCGTTCGGTGTCCATCATGCACAAGCGATACCTCGGTGTCGAACACTCGGTACAGCAGATTCTCGACCATGTCAGTATCGAACCGGGGGTGCGTGCAGCATTCGCTGAGTGTGCAGCGCGGGATCGAATGCCACTATCCGACAGTCAAAGTGACCGTCTCCAGTACGTCTTCCTCAGCGCGTGCTGAGGCCGAGACGTAATCTACTCTGATGCAGCTCGGCGGGTCGACACTTGCGGTTCTGGGTGAGGTGCGGACGACGTTATTGCCGGAATCAGCTGCACTGAGTAGGGATTCAGCTGCTGAGCTTGTCGCCGTGGCCCACGGCGTGCCCGTTCGCTCGCGTGATCGGCCGGTGAGTTGGGCGCAATCGCCAGTGGTCGCAGAAGGAGTGGATTGTCGACTCACCGTTCCGTCGTCTCGTCGCGTCCGAGCGGTCGGCGCGGTCGCAGTCCAGGCGACGGTAACAGGGGGCCGCATCGTGCAGACCGCGGCATGCTGCGCGCTGGTCGGCGCGCAATCAGGCCGCCGTCAGCCGTGGGTGCACTACATGGGTCAGGTCGGGGTGCTCGATGTACTGACGCCCATCACGCCAGGGATCGACCGTGAGATCGCCCAGGGGTTTGTCGCGATGACCGAGCCGGCCAACGCCAGTTTCGACCCGGGTGCGATCGCGGCGCGGATGGCGACCAGACTGCGGCGTTCACCCCTGCTCAACCAGCGGCCGCCCATGTATTCGGACTCGACTCGCCTGAGGTGGTCGGCGCGCGCGGTGCCCGGTATCGAACCTTCGTTGACGGTGACCATGCACGACCGCGAACTGCGCACAGTGGAGATTGTGGTCGGCGACGTCGAGCAGTTGGCGGACGTGCAGGCGTTCTGTCACGACTTGGCAATGCACGACTGGCTGCTCACGGCGCTGATCGAGGCCGCCGACGAAGCGGCGGAGCCGTTCGAGCCATCGGACTTGTCCGTCGAACGAGCGCTCAGCCCGATGCTGGAGCACCTCGTTCACCTGTGGATGCCCGGCGCCGCGACGCCACTGTCGATGCGGGGAATGTGGACCCGTCTCGAGACCGATCCGGGATTCAGTCGCCAATGGCATGCGCGGGTCGGGCAGATGCGTGACGGGCTCGCTGTCGCCACGCTGACCGCCTTGAACCGAGCGAGGTCGGACTGGTAGTCAGAGCCGGAACAGGCGCCGCGCCAGGAGCGCGAAGAACACCGATGTCGACACCAAGCCGATGGCGGCCTCGGCGGTGAGGACCAGGAGTATGGCACTGCTGTCACCGTTGAGGTCGTCGTAGCCCGGTGGGCTGAGGATGCCGACCGTGGCCAGGTAGGTCATCCTTGCGGTGTTCTCGGGTGGGGTGAGGAGAACAACCGTCGTCGTGAACAGCGCGATCTCTGCGGAGATCCAGGCAAGCAGGCGAAAAGGTCGATACCCGTACCCGCACAAGAGATCTGAGATGTAGCCGCCGACGCGCCGCATGCGCGATCGCCCCGCCTTGGTTCTGGCACGGGCGTGCGCGAGACTGCAACGGTCCTGTTCACGCGGGTTCTCGTTGACGGTGTGCAGGTGTGCGGCCTGACGGAACGCTAGGGCCGCGTGCATCGGAAGTCTGTCGGCGAGTAGTTGGGTGCCAACTCCCTCATAGACTTCGGCGAGCAGCGAATTCTGGGTGCGACTCAGTCGCAGGGGCCCTCGAAACTCGACTTCGGCGGCGAAGAATGCGGCGAAAGTCGCGTTCACGTTGCGAGTGTTCGAGTCGGCGAACCGGTATGTCTTCGCGAAAATCAGGCTGTCGCCGACTCTTCGGCTGCTTGGCGGGGTATAGCGCAGCAGAATCTGTTCGACACCGTGATTGAAATCCTCGATCAGCGATCTTTCATTGCGAGGATGATCTGATTCCGCGATCTCGTCGACGAATGCGTCGGCATGACGTTGGACGAGAACGGTCTTGGATGTGATGAAGTCGCTGAGGTGTCGCTGTTCGCTGAGACTCATGGAATTCCTCCCGATCGCCACCGGCTAATCGCCCGGCAGTAGATATTCGGTCTTCTGCCACCGCGGACTGGCCTGCAGAACTGGCAGCGGTGCCAACCGGCGCACCAGGAGTTCGCGCGGCTCATCGACCCCGAAGTACTTCTCCTCGTCGCCGACCTCGCGGAAACCGGAGGTCTTGTAGAGGTTGGTCGCAGAGGCATTCGACGGCCGAACAGTGAGGAGAGTGTTGAGGTCGGCCGCACGGCACCTCGTGACAGCCCGCTCGATCAAGGACCTGCCGAGCCCGCGGCCCTGATGGCTCGACGACACCGCAAGGCCGATCAGCCAGGCATCCTGCACCTGACCGGCCGCGACGAGCACGTATCCACCCACAGCGCCTGCAAGATCGGCCACCACCCACAGGGCTCCGTGACTGTAGAACAGTTGGCGCAGGACGAAATAGGGGTAGGCGAGTGGTGAGAACTCACGTGATTCCAGCTCGGCGATCGCGGGCAGGTCATCGAAGACGGCCGACCTGAACAACGGTTCGGTCAACCCGTTCGAGATGTCCAATACCGTTCACCTTTGTTGCGCCGGTGCAAGTCTCGCGCTCCAGAGTAGGCGCAGGCTCCGTGTGCAGGCCAGAAGGAGCTATGAAAAGTACAGAACAGCCGAAAGCCACGTTCGGGAGGGGCTCCGAACGTGGCTTTCGGCTGGGAGGGGGTGGGTCAGACGTTGGCGTAAGCCAGGGACGGAACCTTGTCGGTGGCGAAGGAGGTGCGCAGGTAGCACCACCACGTGACACCGGCCATCACCAGGAAGGCGACCGCGTATGCCCAGAAGGCGGGCGCCATGGTGCCGAAGTTGATGTTGGACAAGCGAAGTGCCTGCTGCAGGATGAACCCGCCGAAGGCGCCGACCGCGCCGATCACACCGATCGCCGCGCCGGCCTGGCGGCGGGCCGAGGCTTGGGCTTCGGTGATCTCCATGCCGTGTTCGGCGGCGTACTTCTTGGCGGTGGCACCGAAGATCGAGGGGATCATGCGGTAGGTGGAGCCGTTGCCGACGCCGGTGAGCACGAACAGCAGCAGGAACGCGGCCAGGTACAGCGGGAAGCTCTTCAGCGACAGCGCGGTCATGATCAGCGCGACCGCTACGGCCATGCCGGTGAACACGATCACGGTGATGCGGGCGCCGCCGACCTTGTCGGAGATCCAGCCACCCACCGGGCGGCTGAACGAGCCGACCAGGGCGCCGAGGAAGGCGAGGTTACCGACCATGCTGATCCAGCCGATCTGGGTCAGGTGCGGGAAGTTGGCCTTGATCAGGGTGGGGAAGGCGAAGGAGAAGCCGATGAACGAACCGAACGTGCCGATGTACAGGAACGACATGATCCAGGTGTGCGGGTTGGTCAGGGCCAGCTTGTAGGACTTGCCGTCGGCCTTGGCGGACACGATCGAGTCCATGTAGCGCAGGGCGCCGAACGCGGCGACCAGGATGAACGGCACCCAGACCAGGATCGCCAGGGTGATGCCGAACCGGTAGCCCGCGGCGTCCTTGGCCAGCAGATGCGTGCCGAGGGTGATCAGCAGCGGCGCGACCAGCTGCGTCTGCGCCACACCGAGGTTGCCACCGGCGGCGTTGATGCCGAGGGCCGCACCCTTTTTGCCTTCGGGGAAGAAGAACGAGATGTTGGCCATCGAGGAGGAGAAGTTGCCACCACCCACGCCGGCCAGCGCCGCCAGCAGCAGGAATACCCACATCGGGGTTCCGGGCTGGTTGATGAAGTACGCCAACCCCAGGGTGGGGATCAGCAGCATTCCCGCGCTGAAGACGGTGAAGGCTCGCCCGCCGAACTTCGGCACCGCGAAGGTGTAGGGGATGCGCAGGGTGGCGCCGACCAGGGTGGGGACCGAGGTCAGCAGCAGCGCGTTGGCCACGGCGGTGGGGTTACCTTTGCCCAGACCTTCCAGGAAGGTGAAGCCCGCGGCGCCCATGGCGGTGACGATGGAGCCGAACAGCACCCACACGCTGAAGCCCAGGTTCTCGGCGAACACGGAGAACCACAGGTTCTTCTTGGCGGTCTTCTCGCCGCCCGACTCCCAGAATTTCGCATTGTCGGGTTCCCACTGGGTGAGCCAGCGTCCCTTCGTCTGATATTCGAACGACGGAGATTCCGTCGCCTGGCCGGTGGCGGCGATTGCGGTCATCGGCTTCCTCTCGATCGAGCGCTTGTGCGGTGTCGAGATAAAGGTAGGAGCCAGTTGTTGCGTGACAATGGCCTCAGGTGACATTCCCGGCAACTACGGCTCACCGTGCGAATTCGCTGGTGGTGACGCCCCGGTTACTTGGATTCAGTAATTGCGATCGTCGCTGCTCAGCGGTCCGGATATTCTGCGAGCAGCGATCCGAGGAAGCAGTTGGCCGCGCGCACAGCCCGTTCGGAGTCTCCGTCGATGATGGCCTGGACGAGCTCTTCGTGCTCGGTGTCGTACGCGTCGTCGGACTTCTCGGTGCGCGCGTGGATCACCTGCTCGATGATCGGCAGCAGCGAATCGTAGAACTCCAGGTATACCGCGTTGTGGCTGGCGACCACGATCGCGCGGTGCAATTCGACGTCGGCGGCGATGGCGACCGGGTCGGCCTGGGCCCAATCGCGGTTGCTGCGTTGGGCGAGCAGGCGGCGCAGGGTGGCGATATCGGTGTCGTCGCGGCGCCGCGCGGCCAGGCTCGCGGCCTGGGTGTCCAGGGCTTGGCGCAGTTCGAGGATGTCGCGTTCCTGCGCGTCGGCGAAGTACTTGCCCAGTGTGCCGCCGACCTCGGAGGTGGCGATCACATAGGTGCCCGAGCCTTGCCTGCGTTCGAGCATCCCCGCGTGCACCAGCGCCTGGACGCCTTCGCGCACGGTATTTCGACCGGTCCCGGTGAGCTCGGTGAGCTCGGGTTCGGTGGGGATTCGTTGACCGACGGGCCAACGGCCGGAAAGGATCTCGGCCCGAAGCTGTTCAGTCACCTGAGCTATGAGGCTGGTTCGCCGGACGGGTTGCACGAGACCAAGGGTACCGCTCGTCACAAACCATTGCCCCTATCATCGGGTCATCCTATGATTTTGGGCATGCCACCCCTGTACCAAACTCAGCCTGACTCGAGCTATGAATCGACCATCGCGGTCGACCAGCACGATGTCGCGAGCTTGGTCACCCCTCCCGAGGTCAGTCGGCGTTCACTGATCGAAGGCCGCCTGCTGGTGCTGGCGGCCATTGTGATGTCGGCGCTGACCCTTCGCGCCGCGGTCACCGCGTTCAGCCCGCTTGCGGAGAAGATCGGTGCCGAGATCGGCTACGGGACGGGAATCGTCGGGGTGTTCGGCATGTTGCCGACCGCCATGTTCGGTCTCGCGGGCCTGGTCACGCCGGTGATCGTGCGCCGGTTCGGGCTCGAGCGGACCGTGTTCGTGGCGATGCTGCTGGCCGGTTCCGGGTCGCTGGTGCGGGTGTTCTCGACCGGGACCGCGGAGTTGCTGGCGTTCTCCGGAGTGGCGCTGCTGGGCATGGGTATCGGCAATGTGGTGATCCCGCCGCTGGTGAAGCGGTATTTCGGCGACTACCTGGCCGTGATCAGCTCGCTCTACATCGTGATGGTGCAGCTCAGCACCGTCATCCCCGCGTTCATCGCGGTGCCCGTGGCCGAGGCGCACGGCTGGCGGATCTCGACGGGGGTGTGGGCGCTGATCGGTTTCGCGGCGGCGGTCCCGTGGTTCATCGTGCTGCGCGATCGGCGTGGTCGCGACGTCGTCGACACCACCGCGCTGCCCGCGTCGGCGCCCGAGACCGGCAAGGCCTGGCGTTCGCCGGTGGCGTGGGGGATGGCCGGCATGTTCGGCATGACCTCGCTGACCACCTACGCCATGTTCGCGTGGCTGCCCAAGATCCTGTCCGACGCGGGCGCCAGCGCCGGTTACGGCGGCACGATGGTCGGCCTGTTCGCCCTGATCGGGCTGGTCGGCGCGTTCGGCGCACCTGTGGTGGTCTCCCGGATGCGCAATCCGTTCCCCGTGGTGGTCGGCTGCATGGTGTTGTTCACGACCGCGTTCGTCGGGTTGCTGGTGGCACCGATGCATCTGACGCTGCTGTGGATCGTGTTCCTGGGTCTCGGCCCGTCGACCTTCCCGATGGCGCTGACGCTGATCAACCTGCGCACCCGCACGCCCCAGGGCTCGGCGGCGCTGTCGGGCTTCACCCAGGGCGTGGGTTACGCGGTCGCGTGCACCGGACCGCTGCTGTTCGGCATGTTGCACACCAGGACCGGCGGCTGGCTGGCCCCGTTCTGCCTGCTGTTCGTCGCCATCGGCGTACTTCTCGCGGGTGCCTGGCAGGCGTGCAAACCGCGCATGCTCGAAGACACTTGGTGAATTCCTCACCGCTGATTGTCCGCCGAAGTGCGGTTCGCGTGACTCTGTCCTAAAATCGCACGGACGAGGCGTAGCTCACACCCTCACCGGTGATTACCTCGGTTTCTCGCTGCTTCCTTACGCGCGGAAATCGTTGTGTCACATGCCCGAAACAAAAGGGCCGATCTCACCTCTGTGACCGAGCGCAGGTGAGAAACCGTTGATTCAGGCGCAATTTCCCGCAGCATTTCGGCAATACCCATTTCCTACCGTTGGGCCATCGCACTTTTGGGAGGCCCAATCTTGAGCACGCTGAAGCGAAACCACGACATCGACCACTGGGATGCCGAGGATGTCGCGGCCTGGGAAGCCGGCGGCAAGGACGTGGCCAAGCGCAATCTGATCTGGTCGGTGATCGCCGAGCACATCGGTTTCTCGGTGTGGTCGATCTGGTCGGTGATGGTGCTGTTCATGCCCACCGACAAGTACGGCATCGACGCGGCGGGCAAGTTCTTCCTGGTCGCCATGCCCACCCTGGTCGGCGCGTTCCTTCGCATTCCCTACACCGTGGCCACCGCCCGCTTCGGCGGCCGCAACTGGACGATCTTCTCCGCGTTCCTGCTGCTCATCCCGCTGATGCTGACGCTGTACTTCATCAACCAGCCCGGCACTTCCTACACGACTTTCCTGATCGTGGCCGCGTTCGCCGGCTTCGGTGGCGGCAACTTCGCCTCCTCGATGACCAACATCAACGCCTTCTACCCGCAGCGCCTCAAGGGCTGGGCGTTGGGCATGAACGCCGGTGGCGGCAATATCGGCGTCCCGGTGATCCAGCTGCTGGGCCTGCTGGTGCTGGTCACCCTCGGTGCCGATTACGCCTCGGTGATCTGCGCGGTCTACCTGGTCCTGGTCGGTTTCACCGCCGTGGGCGCCGCGTTGTTCATGGACAACCTGACCAACCAGAAGGCCGACCTGTCGTACATGGTCAAGGCCCTGCGCGTGCCGCAGTCGTGGGCGATCGCGTTCCTGTACATCGGCACGTTCGGTTCGTTCATCGGTTACAGCTTCGCCTTCGCCCAGATCCTGCAGATCAGCTTCAAGGCCGGTGGCGACACCGCCACCCAGGCCGCCATCCACGCCGCGTCGATCGCCTTCATCGGCCCGCTGCTGGGTTCGCTGGCTCGCCCCTACGGCGGCAAGATGGCCGACCGGATCGGTGGCAGCAAGGTCACCATCGCCACCTTCGGCGCCATGATGGTCGCCGCGCTGATCGTGATCACCGCGTCGACGATGGCCGACAGCAACAAGGGCATCGCCACCGGTTCCACCATGACCCTGCTGGTGGCGGGCTTCATCTCCCTGTTCGTGCTGTCGGGTTTCGGCAACGGCGCCGTCACCAAGATCATCCCGTCGGTGTTCGAAGCCAAGTCCAAGAGCCTGCCGGTCTCGCGCACCGAACAGGCGGCCTGGTCGCAGAACACCGCGGGCGCCCTGATCGGCTTCGTCGGCGCGATCGGCGCGCTGGGCGGAGTCGGCATCAACATGGTGCTGCGCAGCTCCTACGCCAGCACCGCCTCGGCGACCACCGCGTTCTGGGTCTTCCTGGCCTTCTACGTGGTCTGCGCCGCCGTGACCTGGACGGTGTTCCTGCGCCGTCCGCGCATCACCACCGACTCCGACGTCGTGGTCGAAGCCGAATCCCTGGTCCTCGAGGCCGAAGCATCCACCCCGTCGGCTCGCGGCTGACGCCCGACCACTACCAAGGAGGTCCACTCTCATGAACAGCACCCGCAAGACAGTGGTCGTGGTCGGCCACGGCATGGTCGGACACCGCTTCGTCGAAGCCCTTCGCTCGCGTGACACCGCAGGCGTGTGGCAGGTCGTCATCCTGTCGGAGGAGAAGCTGCCGGCGTACGACCGCGTCGGCCTGTCCTACTACGTCGGCAACTGGAACGCCGATGACCTGGCGCTGCCGGGCAACCTGTACGACGGCGACGCCCTGGTCGATCTGCGACTGGGCCAGCGTGGCGAGTCCATCGACCTCGAAGCCAAGACCGTGACGTCCACCAGCGGTGACGTGATCTCCTACGACGCGCTGGTCATGGCCACCGGTTCCTACCCGTTCGTGCCGCCGGTTCCCGGCCACGACCTGCCCGAATGCTTCGTCTACCGCACCATCGACGACCTCGACGGCATCCGTGCCGCCGCCGAAGCGGCCGGTCCGGGCGCGCACGGTGTGGTCGTCGGCGGCGGTCTGCTCGGGCTGGAAGCGGCCAACGCGCTGCGTCTGCTGGGCATGACCCCGCACGTCATCGAGTACAACGGGCGCCTGATGCCCGCGCAGGTCGACGCCGGTGGTGGCGCGATCCTGGAGAAGCTCGTCACCGACATCGGCCTGAACGTGCACACCGGGGTGGGCACCGCCAAGATCGTGTCGATCGAAGAAGAAGGCGCCGACAACGTCACCGTGCACCTGTCCGACGATGCCGAGATCAAGGCCTCGCTGGTGGTGTTCTCCGCCGGTGTCCGCCCGCAGGACGCCCTCGCGAAGGCGTCGGGGCTCGAAATCGGTACGCGCGGTGGCATTCTCACCGACCTCACCCTGCAGACCTCGGACCCCAGCGTCTACGCGATCGGTGAATGCGCCGCGATCGAAGGCGTCTGCTACGGCCTGGTCGCCCCCGGTTACACCACCGCCGAGATCGTCGCCGACCGCCTGCTGGGCGGCGCGGGCGAGTTCCCCGGCGCCGATATGTCCACCAAGCTGAAGCTGATGGGCGTGGACGTGGCCTCCTTCGGCGACGCGCACGCCGTCACCGAGGGCGCCCTAGAAGTCGTGCTGCACGACGCGGCCAAGGGCACCTACGCCAAGCTCGTGGTCTCCGACGACGCCAAGACCCTGCTCGGCGGCATCCTGGTCGGTGACGCCAGCCAGTACGCGGCCCTTCGCCCGCTGGTCGGTCGCCCGCTGCCCGCCGACGCCGCCGCGCTCATCTCGCCCGCCGGTGCCGAACTGGGCGCCGACTCGCTGCCCGACGACGCGCAGATCTGCTCCTGCAACAACGTCAGCAAGGGTGCCATCTGCGGCGCGATCGCCGAGGGCGCCTGTGACATCCCGGCCGTGAAGAGCTGCACCAACGCCGGTACTTCCTGCGGTGGCTGTGTGCCGATGATCAAGAAGCTGCTCGAACAGTCCGGCGTCGCGGTCTCGAAGTCGTTGTGCGAGCACTTCTCTCAGTCGCGCGCGGAACTGTACGACGTGGTCGCGGTCACCGGCATCCGCACCTTCTCCGAACTGATCGCCAAGCACGGCAAGGGTTCGGGCTGCGATATCTGCAAGCCGACCGTCGCCTCGATCCTGGCCTCGACCTCGAGCGAGCACATCCTCGACGGCGAACAGGCCGCCCTGCAGGACACCAACGACCACTTCCTGGCCAACCTGCAGAAGAACGGCACCTACTCGGTCGTGCCGCGCATGCCCGGCGGTGAAGTCACCGCCGACCAGCTGATCACCATCGGCGAGGTCGCCAAGGAATTCGACCTCTACGTCAAGGTCACCGGCGGTCAGCGCATCGACCTGTTCGGCGCGCGCGTGGAACAGCTGCCGCTGATCTGGAAGCGCCTGGTCGACGTCGGCATGGAGTCCGGCCACGCCTACGGCAAGTCGCTGCGCACGGTGAAGAGCTGCGTGGGTTCCACCTGGTGCCGCTACGGCCAGCAGGACTCGGTCGGCATGGCCGTGCTGCTGGAGAAGCGCTACCGCGGCCTTCGCTCGCCGCACAAGATCAAGCTGGCGGTCTCGGGTTGCGCGCGCGAATGCGCTGAAGCCCGCGGCAAGGACGTCGGCGTGATCGCCACCGAGAACGGCTGGAACCTGTACGTCGGCGGCAACGGCGGCCTGACCCCCAAGCACGCGGTGCTGCTGGCAGGCGAGCTCGACGACGCGACCCTGATCAGCTACATCGACCGCTACCTGATGTTCTACGTGCGCACCGCCGACCGCCTGCAGCGCACCGCGCCCTGGCAGGAGGGCCTCGAAGGCGGCTTCGACTACCTCAAGGCCGTGGTCATCGAGGACAGCCTCGGCATCGCCGGTGACCTCGAGGCGGCCATGGCCAAGCACGTCGAGGGCTACAAGGACGAGTGGGCCGCGGTCCTCGAGGACGAGAACAAGCTCTCGCGCTTCGTCTCCTTCGTCAATGCCCCTGACCAGGCCGACCCGACGATCTCGTTCGACGACAGCGGAGAACGCAAGGTACCAGTGCTTCTGGGTCTGCCGGGCATGCCCGTCGGTGTTGCGTCGAACACAGCACCGACCGGGACATAAGCACTTAACGCTGCGGAAACAGGGCGCCTGTACCAATAGGTAAGGCGTTCGGAGGAGGAACCGATGACCGTTATCGACACACCCACCATCACCACTGAGACCGCGACCTGGACCCAGGCCTGCCGACTCGACTTTCTGATCCCGGGGCGCGGCGTTGCTGTCCTGCTGAAGGGCGGCCGTCAGGCGGCTCTGTTCCTACTCTCCGATGGCACGCTCGCCGCCGTGGGCAACATCGATCCGTTCGGCCGGGCCGCGGTGATGTCGCGCGGCATCGTCGGTGACCGTGGCGGCATTCCCGTCGTCGCCTCGCCGCTGCTCAAGCAGGCTTTCTCGCTGATCGACGGCCGTTGTCTGGACGACGAGTCCAAGTCCCTGCCGGTGTACGCGGTCCAACTCGACGGCGGCGTCGTCGCGGTCTCGAACGAACCGGTGCCCACTCCATGACATCTCCGACCGACACCGGCCCCTGCCTTGCCGGCTTCACCATCGGCGTCACCGCGGCTCGCCGCGCAGAGGAATTCAGCACCCTGCTCACCCGAAGGGGCGCGACCGTGGTGTCCGCGCCCGCCATCCGCATCATCCCGCTGGCCGATGACACCGAGCTCGAACGGGTCACCGAACAGCTGATCGCCGATCCGCCGCAGATCACCGTCGCCACCACCGGCATCGGTTTCCGCGGCTGGATGGAAGCCGCCGAAGGCTGGGGGCTGGCCGAGATCCTGCGCGACACCCTCGCCTCCACCCGCATGCTGGCCCGCGGCCCCAAGGCCAAGGGCGCGATCCGGGCCGCCGAACTGCGCGAAGAATGGTCGCCGGCCTCGGAGTCCTCGGCCGAGGTGCTCGATCACCTGCTCGCCGAGGGCGTGGAAGGTGTGCGCATCGCGGTGCAGTTGCACGGCGCCACCACCGAATGGGAGCCGGTTCCCGACTTCTGCGAGGTGCTGCGCTGCGCGGGCGCCGACGTGGTTCCGGTGCCGGTGTACCGGTGGGAACCGCCTGCCGACCGTGGGCCGATGGACAACATGATCGAAGCGATCATCTCCGGCAGTCTGGACTGCGTCACGTTCACCAGTGCGCCCGCCGTGGCGTCATTGTTGATGCGCGCCAAGGAAACCGGTCTTCTCGAATCCGTGTTGCACGCGTTCCGTGGGCGGGTGCTGGCCGCCTGCGTCGGGCCGATCACCGCGGCTCCGCTGGAAGAACTCGGTGTGCCGACGACGATGCCGGGGCGTGCGCGGCTGGGTGCGTTGGCTCGCCATGTGGCAGAAGAACTTCCGCGTCGGGCCAGTCGGATCTACGCGGCCGGTCACCTGATCAGCGTGCGTGGTGGCTGTGTCGTCGTCGACAACGAGGTGCGTCAGTTGGCGCCCGCGCCGATGGCGTTGATGCGGTCGCTGGCTCGTCAGCCGGGTCGGGTCGTTTCGCGGGAGGACCTGCTGTCCGCGCTGCCCGGTGGCGGTGACGACACCCATGCGGTGGAGACCGCGATCGCTCGTCTGCGTGCGGGTTTGGGGACTCCCAAGGCTATTCAGACCGTGGTCAAACGTGGATACCGGCTGGCGTTGGACGCGGCCGACTGCTCCGATACCCCTGCGGTGCGTCCGGCACACGCCTCGGGAATCGGTACGCCCGCGCGGTCGCCTCGGCCCGCGCAAACGATCGGGGTGTGGTGAGTGCCGGGCTGCCGGGTGATCCGGCGCTGGTTCTGGTCGCGCACGGGACGCGTAGTGCGCGCGGGGTAGAGATGATCGCGGCGCTGGCCGATGCGGTGGGTGTCGAGCTGGGCGTGTCGGTGTCTTCGTCACCGAATGCGTTGCTGCGCACTGCTTTCGTCGATGTGCTCGGACCTTCGCCCTCGGAGGTTCTGCGGGATCTCGACGGGCCCGCTGTGGTTGTTCCGGCCTTTCTGGCTTCGGGATATCACGTCTATCAGGATGTTCCGCGCGAGATCGCCGAGAGTGGGCATGGTGCCGTCGCGGTGACACCTGCGATGGGGCCTGATCCGGCCTTGGCCAGGATCATGGCGGTGCGCTTGCGTTCGGCGGGGTGGCAGCCCGGAGATTCGGTGGTGTTCGCCGCCGCCGGTTCCTCGGATTCGCGTGCGCGGCAGGATGTTCGGCGGGCCGCGGGGATGCTCGCGGAGCAGATCGGTGCGCCGGTGCGGATCGCCTACGTGGCGACCGGGACGCCTCGGGTTCCCGAAGTCGTTGCCGCACTGCGTGAATCGGGATCCGAGCGCGTGTTCATCGCGTCGTATCTGTTGGCGCACGGGCTTTTTCATCAGCGGTTGCATGATGCCGGTGCTGATGGGGTGGCCGAGCCGATCGGGGTGCACCCGGCGGTCGTTCGGTTGATCGCCGACCGGTATCGCACCGCGGCACGTGCGCTGGCCGACGTTCGCGTTCGCTGAGCCGACCGCGCACAACCAGCCGGTGTCGGCGGCGGCGACTAGAGTTGGCCCGACTTCACAACAAGGGGGCAGCAGCTCGATGTCAGATCCGTCCGCAGGTCAGGGTTATCCGTCGCAGGATGACGGGTTGACCTCGTACCCGGAGAATCCCGCGCCGGCCGCGCGGATTCCGCAGCCGCCCAGTCTGCCGCCCTACCCGCAGCAGCCGTATGGGCAGCCACAGCCGTATGGGCAGCCTTATGGGCAACCGCAGCCGTATGGGTCCGTGCCGGGGGTGGTGGGTGCGCAGGGACCGTACGGGCCGCAGTCGCAGAGTCCGTATCCGGGACCTGGTGTGCAGCCGACACCGGAATCCGGGCCGCGGGTTGTTCCGCAGAGTGTGCAGATCGCGTTCTACGTGATGCTGGCGGGAGCGTTGGTCACCCTGCTCAGCGCCGCGTATTCGCTGACCACCCTCGACGAGGCACGCAGTAGCGCACTGGATGCGTCCGGCGGAGTGTTCCGCGGAGACGAGCTCGACTTCCTCGTCTACGCCACCGTGGGCAGCGCCGTCGGCGGCGCGTTGATATCGGCCGGACTGTGGGTGTGGATGGCGTTCGTCTGCCGGGCGGGCAAGAACTGGGGGCGGATCACGGGCACGGTGTTCTTCGGCATCAACGTGGTGATGTACCTGTTCGGCGCGCTGGGAATGGCGATCACCTCCACGGCCAATATCAGCCTGGTGTTCAGCACCGTCAATCTCGCGATCGGGCTGGCGGCGGTGATCCTGCTGTGGAACGGCAAGTCCAAGCCCTACTTCACCCCACCGAGGCCACCCGGCTACCAGCCGTACCCGGGTTACCCGCCTACCTCGCCGTACTGACGTTGTCAGCGACCACGTATCCGGCTGCTACCCGGTGGTGACGCCGACCTGCCGGGTGGCGAACAGTGCCTGACGCGGGGCCGATGCCGTAGGTTTGCCGGGGAACCAGTCAAACGTGTGCTCGGAATCCCGGGAGGCCCGGTGCGGCAAGGTGAGGGTGGTATCGGTGCGGAACAGGCCGTGCGGGCCGATGCTGTGCCGATTCCCTTGTCTCCCGGGCAATTACGGTGGTGGGTAGCCCATCAGCTCGCACCCGGAGTGCCTGCGACGATCGCCCTGTATGTGGATCTGCACGGCGCGCTCGATGTCGCGCGGCTGGGTGCGGCGATGCGGTGGGCGGCGGCGCGGATGCAGTCACCGCACGTGCGATTGCGGCTGATCGACGGTCGGCCACACCAGTATCTGGACCCGCAGGTCTTCGGCGAGCTCATCGATATCGATCTGACGGACTATGCCGCGCAGCATCCCGAACTGGTTGATGGGCTGACGGTTGGGGCCGCCGATGAGGGTGGCCCGGTGGCGGAGGCGTTGGCGCGGATGGAGGCCGATCGGCTCGCGCCGCTGGATCTGTGCGAGGACGCGATCACCGTTGCGGTGCTGTATCGGGTCGGCCCGCAACGGTGTCTGCTGTATTTGCGCAGCCACCACTTGGTTCTCGACGGGGTCGGTGCCGCGGCGTTGTTGCGCTTGGCGGCCGAAACCTATTCGCAGGGTGTCCCCGACGAAGGTGGGCAGCAGGTGGTCGACGCGACCGCTGGCGTGCGCCGCGATCTGAATGCGGGCGAACCGCTGTCGATCGGCGAACTGGTCGAGGAGGATCGACGCTATCGGCATTCCCCGCGTGCGGTGGCGGACCAGGAGTTTTGGGCGAAAGAGGTTGCCGGACTGGGTGATCCGGTGGGTCTGGCCGGCACAGCGGCGCCCGCATCGGCACGCCCGCATCGCGTCTCCGCCGTTCTCGATGCGAAGACCGCGGAACTGCTCACCGACGCTCGAAACCGTTATGCCGCAAGTTTTCCGGAGCTGACCGCGGCCGCGTTCGCCGCTTTCCTCGCGCGCATGTCGGGTGCCGACCAGATCGTGTTGTCGCTGCCCGTCGCCGCCCGACCCTCCGCTGCCCTGCGCCGGTCCGCGGGTTCGGTCTCCAACGTTGTCCCCTTGCGCCTGCGCGACCTCGCCACCACCACGGTCGAAGACCTGATCACCCAGGTTCGACTGCGGGTCATCGGCGCGCTGCGTCACCAGCGCTACCGCTACGAGGACATCCAACGCGACCGTGGCGAAACCCAGCTGCTGCGAGGCGGTTTCGGTCCCGTGCTCAATCTGCTGGGTTTCACCGCCCCGCTGACCCTGGGCTCCGCGACCGGCCGCGCACACCTGCTGAGCCTGGGCCCCGTCGAAGACCTCCTCGTCAACGGCTATCAACTCGGCCCCGACAACAGCACCGCGACCATCGACTTCCAGGCCAACCCGTCCCGCTACGACGCCGCCACCCTGGCCTGGTATCACCGCCTGTTCCTGGACTGGTTCGCCACCTTCCTCGCCGCCGACCCGACCCTGCCGATCGGTGAGCTGGACCCCGAATCAATTGCCCGAAACCATCATTCACAGCGATACGCTGATGCCGGCACCGCTGATGGCGCGCACGGCATCGCTGGTGAACCCCCGGCAGGGGCGGACTCCGGCCTGGGCCGAGGCGGCCGTGCCGTGACCGGGTGCGGCAGTAGCCCGGCTGCTGGGGCACTGCGTGCCAACGCCGCACTCTCACCGACCCTGGGCGAACTCTTCAGCCGGTTCGATCGCTCGGACGCCGTCGCGGTCGTCGACGGCGCTCGGTCGATGACGTATCGGGAGCTCGCCGAATCGGCGGCGCGGTGGGCCAGGTTGCTGCTCGCGCACGGCGTTACGCCGGGAACTCCTGTGCTGACCGCGATTCCGAGATCGCTCGAATCCGTGCTGGCCGTGCGTGCCATCGCGGCGGCCGGTGCCTGCCTGACGCCGATCGACGTGGCGGATCCGGGGGAGCGGGTCGCCCGGATCATCGCCGGATCCGGTGCGCTGGTGGGGTTCACGACGCGGGCCGCCGCCGCACCATCAGGTGACTCTGCACCATCGGGTGGCGGTGAACCGGAGGGGAGCGGGGTCACCTGGCTGGTCCTCGACGACGCGGAAACCCTCGCGCGAGCCGCCGACCAATCCTGCGACCGGGTGACCGATGCCGACCGCCACGCACGGCTGACGCCGACGCACCCGGCCTATCTGATCCACACCTCCGGCACAACCGGTGCGCCCAAAGGTGTCGCGGTCACCCATCACGGCCTCGGCCCACTGACCGACCACCTACTCGACCGATACGGCACAACGCCGAATTCGATAGTGCTGCACGCGCATTCACCTGCCTTCGACGCTCACCTACTCGAACTCCTCGCGGCCTTCGCCGCTGGTGCCCGCCTGGTCGTCGAACCGCCCGCAGTGGTCGCGGGCCCGGAACTGACCGAACTGATCACCGAGCACCGGGTCACCCACCTGCTCACCACCCCGGCCGTGCTGGCCACGCTGCGCCCCGACGACGTGCCGAGCCTGACCACCGTGGTCGTCGGCGGCGAAGCCTGCCCGCCGGAACTGGTCGCCACCTGGGCAACCCGCGTCCGCCTACACAACGGCTACGGCCCGACCGAAGCCACGGTCATGGCTACGCAGTCGACCCCGCTGGTAGCGGGGGAGCCGGTGATCATCGGCCAACCCCTGCCGGAAGTGACTGCACGACTGCTGGATTCGCAACTACGGCGGGTTCCCGAAGGTGCTCGCGCCGAGTTGTACCTGGGCGGACCGTGCGTGGCACAGGGCTACATCGGTGACGCCGCAGGCACCGCAACACGTTTCGTAGCCGACCCCAGCGGCGCCGGCCAACGCATCTACCGCACAGGCGATCTCGTCGGCCCCCGCGCCGACGGCGGCTACGAATTCCTCGGCCGCATCGACACCCAACTAGCCGTACGCGGCCGCCGCATCGAACCAGCCGAGGTCGAAGCAGCCCTACTCACCGACCCCACCATCGCCCACGCCGCCGTCGACCTCACCGCCCCCGGCACCCCCGCCGCCCGCCTCATCGGCTACGTCGTCCCGTCAACGCCCACCCCCAACGGCGTCTTCGACAGCGCCGCCGCGTTGACCCGCCTGCGCACCATCCTCCCCGCGGCACTCATCCCCGCCACCCTCATCACCCTCGACCACCTCCCTCTAACCCCCAACGGAAAACTGGACCGCGCAGCACTCCCCACCCCGCCGTCCACTCCCTACCGCCCCCCACAAACCCCCCTCGAACACCTCGTCGCCTCCGCCTTCGCCACCGCCTGCGACCTCGAATCAGTCGGCGCCGACGACGACTTCTTCACCATCGGCGGCAATTCCCTGACAGGCGTAGCGGTTTCAGCGGAACTGGCCCAATCCACGAACACCCCGATCACAGTCCGCTGGCTCTACACCGCACCGACAGTCACCGCCCTGGCCCACCGCATCCAGACCTACCACCCCGACACCGACCCCGGCGTCGACGCCCTCGCCACCGTGCTCCCCTTGCGCACCGGCGGCACCCGCCCACCCCTGTTCTGCGTGCACTCCGCGGTCCCACTCGCCTGGTGCTACACCGGCCTCGCCCACCACATCACCGACCGCCCCGTCTACGGCCTACAGGCACCCACCCTGTCCGAAGCGCATTCGACCCCACTGACCGTCGAATTCCTCGCCCACACCTACGCCACCGAAATCACCCGCCTGCAACCAGACGGCCCCCTCCACCTGCTGGGCTGGTCCCTCGGCGGCCAACTCGCCCACGCCACCGCGGTCCGCCTGCGCGCCGAAGGCCGCGATGTCACCACCCTCGCCATGCTCGACAGCGTCGTCATCCCCGACGAAGCCGACCCACCCCCACGCCCCCGCATGCGCGACCTGCTCACCCACCTCCTCGGCGACGAACCCGACGACGCAGACTCCCTCCCCGACCTGTCGGCAGAGCAAGCAGCAGCCGAATTGGCAAAGGCGGGAGCCACTCTCGGACAGGGCCTCACCGCCGAACAGCTGACAAACCTGCACGAGGCCTACGCCGACGGAGTCCGCCTCTCCCACGGCTACCGCCCCGACCTCTTCGACGGCGACCTGCTCTACTTCTGCGCCACCCAGGGCATGACCGCCTTCCTCGACGCCCAGATGTGGCGCCCCTTCGTCACCGGCCGCCTCATCGAACACCCCGTCGACACCACCCACGCCCAACTCACCAACGCCGACATCGTCGCCCACCTCGGCCCGATCCTGGACCGGCACCTGCGCGAGGTCGAAACCGCGGCGGCACGCCCATGAACCTGCGCACCGCACAGGGCCCCCGCACCGCGGGCACCTGGTGCAACGTCTACGACGACCCCGCCCGCTGGTCGGCCGAACACCCGAGAACGGCACCCCTGCTGGACTGGTTCGCCGACAATCTGATGCGCCACGACCCCGCCCAAGGTCGCCAAGGCCCGGTCTGCCCCTTCGTCAAACCCGCTGCCGCACAACGCACCCTGTGGATCGCGGAACTCGACGACATCGACATCACCGACGCCATCGACGACGCCTTCGCCCTCTACCGCACCCTCGACAACACCCCGGCGGTCCTGACCGTCTTCCCCGACCTCGATGACACCACCCGCATCGACACCGCCCACACCGCCCGCAAGAGTGACATCGTCAGCGCGGGCGCCATGCTCGGCCAGTTCTACCCCGGCTGCCCGGTCGCGGGCCTGTGGAATCGCGACTACCGCCCCCTGCACGCCCCGCTGCCCATGCTGGTGATCCGTCCGATGATGAACACCGACTTCCCGTTCCTGGTGGGCAAACCCGAATGGCTCGCCGCCTACCTGGCCCGCCACGCGCCGGGTCTGCCGCGCAAGCTGCGCGCCTCGATTGCCGATCGGATGCACGTGCCCGACGCGGGACCCGCCTCGATCACCGACCTGCGCGCGCATTTTCCGGATGAACTCGCACAATAAGGACACGAACCGCGGAATGCCGGACATTAGCGGGGTCGTGCGGCACACTACGTCGCATGCGTCGGCTTGTGTGCTGCCTGCTCGTCCTGCTCGGCTGTGGATTCGTCGTCTCGCCCGTGGCGTCGGCGCAATCCGCGATCCTCGATGTCCGCCCGTTAGGTGGCCGACAATTCGAGGTGGTCGTGCATTCCGCGGCGATGAACCGCCCGATCACCCTGTGGATGTCGCATCCCGGTGCCGGTGCGCCCGCGCTGTACCTGCTGAACGCGGTCGACGGCGGCGAGAGCGGCGGCCCGTGGATGCGCCGCACCGATGTGGTGGACTTCTTCGCCGACAAGCCGGTGAATGTGATCGTCCCGATCGGCGGTCGCGCCAGCATGTACACCGACTGGCAGCGCGACGACGGCGCACTGGGCCGCAACAAGTGGACCACCTTCCTGACCAACGAACTGCCCCCACTGCTCAACGACCGCTTCGGCATGACCGGTGCCAATGGCATTGCGGGCCTGTCGATGTCGGCCACCTCGGCCCTGAACCTGGCGATCGCCGCACCCGGCCTGTACCGCGCGGTCGGCGCCTTCAGCGGGTGCACTCAGACCAGCAACCCGCTGGCCGAAACCCTGGTCCGCTCGCAGCTGGCCACCTTCGGCGCCGACGCCACCAACATGTGGGGCGGCCCCGGCGACCCGGCCTGGGCGGCCAACGACCCGACCCTGCACGCCGAGCGGCTGCGCGGCACCGCGGTCTACCTGTCGTCGGGCAACGGCGCCCCCGGCCCGCACGAGGCCTTCAACGACCCGAGCATCGCGGGCAATGTCGGCGTGCTGGTCGACCGGGTGCTGGTCGGCGGCACCATGGAAGCGATCGTCGGCAGCTGCTCGAGCCCGCTGGCGGGTCGCCTGGCCCAACTCGGCATCCCCGCCGACGTGCGCTTCCGCGCTGCGGGCACGCACGCCTGGCCGTACTGGCAGGACGACATCCACGACTCCTGGCCGATGTTCGCCGCCGCACTGGGCGCCTGAAACACAGCAGAACGGCCGCCGCGGGGAGAGTTCGCGGCGGCCGTTCTGTGTGCGGGGGACTAGCCGGCCGAACCGGTCAGCAGCCCACCCAGATCGGCGGAACCCGAGCCCGCGCCGTCACCCGGAGCGGGATTGGTCGGCTTCGGAACCACGGTGATGGTGACGGTCTTCGAGCTGACCAGCTCCTGCACCGCCTTGATCTCGTGCGCGCCGGTGGTCTTCGGCGTCCAGGTGATGGTGGCCTTGCCGTCGGCAACCGAGACCGGCTCGCCGATCTGCGTGCCGTTGTCGGTGAAGGTCACCTTGAACAGGAACGAGGTGGCCGTGACGTCGGCGGTGACGGTGTAGGAGGTGTCCACGTAGTGGGTGCTGCCGCTGACCGCGATCCCCTGGACCAGCGCCGATGCCTGCGGTGCGGCCAGCACGGCCGCCGCTGCCACCGCGGTGAATGCGGTGAGCCCGAAACCGGCCCGGCGCGCCTGGTAGATCTTCATGGTGTTCTCCTGTTCGAGCTGATGATGAGCGCGACATTAGCGACCGGGAACGGGCGCTGTCCCGGAAACTGAAAAAGCGATGTTTAAAAGTGTGGAACCTGTTCCAGTGCAGGTCGCGGGCAAATTCACCCGCGGCGGATGAGGCACCCCCGGCGGCCGACCGCGACACTGGTTGCATGTCCACGGGTCCGGTGCGCTATCAGTTCGTCATCGAGGGCGAACTGTCTGCGCGTGTGCTCGCGGCCTTCCCCGAGTTGCGTCCCAGCGCGCATTCGCCGACCGGAACCACCACCCTCTACGGCCTCGTCGACGACAGCACCGCCATGCGCGGCATCATGGCCCGCATCGACACACTGGGCCTGACGTTGCTGAGCATGTCGCAGCTGCCCGACTGAGGCCGCGCGGACAACGTCGATCTGATAACGAGCTAGCTGACCGCACCCCACCAGCAACCGCGCAGCCGCCGGGTCGCCTACCGTCGAAACTCGGCGCAGGTGTGTCGACCCGCGGTGAACAGCGAGTTCAGGAGGGTGAAGATGGTGATGTCGTCGCGCTCGATGTTAGCTGCGCCCGCTGTCTACACGGGCATTCCGGAACTGTCGTTCGCGCCCGTTCGCTGCGGGCAGGCCTACGCCCGCTTGGATCGCGCCCAGGCCGCCGCCGGTCAGACGGTGCTGCTGTGTGGTCCGGTGGGCACCGGGAAGACTGTCGTGCTGGTCGACTGGGTTCGCCGCAGGCGTTCGACGCGGGTCGTGTGGTTGACCGTGCCCGAGGGAACCGGTTCGGGTCTGCTGCGCGAGATCGCCCGAACCCTGGTTCCGACAACAGCATTCGCGTCGCCCGGCGCGGTGCGCACGCCGATGGATCGCGCGGCCGACCTCGTCGCGGCCTTGGCCGACGTCACCCCGACGGTGCTGGTGCTCGACGACGCCCACCTGCTCACCGACCCGATGGAACTCGCCGGCCTGGAATACCTGCTGGCGCACCTGCCCGCCCAGGTCACCGCCCTGATCGCGGGCCGTTTCGACCCGCCGCTGCGCTGGCACACCCTCGACCTGGCGGGCAGGCTGACGCGCATCGGCGCGCCGGAACTTGCCCTGTCGCCCGACCGGGTCGCGCAGCTGCTGGCCCAGCACGACTGCCTGCTCGACGACGCCGAATTGGCGGTCGTGCAGAACCTCACGCGGGGCTGGGCCGCGCTGGTTCGCATCGCGGCAATCTGCCTGTCGGCCAGGGAATCCGACCGCACCACCGCCCTCGCCGCGCTGGCTCGCCCCGCGCACGCGGTCGCGGACTTCCTGGTCGCCGAGCTACTGACGACACTGTCGGAGTCCACCCTCGAATTCCTGCTCGCCACAGCGGTTCCCACGCGCTTCTGCCTCCCGATGGCCGAGGATCTGATCGGCGACGATGCCGCCCGCATCCTCGACGAACTGCTGCGCGCCAACTTCCCCCTGCACACCGTCGCCGACGCGGGCGAACTCTGGCACACCTACCACCCGCTGCTGCGCGCCTACCTGCTCGCCGAGGCCGCGCACACCCGACCGGATCGCCTGTCGGACTGCCATCGTCGCGTCGCGGCCTGGTTCACCGCGGCCGCGATGCCCGCGCCCGCGCTCGACCATGTCCTTGCCGAACCCGGTGCGCCCGGTCTGGAGCCCTTCATCCGGGACTGGGGGCTGCGCATGGTGTTGGAAGGAACCGGCCAGACGCTGCTGTCCGCGGTCGAAAACCATTGTGAATACGACACTTTCGTTCGACTGTTGCGCGCGGCTGTCGCGGTCGAGTCGGGTGACATCGCCGCCGCCGAGGTCTACCTCGAAGCCGCCCACGTCGGTCCCGATTCGGCCACCCCGCTGGCGCCTGCGGCTCGGATCGTCGCGCTCGACCGGGCCGTGAGCGCGGGAGTCGCTGTGCTGGTGGGTGATTCGTCGTCGATGCGCTGGCCGCTGCCGCCCGCCACCGGCCACCCCGACCTCGACTGCTACGCCGCCCTCCAGTGCGGCACGGCCGACATCTACGCCGGTGAAATCGACAGTGGCACAACAGCGGTACGGCACGCGATCGTGCACGCCGAACAGGCCGGACTCGGTCGCGTCGCGGTCCGCGCCCGCACGGCCGCGGCGGTGGCGGCGGGCATGGCGGGTCGCATCGGCGAGCTGCGCGCACTGGCGGACGCGGCCATCGACTGCGCGCGACGCTACGAGCCCGCCGGTTCGACCGACGCCGCCCAGGCCAGGGTGCTCGCGGCCTTCGGCGCCTACCAGCAGGGCGTGGACATCGACGCGCCCGTGCTGCCGGTGGAAGACGAGACGATGGTGCCCGCGCCGGTGCGCCGAGCGGGGGTCATGGCCGCGCTGCTCACGCACACCGACCCCGCCGATCGCACCGCCGCCGTCCTCGCGGTGAGCAAGCCGCTGCACCGCCTGCTCGACGAATCGCCCACCCTGCACGGCACCGGCGAACTGGTCGCCGACGTGCTGTGGTTGCTGCTGCGCCTACAGGCCAGAGCCGACGCGCAACGGCTGGTCGACCACGCGACCAGGGTCCTCGGACCCACCCCCGACCTGATCGTCGCCGAAGCCGGGCTCGCCCTGCACGCGCACCGCCCCGCCGCGGTGCTGTCCCTGCTCGAACCGCTGCTGACCACCCCGAACCTGGCGCCCCGAACCCTGGTCACGACCTGGCTGCTGGTCGCGGTCGCCGCCGACCACCTCGACCGCCCCCGCAAGGTCGACCACGCCTGCGAACAAGCCCTCGCCGGCGCCGCCCCCGAACAACTGATCCGCCCGTTCCTCGACGTCCCGCAAGCCGCCGAACTGCTCGACCGCCTCGGTCCCCGCTTCGCCCGCCACGCCACCCTCGTGGATCGCATCCGCGCCCACCGCGGCACCACCGCGAACGCCCCACAACTCACCGACACCGAACTCGTTGTGCTGCGCCAACTTCCGTCGGGCATGACCGCGGCCAACATCGCCGCCGAACTGGGTGTCTCGGTGAACACCGTCAAGACCCACCTGCGCGGCATCTACCACAAGCTGTCGGCGAACGCCCGCGGCGAAGCCATCGCCCAGGCGCGGGCACTGGGCCTGCTCTGAGCTCAGGCCGGTGCCTGCAGTGCCGGAAACCAGACATCGGTGAGTACCGCGGCCGCCTGCTCCGCGGACACTTCGATGGTGCCCTGCATGGCCCACCGGGTGAAGAACCGCTCGAGCTGGGCCACCAGCAGTTCGATGCGCAGGCGGGCCTCGTCGCGGCGATGTTCGGGCCAGCGGGCGAGGTAGACCGGCATGGTGTCGGCCAGGGCCATGATGCCTTCGCGGGCCACCGCGCGAAACTCCGGTTCCAGCGCGGTGGCCTCGTCCCAGGCGGGCAGCATGTTCTTGTTCGCGAAGAACCAGTCGATCGCACGACTCATCCAGTCCGCGAACGATTCTCGTGAACCTAGCGCGAGCACCCGGTCCAGGTCGGCGTAGAAGTCGAGCACGCTGGCCAGGGTGCCGTCCAGCGCGATGGCCCGCAGCACCTCGCCTTTGCTGGTGAAGTGCAGGTAGAACGTCGCCCGGCTGCAGCCAACGGCGGCGGTGATGTCGTCGACGCGGACATCGGAGTAGCCCTGGGTCTCGAACAGGGTGCGGGCGGTCTCGACGATCCGGGCCTTGGTCAGGCGCTTCTGTTCCTCACGGAGTGAGCCGCGGCGGGGGGTCGTCATGCGGTCATCATACGACTTGATCATTCACTAGACACCGTGTCCAGTGAGCCGCTATCCTGTGGTCCACGTCACTCGGCGAGGTCATCGACGACCGCAGCCGTTCAGGAGTTGTGCATGGATACACGCGAATTGCCCAGGGTGTGCGTCATCGGCGCCGGACCTTCGGGTATCACCGTCGCCAAAAGGCTTGCCGAGAACGGGATTCCGTTCGACTGCTACGAGGCATCCGACGAGGTCGGCGGCAACTGGTACTTCAAGAACCCCAACGGCATGTCGGCCTGCTATCAGAGCCTGCACATCGATACGTCCAAGTACCGCCTGCAATTCGAGGATTTTCCGGCGCCCGCGGACTGGCCGGATTTTCCGCACCACTCCCAGCTGCTGCAGTACTTCAAGGATTATGTCGACCACTTCGGCCTGCGCGACCGCATCATGTTCGACACGGTGGTCACTGCCGCCGAACACGACGACGACGGCCTGTGGCGGGTCACCACCGACAGCGGCGACACCGAGATCTACGACGCGCTGATCGTGTGCAACGGCCACCACTGGGATCCCCGATTCCCTGACTACCCAGGCGAATTCGACGGTGTGCTGATGCACAGCCACGCCTACCGAGACCCGTTCGACCCCGTCGATCTGCGCGGCAAGCGCGTCGTGGTGGTCGGCATGGGCAACTCGGGTCTGGACATCGCCTCGGAGCTGTCGCAGCGCTTCCTGGCCGAGAAACTGTTCGTTTCGGCGCGCCGTGGCGTGTGGGTGCTGCCCAAGTACGTGAACGGCCGAGTGGGCGACCGACAGTCGGTACCGGCGTGGATCCCGGACCGGGTGGCGCTGAAGTTGAAGCAGCGGTTCGTGCGCAAGAATCGCGGCGAGATGCAGAACTACGGCCTGCCCACACCCGATCACGAACCGTTCGAGGCGCACCCCTCGGCCAGCGAGGAATTCCTGCATCGCGCCGGCTGCGGCGACATCGCGTTCAAACCCGCCATCACCCGATTGGACGGCGACACAGTGCATTTCGCCGACGGCAGCAGCGAGCGCGTCGATGTGGTGCTGTGCGCCACCGGCTATCACATCAGCTTCCCGTTCTTCGCCGACGCGCGGTTGGTGCCCGATGCGGCCAACCACTTCCCGCTGTTCCAGATGATGCACAAGCCCGGTGTGGACAATCTGTTCTATCTCGGTCTGGCGCAACCGATGCCGACGCTGGTCAACTTCGCCGAGCAGCAGAGCAAACTGGTCGCCGCCTACCTCACCGGCCGCTACCACCTGCCCCCGCGCGAGCAGATCGATCGAGTACTCGATGCGCAGGAGGCCAAACGTGCCGGGCGGTATTACGATTCGCCGCGCCACACGATTCAGATCGAATTCGAACCGTATGTGCGCTCGATGAACAAGGAACTCGAGCAGGGCGCGAAACGTGCGGCCGCGGCGGGCAACAGCCTGCCGGTACCCGCGCGCGCGGTGACAGGAGTGTCGCGATGAGTTCTGGTTTCTGTCGCGATGAATTCGCCGGTGTCCGTGCGGCTTTCGACGAGAACTTGGCCTCCGGTGCCGAACTGGGTGCGTCGCTGTGCGTCACCGTCGACGGTGACCCGGTCGTCGACCTGTGGGGCGGTCACGCCGACGCGGCGCAGACCACACCGTGGGGTGCCGACACCTTGGTCAACGTCTTCTCGGTCACCAAGACGATGACGGCGCTGTGCGCGCTGCTGCTGGTGGACAGCGGCGACCTCGACGTCGACCAGCGCGTGGCCCACTACTGGCCCGAGTTCGCGGCCAATGGCAAGGCCGACATCGAAGTCCGCCACCTGCTCTCGCACACCTCGGGCGTCTCGGGCTGGGACAAGCCGATCGCACTGTCCGACATCTACGACACCGACGCCGCCGCGGCCCGGCTGGCCACGCAGGCCCCCTGGTGGGAGCCGGGCACTGCCTCGGGCTACCACGCCATCAACTACGGCCATCTCATCGGCGAGCTGGTGCGCCGCCTCACCGGCCGTTCGCTGGGCCGGTTCTTCGCCGACGAACTGGCCGGACCACTGGGCGCGGATTTCCATATCGGCACCGGCCCGCAGCACGCCGACCGGATCGCCGAACTGATCCCGCCGCAGCTGCCCGACTTCGACCTGTCGACGCTGGACCAGGACAGCGTGCTGATCAAAACGCTCACCAGTCCCTGGCTGGAGGTCTCCGAGACCGCGACCCAGGGTTGGCGTGAGGCCGAGATCGGCGGCACCAACGGACACGGCAACGCCCGCTCGGTGGCCCGCATCCAATCGCTGATCGCCAACGGCGGCGAACTCAGCGGCAGACGCTACCTCGCACCCGCCACGATCGACCTGATCTTCCGCGAACAGGCCGACGGCATCGACCTCGCCCTGCTCACCCCCTTGCGCTTCGGCATCGGCTACGGCCTGCCCCGCCCACAGACCTTCCCGCACATCCCCGACGGCCGCGTCTGCTGGTGGGCGGGCTACGGCGGCTCGATGGTCGTCAACGACCTGGACCGACGAATCACCTTCGCCTACACCATGAATCGGATGGCGACCGGGCTGATCGGTTCCGACCGCTGCGACAGCTACCTGAAGGCCACCTTCGACGCGGCCGCGGACCTCATTCCCTGATGGAGAAGAACATGACCGAAGCTGTAGACCCGCAGGAATTCGTCGCCAAGGTCGCCGCGGGGCTGACCGCGCCGGGTGCGCCGTTCGAGATGACCGTGGAACCCGTTCTCGGCGTGCCGATTCCGGTGATGGCCCATCGTCGCGCCAACTTGCGCGAAGTGTTCGAGCACTCGCGCGAGTGGGGCGAGCGCGACTATCTCGTCACCGAGGATCGCCGGATCTCCTTCGCCGAGCACGCCTCCGCAGTGGGCGCGCTGGCCACCGCGCTGGCCGCCCGATACGGAGTCGGCAAGGGGGACCGAGTCGGCATCCTGGCTGCCAACGGCCCGGACTGGGTGATCGCGTTCTGGGCGGCGCAGTGTCTGGGTGCGATTCCGGTCGGATACAACGCGTGGTGGGCACCCCCGGAGGTCGCTTACGGAATCAGCCACACCACACCGAAAGTCGTGATCGCCGACGCGAAAAGGGCTGCGCTGCTGGTCGAGTCGGGTGCGGCGGTGTTGTCTATCGAGGACGACCTGCCCGCCCTGCTCGCCGAGTTCGCCGGTGCCGATATCCCGAATACCCCGTTGGGCGAGGACGATCCGGCCGTCATCCTCTACACCAGCGGCACCAGCGGCCGCCCCAAAGGCGTCGTGCACTCGCAGCGAAACTTGGTGGCGATCAGCGACTATCACCGCTTCACCGACGCGATGATGGCCGTGTTCATGGGCCAGTCACCCACCGCGGGCCCCAGCGACCGGCGCTACCTGGTCACCGCGCCGCTGTTCCACATCGCCAGCCTGCACAACCTGGTGATTCCGCGCCTGGCCACCGGTGCGGCGGTGGTGTTCCCCGACGGTGCGTTCGAGGTCGACCGGGTGTTGCGGCTGGTCGAGCGCGAGCGGGTCACCAACTGGGCCGCGGTGCCGACCATGGCCAGCAGAATGCTCGACCACGACGTGTCGCGGTACGACCTGTCCTCGCTGTCCGCGCTGTCGCTGAACTCCGCCCCGACCTCGCCCGACCTGCTCGAACAGCTGCGCGGTCACCTCGCCGGGGCAGGCCTGGCGCTCACCACCAGCTACGGCCTCACCGAGAGCGGCACCGCGGCCACGGTCGCGACCCCGCTGGATCTCGCGGTCGACCTGGCCTCGGTCGGCAGGCCCATCATCGGTGTCGCGGTGCAGATCCGCGACGAGCACGGTGCGGTGGTCGCCGACGGCACCGAAGGTGAGATCTGTATCCGCAGCCCGTACGTGATGCTCGGCTACTGGAACGACGAGACTGCCACCGCCGCCGCGATCGATGACGAACGATGGTTGCGCTCAGGTGATTTCGGCACCGTTTCGGACGGGCGCCTGACTGTCGCGGGCAGGCGCACCGATCTGATCCTGCGCGGCGGCGAGAACGTGTACCCCACCGAGATCGAGAACGTGCTCAGCACGCATCCCGCGGTCGACGATTGCGCGGTGTTCGGGGTCGCCCACGCCGATCTGGGTCAGGAGGTGGCGGCGGTGGTCGTCGCCGACCCGGGCACCGTGGACGCCGAGGAGCTGCGCGCGTTCGTCGCCGCCCGCCTGGCCTATTTCAAAGTCCCCAGCCGCTGGCGGATTTCCGCCGACGAGCTGCCACGCAACGCAACCGGTAAGGTCACTCGTCGCGAGCTCGCGATGTAAGAGGAGTCACTGACATGTTCGACAGCATCATCAAAGGCGGCCGGTGGTTCGACGGCACCGGCGCCCCGTCCGCGGTCCGTCACCTCGGTATCCGCGACGGCAAGGTTGCCGAAATCTCGGAGACCCCTCTCGACGAAACCGGTTGTGCCTGTGTCGTAGACGCCACCGACAAGTGGGTCATGCCGGGCATGATCGATATCCACACCCACTACGACATCGAGGTTCTGCTCGACCCGTCGCTGTCGGAATCGGTGCGCCACGGCGTGACCACCGTGCTGCTGGGTTCGTGCTCGCTGTCCACCGTGCACGTCGACGGCGAGACCGCCGGTGACCTGTTCGGCCGGGTCGAGGCCATCCCGCGCGAATTCGTGGTCGGCGCGATGAACGACGGCCAGACCTGGAGTACCGCAGGCGAATACATCGACGCGCTCGAGCAGTTGCCGCTGGGCCCGAACCTGGCCGGCTTCATCGGCCACTCCGACATCCGGGCCGCGGTGATGGGTCTGGACCGCGCCACCCGGGACGAGGTGAAGCCGTCCAAGGACGAACTCGCCGAGATCGAGCGGATGCTCGTCGACGCCCTCGATGCCGGCTTCGTCGGAATGTCCTCGCAGCAACTGATGTTCGACAAGCTCGACGGTGTGACCTGCCGTTCGCGCACCCTGCCCTCGACCTACGCGAAGAGCAAGGAACGGCACAAGCTCAATACGATCCTGCGCAAGCGCAACCGCGCACTGCAGGGCGGCCCCGACATCGCCAACCCCAAAAGCCTTGTCTCGATGGCTGTCTCGAGCATCGGCATCGGGCGCAAGCCGCTGAAGGTGAGCCTGCTGTCGGCCGCCGACGTGAAGGCGGTGCCCGGCGCGTCCAAGATGTTCCCCGCCGTCGGCAAGATCATCAACGGCCTCAACGGCAACTTCCGCTGGCAGCATCTGCCCGTCCCGTTCGAGGTGTACTCCGACGGCATCTCGCTGCCGGTGTTCGAGGAATTCGGTTCCGGCGCAGCGGCATTGCACCTGTCCGACCACATCGACGAGCAGCGCCACCTCATGCAGGACGAGGAATACCGTCGCGCGTTCCGCAAGGACTACGACAACAAGTACGGCCCCCGCGCCTGGCACCGCGACTTCTTCGACGCCGACATCGTCGCCTGCCCCGACGAGTCCGTCATCGGCAAGACCTTCGGCCAGGTCGGTGTCGACCGTGGCGGCGTGCACCCCGTCGACGCGTTCCTCGACCTGGTCGTCGAGCACGGCGACAAACTGCGCTGGCGCACAACGATTTCCAACCACCGCCCCGAGGTGGCCGACATTCTCGCCGCCGACCCGTCGGTCCAGCTCGGCTTCTCCGACGCGGGCGCGCACCTGCGCAACATGGCCTTCTACAACTTCGGCCTGCGCCTGCTGCGCCGCGTGAAGGACGCCGCGAACACCGAAAAGCCGTTCATGACAGTCGAACACGCGATCCACCGCCTCACCGGCGAACTCGCCGACTGGTACGGCCTGGACACCGGCCACCTGCGCGTGGGCGACCGCGCCGACGCCGTGGTCATCGACCCCGCCCACCTCGACGAAACCCTCGACGCGTACGCCGAGGATCCGATCAAGGTGTTCGGCAACCTGTCCCGCATGGTCAACCGCAACGACGAGACGGTCACCGCGGTCTTCGTCAACGGACGCTTTGTCTTCGGCGAGGGCGAAGCCGATCCGGCCCTGGGCACCGAACGAGTGGGCGCCTTCCTGCGCTCGCAGTAGGAACCGGTCCGTACTCTCACCTGATGACCGGTTGGCGGCCGATCTGAACTGGTCGGCCGCCGCCCGCCCATCAGCGAAGGGACTCGACATGTCGGACGCCAAGAAGATCGCCTGGGGCAAGCCACGCCACCCCACCGACGCCGACCGTGACGCCCTGCGCGAAGACCTGCTCACCAGGGCTCGCGCCGTCCGCGCCGACGGCTGGGCCGACTACCGCACCGAATGGCCCGCCGGCCAGGTCGCCGTGGTCGCCTACATCCTCGGTGACGCCGAAGTACTCGCGGAGTTCGAAGAGAACGAGGGCACAGTCCTGAGCCGCTACGCCGCCGACCTGTTCGGATTCATCAAGGGCCGCAAGGACATCGAGGCAGGCCTGGTCGGCACCCAGGCATGGTTCGAGACAGCGCGTAAGGCGCTGGGCAAGTCGTAGGTGGCACTCACGAGGCGAGGATGCGGTCGCGAAGGGTAGCTGCGCCCGGCCCAGTGAGGTCATCGCAATAGGCCACCCGCCCCGCCATCGCCATGGTCAGCGCCAGCGTCGTGCCACTGACCAGCGGCCCCGCTCCCGTGGCGAACGGCCCATCGGTCGCCTCGACCCGCAGGTCCTTGATCAGGGTGCGGCTGGGAACGGTGAAGTCGCGACTGGCGTAGAACTCAGCCGCCGCGGTCGTGGCTTCGATCGACGGTGTACGGGTCAACCCGAGCGGACGACGGATGTCCTGACCATGCACGATAACCTCACCCAGCCACGCCGCCGTATGCCCCGACGCCGCGACCGTGCTGGGAACGATCGCCGTGAACATCGCGAGCGTCTGCGCCGGCGTCACCCCGAGATACTGAGCCTTCCGCCGCTCATTGTGCTTGTCGAAGTCGAACCGAGCAGCCAACACACTGGCGATCCACCGCACCCGACCCACACTCGCCGCCGCCGTGAGATGAGCGACCACATCCTCCACCGTCCACGCCCCACACAACGACGCCCGCCCCCACTGCTCGTCGTCGAGACCGCCGAGGTCATCGGCCAGCGCCGCACGCTCGGCACGCGCCAACTCCCACAGCGCATCACGGGGTAGTTCACGGGCAGACTGTTCAGGCACGACGACCTCCGATTCGGGCACCGGCAGCTCCCGGAACGCGACGGTGCCACCTCGACGCTCCGTAATGAAGACGGATCGGCCCCCACAAACTCATCGGTGCCGGCGCCAACTACCACTTGTCGGGAGTCACCGGTGCGTCCCAAGCCTTGGCGAAACGGGTCTTGTCCTTGGTGTCGACTTCCTTGCGCCGGTAGACGATGTACGGGCGGGTCAGGTAGCCGATGGGGGCGCTGAACATGTGGACCAGGCGGGTGTAGGGCCAGGCGAAGACCAGGGCGAGTACGACCAGGCCGTGGAGTTGGAAGGTCCACGGGACGCCGACCATCAGGCCCGGTTCGGGGTTGATGGAGAACAGGCTGCGGAACCAGGGGGACACGGTGGTGCGGTAGTTGTAGGTGCCCCACAACAGGTTGGAGCCCCAGGTGTTGAGCAGGCCGGTGACCAGCGCGAGGGTGAGCAGCGTGTACATCATGACGTCGTTGCGGCTGGTGTTCTTGCGCACGGCGGGGATGACGATGCGGCGGTAGCACAGGATCGCCACGCCCGCGACGACCATCAGGCCCGCGATCGAGCCCGCGCCCACGGCGACGAGGTGGTAGGCGTGTTCGGAGATTCCCAGTGCGGCAGTCCAGGATTCGGGGATCAGCAGACCCATCACGTGCCCGCCGAACACGCCGAGCATGCCGAAGTGGAACAGCGGGCTGCCCAGCTGCAGCAGCTTGGACTCGTAGATCTGCGAGGAGCGGGTGGTCCAGCCGAACTGGTCGAAGCGGTAGCGCCAGACATGGCCCAGCACAAAGGAAGTCGCCGCGATGTAGGGCAGGATCAGCCAAAGGCCTTCGGGCAGGGGGATTGTGGCGTTCATCGGCGGCCTTCCGCGGCGTCGAAGAGAGCAGGGTCCATGGCGTAGGGCTCGAGGCCGACTTCTTCCTCGGGTGGGCCCTGCGCGGCGAGTTCGGCGATGCGGCGACGGTCGGCGGTGGTGACCGGGGGCAGTGTGGACAGCACCGCGCCGAGCACGCCGCTGTAGGGAGAGTTGTTGTCGCCCAGCGACAGTCGCAGCAGCTCCATCACCGGCACGTGTTCGCCGAGTAGACGCTCGCCGCCGATCGGGTCGATGGTGGCGGCGAATTCCAACAGCACCGGCAGGTGGTCGGGCAGTTCCTCGTCGCCGAGTTCTACTCCGGCCTGGCGGTAGGCGTGCTTGAAGCGCAGTAGCGCCATGCCGCGTTTGCGGGTGTCACCGAACGCGTAGAACGTCAGGTGGAGGCTGGCGCGGCGGCGCATGTCGAAGGTTTCGACATAGCTCTGCGCCGCTTCGATCGCCGGGGTGTCGCGCAGGTAAGTGAGGATCTCGGCGAAGTACGCTTGTACTTCGTCGGGCAATTGTGCTGCGGCGCCGGACAACTGGTCCAGCATCGCCAGGGTCTTCTCGCCGGGGTAGTCGAGCAGGAACGCGGCCAGTCGCCACACGACGAGTCGGTCGTGCTCGGGCATGGCCGTCACCGGTTGGGGCCGTTTGCGAATCGACAGCAGGCTCATGGCGCGACACCGCTCACGGGCGAGTCGGTAACGGCAGCGCCGTTGCTGCCGTTGCCGTTACCGGCGCCGTTGCCGGTCTCCTCGGTGCCGTTCGTGGTCGGCACGAGTCCGCTGGTGCTGCGCCCGTCCCAGTTGAGCAGGTTGATTCGGCCCGACTTCTCCTCGGGCGCAGCCTGGTTCACGTCCGACAATGAGAACTTCTCGACCACCTGGTCGAACGCGGTCATGCCGGGTCCGCCGTCGGTGTCGAGACTGCACCCGGTGGCCAACGAATCCAGTTCGTGCGCTTTGGATGTCGCGCCCATCGGGATCACGTACCGGTGTTCGTACTTGGCGATGGCCAGCAGCCGGTACATCGCCTCGATCTCCTCGGGTTCCAGCCCGATCGACGGTGCGATATGCGGCTCGGGCTCCTCGCCGAGGTTGACCGAACGCATGAACGCACGCATCCCGGCCAACCGCTGCAGCGACGAGCGCACCGGCCCGATCTCGCCGGCGGTGAACAGTTCGGCCAGATATTCCAAGGGAATACGCAGCGCGTCGATGGCACCGAACAGGTTGCGCACGTCTTCGCCGTCGTGGCCGGTCTCGCTGAGCACGTCCACCACCGGCGACAGCGGCGGCACGTACCAAACCATCGGCATCGTCCGGTATTCCGGGTGCAGCGGCAGCGCCAACTGGTAGTCCACGATCAACTTGTAGACCGGCGAATCCTGTGCGGCCTGAATCCAATCCGACGAGATGCCCGCCTTCTCGGCTTCGGCGATCACGCGCGGATCATGCGGATTGAGGAACACGCCCAGCTGTGAGGTGTACAGGTCCTGCGGGTCGGTGACCTGGGCCGCGTCGAGCACCGCGTCGGCGTCGTAGAGCATCACGCCGATGTAGCGCAGCCGTCCGACACAGGTTTCCGAGCACACGGTCGGGATGCCGACCTCCACGCGCGGGTAGCAGAAAGTACATTTCTCCGCCTTGCCCGTCTTGTGGTTGAAGTAGATCTTCTTGTACGGGCAGCCGGTGATGCACTGCCGCCAACCACGGCATTTGTCCTGGTCGACGAGCACGATGCCGTCTTCCTCGCGCTTGTAGATCGCGCCGGAGGGGCACGCCGCGGCACACGAGGGGTTCAGGCAGTGCTCGCAGATGCGCGGCAGGTAGAACATGAAGGTCTCTTCGAACTCCAGTTTCACCTTGTTCTCGAGCTTGCCGAGAATGGGGTCCTTGCCGACCTGCTCGGGGCCGGAACCCAGGTCGTCGTCCCAGTTCGCACCCCAGGTGACCTTGGTGTCCTCGCCGGTGATCAGCGACTTGGGCCGCGCCACCGGAGTGGTGTCCATGGGCGGCGACGACAGCAGATTGTCGTAGTCGTAGCTCCACGGCTCGTAGTAGTCCGCGACCGTGGGCAGATCCGGGTTGGCGAAGATGTTCATCAGGCGCTTGAACCGCGAGCCGGACTTCAGGGTCAGCTTGCCGCGCTTGTTGAGCGTCCAGCCGCCCTTCCACTTCTCCTGGTCCTCGTACTGACGCGGATAACCCTGTCCCGGACGGGTTTCCACGTTGTTGAACCAAACGTATTCCGTGCCACCACGATTGGTCCATGCCTGCTTGCAGGTGACCGAGCAGGTGTGGCAGCCGATGCACTTGTCGAGGTTCATGACCATCGCAAGTTGAGCCATTACGCGCATGGTTAGTACTCCACGTTCTGGTTGCGGCGACGGATAGTCGTGACCTCGTCACGCTGATTTCCGGTGGGGCCGTGGTAGTTCAGGGCGAAGGACTGCTGGGCGTAGCCGCCGATCAGGTGCGAGGGCTTGATCAGCACGCGGGTCAGCGCGTTGTGGATGCCGCCGCGCTTGCCCTTGGCTTCGGGGGTGGTGTCCTCGGCGCCTTCGATGCGCGGCACGTCGACCGCGCGGTCCTGAGCGTGGTACATGAAGACCGTGCCCTCGGGCATACGGTGCGAGACGATCGCGCGGGCCACGACGACACCGTTGCGATTGATCGCTTCGATCCAATCGTTGTCCGCCACACCGATTTTCTTCGCGTCGACGTCGGACATCCAGATCGTCTGACCGCCGCGCGACAGCGTGAGCATGTGCAGGTTGTCCTGGTAGGCCGAGTGGATCGACCACTTGGAGTGCGGGGTCAGGTAGCGCACGGTCAGCCCGTTGCCGCTCACGTTGCCGATGCTGGGCTCCGCGAACAGCGCCGACATGTCAAGTGGCGGACGGAAGATCGGCAACTGCTCGCCGAGTTCGATCATCCAGTCGTGGTCGAGGTAGAAGTGCTGGCGACCGGTGAGGGTGTGCCAGGGCTTGAGCCGCTCGACATTGATGGTGAACGGCGAGTACCGGCGGCCACCGGCTTCCGAGCCGGACCATTCCGCCGAGGTGATCACCGGGACCGGACGAGCCTGGGTATCGGCGAACGTAATCCGTTTACCCTCAGCCTCTTTCGCGAGGTCGACGAGTTCGGTGCCCGTGCGCCTTTCTAGCGCCTCGAACCCTTCGACCGCGAGACGGCCGTTGGTAGTGCCCGAGAGCGACAGAATCGCCTCGGCGGCGTGGGTGTCCTTGGCCAGCGAGGGCCGACCCGCCGCGATGCCGGACACGATCGTGCCGTTCTGCCCGGCCAGGTACGCCACTTCCTCCTCGGGGAAGGTGGTCACACCCTTGGTCGTGAGACCCAGCTTCTCCACCAGGGGTCCGAGCGCGGCCAACTTCTCCGCGATCTTGGTGTAGTCGCGTTCGATCTCCACGATCTTGGGCATGGTCTTGCCCGGAATCGGTTCGCACTCACCGGCTTTCCAGTCCAGCACCTTTCCGCCGGCCTGTGCGAGGGCGTCAGGCGAGTCGTGCTGCAACGGCACCGCGACGATGTCTTTGCGTGTGCCCAAATGCTTTTCGGCCAGCCAGGAGAATCCGCGCGCGATCCGGTGGAACGCCTCGAAGTCGGTCTTGGCTTCCCACGGCGGGGAGATCGCGGGGGAGAACGCGTGCACGAAGGGGTGCATGTCGGTCGAGGACAGGTCGTGCTTCTCGTACCAGGTCGCGGCGGGCAGCACGATGTCGGCGAACAGGGTGGTGCTGGTCATCCGGAAGTCCAGTGCGAGCAGCAGATCCAGCTTGCCCTCGGCCCCTTCCTCCCGCCATTCCAGTTCCTGCGGACGCACGCCGGTGGCGTCGGTGGTCTGCAGGTTGGAGCCACAGCCCAGCAGGTGCTTCTGGAAGTACTCGTTGCCCTTGCCCGACGAACCGAGCAGGTTCGCGCGCCACACCGTCAGCACGCGCGGGAAGTTCTCGGGCGCGTCGGGGTCTTCGCAGGCGAACCGCAGCTCACCGGACTTCAACCCGTCCACGACATGCTCGGCCGGGGTCTTTCCGGCTTCGGCGGCTTCGTCGGCGAGGTCGAGGGGGTTGCGGTTGAACGTCGGGTAGCTCGGCATCCAGCCCAGACGGCTGGCGAGGGCGATGTTGTCGGCGGCGGTGCGACCGGCGAACTTGCCCTTACCGAGGGGCGACGCGAACGAGTCCGAGGTGAACGGGTCGTAGCGCCACTGGTCATTGGTCAGGTACCAGAACACGGTGCCCTGCATCTGACGCGGCGGCCGCTGCCAATCTGAAGCGGAAGCCAAAGTGGCCCAACCGGTTACGGGACGGCACTTCTCCTGGCCGACGTAATGGGCCCAGCCGCCACCGTTCTTGCCCTGGCAGCCGGTGAGCAGCGTCAGTGTGAAGAAGGCACGGTAGATCTGATCGGAGTGGAACCAGTGGTTGGTGCCCGCGCCCATCAGAATCATCGAGCGACCGCCGGAACGCTCTGCGTTGTCAGCGAATTCGCGTCCGATGCGCGCGGCCTGCACGGCCGGAACGCCGGTGATGCGCTCCTGCCACGCCGGGGTGTACGGGGAGTCCGCGTCGTCGTAACCCTTGGCCCACTCACCCGGCAGCCCGTCACGGCCCAGGCCGTACTGCGCAAGCAGCAAGTCGAATACCGTCGTGACACGTTTGCCCGCAACGGTTTTCGTCGGCACACCACGCAGGATCGACCCGGCGACATCGGTGTCGAAACGGGGCAGCGCGATGGTGGCAGGCGCCTCGTCGGTGTGGCCGAGCAGGGTCAGCAGCGGATCGATGCCCTCGAGGTCGAGGTTCCACTTGCCCGCGTCGGCCTCGTTGAACCGGTGCCCCAGAGAACCGTTGGGCACCACCGGGTTTCCGTCCTGATCCAGCAGAACCGGCTTGTGTTCGGCGTTCTCGTCGGTGTGGCCCAGATCGGCCGCGGTGAGGAACTTGCCGGGCAGTGCGCCTTCTTGATCCGCCGTCTCGTCGAGGCAGATCAGGTACGGCAGGTCGGTGTAGGACTTGATGTAGTCGGTGAACATCGGAGTCTGCTTCTCGAGGAAGAACTCCTTGAGCACCACGTGCCCCATCGACATCGCCAGTGCCGCATCGGTTCCCGGGTTCGCCGCCACCCACTCGTCGGCGAACTTGGTGTTGTCGGCGTAGTCGGGGGAGACCACCACGACCTTCTGGCCGCGGTACCGCGCCTCGGTCATGTAGTGCGCGTCGGGGGTCCGGGTCACCGGGACATTGGAGCCCCACATGATCAGGTAACCCGCGTCGAACCAGTCCGCGGACTCGGGCACGTCGGTCTGATCACCGAACACCTGCGGCGAGGCCACCGGCAGGTCGGCGTACCAGTCGTAGAACGACAGCATGTAACCGCCGATCAGCGACACGAAACGCGCGCCGGTGGCATGGCTGACCATCGACATCGCGGGGATCGGCGAGAAGCCGGCCACCCGGTCGGGTCCGTACTGCTTGATCGTGTAAACGTGTGCGGCAGCGGCGATCTCGGCGGCTTCCCACCATTCGGCGCGTACGAACCCGCCCTTGCCGCGCGCGGTCTTGTAGGCCTTGGCCTTGACCGGATCCTCGACGATCGACTCCCAGGCCAGCACCGGATCCTTGAGCTCGGCCTTGGCCTTGCGGTACAGGTCCAGCAGCGTCCCGCGCACATACGGGTAGCGCACCCGGGCGGGGGAGTAGGTGTACCAGGAGAACGAGGCGCCGCGAGGGCAGCCGCGCGGCTCGTACTCGGGCTTGTCCGAACCCACCGACGGGTAATCGGTCTGCTGCGACTCCCAGGTGATCACGCCGTCCTTGACGTAGATCTTCCACGAGCACGAACCCGTGCAGTTCACCCCGTGCGTGGAGCGCACCACCTTGTCGTGCGACCAGCGATCCCGGTAGAACTCGTCGGCATCGCGACCACCGACCTTGTGGATCGACCGGTTGTCCGCGGACACCTCGCCGCGCTGGAAGTACTTACCGAGGTTCAGCAGTGTGTCGCCGAAATCGGGCGACGGACCTTGCGTGCGCGTATTAACCACGACGCCCCCTTCGAGCTGTGAAATCGGGCTGTTGGGGAAACAGTAAGGAGGCCGAGGTCGTGGGCAAAACGAACTTTTCACATCCGGATTCGGGCCCGTGTGAGCTGTGAGGTGGGCGAAATGTACTGGTCACGGGGGAGGTGACCAGCGTCATCGACGATCGGAGCCCCACCAGCGTGAACGAGCCTGCAACGGCGCGAACGGCCACGACGCGGGTCGGCTCGGCGGGTCGACGGTGATGCTTCGGAAACGACGGGTTCTCCCGCGGTTTACATTTGTTTACACACCTGGCGTGCCCACTGAACAGCGCGGATGTGACGCCGCGCACAAGTATGGTGGGGCGGCCGGATCGTGTCGGCCGTCGGCGGTGGGCAGTGTAGTCGAGGCGAAAACAATAGAATTCGAGATCGATCTATATCGTTCTGTGTCAATATGATTGGTGACCGGCGGCACAGTTGCCTGTCGTTAACTACCCAATGTTCACGCTCGGTAATATAAAGAAACGGCATCTTTTCCGTTTTGCTATTGGATCGTGGTTGAAGCGTCATCCAGGATGAAGTCATGCAGACAGGGAGGGCAGGGGTGCTACCGAAAACTTCGTCCGAGGGACCCGACGGTCCACCGCGACCGCCGACACTGGGTGGATTGCTGCGGCGACTGCGCGACGACCGGCATATTTCCCGGGAGAAGTTGGCATTCGCCGCGGGAGTGAGTTCCAGCTACATCACCCACTTGGAAAGCGGCGACCGTGAGCGGCCCACACGCGCGGTGATCGACGCGCTGGTGCGCTACCTGGACCGCATTTCGCCGGTCAGCGATATCGAACGCAGACACCTGCTCGATCTGGCCGGACTCGCCCCGATCGACAATCCCTCGGTGCAGGATTTGCGTGCGGAAATCACCGATGACATGCGTCGCACCCTGACACTGCAGGAACCCAATCTGGCGGCTTACGTCGACACTCGCTGGAATGTGCTGACAGGCAACGAAACCTACGCTCGCGCGTTTCCCGGCCTGATCGACGATGTGAATATTCTGCGGTGGTTCTTCGGTAACCCGCTGTCGCGCGAGGTGATGGTCGAGTGGGAGAAGGAATCCACGCTCACCGTGAACTGGTTGCGCGGGCTGATCGGTCAGCAGGCGGGCGGCGACTGGGCCGCGGAACTGCTCGAGGAGTTGGCGCAGTACCGCGACTTCCGCCGTATCTGGGACTCGGGCGACACCGCCTACGGCCGCGAACACACGGCCATGCGCCTGCGTGACCAGCACACCGGCGAGCACTACACCGTCGACGTCCAGCTGTTCCGCCTGGATTCCGTGGCCTACCCCGGCCGCATCCAGTACTACCTGGGCGTGCGCGGCCCCGCCTAGGCCGCCGCCCGCTCCGCGCACCGGGCCACCAGGCCTTTCACTGCCGCGCCCACCTGCTCGGGGTGGGTCAGCGCGCATCCGTGACCGCCGCCGGTCACCGTGACCACGGCACCCGCGTTGTGTAGTCCCGCCGCCAGGTGCGCGCACTTGTCGGCGGTGCTGTTGTGGTCGTGTTCGCCGCGCAGAACCAGTGCGGGAGCGGTGATTTCGCCCAGTCGCCCCAGCACGCAGTCGCGGCCGATCAGGCAGTCGGCGGCCGGGCGGATCGCGCTCCGGTCGCCGGCGAGCCAGCGGTCGATCCACGGCTGCCAGGCGCGCGGATCATCGCCGCCGATCAATTGCGGTGCGAGATTCTCCGCCAGCGGCGCCAATTCGCCCGTCCCGCACCAGGTGTCGAAGAAATCCTCGTAGTAGTTTTCGTCGGCCCTGGTGCACGCACCGGCTTCGGTATCCAGCAGCGCCAATCCGGTGACTCGCTGCGGCGCGAGCAGCGCCATGCGCAAGGCGACGTATCCGCCCTGGCTCATGCCGCCGACGATCGCGGTCTCGATGCCCAGCGAATCCAACACCCGCAGACCGTCTTCGGCGAGATCCCAATAATCGAAACGAGGGTCGGTGCCGTATCCCGTGCGTCCGTGTCCGCGGGCATCCCACGTCACAATGTTGATGTCGGTGTGCGCCAAGACACTTCGCAGGGGATCGAACATGGATTGGTCCATGAGGAACCCGTGCGCGAGCAGCAGGGTGGGGCCACCGACGTCGCCGGTGCGGAAATGGATATCGACCGAATCAGAGTGCGCGAAGGGCATTGTCGAAACATACAAACTCGGCCGCGGAAAATCGACAGTCCGACAACAATGCGATACCGCCGGTTCGGTGGATTCACTGGCGAGTGGGGGTACCTCACAGGGGTTTGCTGAAATGCGTTCAGCTATGGACAAATACATTCATCGGCGATGAGATCGGAGACGTACCGAAATTCGGGCAGGAAAGGTCGGCCATGCACACCGTTACCCTGGACCACTGGACCGAACTCCGCGCGGCGCTGGAGGGTTTGTTGCTGCACGACGCGATCGGCATGGACGCGAAGATGCGGCACGCCGTCGCCGCGGTTGTTCACCTGACCGTCGACACCCCGCACGGCCCGCCCGAGGACGCCGAGGAATTCCTCGGCAGGTTCGACGCGTCGTGGCTGGTGGCCTCGTGGTTGGGGCACGACACCGAGTTGTCGCTGATCGCGACCCTGTGCGCGGGCGAGATCCCGGCGCTGTCGTGGTGCGAGCTGATGTTCACCACCACCCTGGCGCCGTGGTCCACCGCACCGGTCGCGGTGCACGCGCGGCGAGTGTTCGCTCCGATGCAGCGGGGCAGGTTGGGCGCAGTCGCCGCCCACGTGGGTTGAATCCTGGGTGATCAATAGTTTCGCTAACAAGAACGTAACGGGTACAGCTACCCGACCGTTACTCGGCGTGCGATTATGTCTCCCGACCGCGTTACCGTTAGGGAGCAAAAACAAGTGTCTGAGTTCTTGACCACGATCAACGGGTACATCTGGAGTGACTCGCTGATCTATCTGTGTTTGGCCGCAGGTTTGTACTTCTCGATCCGGACCAGATTCGTGCAGTTGCGCGAGATCCCGGAGATGATCCGGCTGCTGATCAACGGGGAAAAGTCCAGCTCCGGCGTCTCGTCGTTCCAGGCACTGGCCATGTCGCTGTCGGGCCGGATCGGTACCGGCAATATCGCCGGCGTCGCGACCGCGATCGCGTTCGGTGGCCCCGGCGCACTGTTCTGGATGTGGGTGGTGGCGTTCCTCGGCGCGTCCACTTCCTACGTCGAATGCACGCTGGGTCAGATCTACAAGACCCGCGACAGCATCACCGGTGAGTACCGCGGCGGCCCCGCGTACTACTTCAGCAAAGCCATGGCACACACCAAGGCCGCGCCGCTGTTCAAGGTGTACGGCGTGCTGTTCGCCGCGGTCACCGTGCTGGCCTGTGGTCTGCTGATGCCCAGTGTGCAGTCCAACTCGATGACCGCCGCGATGCACCAGGCCTGGGGCCTGTCGGAGTGGGTCATCGCCGTGGGCACCGTGATCGTGCTCGCCTTCGTGATCATCGGCGGCGTGAAGCGCATCGCCGCGTTCGCGTCGGTGGTCGTGCCGTTCATGGCCGTGGCCTACATCCTGATCGCCATGGTGATCGTGTTCGCCAACGCGGGCCAGATTCCGGAAATCCTCTCCCTGATCTTCCGTAGCGCGCTCGGCCTCGACTCCGCGTTCGGCGCGATCGTGGGCTCCGCGGTGATGTGGGGCGTCAAGCGTGGCGTCTACTCCAACGAGGCAGGCCAGGGCACCGGCCCGCACTCCGCGGCCGCCGCCGAGGTCTCGCACCCCGCCAAGCAGGGCCTGGTCCAGGCCTTCGCCGTGTACATCGACACCCTGTTCGTGTGCACCGCCACCGGTTTCCTGATCCTGTCCACCGGCGCCTACCGGGTCTTCGACGGTGAATCCGCCGACGGCGCGATCCTGCACGACGGCGGCGCGCTCCCGTCCGACGTCGCCGTGGGCCCCGCCTACGCGCAAACCGCGGTCGACACCCTCTGGGGCGGCTTCGGTTCCACCTTCGTCGCGATCTCGCTGGCGTTCTTCTGCCTGACCACGATCATCGCCTACTACTACATGGCCGACACCAACGTCCGATTCCTGCTCGGCAAGAAGGCCGCCACCCCCGTCCCGTTCCTGCGCGGCACCGTCGGCAGCAACACCACCCTGGTCCTACAGGCCCTGATCCTGACCTCGGTCGCCGCGGGCGCGGTCTCCACCGCCAGCGACGCCTGGGCACTGGGCGACGTCGGCGTCGGCCTGATGGCGTGGCTCAACATCATCGGCATCCTGATCATCCAGCAGCCCGCCTTCAAGGCCCTGCGCGATTTCGAACGCCAGAAGAAGGAAGGGAAGGACCCGGTCTTCAACTCCAAGAAGCTGGGCATCCCGAACGCCACGTTCTGGGAGACCTACCAGCCCGAGTCCGAACGGGACAAGGAGTCGGTCTCGTCCTGATCGTTGATCGTCGAGGTCCGGTCGACCCCGGACCTCGGCGAGGCCTACCGCTCGACGAGGGTAACGCCGAGGTCGCGCAAGCGGGGAAGGACTTCTGGCGGAAACAACGCTCTCGGCAGGACCATCGGTGCGGCGCCGTAGTGCACGACCGAACAGTCTGCGTGCAGGACCACCTTGGTGACCAGCGAATACGGCACGCGCAGTTGGAAGGTGTGCCCGGCCAGCACGACCGCGTCAGTGCCGAACTGCGCCGCCAGCCCGCTCGCTACCGGCAGCATTCCTTGGTACTGGCGCAAGGCGTTGTCCGACGGATGACGCATCCAAAACCGAATCGTCAACCCGCACAGGGATGCGACCACCAACGCCGTCAGCGCACCGCGGACTCCGTATTCCAGTGCGCCGAGCACACCGGCCTCCGCCAGCATGAAGGCGAGGGCGACCGGAGTCCACGCTCGCCGCCACGGCTGCAGGCGGCGAGCGACGGTTAGTCGGTGTGCGGTATCGGCGGCGATCACCGTGTGGACTTGCGGGTGGGGGAGTCGAGGAAGCGGTGGCAGCGGGGCCGGGACGTCTGTGGGCTCGGAGTCGATGAGCCGACGTAGTCGCGCGAGCAGCGCGTCGGGGAACAGCGCCCGCGGTAGGGCGACGTGCCGGTTGTCGAAACTCAGGGTGACGACGTGGCGCGCAGCCGTGACGGATCGCAGACGGTCGTAGCCGATACGGGTGCGCGACGCACTCTCCGCCAAGTCGAGTGCGTCGGCGCCGAGCGTGATGGCGCAACTGCCCGTCGTGACATCGGACCGCGACACGCTCCGGAACTGTCGATGGAGCGAAAAGTACGTGATGACCAGTACATACGCGACGATCGCACCCTGAAACATCACGATCGTTTTCCAGGGCAGGTTCAACCAGAGCAGCGCGATCGTGCAGGCCGGCACTGCGATCGCGAGGAAGATCCCGATGAATCGTGGCGCCGCCCGGAGAGCATTGTGGCGGGCGAGTTGTGCCGCTGTGTCCGGCGTCAACGCGACGGTCGCGTCGGGGACGTCGAGGCCCGGGATCTCGGGTGCGGGCTGGGTGAATGGGTCGATGTCGGGCTGCGCTGTGGTCGGCGGATTCGTCGGTTGCGGGGCGGATTCGAGGCTTTGCCCCTGGTCGTTCATGGAAGCAGACTAAACGGTCATCTCGACGTCGGCGAACGTGCTCACCCAGTGGTGGGGCGGGCGTGCCGGGTTGGGCTCGCCGGGGCGTCGGACGCCGACTACCTGCCAGCCTGCGGCGACCGCGGCGTCGAGTTCGTCGGGGTGGTCGGACAGGAACAGGATGTGCTCCGGCGGGGTGGCGATGCGTTCGGCGATGCGGTCGTAGGACTTGGGGTCGCGTTTGGGGCCCGCGGTGACCAGGTCGAAGTGGTCTTCGATCAGCCCGGAGAGGTCGCCGGGTTCGGCGTAGGTGAACCAATCTCGTTGATTGCGTTCGGAACCCGAGGAGTAGACATAGAGGTGCAGGCCTTGGGTGTGCCAGGTTTTCAGGGCGGGGGGGACGTCTTCGAAGAAGCGGCCGTGCAGGGCACCTGCTCGGAAACCTTGGGCGCAGATTGCTCCCTGGGCGGCCTTCAACGGTTCGGCTTTGATGTCGGAATGTAGCCAGCTGGTGAGGATTTCGGCTATTCGGACGGTGTCGGCGGTGGGTTCTTCGGCCAGTTCGCGGGTGGTGGCGATGACCGATTGTGCTGCGCCGTCGGCGTTTTCGGCCAGCCACTGGGGTAGGTGCTGTTCGGTGTAGCCGTAGAGGTCGGTGCGGACGGCGTCGGTGGGGCTGGTGGTGCCCTCGATGTCCACGACGATGGCGCGGATCATGCGAGCAGCTCGTCGAGGGTCGGGAAGCCGGCGCTGATCTTGTCCCCGGTGAAGTCGCCGATCCAGCCGTCGGCTTCCTCGAAGAAACGCAGGGCGATGAAATCGGGGCGGGTGCCCATGTCGAACCAGTGCAGGGTGCCCGCGGGGACCGAGAGCAGGTCGCCCGCTTCGCAGACCGTCGCCAGGACGGCGTCGTCTACGTGCAGGTAGAAGCAGCCTCGACCGGCGGCGAAGAAGCGGACCTCGTCTTCGGCGTGGCGGTGTTCGTCGAGGAATTTGGCGCGCGCGCCCGCGGCGGTGGTCGGCCAGTCCGGGTCGGTGTCGTCGGGGTGGATGCGCGCGACGTCGATGTGCCGGTACCGGCCCGACGCGTTGAGCTCGGCGATCCGCGGGGCGTAGTGCGCGAGCAGGGTGTCGGAATCGGTGGTGGCGGCGTCGGGCAGCACGTCCCAGTGCGAGTAGGCGATGCCGTGTCGGGCCAGCTCGGCGGCGATCTCGGTGGGGTCGGTGGTGCGCACGCGGACGTTCGCGGCGTTGTCGGCGGCCATCACTTGCAGCAGGGTCATCGTGATCCGATCTCGAGAGGCGAGGCGTGCGTGCGGCCGGTGCGGGTGATCAACTCGCACAGGGCTTCCAGGCATTCGGCGCGGTCGCGCGCCTGAGCCAGAGTGTCGCCCCAGGTGGTGATCCCGTGGGCGGTGATGAACAGAATCGGTGGGGCGTCAGGGTTTTCGCGCAGGTAGGTCTCGATGTCGGTGCCGATGCGGGGGACGTGCGGCCAGTTCGGGAAGACCGGGATCTCGAGCGTCGACGGGTCGGCCAGGCCGAAGCCTTTGAGTAGTTCGAAACCGTTGATGCGCAAGGTGGTTACTGAATCTTGTGCGGCGGTCGTAGCGAGGGTGGTGGCGAAGGGGGAGTGGACGTGCACGACCGCGCCTGCGGGGCGAGTGCGGTAGACGGCGGTGTGAATGCTGGTCTCCGCGGAGGGTTTCCGGCTTTGCCCGGGGCGTGCGGTGGTGTCCTCGATGGAAACGAGCACCGTATCGCGTTCGCTCAGTTCACCTTTGGACAATCCGCTGGCGGTGATGAGGGCATCGTCGTCGATGCGCACCGAGATATTGCCCGCGGTGCCGGGCATCCAGCCGCGCCCATACAGTTGGCGTGCGGTAGCGGCGATCGCCTGCCCTTGCTCGGTGAAACGCTGTTCGGCGCTGACATCCGAATTCCGGTACACCACACCGTTTTCCGTGACAACGGCCGTCACCAGCTCGGTCGGTGTCACGTCGAAGGCCGGGTTGAATACCGCGGTGCCTGCCGGTGCGGTCTCGACCCCGCCGAACCCGGTGACCTCGGCGGCCGCGCGCTGTTCCACCACGATCTGCGCGCCGGTCGCCATCGCGGTGTCGCGGGTGGACTCGGGCGCGACCACGATGAACGGAATGCCGTGGTGGCGGGCGGCCAGCGCCAGCGCGAACGTGCCGATCTTGTTGGCGACGTCGCCGTTGGCGGTGATCCGATCCGCGCCGACCAGCACCGCGTCGACCTGGCCGGTCGCCATCGCCCAGGCGGCGGCGGAGTCGATGGTCAGTCGATGCGGGATGCCTGCTTCGGCCAACTCCCACGCGGTGAGTCGGGCGCCCTGCAGCAGCGGGCGGGTCTCGTCGACCAGCACGTCCTCGACGGCACCGCGCTGGTGCAGCACCCGGATCGCGCCGATCGCGGTGCCGACCGCGCTGGTGGCCAGGCGGCCGGTGTTGCAGTGGGTGAGCAGGCGCAACGGGCGGTCGCCGCACAGCTGTTGCACCAGGTCGGCGGCGTGGGTGGCGGCGGCGAGGTTGACTCGCCCGTCCTCGGCGAGCATGTCCAGGGTCTCGGCCAGCACCGCGTCGGCACCCTCGGCGATCCGGGCGCGCACCCGGTCGACGGCCCACGCGAGGTTGACCGCCGTCGGTCGAGCCGCGGCAATCCGATCGGCCTCGGCGTGGACCGCGGCCACGTGGGGCATCGCGTTGGTCGGATCCGCTGCGTCATCGCGCGTATGGGCCCTGGTCGCGATGACCACGCCGAACGCCCCCGCGATGCCGATCGCCGGCGCCCCGCGGATGGCGAGGGTGGTGATCGCGTCGATGATCTCGTCGACGGTGCGCAGGCGCAGTTCGCGGACCTCGTGCGGCAGTCCGCGCTGGTCGATGGTCACGAGCGCACCGTCGTCCCAGATCAGGGAACTGTCGTCCATCGGAGGTCCTCACTGCGCGGTAATTCTGGCTGGTAGACGGTATCCGACCTGGTCATCGTGGTGTGCCGGGGGGCTGCGCTGAGCACGTGCTGTTCGCGCACGGCGAGTCCCGTGGCAACCGGCGTAATCACGCAATTCGCACGTTCTCAGTCAGTTTTCTGACTGGAAAGCGTCGTTGTGCGTGATTACGCCGGTCGGATCGCGATCGGTCATTCCGCGGCGTACTCGGCCTCGCGCTCCACCGCGTCGATCGTGCGCTGCGGGACCCGGATCGGTCCGGGCGTGTAGGTGATCGCCCGCAGCGCGCCGGTGTAGCGGAACGGCCCCCGGCGTTCGCGCAGATCCCACGAGACCGGGCCGCGTGCGTCGACGCCCACCGAGATCCCGGTCCACGGCGCCATCCCGACCAGTTGCACCTGATCGGTGAGTTCGGCCAGCGGCGTGCCGTCGACCTCGATGGTGAAGTCCCAGCGCAGGTGCGGCGCGACCGTGGCACGCACCCTGATCTCGCGCGTGCCGAGAGGCAGCGGCACCCCGACCGACGCGTACCGGCCGTAGCTGTTCACGCCGAGCACCACCTCCCCGTCCTCGACGTACAGCACGTACCCGCCCAGCGGATCGCCGTGTGCGACCAGTACACCTTCGTCGCCGGGTCGATAGCCCTCCTGAGCTGCGACTACCGGCGTTGGACCGTTGTCGCTGGGCGGTGAGGCGATGTGCGGGCTGCGGATGTCGGACGAGCTGGCGGAACGTGTGCCGGTGAGGTCTGCGGTAATGGTGAAGTCGCGGTAGGCGATCAGCCGTTGCGAGCGGTAGCGCTCGAGGGTGGGCGTGCCGGGCAGCAGCCGAACCGGGGCGGCGAACCGAGCTTCCTCCGGGCGGCGACGGAAAAGGTCGGCGCGGGTGAGCAGTGGGAAAACCGTGTTGGCCCAAGCAGATTCGTCCCAAGCGGCGGCCAGCTCGGCAGCTTTCTCCGGAAACTGCGCCGAAAGATCGTGCAGCTCCGTGGGATCGGCGCGCACGTCGAACAGTTGCCAGTTCGGTGCGTCGAGCGCATCTCCGTCCTCGTGCAACGACAGCAACTTCCACCCGTCGCGGTAGAACCCACGGTGGCCGGTCATCTCCGAATACTGCTCGGTGTGCAGGGTCGGCGCGGCGGGATCACGCAGCAGCGCGGCGGCGGAGACACCGTCGAAATCCTTGGCAGGCAGACCATTACGCACGGTCGGCCGGTTCAAGCCCGCGAGTTCGAGCAGCGTCGGCGCGAGATCGGTGACATACGCGTACTCGTGACGGATTCCGGCGTCAGCCTCGGTGCGCGGCAACCCTTTCGGCCACGACACCACCAGCGGCACCCGAACCCCACCGGCGAACGTCTGCCCCTTGTAGAACCGGAACGGCGTATTCGACGCCTGCCCCCACCCACGCGGATAGTGCACCCCCAGCTTCGCGGTGCCGATCAACTCCTCGTCGACCGGGATGTCGCTGATCCATTCGGGATCATCCACCTGAGGGAACGCGGCGAAGTACGACCGCGTGCCCTCCGGCCCACCTTCGGCCGTGCCACCGTTGTCGGACGTGAACACGATGATGGTGTTGTCGAGTTCGCCGAGGTCCTCGAGCAGATCCACGATGCGGCCCACGCTCTGGTCGATGCTGTCGACCATGCCCGCGTACACCTCCATGTACTTGGCATACCGCCGCTGCTCGTCATCGGTCAGCGAATCCCATTCCGCCGCTTCATAACCCGGCTCGGTATTGCGCGGCTTCTGCTGCGTACCCGGCGGAAACAGTCCCTGCGCCAACTGTTGCGCGAAGCGACGCCTGCGCACCTCATCCCACCCATCGGCGTAGCGCCCGCGATACTTGGCCTGATCCTGCGCCTTGGCCTGCAGTGGACCGTGCATCGCCACATGGGCGAAGTACAGGAAGAACGGCTTCTCGGCATCGTGCGCGCGCAGGTCCTTGATGTACGACAGGGCCTTGTCGGTGAGATCGTCGGTGAGGTAATAGCCCTCGGGATACTCCTCGACATCGACCACCGAACTGTCCGACACCAGCTGATTGGGGTAGTAGAAGGAGTTCAAACCCTCCAGCGACCCGTAGTAACGGTCGAACCCACGTTGCGTCGGCCAGGAGTCCCGATTCGCTGACGGGTTCATCGTGGCATCGCGCACCAGATGCCACTTGCCCACGGCATAGGTGGCATAGCCGTTGTCGCGCAAGATCTCCGGCAATGTGAGCACATCATCGGCCAGTTCCAGCCGCAGACCGGGGTATCCGGGATCGGCATTGGCGACGAACCCGAAACCCGCACGGTGCGAATTGATTCCGGTCAGCAGCGCCGCACGCGAGGGCGAGCACAGCGGGGTCGTGTGATAGTTCGACAGTCGAACACCGTGCGCCGCAAGTCGATCCAGTGTCGGGGTCTCGATCTCCGAACCGAACGGCCCGATATCGCTGTAACCCATGTCGTCCACGAGCACCACGACAATGTTGGGCGCACCGGCGGGCGCGGTCGGCGGGTAGGTCCATTCGGGCGTGGATCCTTCGGATGTGCGACCGACCGAGCCGCCGAAGGATTCGTAACCGCGAGCATGAGATGGAACAGGCATGGTCGCAGTAAAGGCGACATATCCGCTGGTCACCAGGGTTAAGTGCACGCTGCGTCGAATCGGTGACCGCTACGCCGCGACTTGTTAGCGTCACTGCCGTGATGAGCTCTACTCGTGGCGGCCTCGACCGTCGTAACTTCCTACGCACCAGCGGTATTGCCGCGGCGGCTATTTTCGGCGGTGCGGCATTGGCTGCGTGCACCTCGGCGGTGTCGGAGCAAAAAGGTGGGGGCGACGATGCGACACCGGTGCGCGGTGGCACCTTGAAGGTGGCCATCAACGCCGACCTGGTCCCCGCGAACATCCTCACCAACACCACCACCGCGGTCTCGTCGGTCGTCGGTCTGGTCTACGAGTCGTTGATCCGCTACCCCAACGACAAGCTGGAACCCCAACCGCTGCTGGCGAAATCGTGGCAGTTGGCACCCGACGCCCGCTCGATCAGCCTCGACCTGCGTGACGACGTCACCTTCCACTCCGGTCGCCCGTTCACCGCCAAAGATGTCGAGTTCTCCCTGCGCACCTATGCCGACGCCAAGTGGTCGGGTCAGCTGCGCAGCACCGCCGCCGCGGTGACCGGCTTCGACATCGTCTCGCCCACCCGCATCGTGCTGACCCTGGACAACCCGGTCAACAACATCTTCGACCTGCTCGACACGGTCCCGATCCTGGACAGCGAGACCATCGACCAGCTCGGTACCGGCGACACCTATATCGGCACCGGTCCGTTCAAATATGTGCGGCGAGTGCCCAATTCGCAGTTGATCTTCGAGAAGAACCCGGCCTACCACGTGCCGGATCGGCCCTACCTCGATCGCGTCGAACTCACCGTCATCACCGACCGGCAGGCGCAGTTGAACGCGCTGAAATCCGGCCAGGTCGCCGCGGCCATCGATCTGGACTACCGCGACGCCGAGAATCTCGGCAAGGACGGCTACCAGGTGGTCAACCTCGAGGGCGCCGAACTGCAGACCTACGTGGGGGTCAATGTGACCGAACCCGCGCTGGCCGATGTTCGGGTCCGTCAGGCTATCGCCTTCGCGCTGGATCGGGAACGGATCGTCGCCGAGGTCTTCCGCGGTGCGGGCTATCCGCTGAATGTGCCGTGGCCCAAGGGTTCTCCCGCCTACGACGAGACCCGCAACACCAAGTACACCCGCAATGTCGCCAAGGCGAAGGAGCTGCTGGGCCAAGGCCCCAAGCCGCCGAAGCTACCGCTGACCTTCCCGCCCGGCTACGGCGCGACCGCGCAGATCGTGCAGGCCAACCTCGCCGAGATCGGTATCGAGACCGAGCTCGACCCGGTCGACGCCGCCACCTTCGTCAAGCAGCTCACCGGTCAGCAGTTCCGCGCGCTGTGGATCACCGACCACTCGTGGGCCCAGTTCGTGCCGTCGACGCTGACCGCGAGCGCCTATCCGTTCAACGCGCGACGCAACTCCTCGCGCTATGACTCGCCCGCCTATCTCGCCGCCGCCGACGCGGCGTGGCGCCAGCCTCGAGGCACCGGCCCCGACGCCGAGCGCACCTACCAGGCGCTCACCGACCAGCTGCTGGAAGGGCTGTTCCTCATCGAGATCGGGGTGCGCTACCTGCAGTACTCGGCCGCGGGCAAGGTGCACGGTCTGAGCTGGACCAAGCGCCGCGAAGCCGTGTTCACCGACACCTTCCTGTCATGACCGGGTACCTGCTGCGCCGGCTGCCGTCGGCGCTGGTGGTGTTGTTCGCGGCGTCGGTGCTGATCTTCCTGCTGCTGCGGCTGGTCCCCGGCGACCCGGCGACCATCCTGGCCGGCAACGACGCGACGCCGGACTCGATCGCCGCGATCCGGCATCAGCTCGGCCTCGACCGTTCGATCCCCGTGCAATACCTGAGCTGGCTCGCCGACGTGTTCACCCTCGATCTCGGCCGGTCGTACATGATCGGCGGCGAGATCGCCGAGCTGGTCGGGCGGGGGCTGAGCAACACCCTCGCGCTCACCGGCACCGCGCTGCTGCAGGCCGTGGTGCTGAGCGTGTCGGTGTCGGTCGTCTCGGTGCTGTGGCCGAATCGCTGGCTCAGCACGGTCGTGGCCGCGGCGAACACGATCGCGGTCGCGCTGCCGACGTTCGTGGTCGGGCCGCTGTTGGTGTTGGTGTTCGCGGTCGCCCTTCCGGTGCTGCCCGCCGGTGGCGTGCCGCCGGACGGGTTCATCGCGCGCCCCGACATCGCGGTGCAGTATCTGCTGCTGCCCGCGATCTGCCTGGCGCTGCCGGTAGCCGCTGCGCTGACTCGCTTCCTCACCGAAGCGCTGCGCACCGAACTCACCAAACCCTATGTGCTGACGGCACGTTCGCTGGGCGTGCCGCATCGCGAGATCGTCACCCGCGGCGCGTTGCGCAACGCGCTGCCGACCATGCTCACGGTGCTCGGCCTGCAGACCGGTCACCTGCTCGGCGGCGCCGTGCTGGTGGAGGCGGTGTTCGTGTGGCCGGGAATCGGACAGCTCATCGAACAGGGCATCAGCCGTCGCGACTACCCGCTCGTGCAGGTGCTGTTGCTGCTGTCGGTGGCGGTGTTCGTGCTGATCCAGCTGATCACCGACATCGCCCATGCCTGGTTGGACCCGCGGATCCGGATCGGAGGACGAGCATGACCCGGACACCGACAATCGGTACATCGTCTGTCGCACAGAAGGTTTCAGCCGGGAGCCCATTGCGCGCGCTCGGGCGCGGCCAGGGCTTGGCCGGAGTGCTACTGGTCGCGGTGGTCGCGTTGGCCGGGGTGTTCGCCGGACTGCTCAGCTCCTACGACCCGCTCGCCCAGATTCCGGGTGCCAACCTGCTCGGGCCCAGCGCGCAACACTGGCTGGGCACCGATCACCTCAACCGCGATGTCGCCGCCCGGGTGCTGGCCGGCATCAGGATCAACCTGCTGATCGTGCTGATCGCGGTCCCGGTCGGCGCGGCAATCGGCTCGTTGATCGGCCTGGTGGCCACCGCTCATCCGATCGCGGACGTGACCGTGCAGCGACTGTTCGATCTGATCCTCGCGTTTCCGACGCTGATCCTCGGTATCGCCCTGGCCGCCATCGCCGGACCGGGCTGGCACGCGGTGGTCATCGTGATCATCGCCGCCGAGATCCCGCTGTTCGGCCGCCAGATCCGGGCCGCGGTGCTGACCGTGCGCGAACAGCCCTTCGTCGAAGCGTCCGAGGTCATCGGCGCAGACACCTGGTGGACATTGCGAAAGCACTTGCTGCCCAACGTGATCGAGCCGCTGGCCGTGCAATTCGCACTGTCGTTGTCGATCGCGGTATTCATCGAGGGCGCGATGAGTTTCATCGGGATCGGGGTGGTCGCGCCGCAACCTTCGCTCGGCTCGCTGATCGCCGCCTCGATCGCCAACCTCGACGCCAATCCATGGATCGCCATCGGCCCGTTGGTCGTGGTATCGGCGTTGACCTTGGGATTTCTGTTGATAGCTCAGGCATTGGGCCGGGCAAGGAGACTGGCATGAGCGCACACACCGACCAGCCACGACACGACGACGACCTGGTGCTCGCTATCGAGGAGTTGACGGTCGCGTTCGGGGACAGGACGGTGGTCGACCGGGTGAGTCTGCGGGTGCGGCGGGGCCAGGTCGTCGCGCTCGTGGGTGAATCCGGGTCGGGGAAATCGCTCACCGCGCGATCGGTGCTCGGGCTGTTGCCCGAGACCGCGCGAGCGACCGGATCCATCCGGCTCGCGGGCACCGAGGTCATCGGTGCGGACGAATCCGCGTTGCGGGCGTTGCGAGGCACCAGGGCAGCCATGGTGTTTCAGGAGCCGCAGACCGCGCTGAACCCGGTGCAGAAGATCGGCACCCAGCTCGCGGCCGCCTTGCGGGCGCACGGGGTCAGCGACAAGGCCGCGGCGCGCACCCGTGCCATCGAACTGCTTGCCGCCGTGGACATTCCGGAACCCGAGAAGCGCCTCGATTGGTATCCACATCAGCTGTCCGGTGGTCAGAAACAGCGCGTCGTCATCGCGCTGGCGCTGTCGGGCGAACCCGATCTGCTCATCGCCGACGAGCCGACCACCGCGCTCGATGTGACCGTCCAAGCCGAGATCCTCGACCTGCTGCGTGCGCTGCAACGCGAGCGTGGGGCGGCGATTCTGTTCATCACCCACAACCTCGGGGTGGTCGCGGAGATCGCCGATCGGGTGGTGGTGTTGCGGGACGGGCAAGTGGTCGAGGAGCAGACGGTGTTCGGATTGTTCGCCGATCCGGGCGCGGAATACACCCGTACGCTGCTGGCCGCGGTGCCGCGTCTGCCTGTGGTGACGTCGCGGGGTGCGGTGAATGGTGTCGGTGCGGTCCAAGGGCAGGCAGCGGCCGAGGTCGATGGAGCCGCTGCCGCCGACGCAGATGTCGATGCCGACGAGGCGGGTGGTGTTCGCGAGGCCGCGGACTCGGGGAGTGATTCCGAAACGCTCGTCCCGGAAACTGCGGTCCGTCGGATCCTGCGCGGAGTAGTCACGCGCGCACCCGCGGTTGTAGCCGAAAAGGGCGGCGGCACAATCGAACCCGAGTACCGCGACGTTTTGCGCATCGACGAAGTATCGGTGGTGTATCCGGCACGGCACGGCGGCACGTCCTTCGCCGCGCTTGCAGACGTCTCGCTCACCCTCGGCCCGCGTGAGGTCCTCGGCGTGGTCGGTGAATCCGGTTCCGGCAAAAGCACTCTGGGCCGTGCGGCCCTCGGCATCGTGCCGATCACCGCGGGACATATCGCCCTGCAAGGCGTTTCGCTGACGGGGTTGTCGCGACGGGATCTGCGCGGACTGCGCAAGCATGTCGCACTGGTGCATCAGGATGTCGGCGCCTCGCTCGACCCGCGACGCAGCGTCGCGGACTCGATCGGCGAACCGTTGCAGGTGCACCGGGCCGCGTCGGGTGCGTTGCTGCGGTCCAAGGTCGAGGGTCTACTCGAATCGGTCCGTCTACCAAGGGATTACGCGCAGCGTCGGCCGAGCGAATTGTCCGGCGGACAGCGTCAGCGGGTGGCGTTGGCTCGCGCACTGGCCTTGGCACCGCGACTGCTGGTAGCCGATGAGCCCACCAGCGCGCTCGACGTCTCCGTGCAGGCGCAGGTCCTGGACCTGTTCGCCGACCTACGCGCCGAATACGGCTTCGCCAGCCTGTTCATCAGTCACGATCTGGCCGTGGTGCACCAGGTCGCCGACCGGGTTGTGGTGCTGCGGCAGGGCCGGATCGTCGAAACCGGCGAGGTCCGCGCGGTATTCGCCGCACCGGCTCAGGAGTACACCCGCCGCCTGCTCGACGCGGTGCCCGCTCCCGATCCGTCGACGGCGCGACGCGGGCGGGCCGGATCCGCGGCAGCCGCGCCACAGCGAGTCGGGGCATGACGTGGACGAGCCGCCGGTCATGACACCGGCGGCTCGTCGACACACGACTATCAGTGATGGCCGGGGCGGCGCTGCTGATCACGCCGATCATCCTGACCTGCTCGCGTGGAACCCTGCGAGTCCTGCTGCCCCTGCTCCTGCCGCTGCTCCTGCTGCTGGCGCGGCATCTGCTTGGGCATCTTCTTCGGCGCCTTCTTCGACTTATCAGCCATCTCCACACGGTCCTTTCCGAGGGATAAAGGGATAAAGCCTTCAACGCACTGTCCGACGCAATCCACCTCGCGTGCGGGGCGTCCCACGCCTGACTTCTCCCACGATAGGCACCATTACGCCGCAAGGGTAGAGCTGAGCAGTAAATAGGCCAACTACCAGCGCATATGCGGCGTGTCCGGCAATTGTTGAATTGTCACGGCCGTCGCCAGGCGGAAACCAGTTCGTCCGGTCCCCACCACTGCGCGACACCGGCATCGGGGGTTATTCCGCAACGGGATACCGCCACCAAAGCGGTATCCGGATCGGTGCCGGGAATGGCTAGCAGTGATCGAGAGAGGGCGTCGTAATCGTGGCGGTCGAAAGGGTGGTTTTCCAGCCATTTGATCGAGCCGACGAAGTGAATGGATTTCGCGACGGGGGATCGGTCGGTGCCGATCAGGTCTACCTCGGGGGTGTTGGTGCGGTTCCACCAGCCGCCGACTTCTTCTGTGTCGGGCCAGTTTTGGTCGGGGAGCAGGCGCAGCAGGGATGCGCGAATGAGGGGTTCGACGGCGCGGCCGCGCCAGGACGTCCAGGATCGCTCGATGCGGGCCAGGGCCAAGTCACCGCGGCCGCGTTCTACGAGGGGCAGGCTGCGTTCGAGGAAAGCGAGCCAGAAACGCAAGTAGGAGTCGGTGATTCGGTAGCGCTTGTTCTTCGTATCGGCGACGGTCGATACCGGATAGTCGGCCGCGACGATTCGCTTGTCCTGCAACGTTTTCAGCAGGGGGTTGAGGGTGCCGGCCGGGAGGTCGCCCTGGGAGCCTGCCTGCGCGGCGATGGTGCTGAAGGTGCGTTCGCCGCTGCCGATTGCCTGCAGGACCGCGCGGGAACGGGTGCCTTCGGGGAACTCGCCCAGTAGCGATAGTTCGCCTGCGACCAACAGCGGGGACAGGGGGTCGGCGGTGGATTCGCGTAGGAAGTCCAGGCGGTCCATGCCCGGTCGCCATGAGGTCAGGATCTGCGGGAAGCCGCCGGTGATGAGGCGGGCGTCGATGGCGGCGGCTGCGTCGAGGCCGGTCATGGTTTGCACGTCCGCGACATCGAGCGGTTCGACCGTCATCTTGGTCGCGCGGCCGAAGAACGGGCGATCGCGGGCACCGAGTGCCTCCATGACCGAGATATCACTGCCGACCAGGATCAGCAACACCGGTTTGTTGGACAGGTCCCGATCCCAGACCGTCTGCAGCGCGCCCTCGAACTCGCGGTCCTGCTCGACAAGCCACGGCACTTCATCGATGACGGCAATCGATGGTCGATCGTCCGGAACGGCGACGGCCAGTGCCCGGAGAGCCTGGTTCCAGTCGGTGGCCGACAGCCCGCGGATCAGGTCCGCGCCCGGGGAGCCCATACGGCTGGCGGTCTCGACGAAATCGGCCCGCTCCGCGCTGGGATTGCGGCCGCGGGTCGCCTGGAACACGGTGTACGGGACGTCGGCCCGGTCGCAGAACTCCTGGATGAGGCGTGATTTACCCACGCGGCGGCGGCCGGTGACGATGACTGCGCGACCGGGTGTGCCTGCCGCACCGTCGGTGACCAAGCGGAGTTGATGCGCGATGAGCTCGAGATCTCTGGTTCGGCCGGTGAACTCCATGCAGGCACCTAACTGAGATGGAATCTTACTAAGATCAGATCTTACTAAGATTGAATCTTAGTTTAGTCAGGAGGGGATCGGGAGGAACTCGACCAGGTCTCCGTTGGTGGCGTTCGGGGGGACGATGACCAGGCCGTCTCGGTTGATGAGGCCTGCCAGGTGGGCGGTGCGGATGGTGGGGTCGCCGAGGTAGCCACCTTGGGGGGCGTGTTGGGCGGGGGTGATGCGGGTGACGGGGGCGGTGATGTCGGCGGCGTTGTGGAGGGGGGCCAGGATTGTTCGGGGGAGGGGGGAGGCGGTGCGGGCTGCGACGATGGCGGGGGTGAGGGCTAGCAGGACGGCGATGGCGGCGAAGGGGTTGCCTGGTAGGCCCAGAATTGTTGGGCCGGTGGGGAGTTCGGCTACCACGGTGGAACCGCCGGGGCGGAGGGCCAGGCGGGGGACCAGGATGCGGGCTTCGGCTCGGGCGAGGGCGGTGCGGAGTTGGTCCGCGGCGCCGCCGCCGGTGGCGCCCACTACTACCAGCAGGTCGACACCCTCGGTGTCGGTGAGCATGTCGTCGAAGCTGTTGGCGGTGTCGCGGAGGTGGACTCGGTCTACTACGCGAACGCCGCACCCGGCCAACAGGTCTGGGAGGACGGGCCCGATCGAGTCGCGGGTCTGGCCGGTTTGCAGGGGGCCGGTACTGCGAATCTCGTCGCCGGTCATGATGATTCGTGCGCGCACGGGTCCGCGGACCGAGGCGGTGGTGACTTCCACCGAGGCCGCGGCCGAGCGGAGGGCGGCGGTGACTCGGGTGCCCGCGGGGGCAACGAGGTCGCCGATCATCCTGTCCTCACCGCTTTTTCGCACGTCACCGCGGATCGGGGTGTCCGGCAGGCGCGTCAGTTCGTCGCCGGTGATGGTGGCGAACTCGTCGCGCAGGACCGAGGTGGTGCCGTCGGGGACGTGCGCGCCGGTCGCGATGCGTACTGCTTCGCCGAGGAGTAACCCGGCAGGCCTTGCGCCGCCGGCGAATCCGATGTCGCGTCGTAGTTGCCACGGGCCGTCGCCGCAGACCGCGTAGCCGTCCATCGCGGAGACATCGAAGCGGGGCAGTGCGCCCGCGGCGGTGATCGGTGCGGCCAGTGCGGCGCCGGGGACGTCGGCAAGTTCCGCCTCGTGCGGTGCCAAAGATGTTGTGCCGGAGGCGATGTGCTCGCGTGCTTCGGTGAGGTCGAGGCGGGCTGACGCGCGGGTGGTCGCGAGCGTTTCGCGGGCGAGGCGAACCTCTTCCTCGGTGTCGCAATCGGCGATGTCGGGCAGCTCGATCAGGGCGGTGTGCGCGGGAACGATGGCTTTCATCGGCTGATTCACCAGCGAATCCAGCCCTGCCAGTGCGGCTTCCAGCGCACTGTGCCGCCACACTCCGACGAGATACTGTGGGCGACCGTCGGCGTCGATGGCGAAGACGGCATCAGCGGTGGATTCCGTTGCCTCGCGCAGCAATTCGATCACCGTGGCCTCGGTCAGGAACGGCATGTCCGCGGCGAGCACGACGATCCACGAGTTGGTGGCGTCGAGCGCGCTCAGTCCACTGCCGATCGCGGCGACCGGGCCCGAACCCGGCGGTACCTCGCGAGCCTGTAGGAAACGTGAATCCAGTTCGGGGCGATGCGGTCCGACCACCACGACCCGTGTGCAGTCGTGCACCGACGCCAGGGCCGCGTCGAGCATCGACCGCCCCCCGATCACGATCGCGGGTTTGTCCACCCCGCCCATCCGGCTGGCCCGCCCACCCGCGAGCACGATCGCATCGGCGGCGGTCATCGGCTGATTCGGCATCGGTTGATCGGCACGACTGCATGGTAGTCGCGGTGGCAGATCAGCCCGGATTTCGTCCATATCGAACGTGTCATCGGCAGCGAGGTCGTCGACAGACCGGCAACGATCTCACTGCCGCTCGATGGAACGACCGTCCCCTGCACCCACTCGTGCTCGGCGGGGGAGGTCTCCAGAATGCGCCGAAGAGTCAGAGCCTGGCCGTGCGCAAAACGACGCGACCATCGACGATCGGAACACCTTCCTCGCCGAGCAGACGCAACTGACGCGCAGCAAGATGCGCGGCGGGCCGACCGGACGCGCCGATCACCCGGTGCCACGGCAGATCGGCGGAGTCGGTGCGCATGATCCAGCCGACCGTGCGCGCCGAGGACAGCCCCGCCGCCGCGGCGATATCGCCGTAGGTGGCCACGCGACCGGCCGGAATCGCGGCGACGAGTTCGCGGACCTTCTCGACCTGTTCCTCGGTGGTGGCCGCCATCGGGCTACAGCACCCCGGCGATCAGCGCGGCGGTCTCGGCGGGGCGGGCCTGGGCGACCATGTGATCGCAGTCCCACACCTGCGCGGTGAAATCGTCGAGGTGGTCGGCGAGCGCGGCCAGGAACTCCGGCGTCACATACGGCGGCTGCACCTTGGCCGCGCGGACCAGCACGGTCGGCAGGTCGGCGGGCGGCAGCACGAACGGGCGGGCCAGCTGACCCCAGTACGAGGTGATCGCGGGCTGGAAGATCCGCCAGCCGACCCGACCGCCCTCGGTGGGCACCAGGTGCTCGGCCAGCTCCCGTTCCAGCACCTCGGGATCGACCTCGTCGGGGCCCCACGCGCTCACCTGCTTGTCCGAACGCGCCTCGGCGAGATCGGTGTAATCGGGGGAGGCGAGGTTGGCCTGCGCGACCTGTTCGATCAGCTTCGCGTCGATACCGATCGCGGGATCCAGCAGCACCAGCGCACGCACGAGGTCGGGATGTCGCCGGGCGAGGTGGATCGCGGTGGCACCGCCGAACGAGTGGCCGACCACCACGACCGGGCCGTCGGTCTCGGCGCGCAGCAGGTCCGCGAGGTCGGCGACGATCGTTTCCAGATCCCACGGCGGCAGCGAGCTGGAACGGCCGTGTCCGCGCAGGTCGGGAGCGATGATCCGGGCCTGCGGCAGGTGCTGGGTGGCCAGGGTTTCCCAACGGTTGCCGTGACCGGTGAGACCGTGCAGGGCGAGGACGACGGGACCGTCGGCGGGGCCGAAACGGTACACATGAAGAGGCGACACGACTGCCATTCTGGCCGGTCGGACGCGGTCTCGCAGCGTGCCTGGTCGGTAGGGGTGCGCCGGAGTGTCGGAGGGGTCTGTTGCAATAGCCGATGTGGTGCGATCGGATAGCTCGGTGCGACTTGTGCGCCGGACAACGCGGACGCCCCGGCCGCGAGCCTGGGGCGCGGCTGTTCGCGCGCTGTTCGCGGAGCAAGCCCAGCCCGCGCCGCCGCGTCCCGGCTGGCGACCGTGGCAGGTGATGGGCGGGCCCGGCACGGGGAAGACCGCGTTGCTGGTGGATCTGGTGACGGCGCGGATCGTCGACGGCGCGGACCCGGAGTCGGTGTTGGTGCTCACTCACACCAAGCACGCCGCCGCCGCGTTGCGCGACGCGATCACCCACCAGTTAGGGCCCGCCGCCGGGATCGCGGGTGCGAGCCGCGAGCCGATGGTGCGCACGCTGCACTCCTATGCGTTCTCGGTGCTGCGCCGGCACGCCGACCTGCACGGCAATCCGCCGCCGCGACTACTCACCGGCGCGGAGCAGGACGCGGTGTTGCGCGAGATGTTGCACGGCGACCTCGAAGACATCGAGCGGGGCGCACCTGGCCTGTGGCCGCCCCGGTTGCAGCCCGCGCTGGCGCTGGGCGGGTTCGCCGAGCAACTGCGCGACCTGATGTTGCGTGCCACCGAACGTGGTCTCGGCCCCGAGGACTTGATGGCGCTGGGTCGCGAACACGACAACGATGCGTGGGTGGCGGCCGGGCGGTTCTTCGAACGGTATGAGCAGGCGTCGATGCTGCGGTGGTCGGTGGGTGTGGCCGCGCCGGAAGCTACCGCGCCTGCTCTCGATGCCGCCGAGCTGGTTGGTGCGGCTTTGGACGCGCTGGTCGGGGATCGGAATCTGCTTGCCGCCGAACGGGATCGGACTCGGTGGTTGCTTGTCGACGATGCGCAGCATTTGGATCCGCAGGCCGCGACGTTGGTGCGGGCGATCGGTAGCGGTAGTGCGAGCACGGTGATCGCTGGTGATCCAGACCAGGCAGTGTTCACGTTTCGCGGTGCGGATTCGGCGTTTCTCACCGAGTTGGACACGGTGGCGCAGCGTCGAATTGTCTTGCGGCACAACTATCGCAGCGGTGCGCCGATTCGATTGGCGACTGCTCGAATCGCGGCGAGGCTGCCGGGGAGTGCGCGGCATCGGGTTCTGCCGGGGCAGGAAAACGACCTGCCGGAAGGCGTCGAGTCCGAAGACGGATGGGTTCCGCCTGAAGAACCGTCGACGGATGGGTGGGTTCCGCCTGACGAACCCCCGGACGACGGGTGGGTTCCGCCCGACGAACCCCCCGAGGACGGGTGGATGCCGCCCGAGGAGCTGCCGCCTGTCGACGAGTCGAGCGTGCGCGTGCGGGTGCTGTCGACACCGGCCAAGGAAGCGGCACTCATCGCCGACCATCTGCGACGCGCATACCTCACCGACGGGGTGCGGTGGTCGTCGATGGCCGTGATCGTGCGGTCGGTGCCGTTGTCGTTGGCGCCGTTGCGGCGGGCGCTGCTCGCGGCCGGGGTGCCGGTGCGCAGGCCCGCGGTGGCTGAGCCGTTGGCGCGCAGGCGGGGTGCGGCGTGGATGGTGCTCGCGTTGCGGGTGCTGTTGGCGGGGGATTCGTCGCGGCCGGGGTCGCGGCGCGCGATCGATGCGATGTTCTCCGCGGACGACGCGATGGATCTGCTATCCGGGCCGCTGGGTGGGGCCGATCAGATCGCGCTGCGGCGGTTGCGGCGTGGTGTTCGGCGCAGCGTACTGGACCTGGAACGTACTGGGGCACTTGCTGAGTCGTTCGTCGATGGTGCTGATCAGTTCGTGCTGTGGGACGAGACGGTGCCGCCGCCGGACATGCTCGAACCCGATCCGATCGACGATGAGTGGTTGCCGCCGCCGGACCTGGAACCCGAACCGGACTGGGATATCGCCGATCGTCTGCCTGACCACCTCGACCTGCTCGATGTCGAAAATCCCCCTGCCGCAAGAACGATCATCGAGGCCGTGCCGGAATCGCCGCGCATCGAGCGTGCGGTGGCCGCCGTGCCGTTGATCGACCAATCGTCAGCCGAGGTATTGCGCGACCTGATCGTCGGCGTCGGCGAACAGCGACTGCTCGATAAACTCACCGAAGTCGAAGCGGCACCGTTGAATCGCGTGCTGCGGGCGATCGCGAAGGCGAAGGAAACCCAGGCCAGAGGGCAGGGTCTGGAAGACGTGCTGTGGACACTGTGGACGAGTTCACGGCTGGAGCGACGCTGGTTCAAACAGTCGCGGCGCGGCGGCGCGTCGGGGATGCAGGCCGATCGCGATCTCGATGCCGCCGTGGAACTGTTCGATACCGCGGCGGCTTACGTCGACCGGTTACCCAAGGCGAGCATCGACGGTTTCGTCGAATATCTGTTGCACCAGCAACTTCCGCAGCAGGGCAGGCCGCTGACCGTCGAAGGCGAGGCGGTGACACTGCTCAGCGCGCACGCGGCGGCGGGTAGGGAGTGGGATGTGGTGGCGGTTGCCGCTGTGCAGGAAGGGATTTGGCCGAACCCGCGTGCCAGGGGAACGCTGCTGCACACCGAGGACCTCGTCGATCTGGTGGCCGGGGTCGATCCGAGCGCGACCGTGAGCCGGGGCGCGCCGATCCTGGCCGAGGAGCGCAGGCTGCTGTTCGTCGCGTGCAGCCGGGCGCGGCGGTCGCTGCTGGTGACCGCCGTGGAATCCGTTGCGGGAGACCAGGATCTGGTGCCGTCGCGGTTTCTGGCCGAGCTGGTCGGCGATGACGACAGTGGTGAACCGGGTGCGTTGCCGGTGGTCGATCCCGGTCGTGCGCTGGTGATGCACTCGCTGGTCGCGGAACTACGCGGGGTGGTGTGCGATCCGGGCACCGACCCGCAACGTCGCGACCGTGCGGCACGTCAGCTGGCCCGGCTGGCAGACGCGGGCGTGCCGGGCACCGACCCCGCGCACTGGTACGGCACCGCCGAACTGAGCTCGGACCGGGAACTGTGGGACGACGACGATTCGCCGATCGGCTTGTCCCCGTCGACGGTGGAACTGTTGCGCACGTGCCCGCTGCGCTGGGCGCTGGAACGGCACGGCGGCACCGACGGCGACAACCCGCACGCGGTCAAGGGCAACCTCGTGCACACGCTGGTGCAGGCGCTGGCCGGTGACGTGCCGGAGGCTCAGGTTCGCGCGGCGCTGGACCAGGCGTGGAAGACGGTCGACCCGGCCAGCGGTTGGCATTCGCGGCAGGAACTGCGTCGCACCGAGACGATGCTGGAAACCTTCCTCGGCTGGGTGCGCGCCACCCGCGGTGAACTCACGCAGGCCGGGGTGGAGGTGCCGGTCGACTGTGTGTTGCCCGCGCGCACGGAAGACGCACGGGCCGTGCGGATTCGGGGACGCATCGATCGGCTCGAACGAGATGCGCAGGGCCGCTTCGTGATCGTCGATGTGAAGACGGGTAAGACGCCGGTCAGCGCGAAAGCCGTTGCGGACCATGCCCAGTTGGCGACCTATCAGGTGGCCGCCGCTCATGGCGCGCTCGACGAGGACTCGGATGAGCCTGCGCCCGTTGCTGATCCGGGTGGTGCGCGACTGGTGTACGTCGCCAAGCCCAGTACCAAAACCGGTGCCACCGAACGGGCGCAGAAGCCCCTCGACAGCGAGGGACTCGAGCAGTGGCGCACCACGATTCACGATGCCGCCGATGCCACTCGGGGGCCCGGTTATCTGGCAGTGCGCAACGACGGGTGCAGGCATTGCCCGGTCGCGGGCAGTTGCCCGGTGCAGGACACCGGACGGCAGGTGACCGACGAGTGAGCGGCGTGCGCGTCACCCCGCAGCGGTTGGCCGACGCGCTCGGCCTACCGCCCCCCACCGAGGAACAGGCTGCGGTCATCGCGGCACCGCCAGGGCCGACGCTGGTCGTGGCGGGTGCGGGCGCGGGCAAGACCGAGACGATGGCGGCGCGCGTGGTGTGGATGGTGGCCAACCAGCTAGTCGCCCCCGACGAGGTGCTCGGGCTGACGTTCACCCGAAAAGCCGCGCAGCAGTTGACTTCTCGTATTCGCACGCGGCTGGCTCGGTTGGCCGGCGCGCCGCTGTTGCGCGAGATCGACCCCAGTGGGGCGTTGCGCACGATCGTCGCCGCGGCCGAACCGGAGATCAGCACCTATCACTCGTACGCGGGTCGGCTACTCACCGCGCACGGACTGTTGCTGCCGGTGGAACCTTCCGCGGCGCTGCTCACCCAAACCCAGCTGTGGCAGCTCGCGCACGAGGTGGTGCGGTCGTGGGACGGCGACCTCGACACCGACCGCACGCCGGTCTCGGTGACCGAGGCGGTGCTCGCCCTGTCCGGGCAGCTCGCCGAACACCTGGTGGAACCGGAACAGCTGGCCGAAGCGCACGCTGAGCTGGAGAAACTGGTCTACACGCTGCCCGCGGGTCCACGGCAACGCGGCGGGCCCAAACAAGAGCTGATCAATGTGGTGACCGCGCAACGCGAACGCGTCGCCCTGCTGCCGCTGGTCCGGCAACTCGCCGAGGCCCTGAACCGCCGTGGTGCACTGGATTTCGGCTCTCAGATGTCCCTGGCAGCTCAACTGGCCGTCGACCATCCCGAAGTCGCCGCCGCCGAACGTGCTCGGTTCAAGCTGGTGCTGCTCGATGAGTATCAGGACACCGGGCACGCCCAGCGGGTGCTGCTGTCGGCACTGTTCGGCAATCCCGAAGCGGTGCACAAGAATCGAACGCGAACCGTGCGGGTTCGAGGTGATGCGCAGCCACCTCGCGCACACGAGTCCGACACGCTGTTCCCGATGGATGAGCGTGATTCGGCATCGGCGGTCCGCGACGAAATTGCCTCTGCGCCTTCAGGGAGCGATGAGCGAGCCCACAGTGCACAAGCGCTCGCGGTGACAGCGGTCGGCGACCCGATGCAATCCATCTACGGATGGCGCGGAGCCTCAGCGGCCAACCTGCCACGGTTCGCCACCGACTTCCCCACTGCGCCAGGAGTTCCCGCGCCGGTACTGCCGCTGTTGACCAGCTGGCGGAACCCGCCGGAAGCGTTGGCATTGGCGAACCTGGTAGCCGACCCGTTGCGGATGGTGGCGCGGGCCGCAGGTGGCGCGACAGTGGACGCCTTGCGCGCCAAGCCGCAAGCTCACGCAGGCGTAGTCGAATTTGCACTCACCGAAACCATTGCCCAAGAACGAGATTGGATCGCAGAGCGAATCGCCCGAGAGTGGGAAACCGCATGCGGCAACGATGATCCGCCCCCCACCTCGGCGGTGCTGATCAGGCGCAATGCCGACGCCGCGCCATTGGCCGAGGCGCTGCGCGAGCAGGGGCTCCCGGTGGAAATCGTCGGTCTCGGCGGCTTGCTGGCGACACCGGAGGTCGCCGATATCGTCGCCACCCTGCGCCTGATCGCCGAACCGGGCACCGGCAGCGCGGCGGTCCGAATTCTCACCGGCGCCCGATGGCGAATCGGCGTAGCCGACCTGGCCGCACTGGCGCGACGGGCGCGAATGCTGTCCATCGGCAGCCTGTCCGGCGGCGACGCCAACGAGATCACCGACGCCGCGGGTCTGGCCACCGCACTGCGCGAGGTCGCACCCGAACCCACCGAGAAAGCAGGCTTGGCCGACGCCATCGCCGATCCCGGTGCGGCAGACCAGTATTCCGAGGCAGGGTTCACCCGCATCACCGCCCTGAGCGAGGAACTGGCAGCGCTGCGCGAACGCAGCGGGCAGCCGCTGATCGAACTCGTCGCCGACGTCGAACGCACCATCGGGGTCGGTGTCGAAACCCAAGCCAGGCGCGCCATCGTGGGCGGCGGTGCCGGACGCGAACACCTGGACGCCTTCGCCGAGGTGGTCGCCGGATACGCCGCGGACTCCCGTGCCTCGCTGAGCGGTCTGCTCGCCTTCTTCACCGCGGCCGAATCCGTCGAAAACGGCCTCGAGCCAGGCGAAGTGGAAGTTGCGCGCGACCGCGTGCAGGTGCTCACCGTGCACGCCGCCAAAGGCCTGGAATGGGAAGTCGTCGCCGTGCCACACGTGAGCTCCTCGGTATTTCCGTCGACCAATGCCCTGAGCACCTGGCTCGGCGCGCTCACCGAACTGCCCACCACCCTGCGCGGCGACCGCATCCAACCCGACTCCGGCGAGGGGGTCCCAGTCCTGGACCTGACCGGCCTCGGCGATCGTGTCGACCTCGAACGCGCGATCGTCGACCACAGGGAGGCCCTGCGGAACCGTCGCCTCGACGAAGAACGCCGCCTGTTCTACGTCGCGCTCACCAGAACCGAACGGGTACTGCTGGTTTCGGCCTACTACTGGCCAGAAACGGGAACCTCGCAGAAGGGCCCTTCGGATTTTCTCCTCGAACTGAAGGAGGCGAACGAGAACCCCGACAGCGAGGCCTACGGCGTGGCCACCATCGCACGCTGGGACGACAAGCCCGCCCCGGACGCGGTCAACCCCTTCGCCGACAACCCCCCGACCGCCCAGTGGCCGCGCGACCCACTGGGCAACCGCCGCGACCCCATCGAACAGGGCGCCGCACTGGTCCGCGACGCCCTCGACCAATTGCGAAGCACCCCAGCAGATTCCGAGGACACAGACACGCCAGAGGATGACCCCGAAGGCTGGGTCAACGACGTCGACGCACTGCTCGCCGAATTCACCGCCGCCGAACTAGCCGAACAACAGGTGGAACTACCCGGCCAACTCCCCGCCACCGCCCTGGTCGAACTACGCGCCGACCCCGCCCGCCTCGCCGCCCGCCTACGCCGCCCCCTCCCGTACCCGCCGAACCCGATGGCGCGGCGCGGCACTGCCTTTCACGCCTGGGTGCAATCCTGGTTCGGCACCGAACAGCTACTGGGCCTGGACGAACTGCCCGGCGCCGCCGACAGCACCACCGAAATGGGCCGCGCCGACCAGGAACTGGCCGCCATGCAGTCCGCGTTCCGCAGATCCGCCTGGGCGCACCGCAACCCCGTCGACGTGGAGGTGCCGTTCGAAACCAGCATCGCGGGCACCGTGATTCGTGGCCGCATGGACGCCGTGTTCGCCGAACCCGGCGGCCGGTGGATTGTCGTCGACTGGAAGACCGGCGCCGAACCGGGCCCCGCCGACGAACCCGCCGTGGCGATGCAGCTGGCCGTCTACCGCCTGGCGTGGGCCCGCCTGATGGCCGCCCGCACCGGCGACACCGAACAGCACATGCTCGAACGGGTAAGCGCCGCATTCCATTACATCCGATCCGGCCGCACCATCGCCCCCACAGACCTGGCAGGCCCCGCCGACCTGGAACGCCTCATCCGCGACGCCGCCCCCGAAAACACCGACACCGCGCCACACGACCACACATGAGCCGATACGCTGGCGAGCGCCGCAGGCCAGCCCTCCGGCACCGGCCCGACAACGACGCGGCGCCAGCCGCCAGTTTTCGGCCGCCTTGATCTGGACTGACCAGAGGGTGTGACGAAGGAGCACCCGCCGGGAGGGAAGATCAAGGTACCCAGGCCGAAAACCCGCGGCACCAGCCGCCAATAAACACAGGAGCTCATATTTATGTTCGGTGACACGCGCAACCCGATCGGGTTGAGTAGCAGTCCCGACTATGCGCTTGTCGGTCTGCTGCGGATTCCCGCGGCGCAGTCCAGCCCGTGGGTTTCGCTCACCCGCCGCGTGCTGTTCGCGATCGCGCTGCTGTTCACCGCCGCGACCGTTGTCTACCTCGGCCGCCACGGCTATCGCGACAACACCGGCGACGAACTGTCGTTCCTCGACGCCATGTACTACGCGACCGTCTCCCTGTCGACCACCGGTTACGGCGATATCGCCCCGGTGACCCCGTCGGCGCGACTGGTCAACATCATCGTCATCACCCCACTGCGCGTGCTGTTCCTCATCGTGTTGGTCGGTACCACTCTCGGCGTGCTGACCGAACGGTCGCGGCAGGCATTCAAGATTCAGCGATGGAGGCACACCGTGCGTAATCACACCGTCGTCGTCGGCTACGGCACCAAGGGCCGCACCGCGATCGATGCGATGGTCGGTGACGGAGTGCAGCTGTCCGACATCGTGGTGGTCGACACCGACCCCGTCGCGTTGGAAGCCGCCGCCGCCGCGGGCCTGGTGACCGTGCACGGCTCGGCGACCAAATCCGATGTGCTGCGGCTGACCGGCGTGCAGCGCGCGTCCGCGGTGGTGGTCGCCACCAACCGCGACGACACCGCGGTGCTGGTCACGCTCACCGCCCGCGAACTCAACAAGACCGCCAAGATCTCCGTGGCCATCCGCGAAGCCGAGAACACCCACCTGGTCCGCCAGTCCGGCGCGGACTCGGTGGTGGTGTCCTCGGAGACCGCGGGCCGGCTGCTCGGCATCGCCACCACCAAGCCGACCGTGGTGGAGATGATGGAAGACCTGCTCACCCCCGAACAGGGTTTCGCGGTGGCCGAACGCGAGGTCGAACCCGGCGAAGTGGGCGGTTCGCCGCGCCACCTCAGCGACATCGTGCTCGGCGTGGTGCGCGACGGCGCGCTGATCCGGGTCGGCGAGCCCGAGGTCGACGCGCTGGAAACCGGCGACAAACTGCTGTACATCCGGCACACCGGAAAGTAGGCCGCGCCCAGCGCTAGGCTGCACAGGTGTCCTTCCGGCTGAAAGACGTTCCGCTGCTGTCCCGTTCCACCCTCGATCGCGCCGACCACGTGCGACTCGATCCCGACGCGCTGCGTGAGGGGTGGGGCAAGGCGAAGGTGCTGCGCGTGGACCCGCGCGGAAAAGTGCGCGTGGACAACGACCAGATCGTGCTGGACCCCGCAGCCGTCGTGGGCGACGGCCCCGGTGAGGCCGCGGTTTTCCTCGGCGTGGTCGAGGGCAGTCACCTGTGGGCGGTGCGCGAACCGGAACTGGACGGCACGCTCAAGGACCTGCGGGTGCTCGGCTCGGTCGACGATTTCACCGCCGAACTGCTGTCCACCGCGTACGCGCTGCTCAACTGGCACGACCGGGCCCGATTCCACGGCGGCGACGGCTCGACGACCACGCCCGCGCGTGGCGGCTGGTCGCGTCTGAACGCGGCGGGCGAGGAAGAATTCCCGCGCATCGACCCGGCCGTGATCTGCCTGGTGCACGACGGCGCCGACCGGGTGCTACTGGCACGTCAACAGCACTGGCCGGAGACGATGTTCTCGCTACTGGCCGGATTCGTGGAGGCCGGTGAATCGCTGGAACGCTGCGTGGAGCGCGAGGTGCGCGAGGAAGTCGGCGTGGACCTGCGCGATATCCACTACCTGGGTAGCCAGCCGTGGCCGTTCCCGCGCTCTCTGATGCTGGGTTTCGCCGCGGTCGGCGACCCCGCCCAGGAGTTCGTGTTCTCCGATGGCGAGATCGCCGAGGCGCACTGGTTCACTCGCGACGAGGTCCGTGCAGCTCTGCAGGCAGGCGACTGGACCGCCACCCAATCGGGCGCACGACTGCTCGTCCCGGGTTCGATCTCGATCGCGCGAACGATCATCGAATCCTGGGCTGACTGACCCGCCGGGCTCAGGCCTGCGCGGCCAACGCCTTCTTGACCGCGGCCAGCGACGGGTTGGTCGCGGTCGATCCGTCGCGGTACTTGATCGTGGGCACCACGTGGTTGCCGCCGTTGACGCTGCCGACGAACTCCGCCGACGCGGGATCGTCTTCGATATCGATCACCGAGTAGGTGATGCCCGCCTCGTCGAGCTGGGTCCGCAGGCGCCGGCAGTAGCCGCACCACGTGGTCGAATACATCGTCAGATCTGGGGTTGCTTCAGTCACGCAGTGTGCAACGTCGGGCAGGCGCCTGGTGTTCCGACGCGGTGCGATTGCGGCCGTGCGCGTTTGTTGTCGGTGGTCGCTGTCATGATGGTGCGCGTGCCAGCACTCGATCTCACCGCCCTCGACCCGGAACAGGCCGCCGCGGTGCGGGCACCACGGGGGCCGGTGTGCGTTCTCGCCGGTGCGGGCACGGGCAAGACCAGGACCATCACGCACCGGATCGCGCATCTGATCGCCGGTGGGCACGTGAAAGCCGACCAGGTGCTCGCGGTGACCTTCACCGCGCGGGCGGCGGGGGAGATGCGCAATCGGCTGCGCACGATGGGGCTGGGCGGCGATGCCGGGCAGGTCCAGGCGCGCACCTTCCACGCCGCGGCGCTGCGGCAACTGCGCTATTTCTGGCCGCAGGTGGTCGGGGATGTGCCGTGGCGGTTGATCGACAGCAAGTTCCCCGTGGTCTCGCAGGCCGCGCAACGAGCGGGACTGCGCGCGTCGACCGAAATGGTGCGTGACCTGCTCAGTGAGATCGAATGGGCCAAGGCATCGCTGATCGCGCCGGAGGACTATCCGGCCGCCGCGGCCAGACACCATCGCGACGCACCCGTGGACGTGACCAAGGTCGCCGAGGTCTACCAGGCGTACGAATCCGCCAAAGCCTCCGCCGACGGCCTGCTGCTGGACTTCGACGACCTGCTGCTGCACACCGCCGCAGCCCTCGAGGACTATCCGGCCGTGGCCGACGAATTCCGTGGCAGGTATCGCAGTTTCGTCGTCGACGAATACCAGGACGTCACCCCGCTGCAACAGCGCGTGCTCGACGCCTGGCTCGGCGAGCGCGACGACCTGACCGTGGTCGGCGACGCCAATCAGACGATCTACTCCTTCACCGGCGCCACCCCGAAGTACCTGCTCGATTTCTCCCGGCGCTTCCCCGACGCCGCGGTGGTCCGGCTCGAACGCGACTACCGGTCCACCCCGCAGGTGGTGTCGCTGGCCAACCGGGTGATCGGTGCCGCGCGTGGGCGCATCGCCGGCACCCGCCTGGCGCTGATCGGCCAGCGCGCCGACGGTCCCGAACCCGAATTCGCCGAGTACGTCGACGCGCAAGCCGAGGCTGTCGCGGTCGCCGAGCAGATCCAGAAACTGATCGCCAACGGCACGTCCGCCGCCGAGATCGCGGTGCTGTACCGGACGAACGCGCTGTCGGAACCGTTCGAACAGGTTCTGGGCGCGCGCGAGATCCCGTTCCAGGTGCGCGGTGGCGAGGGATTCTTCCAGCGGCCGGAGGTGCGGCAGGCGGTGTCGGCGCTGCGTCAGGTCGACGGGCGCGACGACCTGCCCGACGCCGCCCGCAGCGGATCGTCGCTGATCACACTGGTGCGCGCGGCGCTGGCCCCGGTGGGACTGACCACCGAGGAACCCGCGGGCGCGCAGGCGAAGGAACGATGGTCCTCGCTGCTGGCGCTGGTCCAGCTTACCGAGGAACTGGTCAGCCACGACGACGACATGGACCTCACCGCGCTGCTGCGCGAACTGGCCACCCGCGCCGAGGCCAAACATCCGCCGACAGTCGACGGCGTCACCCTGGCGTCGCTGCACGCGGCCAAGGGCCTGGAATGGGACGCGGTGTTCCTGGTCGGACTCACCGACGGCACGCTGCCGATCTTCCACGTGCTCGGCAAGAAGAACACTCCCGTCGACGAAGCGGGACTGGAGGAGGAGCGGCGACTGCTGTACGTCGGCGTCACCCGAGCGCGCGAACACCTGAACCTGTCGTGGACCCAGCGACGACTGCAGGCAGGCGGGGACTACCGGCCGGTGACCCGCTCGCGGTTCCTCAACGACCTGATCCCGGACACATCCGCGGCCTCTCGGATCGCGGTCGAACTGCCTGGCAAGGCGCAGGCACCACGTCCGCTGTGCCGGGTCTGCCTGAAGCCGCTGATCGGCACCTACGCCACCATGCTCGGCCGCTGCCGACGCTGTCCGGGCGAAGTCGACCCGCTGCTGCTGGACACGCTGAAGGAGTGGCGGTCGGAAAAAGCCGAGGCGCTGAAGGTGCGCGACTTCGTCGTGTTCACCGACACCACGCTCACGGCCATCGCCGAACAGTTCCCCGCCGACGACACCGCTCTTGCGGCCATCGCCGGAATCGGGGCGAAGAAGATCGAACAGTACGGCGCCGATGTGCTGGCCATCGTTGCCTCACGTTTGCGGGCCACGGAGCAAAACCCCAGGTAGAAAATAGGTTGTTAGGTTCTCGATCATTGCCTATGGTGGAGAACACGCAACGGCAGCAATGCCGATGCGCGGCCATTGTTCACACACGAGTTCAGGAGGGAGGCAGAGACATGAAGACGAATACGAACACCACGTTCGATGCGATGAGCAATCGCGTCCTGGTGAACGCCTTTGGCATGTCCGCCTTCCGGGGGGTCCTCGCTCTGCAGGGGACCGGCCTGTCCGTCGGCGATGCGCATCAGATTCGCCGCCAGGACAAGCCCAGTGTGGGTTGGCAGCCGACCGCCGTTTCGGCACCGGCAGCACCCGCCGACGAAGCCGGTTACGCACCGGCGGTCGTCGGCGCAATCCGCCTCCGCGTCCACCCAGCGACCGTGAACAGGGTTCGACAGCACTGTCGAACTAGGTAGGGAACCACTTCCCAGACCTCCTGGCCACGGATCGCGAACAGCGAAATCCGTGGCCATATTTTTTCGGCTCCTCAGCCGTAGGCACCGGGTTCGCACACCGAACATCCCACCGCTGCATACGAGCTGAAGGAGAACGACGTGTTCACCGCCCAGGACTGGCCCACGGCCACTGCTGACGTGACATGCCGAACCGTGACGCAGGTCACCAGGACTCTGCCCTGCCGGGGCGGAAACCCCGATCTGTGGTTCGCCGAGAGCCCCACCGATCTGGAGCAGGCCAAGGAACTGTGCGCTGCCTGCCCGATCCGCAAGACCTGTCTGACCGCGGCCATCGACCGCGCCGAGCCGTGGGGCGTGTGGGGCGGTGAGATCTTCGACCAGGGTGTCGTGATCGCCCGCAAGCGCCCCCGCGGTCGCCCGCGCAAGGTCGCGATCATGGCATGAACCCGGGAAAGGGGTTGTACCGCAAGCGAACCGCTCACCTGTTTCTGGTGAGCGGTTCGTTTGTTATTTGCGGGAGTTGCGTTTGACGGTGCGGCCGTCGGCCACGGCCAGGACCAACGTGGTGGTGTCCGGGGAGTGCGCCCACCACCGGTGTTTCTCGCCTGCGCGGCAGTAGTAGGTGTCGCCGGGGCCCAGCTCGTGTTCGGTGCCGTCGGCGATCAGGGAGATCGCGCCGCGGGTCACGTGGATGATCTCGTCGCCCTGGTGCACGAAGTCGCGGTCGCCGCGGTCGGTGCCGCCGGTGAATTCCAGGGCGCGCAGGTCGCGGTCGCCGTGGACCAGGGAGCGGACTGTGCCTGCGCCGGGGTCGGTTTGGGGCAGGACGGTGTCGTCGGCGGCGCGGACTACGGCCGCGGGGGCGGTGTCGTCGGCGGCGGCCAGCAGCGCGGTGGCGGTGGTCGACAGGGCGTCGGCGATCTGTTGCAGCGAGCGCAAACTGGTGTTGGTGCGGCCGTTTTCGAGTTGGCTGAGAAATGACTGGGACAGGCCGGTGTCGGTGGACAGGCGGGCCAGGGTGTGTCCGGCGGCGAGGCGGCGGTCGTGGATCACGGTGCCCAGTTGTCGATGTCGGATGTGGTCGCCGCTGGCCACTGCTCGCCTCCGTGTGTTCGGTACCGCTGTGCCTGCGACTGTAGTGAATTTTCGGTGGACCGAATCGGGGCGGGGTGCGGTTTTCGGGCGCCGACCAGGCGATGAGCGGGTTTCGCGCACCGTGATCGGAACCGTTCCCGTTTCGGCGCCGCTACTGAATATTCAGTGGGGTCGAATATTCAGGAAGAGGCGGCATGGAACAGAACACGCTCAAGAGACGCGGCATCGGGCTGATCGGCAGCAATGCCGAGCTGGCCTCACCCGGCTTCACCCTCTATGCGCCGCTGGCGGGCAACGGCCGGGTCGACCTGGTCGACCTCGACGGCGAGATTGCCCACCAGTGGCACCTGCCCTACCGCCCCGGCAGGCACGCCCGCATCCTCGCCGACGGCAGCCTCGCCTACAACGGCGCGACCCTGGCTCGCGAGCCGCTGTTCGCCATGTGGCGCAAGTACTCCGGCGGTTCGATGGCCCGCTACGACCACACCGGCGCGCGACTGTCGGAGATCCGCGACGACCTGGCCCACCACGACGCGCACCACTACGACGACGGCCGCGTGCTCTACGCCGCGGTGCAGCCGCTCACCGGCGCCGACGCCGCCCGGATCCAGGGTGGTGTGCCCGGCACCGAAGCCGACGGGATCGTGTGGTCCGACGTGATCCGCGAGGTCGACGCCGACGGTGCGCTGCGGTGGGAATGGCGTGCGGTGGAGCACCTGGATCCCGCGGAATTCGCTTTGCAGCCACACTACTGGCGTGAGCACTGGCCGCTGATCAACAGCGTGTACCCGCTCGACGAGCACACCGTGGTGGCCAGCCTGCGCAGCGTGTCGGCGGTGATCCTCATCGATCGGCGCACCGGCGCGGTCACCAACCTGGCCGACCGGACCGTGCTCGCCCAGCAGCACCACGCGACCCCGGTGGGGGACGGCAAGATCCTGGTGTTCGACAACGGCACCTTCCGCACCGGAGAATCGGTGACCTACAGCCGCGTCGTCGAAATCGACACCGCCACAGGCGCTGTGGGCTGGACCTATCAGGATTCACCGCGTGAGGCGTTCTTCACTCCTTTCATGGGCGGGGCGCAGCGGCTGCCCAACGGCAACACGCTGATCACCGAGGCTGCCTTCGGCCGGATCTTCGAGGTGACGCCGGACCGGCAGATCTGCTGGGAGTACGTGGTGCCCTCGTTCACCGAATACCCCGATCCCGATACCGCGCAGGTGTTTCCGGGCATCTCCAACGCCATCTTCCGCGCGTACCGATACCAGGCGGAGGAACTGCCATGGCTGCGGTGACCGATCCGGTGGACGAAATACCGCCCGCTGGAAGGGCTTTCGCGGGTGCGTTGCAGCACCTGGTGGTGATGATCGCGATGCCGCTGACCTCGGTGTTGCTGATCAGCCGCAGCCTGCACCTCGACGATGATGCCGCACGCGCATTGCTGTGTGGTGCACTGCTTTTCAGCGGCATCGGCACGATCCTGCAATCGAGTGGACGATATGGCCTGGGCGCCGGGCTGCCGTTCGTGATGCTGCCCGGTGGTGCGGCGGTGGTGCTGTTCATCCAGACCGCCCAGACCTATGACCCCGCGACCGCGACCGGTGCGGTGCTGATCACTGCGGTCGCGGGCATCGCGCTGGTGCCGGTGGCGCGCAAGCTGGTGCGGTTCCTGCCGATGGTGGTGATCGCCAGCATGATCCTGGTGATCGGGGTGAACCTGGTGAAGGTCGGCGCGAACCTGATCACCTCGGCCGACGACCCGACCCCGATCAGGTCGGTGTCCATCGCCGGCGTGACCATCGTGGCGACTGTGCTGGCTCATCGTTTCCTCCCTTCAGGGTGGCGTCGGGTTTCGGTCCTGATCGGCATGGGTGTGGGGACCGCGGTGGCGGCTGCGCTGGGCCAGTTCACCCTGGCCCCGGGTAACGCACTGGTGCAGTTGCCGGAGCCCTTCCTGTTCGGCACACCGCATTTCGACCTGCTCGCCGCGGTGCCGCTGCTGGTGTTCAGCATCGGCTCGATGGCCGAGGCCACCGGACAGACCGTGCTCAACGCCCAGGTGGTCGGCAAGCAGATCGACACCGCGCCCACGGTCGGACGCACGATCCGCGGTGACGCGGTGACCTCGCTGTTCTCCGGTCTGTTCGGTGGTCCGACCATGGTGACCAGCGGCGAGAACATCGGCCTGATCCGCCTGACCGGTGTGCGCAGCCGCTATGTCACCGCGTTGACCGGGTTGATGCTGATCGTGGCCGCGTTCGTCGCCCCGGTCGGGCGCATCGTGAACTCGCTGCCCGGTCCCGTGGTCGGCGCGACGGCCGCGATCGTGTTCGCCACGATCATCGCCTCCGCGATCGGCCTGTTCCGGGAGGTCGACCTCGACGAGGACTCCGCCCTGCTCACCACCACCGCGGCACTGACCGCGGGCCTGCTACCGATCCTGGTGCCCTCCCTGTACCGCGGCTTCCCCGCCGACCTGAAACTGCTGCTCGGCAGTGGGGTGACCATGGCTGCCGTGGTCGGCATCGTGGTTCACCTGCTGTGCACCGTCGGCAGGCGACCCTCCGCCGACCGGAAACCTCGGTCGGAGGTGGGTACCGAAGCGTCCGTCGACTAGATGCTTCGGATAGGGCCAGGTGTCGCCTACGAGGCCTGTTCGGTGCGGAATCCCGGAACCCAGGTGCGAACCAGGTTCATGAAGCCCAGTTCCGCGTCGAGTTGGGCCAGGATGCCCACCGATCCGCCCAGCACGCGGAACACGGTGAGGTATTCGGGCGGAAGTTGCAGGGCGCGGGCGGTTTTCATCTCCGGGCTGGAGAACTCCGACGCCTTGCCCGCCACCTGTTGCATCCACGCGCGGGTGAAGTGGAAGGTGTCGGTGCGGATGGGGTCGCTGAACGGGCGTAAGTACGCCTCGATCTCCTCGTGGGTGACCACCCGGCCGGGAATCACCCAGCCGTGTTCGTAGAGCAGTTCGGTCAGCGCCGCGTGCTGGTCGGCTACGGCCAGGGCCAGCATGCGGCCCAGGATCTCCGGGAAACCGCCCGGCATCGGTGCGCAGGCACCGAAGTCGAGCACGGCCAGGGTGCCGTCGGGTCGGATCAGGAAGTTGCCGGGGTGCGGGTCGCCGTGCAGCAGCCCGACCAGTTCGGGCGAGCTGAAATGGAAGACGCCCATCAGCTCGGCGATCCGATTGCGCTGTGCCAGCGTGCCTTCCGGGTCCTGCGCGCCTGCCTTGATCAGCGCCGACACCGGCGTGCCGTCGAGCCACTCGGTCACGATCACCTTCGGGGCACCCGCGACCACCTTCGGGACGGTGATGCTGGGATGTCCGTCGAAGGCCGCGGCGAAACGGCGCTGGTTGGCGGCTTCGATGCGGTAGTCCAGTTCTTCCTCGGTGCGCTCGACGATCTCCGCCAGCAGCGGCTTCACATCGGCGCCGGGGATCACCGACGCGAACAGGCCGGTCATGCGGGACAGGGTTTTCAGGTCGGCGCGCAGGGCGTCGTCGGCACCGGGGTACTGGACCTTCACCGCGACCGGACGACCGTCGGACCACACCGCGCGGTGCACCTGGCCGATGCTGGCCGAGGCGGCGGGGGTGTCGTCGAAGGACTGGAAGCGTTCGCGCCACTTGGTGCCCAGCTGCTGATCGAGCACGCGCCGCACCGTTTCGATGGGCATCGGCGGTGCCGCGGCCTGCAGTTTGGTCAGCGCGTCGCGGTAGTGCTCGCCGAACTCCTCCGGGACCGCGGCCTCCATCACGCTCAGGGCCTGGCCGAACTTCATCGCGCCGCCCTTGAGCTCACCGAGCACCGCGAACAGTTGCTCGGCGGCCTTCTGGTTCAGGTTCGCGTTGATCTGCTTCTTGTCACCGCCGACGAGTTTCTTGCCGAATCCGACCGCGGCTCGTCCGGCGATGCCGAGCGGTATCTTGGCCAACTTGGCATTGCGGCTGGAACTGCGGCGCACGATCTCGGACACGGTACCCATCATGGCCGAACCTGCCCGGTGTGTGCCATAAGAATGCTCACACCGGCGTATGCGACGCCCGTCACCGCGACGTTCCCTGCACGTGCGCGGTCATGTTCCGGCACCCGCATTCCTGATGCGGCAGCCACGGGCGGCGCTGGATCTCGTGCGTATCCAGGTCCAATTCCACGGTGGCGTCGAGGGTGCGCGGTGCCCGCCGCGGCGAGCAGGCGATGATCGCCTCCAGTTCGCCCAGTGCCAGCGCCGTGGTGGCCGCGATGCCGGCGGGCGAGGCATGGCCGGTGCGGCCCAGCAGCTGGGCGGCCAGGTGCGGCCAGTCGGTGTCGAAACCCGCGCGGGTCAGGTCGGCGCAGCGCAGGCAGCTGGTTTCGCCGGGCAACACCAGCGGACCGACCACGCCGATCCCGTCACGAACGCGCACCTGCAGATGCGGGACCCGCCGCAACACCAGATCCACCGACAGTCCGGGATCGATCATCAGGGCGTCGGTGAGCACCACCAGATCGCCGGGGGTCGCCCCGATCGGGGTGTCGGGTCGGTACTCGCGCGAGCGGGTCGGTCGAAAACCCATGCGCCGCAACCCGATCGCCACCGCATCCGACAGCGGACCCAGTCCGTGCACGGTGATGCTGCGGATCTTGCCCTGTTTGTGTTCGGGTTCCAGCAGGAGTCCTGCCCGTTCGATCGCGGTGAGCATCCCCATGGTGCGATCGGGACTGATGCCGAATTCACCTGCACGCCAAATGATCTGGGGTCTGGATTGCAGCCCGTCGAGCAGGCGGAGGAAGGCCAGCACCGTGCCGGTGTCGTGGTCGGTGGTCTCGAGCAGCAGCGCGCGTTCGGGATCCCAGCCGAGTTGGACCGTGCCGGAGGGTCGAACGAGCGTGGTCACGCGCGGGTGCAACATCGGGCCGCGCAGTGGGGATTTGGTCGTCATGCCCAAAGTGTCGACAACCCGACCGAGCACAACCTGCCCCGAAAGCGCAGTTATCCACAGGCTTTCGGCGTGTCGGCAGCTCGACTTCGAACTGTGAACAACCGGTGTACCGCGGGTCGTCGCGGCATTTCCCGACGGTCGTTAGCGGGGGAACCGTGTCGCGCCGCCATGGTCGCAAGATTTATCGGCAGACCATGGCGGCGGCGCGGATCAGGACTTGTCGGTACCGGAATCGGGGTCGGAATCGCCGGTGTCGGACGGGTTCTGGTCACCCTTGTTCTTCTCGAGGTCGGCCGCTTCGCGTTCGCGCGCCTCGGTCTCGGCCAACTGCGCCAGCGGATCGTCGAAAGCGCCCGTGCCACCGCCGATCACCGAGTCGATGAACCCGGCGGGGGAGTCCAGGTCGGCGGAATCGGGCAGCAGGTCCGGGTGCTCCCACACCTTGTCGCGCCCTTCCATTCCCGCGTCGGTGGTCAGCCGACGCCACAGCGCCGCCGCCTCACGCACCTTGCGCGGGCGCAACTCCAACCCGACCAGCGTGGCGAAGGTCTGCTCGGCGGGCCCACCCGTGGCGCGACGGCGACGCAGCGTCTCCGACAGCGCGCCCGCACCCGGCAGCCGCTCACCCACGGCATCGGTGACCACCACGTCGACCCAGCCCTCGATCAGCGCGAGCAGGGTCTCGAGACGTTCCAGCGCCTGCTTCTGCTCGGGCGTGGTCTGCGGCTCGAAGGTGCCCTGCGACAGCAGTTCCTCCAGCTTGGACGGGTCGCTCAGTGACATCGGGTCGATGCCCTGCGCGGCCTCCTCGATCGCGGAGAAGTCCATCTTGATCCCGCGCGCGTAATCCTCGACCGCGCCCAGCACCTGCTGACGCAGCCACGGCACATGCGCGAAAAGCCGCTGGTGGGCGGCCTCGCGCGCGGCCAGGAACACCATGATCTCGCTCTCGGGCTGCTCGAGCCCCTCGCTGAACGCCGAGATCGCGGTCGGCAGCAGCGCCGCGGTACCGGCCGGGCCCAACGGCAGACCGATATCGGTGGAGGTCAATACCTCCTTGGCCAGCTGGCCCAGTGCCTGACCGAGCTGGGAGCCGAACGCCAGCCCGCCCATCTGGCCCAACATGCCGACCATCGGCCCGGCGAACTGCTTGGCCTCCTCGGGCAGCTGCGCGGTCCACATGCCCGAGATCTGCTCGGCCACCGGATCGCACAGGCGCTTCCAGGTGGGCAGGGTCTCCTCGATCCAGTCGTTCGCGGTCCACGCGACTGTCTTGGTGGCGCCCGCGGGCAGCACGGTCGCGCCGTCGAGCCACAGCTCGGCCAGGTGCGCGGCGTCGATCACCGCGGTGGTGGTGCTCGGCGCGATCGGGGCCACGGTGGAACCCAGCTGCTGGCGGGCCAGGCGCTTGGCCACGTCGTAATTGACCGGGCCCGACTGAGTGCCGCCGGGGCCCATGCCCTGTCCCATGCCGCTGATCATCTGCCCGAGCTGGCTGAGCATCTGACCTAGCTGCGACGGATCGAACCCGCCCGCACCGCCGGTTCCGAAACCGAACGGATCGCTTCCGCCGGGGCCGTTCGCCTCGTCACGACGCTTGCCGGACTCGTCGTCGTCGCCGGTCGAGAAGCCGAAGGGGAGATCGCTCATACCCTTTACGTTACGCGGGCCCCCTGGGGCTTCGGTGTTCGCGCATCGCGAAATCGCCCGGCATCGCCTGCGCCACAAAAGCGTGCCACTACCGTTGCGCACGCGAGCTGATCACTACTGTGGTCGGAGTGAATCGTCGGATCCTCACCCTGATCGTGGCCCTGGTCCCTGTCCTCGTGCTCGGCGTGACGGGCAGCGTGGTCACCGTGCCGTTCGTGGCCCTGGGCCCCGGCCCGACCTTCGACACGCTCGGGCAGGTCGAGGGCAAACCGGTGGTCGATGTCACCGGCGCACCACTGGATCCCACGACCGGGCACCTCAATATGACGACCGTGTCGGTGCGCGACGGACTGAACCTGTTCGAGGCGTTCGGTTTCTGGGTCAGCGGTGAACACGGACTGGTCCCGCGCGCCGAGGTCTACCCGCCCGGCGTGTCGCGCGAAGAGGTCGACAAGTCCAATCAGCAGGACTTCAAGGATTCCGAGAGCGATGCCGAGGTCGCCGCGCTGCACTACCTGAAGATGCCCACCGTCGTGCTGGTGCGCGGACTCGGTGAGGAAGGCCCGGCCAACGGCGTGCTGGAGGCAGGCGACGAGCTGATCAGCATCGACGGCACCCCGATCACCGCGCCCAAGGACGTGATCGACATCGTCGGGACCAAGGCTCCCGGCACCGTCATCACTGTCGTGTACCGGCGCGGCGATGCCGAGCGCACCAGCCAGATCACCCTGGCGCCGCGCCCCGACGACGATGCCAAGGGCTACCTCGGCATCACCCCCGGCGAAGGTGGTCGACCGCCGCTCGAGGTCGAGTTCAACCTCGCCGACATCGGCGGACCGTCCGCGGGCCTGATGTTCAGCCTGTCGCTGATCGACAAGCTGTCGCCCGGCGAACTCAACGGCGGCAAGTTCGTGGCAGGCACCGGCACCATCGATCAGGAGGGCAAAGTCGGCCCGATCGGTGGCATCCAGTACAAGATGATCGCCGCCCGCGAAGCCGGCGCGGAAACGTTCCTAGTGCCCGCCGACAACTGCAACGAGGCAGCTCAGCGCATCCCAGAGGGCCTGCGCTTGGTCAAAGTCGACACCCTCGACAGCGCGATCAGCTCGCTGACAGCAATCAACGAAGGCCGCGAGCCGGTCGGCTGTAAGTAGTCACTCCAAGGTGTGTTGCAGGGCCTCGACCAGGCCCGGTGCCAGGTTCGGGTAGGTGCGCAGGTCCAGATCGCCGAAGCCGTCGTCGTCTTCGGGGCGGATCTGCAGCAGGCACAGCACCGCGCCCTGGCGCAGCACGCCCGCGATGAGGCGGGCGTCGCGACGACCCGGATGCGCGTGTGCGGCGGCGCGCCCGGCCGCGTCGGCGGCTTCGTCGTCGGCCAGCAGCGGAACCAGTGCCTCGTCCAGATCGCTCTCGGCGTCGGGCGGCAGCACCACGATCTCCTGCACCAGCACGCACCCCTCGACCGCGGGCGGCCAGGTGGTGGTGGCCAGGAATTCGTCCAGCGCCATCGACCCGCCGGTGATGTCGTCGGGAAAGGCTTCCTGCGCAACAGGGGTCAGTTCGCTGCCGTCGTCGAGCTGATCCTGCAGGTCGGGTTCGGCCGCGGCCAGGTCGGCGGTGGGCACCAACGCGAACATCTGCGGCGGGTTTCCCCAGCCCTCGGCGTCGGCGAACTCGACGACCTCGCGTACACAGCGGGCGAGGAGGACTTCGGCGTGCTCGTCATCGTTCACCCGCACATCCAATCATTTTCGGCCCGCACGCTTGCACGGTGTCCGATTTCCGTAGAGTGGGCGCCAACGATCCGGCGACGGGTCATCCGCAACATTCGGACTGCGGTGTCCGTGCCGATCACGGCGCGGAACCGCCGGACCTTGGAGAGTGGCACCGTGGGCATGCGGCCCCCCACCGGCTTACCTTCGTTGTCCCGACGCAGCCGTGTGCTGCTTGTGACAGCAGTCGTCCTCGCGGCGCTGCTGTTGCTCGGGCCCCGCTTCACCGACGCCTATACCAACTGGTTGTGGTTCGGCGAGGTCGGTTATCGCAGTGTGTATCTCGGCGTGTTGCGCACGCGGGTGCTGCTGTTCGTCGTTGTCGGAGTGTTCGTCGGTCTGGTGGTCTGGGCGGCGCTGCTGCTGGCCTATCGGTCGCGTCCGGTGTTCGTGCCGGTCGCGGGGCCCAACGACCCGATCGCGCGCTACCGCACCACCGTGATGAGCAAGCTGCGCCTGTTCGGCATCGGCATCCCGGTGCTGCTGGGCGTGCTGTCCGGGCTGGTGGCGCAGTCGAATTGGGCCACGGTGCAGCTGTTTCTGCACGGCGGCGAATTCGGCCAGACGGACCCGCAGTTCCACCTGGACATCGGTTTCTACACCTTCGATCTGCCGTTCTTCCGGATGGTGTTGAACTGGCTGTTCGTGGCGGTGGTGATCGCGTTCTTCGCGAACCTGGTGACCCACTACGTGTTCGGCGGCCTGCGGCTGGCCGGGCGCGAAGGCACGCTGACCCGCGCCGCACGGGTGCAGCTGGCGGTGATCGCGGGAATCTTCGTGCTGCTCAAGGCGGTGGCGTACTGGTTCGACCGGTACGACCTGTTGTCGAGTACGCGCAAAGAACCAACGTTCGGCGGTCCCTCGTACACCGACATCATGGCGGTGCTGCCCGCCAAACTGATCCTGCTGTCGATCGCGGTGATCTGCGCGCTGGCTTTCTTCACCGGAATCGTGTTGCGCGATCTGCGCGTTCCCGCGATGGCGGCGGCGCTGCTGGTGCTGTCGTCGATCCTGGTCGGCGCGGTGTGGCCGATGGTGGTCGAGCAGTTCTCGGTGCGACCCAACGCCGCCGAAAAGGAGAGCCCGTATATCGAGCGCAATATCCAAGCCACGCGCGAGGCCTACGGCATCACCGACGACAAAGTCGAATATCAGAACTATCAGGGCGAGAGCAAGAAGAGCCCGCTCGAGGTGCCTGCCGACGCGGCCACCATCGGCAATGCCCGGCTGCTGGATCCGAACATCCTGTCGCCCACCTTCACCCAGTTGCAGCAGCGGAAGAACTTCTACGGCTTCCCCGAGTCGTTGGACATCGACCGCTACAACCTCAACGGTGAGATCCAGGACTACATCGTGGCCGCGCGCGAGCTGCACCCGGCCGCGCTGTCGGGCAACCAGAAGGACTGGATCAACCAGCACACCGTCTACACCCACGGCAACGGCTTCGTCGCCGCACCGGCCAACCGGGTGAACAAGCCGCAGTCCGAGGCCCAGAGTGCCAGCGGCGGCAGCGATTCGGGTTACCCGCTGTTCATGGTCAGCGACCTGTTCACCAAGGTCGAGGACCAGCAGATCAAGGTCGATCAGCCGCGCATCTACTACGGCGAGCTGATCGCCCAGACCGACCCCGACTACGCCATCGTCGGAACCGCCGACGGCCAACAGCCCCGCGAATACGACACCGACCAGGCGCAGTTCACCTATGACGGCAGTGGTGGCGTGCCGATCGGGAACTGGTTCAACCGGCTGGCCTTCGCCGCGAAGTACGCCGAGCGCAACATCTTGTTCTCCTCCGCGATCAGCGAGGACTCCAAGATCTTGTTCAACCGTGGTCCGCGTGAGCGGGTGCAGAAGGTCGCACCGTGGCTGACCACCGACGGCAACGCCTACCCTGCGGTGATCGACGGCCGCGTGAAGTGGATCGTCGACGCCTACACCACGCTGGACAAGTACCCCTACGCCCAGCCGACCTCGCTGGACGGCGCGGTCGAGGACAGTATCGACAAGAAGACCGGGCGCGTGATCCCGCGCAAGGAAGTCAGCTACATCCGCAACTCGGTGAAGGCCACCGTCGACGCCTACGACGGCACCGTCACCCTGTACGAGACCGACACCGTCGACCCGGTGCTCAAGGCCTGGCGTGGGGTGTTCCCCGACGCGGTGAAGCCGCAGAGCGAGATCTCCCCCGAGCTGCGCGCGCACTTCCGCTACCCGGAGGACCTGTTCAAGGTCCAGCGCGAAATGCTCACCAAGTACCACGTGGACAATCCGCGAGAGTTCTTCACCAACAACGCGTTCTGGTCGGTCCCCAATGACCCGACCATCGAGGGCGGGGTGTTCAAACAGCCCCCGTACTACGTCCTGCTGGGCGACCCGAAGACCAACAAGCCGGTGTTCAACCTGACGTCGGCCATGGTCGGCTACAACCGAGAGTTCCTGTCGGCCTACATCTCTGTGCGGGCAGATCCCGAGGGGTACGGCAAGTTCACGGTGTTGCAGCTACCGGTGGAAACGCAGACCCAGGGTCCGCAGCAGACACAGAACGCGATGACCACCGCGGGCGCGGTCTCCCAAGAGAAGACCCTGCTGTCGAACTCGAACAAGATCCGCTACGGCAACCTGCTCACCCTGCCGGTGGCCGACGGCGGCATCCTCTACGTCGAACCGTTCTACAACGAACGCAACACCGGCTCGTCGACCTTCCCGCAGCTGCTTCGCGTGCTCGTGAGTTATCGCGACGCGGGAGGCAGCGTGAAGGTCGGTTACGCGGCGACGCTGGCCGAAGCGCTGAACCAGGTGATGCCCGGTACGGGATCGCTGGCCACGCCGTTCGGTGGCGATCCGTCGGTGAAGCCGAAGCCGGGCGCGACCCCGCCGGTCGAGCCGGGCACGGTCACTCCGCCGCCCGGTGGCACCCAGCCGCCGGGGACGACCCCGCCCGCGGGTTCGCCGACGCAGGAGGCCGCGGCCGCCGAGCTCAACCGCAAGATCGAGGCGGTGCGCACGGCGATGCGGTCGGGCAACTTCACCGATTACGGTAAGGCGCTCGATGAACTGGACGTCGCGATGAAGGCGTACCAGGACGCAGCCGGACGCTAGTCGCAGGCAACAGCAAGGAAGGCCCCGCCAAATTCTGGCGGGGCCTTCCTCGTGCAGGGGGAACGGTGGATCAGCCGCCGATCGAGGAGATCAGCGGAGAATTGGCGTTCAGCAGGTCCTGGTACTGGCCCGCGACACCGTACTGGTCGGCAAGCGCCTGACCGGCGGTCTTGGCCTGGTCGACGGCGACCTGAACGTCGGTCTTGGCCTGCGCGGGGACCTGCACCGGCAGTTCGACGGCGGGCTCTTCGACGGCGGGCTCGGGAGTCGAGGCGCCCGACTGCAGGAACTGACCGCAGTGCGGCCACGCGCCGACGCCCTGGCTGGCGAGCACGTTCTCCGCGACGCGGATCTGCTCTTCCTTGCTGGCATTGTGCGCCGAACCCTGGCCGCCGTTGGCAGCCCAGGTGCTCTGCGAGAACTGCAAGCCACCGTAGTAGCCGTTACCGGTGTTGATACCCCAGTTGCCGCCGCTCTCGCACTGGGCGACGCCGTCCCAGTTGTAGGAGGCTGCGGAGGCGGTACCGGTGGCGAGGCCGAACGGAGCGGCAACCAGGGCGCCGGCGATAGCGGCGACGCCGAGGGCACGGGTGCTGATTTTCCGGGTCTGGATCATGAGGGAGACGCTAACCAAAGAATCGATGCCGATCACATCTTGATAACGAGCGAATTCTATGAATGGAATAGCCGTCTTATCAAGGTTTACGGTGCATAGCCAGTGGGAATACCTAGATTCCGGTCGGTCTGTTATTGGGCCGTTATGTGTTCGGGATCACGGGGTTATAGTGACGCCACTCACTGAAATGCCGACCCGGCCGGGAGTGGCCGCCGAATCTGTGACGGCTGCCACATTTTCGGCCCTCGATCTGTGGTGTCGCACAGTGAAGATCGCGCGAATGCCCTCGAAAACCCACGCTGACCACGCGATTTGGCACTCACGCGCACCTGTGTGTAATGTTGTGTTCACACCGACGCGGGGTGGAGCAGCTCGGTAGCTCGCTGGGCTCATAACCCAGAGGTCGCAGGTTCAAATCCTGTCCCCGCTACAAAACGAAAGGCCCGGAACCACTGGTTCCGGGCCTTTCGCGTTATCCGGGTCAGGCGTCGAGGTCGCTGGCCACCAGTTCCGCGATCTTGTCCAGGGTCGCCTGGTCGTCGCTGGTGATCACGACCTCCGCGCCCTGACCCGCGCCCAGGGTCATGATCATCAGGGCCGAACCCGCGTCGACCGGGTCGCCGCCGGACACGGCGATCGTGACGGGCACGCCCGCGGCGCCGACCGCCTCGGCGATCAGGGCCGCGGGGCGAGCGTGCAGGCCGACCGAGGAGCCGACGGTGACGGTGGTGCTTGCCATGGGATATCTCCTTGTGTGCGAATGGATTACGCGGTGGTGAGGACGGGGGACACGGGCTGTTTGCGGGTGAATTCCTTGGCCACGGTCACGCACAGCGCCGCCACCAGGGTGCCTGCCAGCAGCGCGACCAGGAACCAGCCGATGTGGCCGATCGCGAAGAACACGAAGATGCCGCCGTGCGGGGCGCTCAGGGTCACCTGCGTGGCCATGATCAGGCCGCCGGTCACCGCGCCGCCCACCATCATCGACGGCAGTACGCGCAGCGGGTCGGCGGCCGCGAATGGGATCGCGCCCTCGGAGATGAACGAGGCGCCGAGCAACCAGGCGGCCTTGCCGTTCTCTCGTTCGGCCTCGGTGTACAGGCGCGGACGCACCAGGGTCGACAGGGCCATCGCCAGCGGCGGCACCATGCCCGCAGCCATCACCGCGGCCATGATCCGCAGGGTCGCGGGGTCGTTCACCGACAGGCCCGCGGCGGCGAACGAGTAGGCGGCCTTGTTGACGGGACCGCCGAGGTCGAAGCACATCATCACGCCCAGGATGACACCCAACGCCACCGCCGAGGTGCCGGACAGGCCGGAAAGCCAGTCGGTGAGCCCGTTGGTCACCGCGGCAAGGGGCTTACCCAACAGCACGAACATCAACAGGCCCACGATCGCCGACGCCAGCAGCGGAATGACCACCACCGGCATCAGTCCGCGCGCCCACACCGGCACCGGCAGTTTGCTGACATACAGCGCGGCGAAACCGGCCACCAGACCACCCACGAGACCGCCGAGGAAGCCCGCGCCGACGAACACCGCGATGGCGCCCGCGGTGAAACCCGGTGCCAGACCGGGGCGGTCGGCGATCGCGAAGGCGATATAACCGGCCAGCGCCGGGACCAGGAAGCTGAACGCCAGCGAGCCGATCTGGAACAGCACCGCGCCGAAGTAGGTGGCCAGGCCGCCGTCGGGCAGGTCGGTGATCGAGTTGTCCAGCACGATCGCCTTCGCGCTGTCGGAGATCTCGTAGCCGCCCAGCAGGAAGCTCAGCGCGATCAGCAGACCGCCCGCGGCGACGAACGGGATCATGTAACTGACGCCGGTCAGCAGGATCTGACGGAGGCGAGTGCCCCAGCCGATGCCCTTGGCCGATGATTCCGAAGGGGCGGGTGCGGCACCGCCGACCGTAGCCGCGTTCGGATTGTCGCTGGCCGCGACGGCTTCGGCGATCATCTTGTCGGGTTCGTTGATGGCGCGTTTGACGCCGGACTCGATCACCGGCTTGCCCGCGAAACGGCTGCGGTCCTTCACACCGACATCGGTGGCGAAGATGACGGCGTCGGCATCGGCGATGGTGGACGGGTCGAGTTTGCCGCCGCCGCTGGAACCTTGGGTTTCCACGGCGATGTCGACGCCTGCGCGTTCGCCCGCGGCGACCAGGGAGTCGGCGGCCATGTAGGTGTGCGCGATGCCGGTGGGGCAGGCGGTGACGGCGACGATCTTCTTCGGTGCGTTGGACTTCGCGATGCTGACAGCCTTTGTGTCACCAGTCGAGTCGCCCCCGGCTGCCGATGCGGCGCTGGTCGTCGCTGCGGCGGAACTCGCGGCTGCCGCGGTGCTCGAGGCTCCGGCTGAACTCGCGGAGGATGTTGCGGACGCGGCCGGGGGATTGATGACGCCGTCGACGAGCGTGACCACGTCCGCGGGTGTCGCGGCGGCGCGCAGGTCGGCCACGAATGCCGGGCGGACCAGCGCGCGAGCCAGCGACGACAGCAGTTTCATGTGCTCGGCGCCCGCACCTTCGGGGGCAGCGATCAGAAAGACCAGGTCGGCGGGCCCATCGGGAGCACCGAAGTCGACCGCGGGAGACAGTCGCGCGAAGGCCAGGGATGGGGTGGTCACCGCGGCCGAGCGGCAGTGCGGGATCGCGATGCCGCCGGGTAGGCCGGTCGCCGATTGCGACTCCCTGGCCAGCGCGGCCATCGACACCGCGGCGGCATCGGTGGCGCGGCCGGCTGCGGCGAGCTTGTCGGCTAGGGCGGTGATCACCGCGGACTTGTCGGTGCCGAGGTCGGCGTCCAGGGCGATCAGGTCGGGAGTGATGATCGAGTCGGCCATCGTCGTGTCTTTCTGAGTGGGGGTGCGGCGGGGGTCGCGATATCGGGGCGGATCAGTCGGTGGTGACGGCGGTCGAACACCGTGGTGGGATTCCGGCGCTTTCGGGGGTGGCGCTCATGCCGGTGGACGTTCGGCGGTGAGGGGGGCGGCAGTCACTGCCTCGAGGAGAATGTCGGCCGGTCCGGGTAATTCGGTGCCGGGTAGTGCGGTGGCGGCGCTGCCGTAGGCGACGGCGGTGCGCAGGCGGTCGGCGGGGGAGGCGCCCGCCAGGTCGGCGAGCAGGTAACCGGCCAGTGCGGAGTCGCCCGCGCCGACGGTGCTGCGGGGCACGATCGGCGGAGCGGCGGCAAACCAGGCGCCCTCGGCGGTGACCAGCACCGCACCCGCCGCACCGAGCGTGGCCAGCACCGTCCCGACGCCACGTTCGACCAGAGTCGAAGCGGCTTCGGCTGCGGCCGTGGGGTTTTCGAGGTCGATGGCATCGAGCCCGGTGAGCTGAGCCAGTTCGTCGGAGTTCGGTTTGATGAGATCCGGGACAGCGCCGAAAGATTCAGCGAACAGCGCGAGCAGCGGGGCATCGGAAGTGTCGACGGCGACGCGGGTGCGTCGAGTTCCGTTGGGCGACAAGCTCAGTGTGGACAACGTCGCGACGAGCTGCGCGTACCAGTCGACCGGAACACCGGGCGGCAGCGACCCGGACAGCACGATCCACTGCGCACCCGCGGACAATTCGACGAGCAACGCGGTGAGCTCGGCCAGATCCCGCGCCTTCAACGGATAACCCGGTTCGTTGATTTTGGTTGTGGTGCCGTCGGTTTCGGCGATGGTCAAGTTCACTCGTGGCCCACCGGCCACCGGCACGGTACGGAATTCGATTCCCGCCGTGCGTAATCCGTGCACCACCGGGTCGTCCTCGGCGCCCGGCAGAACGGCGAGCACCGCCGCGCCCCCTTCGGACACCACCCGCGCGACGTTGACGCCCTTGCCACCCGGATGCGACGTGACACTCGCGGCGCGATGCACCTGCCCGCGTCGCAACGGCTCGGTGAGCGTGACCGTGCGGTCCACGCTCGGGTTGGCGGTCAGTGTGACGATCATGCGAGCACCACCTCGATTCCTTCGGTGACCAGGTCCGCGTGCGCGGTGGTCGGGATGTCGGTATCGGTGACAAGGACGTCGATATCGGTGGCGAGGCCGAAGCGCACGAAGTCCTCGCGCCCGATCTTGCTCGCGTCGGCCACCACCACGACCCGGTCGGCGGCGGCGATCATCGCGCGTTTCACCGCCGCCTCCTCGGGGTCGGGAGTGGACAAACCGTGCCGCACGGTCAACGCGTTGGTGCCGAGAAAGGCCACGTCGACCCGCAATTCGCCCAGCCCTCGCAGGGTCTCGGCGCCGACCGCGGCCTGGGTGACCCCGCGCACGCGCCCGCCCAGCAGATGCACGCGCACGCCCGCGAATCCGGTGAGCCGGGTGGCCACGGGCAGCGAGTTGGTGACGGTGACCAGGTCGACGTCGATCGGCATGGCCGCGGCCACCCGCGCGGTGGTGGTGCCCGCGTCGAACAGCACGCTGCCGCCGGGGCGCGGCAGGTAGCGCTGCGCGAGTTCGGCGATCCGGTCCTTCTCCGCGGCGCGGGTGCTGTCGCGTTCGACGGTGCCCGGTTCGAAGGTGGTGAGCGCACCGGACCCGACCGCGCCGCCGTGCACCCGCCGGATCACCCCGAGCCGGTCCAGCACGGCGAGGTCGCGGCGCACGGTTTCGGTGGTGACCCCGTACTGGTCGGCGAGTTCGGTGACCGACACGCGCCCGCGATGCCCGATCAGGGTCGCGATCGCCTGCTGTCGTTCCTCGGCGTACATGGGTTCCTTCGAGGTCGGTGAATCTGTACTCATGTTGTTTTATGCCCGCTTATGTGGGTTTGTCAATGGATTTTGGTGAGCCGAGTCACAATCGTTGCCGGTGCCTATCGATGAAAAGGTGTCTCCGATCACACGATGGGCGTGCCGGTGTTCGGTATCACCACCGAAGTCCGCACAGGTCAACGGCTTTCGCGTCGGCTTTCACGTCGCTGTTACGCGCGCCTTCGAAGATCGACACGAACGACCAACACGCTGGCCCGTATGTGGCGATTCGCAGTGCGACCCCGTGTCACGGCCCTGGCCTGCGAGGTATGCGGCCGACTGCCGCATCCGGGCCGGACCAGGCTCACCCTGGCCAAGCTCGCGGCGGTGTTCCCGGTGGAACTGGCGCTGCACGCGCTGGTCATCCACCTGCACCCGCCCTACCTGCTGACCGTGGCCCTGCTGACGATCACCACCACGATCCTGGTGATCTGGGTGGTCGAACCCTCGGCGATGCGGATGCTGGGCGGGTGGCTGCACAGCCCCGAACTACGCCACCGCGACCGCATCGATGAGGCCCCCGCGCTGTGGCGGATCCGTGTGCGCCTGGCCGACCGGCCCGGTGCGCTGGAAACCCTGGCCAAACAGTTGGCGCATCGCGAGGCCAACATTCTCACCGTGCACGTGCACCAACTCGAGGACGCGGTCCTGGACGAACTGGTCGTGTCCGCGCCCACCGAGGTCACCGCGCACGCGATCACCGCCGCGGTGGAACACGCGGGCGGTTCCGGGGTGCGGGTGTGGCCCGCGACCGTGCTGTCGCTGATCGACGGGCAGACCAAAGCGCTGGCCATCGCGGCCCGCATCGTCGGTGATCCGGACGAATTGCCCCTGGCCGTGGCGGAATTGCTGGGTGCGCGCTATCTCGCGCCCGGGACCGCGCCGGTGACCGGGCTGGGGGAGGGGACGCTGCTGGAATTGGATCGCGACGATCGCCGCTGGGGTTTCGTGCGGCCGGACGAGCCGTTCACGCCCGCCGAAATCGCCCGCGCGCATCGGTTGGCAGACCTAGCTGCGCTGACCGTGCGGCGGTGACGATTCCGCTCGACTCAGTCGAAGCCGAGGTCGGCGGTGAGCGGGTCGCGCAGCGCACCTTCCGCGGCGCGCAGCCGATCGGTGACCGAGGTCAGCAGGTCCATCGAATCCTGCGACAGCCCCAGCGCGAGGCGGGTCAGGTGGCGGATGGCAGCGCAATGGAAGCGGTCGGCCAGTAATGCGTCCGGGTCGGCGGGCACGGCCGAGGGTTCGACGACGGTCACGACAGTGGCACTCACAATCTCGGGCACTCACATTCTCGTATTTTCGAGTATGACGCACCTTACATCCACCCTGCGGTCCGTGACCCCGAGTCGGCGTGCGAAAGTGCTGCGATGAGTCAGTTCGCCGACTATCAGAACGAGATCTACCTTGCCGCGCTCGGTGGGATCCAGCCCGAATTTCCCATGGACTACGCGACGTTGGAACGCAAAGCCACTGCGGCACTGCCGGATTCGTTGCTGAACTATATCGCCGGTGGGGCGGGCGACGAGCTCACCCAGCGGCGCAACGCCGAAGCGTTCGGGGACTGGGGTCTGGTGCCGCGGATGCTGGTGGGCGCCACCGAACGCGACCTGACCGTCACCGCGTTCGGTCATACCTTCGCCAGTCCGCTGTTCCTGGCGCCGGTCGGGGTGATCGGCCTGGTCGGGGAGCGGGGCCACGGTGACATCGCGGTGGCGGAAGCGTCGGCGCAGACCGGGGTACCCGCGATCTACTCGACGCTGATGGAGGACCCGCTCGAGGACGTGCGCCCGCACGCCGGGGACACACCCTCGTTCTTCCAGCTCTACACGCCGAAAAACCGTGAGCTGGCGGAAAGTTTGGTGCACCGCGCTGAGGCCGCCGGTTATGCCGGAATCACGGTCACCCTCGACACCTGGGTGCCCGGTTGGCGTCCGCGTGACCTGGCCAGCGGCAACTTCCCGCAGCTGCGTGGACACGTGCTGAAGAACTACACCAGCGACCCGGTCTTCCAGAAGATGGTCGGCTCCGACGACCCGAAGATGATTGTCCTGCACTGGATTTCGACCTTCGGCAACTCGCTGACCTGGGAGGATCTCGAGTGGTTGCGTTCGCTGACCGACCTGCCGCTGATCCTGAAGGGCATCTCCCATCCCGAGGACGCGCGCAAGGCCATCGACCTGGGCGCCGACGGCATCTACTGCTCCAATCACGGTGGGCGGCAGGCCAATGGCGGGCTCAGCGCGCTGGAAACTCTGCCCGAAGTAGTGGCGGCCTGTGACGACCGGGTGCCGGTGCTGTTCGACTCCGGGGTGCGTTCGGGTGCCGATGTGGTGAAGGCGATGGGCCTTGGCGCCACGATGGTCGGCCTCGGCAGGCCGTACGTGTACGCGTTGGCGTTGGGTGGGGTGCGCGGTCTGGTGCATCTGCTGCGCAGCTATTCGGCCGAGGCGGATCTGTTGATGGCGGTCAACGGGTATCGCGATGCGGCGGCGGTGCGTGCGAACATTCGACCGACCACGCGCGGAAACGCCACTCGCTGAGTGCGTTCGGCGGCCCCGGATTCGCGTCGCGAGAGGCGTTTTGGGGCCGCGATGGTGGCTCGGCGGGAAACTTGTCGGTGGCGTGCGGCATCATCGGTGCCACACACCACCGAACACCCAGCGTCAACCCCCGGAGTCCACGATGTCCTCGCCGAGCACCAAGTCCGCATCCCGTCGATCCGCACCGCCGGTACTGTCCGAGGCCGAGCTCGCGCGCATCGCAGGCGAGCTAGCGCAGGGCAAGCCGCCGATGGTGTGGTTCACCGCCGCCGCTGTCGGTGTCGCCGAAGGGAAATCGGGCAAGGTGATCGCCCTGGACGATCCGTCCGCGGGCGACTTCCTGCAGGTGCGGCCCACCGGTTCCAAAGATGTGCTGTCGTTCGGCCCCAGCGAGGTGACGCTGACCAAGCCGGCCCGCGGCACTACCGTTGCGCCGAGCGGATCCGCCAAGAACCGCCCGGAGAATACTCCCGCTGTCAGCAACCGAAAGGACACCACTGTGACCCAGCCGACGACCCTGCCGAGCGCGCCTACGCCCGCGCCGAGGTCGCTCGCCCCGGTGCCCGACGAGGCGCCGAAGCCCGCCGCCGCGGCCGCACCGCGTCCGGCGAAAGCTCCTGCGGCACGCAAGACCAAGGTGCCCGAGGTGACCGTCACGCTCACCGGCACCGCCGATGGTGAGTGGACTGTCGATGTGGTCAACGGTAAGAAGCGTTCGGTGAAGGGGATGGCGGTGAGCAGCGGGGCGGTTGCGCAGGCGGCCAAGATCCTGCATCCCGAGGTCGAGGAAGTGGTGGCCGGGATTCTGGAGGCCGCGCGCGGGGCACAGCAGGCGAAGGTGGCGCAGTTACAGGCTGAGCTGGAAGCGGCGCGAAAGTTGTTGGAGGAGTTGGGCGACTAGACCGCCGTGCTGGTGGGGTTGGTGGTTCGCAGGTGGAGGCGGCGGGGTGTCGGCTTTCTGAGGTCGTCGTGGAAGGTCAACCCCTGGCGGAACTCCTTGGCGTGGTACATCGCCGCGTCGGCGTTGCGTAGCAGGTCGTAGATCGTCTTCTCGGTGGGTCGAGTGGTCACGCAGGCGACGCCGATGCTGGCGGTAATGGGGATTTCGCCGCAGCTGAGTTCGAACGGGCGAAGGAACGCGCTGAGCAGTTGTTCGGCCAGCACGGCGGCGTCGGAACGGGTGCGGGGGGTCAGCACGACGAATTCGTCGCCGCCGTAGCGGGCGGTGATGTCGGCGTGGTGGGTGGTGCGGCGGATGCGGGAGGCGGCGTTGGCGATGAGTTCGTCGCCTACGGCGTGGCCATAGCTGTCATTGACCATTTTGAAGCCGTCGAGGTCGATGAACAGCAGGCACAGGGGTTTTCCGGCCCACTGGTCGCGGTAGCGGTGAGGTGCGCGCAGCAGGGCGGCACGGTTGAACAGTCCGGTGAGCAGGTCGTGGTCGGCCTGATATTGCGCGCGACGTTCGCTGCGCATACTGCGGGCGATGGCGCGTTCGCTGCGCACCAGCACGCCCACCAGCAGCAGGGTGAGCAGCGAACAGATCACCACGCGGTCGACCACGCCCAGGTCGGCACCCACGACACTGATCAGCGAAGCCGCCACCAGCGCGACCGCGATCATCCCGGCCCGCTGCCGCGACCGATGCGGATGGAGCTCGTCGGCATCGTGGAGCACGCCCATCGTCGGATGTATTGCGGCCAGCCCCGCCAGCAGGTACGCCCACTGCTGCGGCACCAAAGCGAATTCGGGGTCGACCGCAATAGTGTCTGCGGCAGTGAGGCTTTCGATCAGGCCGCCCACCAACACCGCGATCAGCGCCGCCTGCAACAACCGCAGCGAAGTCTCCGACCGCACGACGGTGGTCAGCGAATGCGCGAGCACGGTGACCAGCAGGGCGTGGATCACCGGGTAGCTCGCGGCGAGCACGGTGTCGAACCCGTTGTCGTGCCGCAGGATCGGCGAGATCAGGAAGGTCCACGATGCCAGCAGTGCGCTGAGGCCGATCAGTGTCGAGTCCAGCCACAGGTCACGGGCGTTGGTGACGCGGCGCGGCTGCAACCAGCCGACCGCGGCCAGGCCCAGACACAGGTAGGCGGCCAGGGTGCACAGGTCGTCGGCCGGGTGCCAGGTCGGGTGCAGGCCCAGCGCGCGGATCGCGGCGCCGGTGGCGAACAACGGGACCGAGGCGGCCAGCAGGTACCAGGGCAGTCGGTGGGCGGGACGATGCCTGTACAGGCCGAACCCGATCATCGCCAACGACCCGGCCACAATCACGATGAGCAACAGAAACGGTAGCGCGCGCCCACCGACCAGCGGCGCGATCGACACGGCCCCCGCGAACCCGGCCAGCAGCGCGCACCAGCGCAGAGTCCCGTGGCGAATCACGCTGATGCTCATCAGGCCCCCTCGATCTTGCTGCGCACGCGACGGCGCCGATCGAATGAGGCCGGTGAATCACTCGAAGTATCGGCCGAGAGCACCGAGTGTTGCTGTCCGAGCACTATCCCCAGCCGGCACCGCCGACGCTCAAAACCTTTACAACTCAGTCGATCATGACACGTCCACGGGCTCGCTGTCGATGCGTTGCGCGCATTGCCGGATACCGATTTCGCACCCGTGTCGCGGGTTTGCTGGTTGCGGTGTTCTCGCTCAGGCTTGCACGGCACCGGGAGTGCCGTCTTCGACGACGAAACTCGCGCGCGTGCTGATCGGTGCGCCCGGACGGCTGACGTACGGGACGACGCGGAAGTCGTTGCGCCACTGGCGATGATCCAGGTCTACGCGCACGTAGCCGCGCTGCCGGTTGTAGAACTTCATGTCCGGATTGGCGGCCAACAGGCTGCGGCCCGCGTCGGTGATGTCGGCGCCGTCGCTGCCGGTACTGATCGAGGTACCGGTGAATTCGGTTGCCACCACCGGTGATTCAGGGTGGGCGTAGTCGCGGCGTAGGTCGGCGACGTAGTTCTCGTGGCGGTCGCCGGTGATCACCACCAGGTTGTCCACCGCGTGATCGGTGGCGGCGCCGAGCACGGTGTTGCGGTCGGCGATGTAGCCGTCCCACGCGTCGGTGCCCAGCAGCAGGCCGGGGCCGGGGTCGTAGTCGGATTGCGCCATGGCGACCTGGTTGCCCAGGATCTGCCAGCGGGCCTGCGAGGTGGCGAAGCCGTTCACCAGCCAATCGCGTTGGGCCGCACCGAGAATGGTGCGGTCGGTGGCGAAGCGGTCGGTGCAGCCGATGACCGCGGAGCCGTCGCCGCAGGCCTGGGGTGTGCGGTACTGCCTGGTGTCGATCATGGTGAATTCGGCCAGGTCGCCGAAACTGTACCGGCGGTGCAGGTGCATCGAGGGGCCCGCGGGGAGTTGGGCCAGGCGCATCGGTTGGTGCTCGTACATGGCTTGGAAGGCGGCGGCTTTGCGGCGGCGGTACAGGGGTGGCAGGCGGTAGACGTCCACCCCCAAGCCGGGGCGTTCACCGGCCCAGTTGTTGTCGAGTTCGTGGTCGTCGAGGGTGACCAGCCAGGGGAACGCGGCGTGCGCATTCTGCAGTGGCACTTCGGCTTTGGCTTGGGCGTAGCGCAACCGGTAACCGGTCAGGTCCACGGCTTCGTCGGCGAGTTGTGGTGGCATGTGCGCGCCGCGCCGGGCCAGGACCCACGAGGATTCGTAGATGTAGTCGCCCAGATGCACGACCAGGTCGAGGTCTTCGGCGCTGAGGTGTTCATAGGCGGTGTAGTAGCCCGAACTCCACGATTGGCACGACGCGAACGCGAATCGCAGCCGCTGCGTCGGGCTGTTCGGCAGCGGCGCGGTACGGGTGCGGCCGACCGGTGAGATCGCCGAGCCAGCGCGAAATCGGTAGTAGTACCAGCGATCTGGTGCCAGACCGAAGACCTCGGGATGCACACTGTGCCCGAGCGCACGAGTGGCCACCGCCGACCCACGTGCCACGACCTTCGTGAACAGTTCGTCATCGGCGACCTCGTAATCCACGGTCACCGGTTCGACAGTCATGCCGCCGTACCCATCGGGCGCGAGCGGATCGGGAGCCAGGCGCGTCCACAACACGACCCCGTCGGACGTCGGTTCACCGGACGCGACCCCGAGGGAGAACGGTTCACCGAGCCGTCGCGGCGCAGCGAACCGCGCGCTGCTCGCCGCGCCCACCCCCACCAGCGCCGCGACCGAACCGGTACGCAGAAGTTGGCGACGCGACAGCATCGTCAGATCCTATTCGCCACGAAAGGGAACCGCGCAGATGCGACGATTCCCTTTCGCGAACTCGGAGTCGGCGAACCGCCCGCACTGTCAGCCCAGCTTTACGCCTGCTCGGTGCGCGCGGCGAGTCCCGACGCGACGTCGATGAGCAGAAACGCCAGCAGACTCAACCCGATCAGGGGGATGAACCAGCCGATCGCGACGGCTGCGGCGACCAACGGGACGGTGATCCACCGGGACGTGCGCCGTAGGGCACCGCGCCGTGGTGGGACGGGGAGCGCGGTTCTGCGGGTGGGGCGGCGTTGCCACCACATGCGGTAGCCGAGCACGATCACGGTGATCAGGCCGGCCATGATCGTGAGCAACAGGAGTTGGTTGAGCAGGCCGAACAACAGGCCCATGTGGAAGGCGATGCCCCAGTTGGTGAGTTTGGCCAGCAGGGGCCACTGCGCGAACGGCAGCTTGTCGGTGACCGTGCCGGTAGTGCCGTCGATCGCGATGGCGTCGATCGTGTAGGTGCCCGGAAGTCTGAGTTCCTTGACGGTGAAGGCCTTTTCGGGTGTTGCGGGAATGGTGATCTCGGCGCCCTGGGTGACTCCGTTGGCGCGGGCTGCTTCGTACACGCGGTCCAGTTGTGCGATGCGGGCGGCCGGATCGGCAGGGGCAGCAGCGGTGTGACCTGCGCTGTGGTGGTCACCGCCCGCCGGCTGGGCGGGCCCGGTCAGCGCGACGCTGACCGCGGGCGTGGTCCAGCTCATTTCCTCGCGCAGCTTCGTGACGTTCTCGCCGGCGTAGGTCGACCAGGTCATGCCGGTGGCCGACAGCATCAGCACCACCGGCAGGATCCAGATGCCGATTGTGCCGTGCCAGTTCATCTTTCGACGCCTCGGTGCCGACAGGTCCGGCGTGAGCAGCCAGCGGGCGGAATTGCGTGCCCGCCGTGTGCGCACGCGATGCACCCACAGCACCAGGCCGAACAGTGCGATCACCCACAGCCACGACGCGGCCAATTCGCTGTAGAGCCTGCCGAATTCGCCCAGATGCAGGCTGCGATGGAACTCGCTGAGCCATGTGCGCAGGGGTAGCGAACCGCCGCTGCCGTAGACGACGGACTCGCCGACCGGTTGGGCGGTGTGCGGGTCGACGAACACCGAAAGTCGTTCGGAATCACCGAGAGTGGGGTCGTTGAACAGCACGCGGGTGGTGTCGCCGTCGTTGGGGGCGGGGGCCACGGCCACCAGGGTCAGGTCGGGACGGGCCGCGACGGCCGCGCCGACCTGGGTCGACAGCGGTTGCGCGGGGCCTGCCGTGTCGACCTGGAGTAGGTCACGCGAGACGAAACCTTCGATCGTCGGCGCGATCGCGTACAGGGCGCCGGTGAGCGCGGCGATCAGGATGAACGGGGCCACGAAGATCCCCGCGTAGAAGTGCAGGCGCAGCGCCAGTGGATAGAGGCGAGAGCCGCGGCGCGGGCCGGTGACCGGTGGCGCGACGTCTCTCGCGGGCGGACGAGTGTCTGTGATGCTCATGATGATTCGCTTCTGGAGTATCGGAACCCGGCGAGCACGGACGTGACACATCCAGTCGCGTCGACACGGTGACCAGCGCAGCCTCGCGAGAGCAGTCGACAGCTCGTCGCGATGCGCGCAGACAGCGCACAGGCGTAAGTCCGTGCGCCGGGTGAGGGAGGTTCAGAAAACGATCGCGAGCGGGGGAGCGCGGGTGCGCAGGGACGGCGTGGCGAAGATTCGCAGGATGACGCGGTCACGGTGGACCAGGCGCAATGGGGCCGGGTCAGGGATGCGGGGACTGCGGTAGCGCAGGGGCAGGATGCGCGCGAGGACGGCGCTGCCGATGCGGTACGCGGCTTCGGTGCCGATGATCACCGCAGCCGCAAGCAGCGCGGCCAAGCTGTGGGCGGTGAGCATGGCCAGGCCGAGCGAGTCGTCGGCGGCATGACCGTGCCCGGACCACTTCATCGTGGTGTGGCCGATCACCTGACCGCCCAGCAGCACCGCCGCCAACCCGACCGCGCCGTCACGCAACGGCCCGACCCCGGCAACCAGCGCACCGACCACCGCCGACACCGCCGCCAACAACACGATCGTCGTGCTCCCCGGCAACGCACCCCCGCCGGCCAACCCGTGCGCCGCCAACGACAACGCCCCCGACATCGAGCCCGCGCAGGCGCCACGCAGCCGCGCGCTGACCGCACGCGACGGCGCGCACGCCCGCTCGAACCCGATGATCACGCGCCGATACTAGACGACCGGCATCGACCGCCCAGGTCAGACCGCCGATTGGGCTCAGTCCGCCTCGACCGCCATGTCGATCATCGGCTTGCGCAGCAGCTTGCCCGTGGCGTTGCGGGGCAGCTCGTCGACGAAGATCACCTCGCGCGGCACCTTGTAGCGGGCCAGGTTCTCGCGGACGTAGTCCTTGATCTCTTTGGCGTCGCGCTTGGATTCCGGGCCGGGCACCACGATCGCGCGCAGGCGTTTGCCGAAGTCGCGGTCGTCGACGCCGACCACCGCCGCTTCGAACACGTCGGCGCGACCGGCGATCAGGTTCTCCACTTCCAGCGGGAAGACGTTCTCGCCGCCCGACACGATCATGTCGTCGTCGCGGCCGTCGATGTACAGCAGGCCGTCGGCATCGAAATGGCCGACGTCGCCGCTGGACATCATCCCGTCGACCATCTCCTTGGTCCGGCCGTCGGTGTAGCCCACGAAGGCGAAACCGTTGTCCACGAAGATCGTCCCCGGGGTGTTCGGCTCGGTGACCGGCTTGCGGTTCTCGTCGAGCAACACGACCCTGATCCCGACCGGCGGCTTGCCCGCGGTGCTCGGTGCCTTCCGCAGGTCCTGCGGGGTTGCCACGGTCATCACCGCGCATTCGGTGGAACCGTAGAGGCTGTACAGGGAATCATCGAAGTAGTCGAGGGTGCGGGTCACCACGTCCGGCGGGATGGCCGAGCCCGAGGAGAAGATCACCTTCATCGTCGACGGGTCGTACTTCGCCAGGATCTGCTCGTCCAGATCCATGATGCGCTGCAGCATCGTCGGCACCACCACCAGCGAATCAGCCTGGTACTTCACCACATTGGCCAGTGTCTGCTCCGGATCGAACCGGCGCTGCTGGAAGATCACCCGGTTGCCCAGCGCCAGGCCGAGGGTGAACTGCGACAGGCCCGTGCCGTGAAAGATCGGCGCGGCCATGATCATGGTGCCGTTGTTGGGCAGCGGCACCCGGTCGATGAACTGCGCGGAAGCGAACGGGCTGACCTTGTCACGCGGGGCGCCCTTGGGCGTGCCGGTGGTGCCGCTGGTCAGGATGATCATGCCGCCCGGCTTGCTCGGCGGGGTGACCGGCGCGGTCGAACGATCGGCCGACAGCGACGCCACGGTCGGGATCGACGGATCCACCTCGTCGGCTTCGTCGACCCAGGTGAGCACGCGCGGAATATCGGCCGGGATCGCGCTCATCAGGTCGAAGAACTCGCTGTCGTGCAGCACCGCCTTGACCTTCTCGCGCGCGGCCACATCGGCGAACTGTGGTTTGGCGAAGCCGGTGTTCATCAGCACCGCCCGCACACCGAGTTTGCCCGCCGCGAGCAGGCTCAACACCATGCCGCGGTGGTCGCGGGCCAGCACGGCGATCACATCGCCTTCGCTGATCCCGTTCGCGCGCAGCCCGCGAGCGAACGCGCTGGACTGGGCGTCGAGTTCGCCGAAGGTGATCTCACCCAGTTCGTCCACGATCGCGCCCGCGGTGGGCCTGCTCTGCGCGGCGTGCATGACCACACCGGCGAACGGGCCGAACTTCGATACATTGCGAAACGATCGAGCGGCGTGGTCGGGGCGCAGCGGGTTGAACAGCTTGCGGTCCATCATGACCTTGACGCCGAGAGCCAAATCACCAGCGCGTCGGGCAGTAGTGCCTAGAGCGGTGGTGCCTAGAGACAGAGACATCGAACAGCCTTCCGGCAGACCGATCCCACGAAAGACGCAGGGACGGACCGCGTCTTCGAGATCCAGTGCTGGTGCTAACACTAGCAAGCGGTCTGACCAGATTGTGGCCTCGGTCTCAGGCAGCACTCATCATTGGGAGACCTCATAGTCGATCAGCGCCCGGCGCAGGATCTTGCCGGTGGCGTTGCGGGGCAGTTCGTCGAGGAACACCACCTCGCGCGGCACCTTGAAGCGGGCCAGGTTCTCCTTCACGTGCGCCTGCAGCTCGGCTGCCTCCACGCTGTGGCCTTCTTCGAGAACGACGAAGGCGCGCAAGCGTTTTCCGAACTCGGCGTCGTCGATGCCGATGACCGCCACGTCGTTGATCTCGGGCCGCTCGACCAGCAGGTTCTCCACCTCCTGCGGGTACACGTTCTCGCCGCCGCACACGACCATGTCGTCGTCGCGCCCGTCGACCATGAGCAGCCCGGTGTCGGTGAAGTGCCCCATGTCGCCGCTGGACATGAAGCCGTCGATGATCTGCTTGTGCCTGCCGTCGGTGTAGCCCTCGAAGGGCGCGCCGCTGCGCACGAAGATGCGGCCCTTGGCACCGGGCGTGGTGACCGGTTGGTCCTGCTCGTCGAACAGGCGGACCTCGCAGGTGATCGGCGAACGGCCGACCGTGCCCGGCGCTTCCGCCAGTTCGGCGGGGGTGGCAATGGTCGCGATGGCGACTTCGGTGGAGCCGTACAGGTTGTAGAGCACCGGTCCGAAGACCTCGGTAGCGCGGATGCACAGCTCCGGAGAGAGCGCGGAACCGGCGAACAGGATGACCTTCAGCGACGACAGGTCGTACTTCGCGCGGACTTCCGCGGGCAGTTCGGTCATCCGGTGCAGCATGGTCGGCACGCAGACCAGCATCTCGACCTGGTGTTCCGCGATCGCGGCCAGGGTCTTCTCGGCGTCGAAACGGCGCCGCATCACGATCTTGTTCGACAGGATCGAGTTGACCAACCAGGTGCCGACGCCGGTGCTGTGGAAGATCGGCGACACGATCATCGCGGTGCCCTGCTTGGGGAACGGCACCCGGTCCACGAACTGGGCGGTGGCCATCGGCGTGACCCTGGTGCGCGGTGCCCCCTTGGGCAGGCCGGTGGTGCCGCTGGTGAGAATGATGAAGCCGCCGGGCTTTTTCGGCGTGGGCAGGTCGTCGGTGGCATTGTTCGCGATGAGGTCATCGAAAGTTGTTGAGCCCGCGGGGAGTTCGGTGCCTTCGTCGACCCAGGTGAGGTAGCGCGGCAGGTCGGCGGGCAGGGCGTCTAGCAGGCCGAGGAACTCGCTGTCGTGCAGGACCGCGACCACCTTCTCGCGCGCACAGACCTCAGCGAACTGCGGTTTGGCGAAGCCGGTGTTCATCAACGCGATCCGCGCGCCCAACTTGCCCGCCGCGACCATCGACATGATCAGGCCGCGGTGATCGCGCGCCAGCACCGCGATCACGGTGCCCTCGCCGATGCCCGCCTCGCGCAGACCGCGCGCGATCGCGGTGGACTGCTGGTCGAGTTCGCGGTAGGTCAGTTCGCCACGCTCGTCGGCCAGGGCCACCTGATCGGGGAACACACGCGCCGAATGGCGGACCAGTGCGGCCTGCGGGCCGTAGACCCGGGATTCCTTGATCGTGCGCAGGGTCTCGAGCGGCTTCTTCGGATCGGAGACGCCGCGCGCACGCAGCACCCCGATCGCTTTCACGCTTTCGACCAGGTGGGACACGTTCACTGGACTACCTCCGCAGCATCGCTCTAGATGATCACGGTAGCAGTCGATGTGCCCTGCATCACAGTATTCCAGTCGGGCAATCAGGACATTTCTGTTGTCAGCGCTGCGCGGCGGCCAACACGGCCAGCAACGGCACGAGCCGACCCTCCGGCACCTCGAAACGGCCAAGGCCCGCGGTCTGCAACCAGCCGACCGCGGCCAGTTGACGCAGGTGCTGGTAGATCTCGGGTGAAGTGCCCAATTCCGCGATGGCGGCCAGGTCGGCGGCGGTGCGACGACCGTAGACGATCTCCTGCAGCAGTCGCAGCCGCACCGGATCAGCAAGGGCGGCAAGACAATTGGCGGCCTCGATCGTCCACACGTCGCCGACGATCGCATCGGTGGGGTACTGGGCCTGCCAGTCGAACCGCTCGCCGGTGGGCAACTGCAGCGCTCCGGCCAGCAGCACACCGCCGGTGCGTTGCCCGGCGTCGGCGAACTCCTGCCGCAACCGCGCCACGGCCCACGGCAGCTGCGCCACTTCGGGATTCGCGCTTTCGAGGGCGGCTACGCGCCGTTCCAATTCTTCGAGTCGGTCGACCAGATCCACGCCGTCAACCTACTGCGTCGGTCGATGATTCGGGCCCGCACCGCCGCAGGTGGGTCACACCCGCGGCGGTGAACGAGGTCAGCCCGCGTACCCGAAGACCGGGTAGTGGTCGCTGTAATCGGTGTAGGTGTGGGTCTGGCCGCCGGCGTCCACGCTCCACGCGGGGCTCTTCACCCGTCGCGTCTCGTTGACGAACCGGTTCGGCACGGCGTGACCGGCGATCGGCAGCACGTAGTCCAGGTGCTCGGAGGCGTACTCGGGGCCGTACTGGTCCGAGCACACCGAGTTGTCCGCGCAATCCCAGGAATGCCGGTGGCCGGTGTGCGTGGGGGCCGCGGCGCCCAGCTGCGAGAGCATGGCCGGGTATTCGGCGCTGGACTCGATGACGTTCATATCACCCGCCACATACACCGGCTGACCGGCGGGAATGCGTCGACTGTCGAGGAAGCGGCGGATCTCCGCGCGCTGCTGCGCCCGCTTCTGGCCCGGCTGGCCCGCGCTGCACCCGTCGTCCTCGGACTGCATGTGGGTGCCGATCACGTGCACCGGACCGCCGGGCGAGGCCAGCTCCACGTAGACGAAGCCCTTGTTGGAGAACCAGTCACCGCCACATGCGTCGGCGTACACGTACTGGATCTTGCGGCTGATCGGCCAGCGGCTGACGATGGCCACGCCGCCGTCTTCGGGGGTGGTCGCGGAGTACGAGCCCTGGGTGGCGTCCCAGCCGCTGCGGGATCGGCCCAGTACGGGGGTCTGGTTGGGGTAGGTCTGGCGCAGGTTGGCCAGCATGCGGTCGCCCGCGGAGTTGTGGAACAGCTCCTGCAGCACCACCACGTCCTGGTCGGCGAGGACGTTCTGGGCGGCGATCAGGTCGGCGCGCTGTTCCTGTCCCCAGTTGGGGTACAGGGCGCCGGCCAGCATGAACACGTTGTACGACGCGATGCGGGTCGGGGCGGGCGCGGGAGCGGCCGCGGCGGGGACGACGGGCAGGGTGGCTGCCGCAATACACAAGGCGGACAAGACTATTCGTTTGAACATGATCTATTTTGATCACGCGTCCAGTTCGAAGGGGAGGAACGGACGAGAAGTTCATCGGGCCGCCGGTAGCCGGTCGTTCAGGTTACAGCTCGGGATCGTTTGTAACGCAGACCAAAACGGCCGCGCACCACTGTGCGCGGCCGTTAAGGTGAACTACCTGGTCACAGCGCCGAACGACGGCTGCTGAATGGTGCCGCGCTGGTACGCGAAACCATCCGGGTGCGCCTCGTCGACCGGCACGGACCAGCGGTGCCACAGGCTGCCGAAGACCGCGGCCACGATCAGCCCGCCGCCGGTGTTCAGCGGTGCGGTGCGGATGGTGGTGTCCACCGGCACGTCCATGTGCTCGGTGAGCACCGCGGTGCCGCTCTGCCCGTTGGACAGGTTCAGCCACATGACCTCGAGCTTGGCCCCGGCCTGATTGGGCGAGATGGTGCCCGGTCCGCCGAAGAAACCGAAGCGGAAACCGTCGATATCCAGGGCGATACCCGAGCCGTACACGCCCGGTCCGGCGCCGTTCTGGCCGATATCGGAGGTCGCGGGGATCTGGAACGGCTGCGCGGGCAACGCGACGTCGACCGTGCCGTTGGCCGTGAGCTGATCCAACGCGGCCAGTGCGCCCGGATTGTCCGCCACCGACGTGCGCAGCTGCGACACGGCCGAGGCCACATCCACAGTCTGTGCGGTCGGGTCCGCGACCGCGGGACCGGCGAAGGCGAGGGTGACCGCGGCCGACGTAGCGGCGACCGCGACAGTGATTCGACGCATGAAACTCAGATGATGCATAACCAGCTCTCCTCGAGTGTTCCTGGTGCAGCTTTTCTGGTAGATCGTCCGTGGTGCACGGTACCCACAACCGCTGTGGGCGCGATCACTACCCCCGGGGAAAAGCCGAGCTCAGAACCTCGCTACGGCATATGCGCGATCTGTACTTTGTAGCCGCGATACAGCTCGGGTTTGGCGGTGAGTACCGGCATGTCCAGGTGTTGGGCGGTGAACACCACCGGCGCGATCAGCGGCCAGTCGGTGTGATCGTCGACCATCGGAACCGTGGTGCCGATCCGGATCGCGGTGGGCGCGTCGAGTTCGGCCCAGCGCACGGCCACGCGATTGTCGAGCAGGCGCCCGAGTTCGTCGATGTTGTCCACCGCGCGCATCGCGGCCATCAGACTCACGGTGGGCACCACCAGGATTCGACGCTGCTGGGTGAACTGGCGCATGATCACCTGCCCGAACAGCGGCGACATCGCCAGCGACGTGAGGGCGGTGTGATCGGCGACGCTCACAGTCGACTGTCCAGCGCGCCCATCAGCTTGCTCAGTTTGGCTTCGGCCTCGGCGATATCGGCCGCGGAATGCGTGGTGATTCTGGCGTCGAGACCGCCCAGGATCTGTTCGCGCAGATCATCATTGAAGTACGCCGGGGGTAATGCCCCGTGCCGCAACACTTCCGCCGGTACCACCGCGACCAATTCCTTGCCCTCCCGAGTCACGATCACGGGCCGCCCGCTCGCGGACACCCCGTCGAAAACACTGCCGAGCTGACCTCGTAACTCGGTCAGCGGCACACTGTCGTAATCGGCCATACCCCACTGTACAGCGCTGTGTACAGCGGGGAAGCCCTGTTCAGGCGGCTTTACGCGCCGGTTCGCTGCGGTAGCGGGTCACCGGGCCGTCGATGCCGAGCAGACGCCAGGTGAGCTTGGCGACCGGGTTCATGATGCCGCTGTTGGTGGCCAGCGCGCGTACATCGCCGAAGATGTTGCGCATCATCGACGCCGATTCCGGGTTACCCCAGTACGCCTCGCGCATCACGTCGGCGGGGATGTCGAACTTCTCGACGAACTCCTTGGGCGGGGTCATGATCATGTCCAGCATCACCCGCATCGCGATCGGAAACAGCACCGACAGCGCGGATTTGGTGACGATGTTCATGCCGGGCACATTGCGGCGCAGGTACTCGTGCGCGAACGAGATGTGCCGGGCCTCCTCGGCCACATGGATCTGCATCACCCGGTGCACCATCGGATGCAGGTCCACACCGCCGCGCAACAGCGACTTCTGCAGGTGATCGATCGGCTCCTCGCCGCCCAGCACCAGGGTGAAGAACAGTTCGGGGAAGTACTTCACCGCGGGCCAGATCACCATCGTGAGCTTGCGGTCGATGGTGCCCATGCCGACCACATCGCGGTAGCCGATGCGATTGATCAGTTCCTGGAACATCATCGTGTGGTTGCACTCTTCGGCGGCCTCGTGCGTGACGTACCGGAACTCCGGGTCACCGTTGGGTACCGAGATCAGGTATTGCATCAGCCCGCGGATCAGCAACTGCTCGAAGTCCAGGCCCACCTTGACGATGCCCGCCTGGCGCCACATGCCGATGGCGATCTGCTTGTCGACCGGCTGGGCTTTGTACCAGGGGTGACGGCCCAGTGGGTCCTCGTCGGGCATGATCCAGCGCGGATCGTCTGAGTGCACGGCGAATTCCGGTGCGTCCCAGTCGATGTCGACGTAGGGGTCGAAGTGTCGGTTGACCGACCCTTCGGACAGGTTGCGCAGGATCTCGTGGTATTCGGGATCGGTGGCGGTGTTGCGTGTCTTGGACAGCATCGGCGGTGTCCTCCATTCAGTGTGGCGCAGATCCCAGTTTATATGAGACCTAGAGTCTCACACAATGGTGCCGACGTAGACTGAGATGTCACGAGACAGTCCCGCGAGAGTGAGGAATGTTCGCCATGACCCAACCCTTGACCCCGGCCGGTGCCGTGTGGCCGCCGCTGCTCGTGGATTCCTGGACCGATACCCGCGAGACGTTGCACATGATGACGCAGATCGTCGGGAAGGTACAGATGGCGTGTACGCCGCTGGTGAACCAGTGGTGGAACGTGGCATTCGAGTTGAGTGCGCGCGGGATTCGCACGAATACGATGTCGGCCGAGGGCAGGGCCTTCGACGCCGAATTCGATTTCGTCGCAGAGGAATTGGTGTTGCGCACCAGTGACGGCCTGCGTGCCGCGGTGGCTCTGCGTCCACGTCCGATTGCGGAGTTCTATGCCGAATTCCGCAGTGCACTAGTTCACATGGAGATCTACGTCGACATTCAGGCCGCACCGAACGAAGTCGAAAACCCGATCCCCTTCGCCGAAGACACCACCCACCGCGCCTACGACGCCGACGCGGTGCGCACCTTCTGGCAACAACTGGTCCAAGCCGACCGCGTCTTGAACCTGTGGCGAGCCGGTTTCGCCGGCAAAGGCAGCCCCGTCCAGATCTGGTGGGGCGGCCTCGACATGGCCTGCACCCTGTTCTCCGGCCGCGAAGCCCCACCCCACCCCGGCGGCGCCCCCCACTGCCCGAAATGGGTCAACCTCGAGGCCTACAACCGCCAATGCGCCAGCGGCGGCTTCTGGCCCGGCGGCTCCGGCGAAGGCGTCTTCTACGCCTACTGCTACCCCCAACCCGACGGCTACTCCGACCGCCCCGCAGGCCCCGACGGCGCCCACTGGGACAAATCCCTCGGCGAATTCGTCCTCCCCTACGAAGTGGTCACCCAATCCCAAGACCCCGACGCCACCGTCCTGCACTTCCTCCAATCCACCTACGAAGCCGCCGCCGACCTCGCCAACTGGGACCGCAGACTCTTCGACGTCAACCCAGCCCGCCTCGACCCCGAAATAAAGGCCGCAAACCGCAACCGAATCTGAGCGTAGACTCGATCGGTGTGGCGCACGTCACGTATTTGCTCGTGGGGGTTCGTCCCGAACGAGGAGTCGGCGATGGCGGCACGTGGGCGGCGATCTCCGGCGTATTTGTGCTGGTCGGGTGCGGAAATAACACCGACGTGCCACCGCCGTCGACATCATCAACGGTTCCCCCAACACCCAACGATTACTCGACCGTATCGAAGTCAGACCTTGGGCCATGAGGAGGCTGGGTGGCTATGGTTCCTCGACGCTGACTATGACGTCGCCAGGCTCGAAGTCCGAAATTTGAAGCTCTCGGAAGACGATGCCCACCTGTGCAGGCTGCCCTGGCTGCGCGTCGCGGCGGGTAAACCCGTCGATGGCCAGACATACGGCTGACGGGCCTTCCTGACCGTTGGCTCGGACCACCTGGAGCTGATCGCCAGCGGTTACCTCGCCGGACTCGATGTACCCAGCGGCCACGGTCCCTCGACCGGTCACGGTGAAGACCGCGTCGACGTGAAACCGGAACTGCTCGCCAACCGGCGCCTGGCTGACCATGCGACGATCATGTACCCCGGCTCGGCTATCGCGACGGCGACACTCCTGTGCCCATGACCGAGGGACGGTGTCCCTGCTGATCACCAACAGCAAGGGGGGCGACGATGAGCGGCGATCTGTTCGGCAAGATCGTGTGGAAGCCCGGGTTCGGCAAAGCTGGTCTCGAGTACGTGAGTCGGCCCACATCTGGGAGCTTCCCTCCGAGAACGGCCTGGAAGCAGCCTGAGAGACCATGAGCCGATTCGGAAGGCTTCCGAAAACAAGAAATCCGGTGCGAGTCAGAAAATCGACTCGCACCGGATTTCGTTGTCTACCAGCTCACTTCAGTTCGGAGCTGGTCTTTCCGAGGACGCGGCGGGCCACGATCAGCTGTTGGATTTGCTGGGTGCCTTCGAAGATGTCGAGGATCTTCGAGTCGCGGGCCCACTTTTCGAGCAGGGTGCGCTGGGAGTAGCCGATGGTGCCGGCCAGTTCCACTGCCTTGAGGGTGACGTCGGTGCCGGTGCGGCCTGCTTTGGCCTTGGACATCGAGGCCTCGAGCGAGTTGGGCTTCTTGTTGTCGGCCATCCAGGCGGCGCGCAGCGACAGCAGGTAGGCCGCTTCGTAGTCGGCTTCCATGCGCAGGAATTCCGCGGCGGCGGCGGACTGGTTCATCGCGGGGGTGTCGTAGGAGATCTCGACGCCGGCCTCGGTGAGGACGGTGCGCAGTTCCTCGAGCGCGGCGCGGGTGACGCCCACGGCCATGGCCGCGACGAGGGGGCGGGTGTTGTCGAAGGTCTGCATGACCCCGGCAAAACCCTTCTCCACGTTGACTTCCGGCGAACCGAGGATGTTGTCGGCGGGGATCCGGCAGTCCTGCAGCAGCAGCACCGCGGTGTCGGAGGCCTTGATGCCGAGCTTGTGCTCGAGCCGCGCCACCGACAGACCCGGAGCGTCACGCGGGACGACGAAGGACTTGATCGCGGCGCGACCCAGGCTCTTGTCGACCGACGCCCACACCACGATGTGGGTGGCGCGCTGACCGCAGGTGACGAAGATCTTCTCGCCGTTGAGAACCCACTCGTCGCCGTCGAGCACGGCGGTGGTGGTGACGGCGGCGGAGTCGGAGCCGAACGACGGCTCGGTGATGGCCATCGCGGCCCACACCTTGCCGAACCGCGCGAGCTGTTCGTCGGTGGCCACCGCGGCGATCGCGGCATTGCCCAGTCCCTGGTAGGGGATGGTCAGCATCAGGCCGACGTCGCCCCACGAGGTCTCGAGGGAGTTCAGCAGCGCGGACATGTTGCCGCCGTTGGCATTGGCGGTCAGGTCCGCGTCGGCCTCGTCGTTGCGACCACCCGCGGCGCCACCGATCTTCTGGGTGCCGGAGTCGGCCAGGCCCTCGATCATGGCGGCCATGGTGTCGAGCTCGACCGGGTACTCGTGCTCGGCGAGGTCGTACTTGCGGGAGATGGGGCGGAAGATCTGCGCGGCGACCTGGTGCGCCTGGTTGGCGCTGGCCTTCAGCTTCCTGGGGAGTTCGAGATTGATCATGGAAGGACTCCTACGAAGTGAGAAACGGGCCTAGACCAGCACGATGCCTTCGGCGACACCGACGGAACGAAGGTCGCGGTACCACCGCTCGACCGGGTGTTCCTTGGTGAAGCCGTGACCGCCCAGCAGCTGCACGCCGTCCAGACCGATCTGCATGCCCTTGTCGGTGGCGAACTTGCGCGCCAGCGCCGCCTCGCGAGCGAACGACAGACCCTGCTCCGCACGCGACGCACCACGCAGGGTGATCAGGCGAAGGCCGTCGAGCTCGATCGCCATGTTGGCGACCATGAAAGCCACCGCCTGACGGTGCGAAATGGGCTCACCGAACGCTTCACGTTCGTTCACATACGGGATCACGTAGTCGAGCACGGCCTGTCCGGTGCCGATGGCCAGCGACGCCCAACCCAGTCGCGCCAGCTGCACGGCGTCGCCGTATTCGGCGGCGCGGGTCTTGGCGTCACCGTCGCCGAGGATGGCGTCGGTGCCGACGGCCACGTTGTCCAGGATCAGGCGGCCAAGGCCCGCGGCGCGCAGACCCATGCTCGGGTCGGCTTCCACGGACAGTCCGGCGGTGTCGGATTCGACGATGAACAGCGCCGGGCGCCCGTCGAGTTCGGCTGCCACGATGAACAATTCGGCATCCGCGGCCGCGGGGACCAGGCTCTTGACGCCGGTGAGCTTGTAACCGCTGGGGGAGCGAACGGCCTTGGTCTGCAGGGCGAACGGATCGAACAGCGCGCGCGGCTCGTTGATCACGACCGAGGCCTGCGGCACGGCGTCGCCGGTGAAGGCGGGCAGGTAGGTCTGCTGCTGCGCGTCGGTGCCCCACTGGGACAGCGCCACGGTGACACCGCTGGGCGCCAGAATCGGCAGCGCCAAACCCATATCGCCGTGCGCAAGGGCTTCGGCGACAAGGGAATTGGTGACCGCGCCACGCTCGGAGGCCGCGCCTTCCAGCTCCTCGGGCACATTGATCAAGGTGATGCCCAGTTCGGCGGCGCGCTCGAGCAGATCGCGCGGGGCCTTGGCGGCATTGTCGGCGTCGTACGCGGCGGGGCGCAGGATCTCGCCCGCGAAGTCGCGCACCGTTTCGACGATCATCTGCTGCTCGTCGGACGGGGTGAGGTCGAAGTAGTCCTTGGTCTTGGACTCGTTGTCCACCAGGCGTTTCGGTTCCCCGCCGCCGGTGACCTTGGCGAAGGTGCGCGTGGCCGCGCCCAGGGTGCGGAACCCGGTCTTCGTGCCCTCGTAGGTGACCCGCTCGATCGGCTTGCGCAGGTTGTACTTCTCGGCGAGCTCCGACCCGGTAATGGTCGTCAAAGCGCGCATCGCGGCGCCCATCCAGTCCCGCTTGGGCTGGCTGAGACCGACCGCGGACGTGTCGTTCGGACGTCGCTTCGTCGCGCTGTCTCGAGTGCTCATCATCACCTGATTTCCTCGACTGTCGGGGCGCCTTGTGACCCCGCCCATCTTACTCCTCGGTAAGACTATCTTACTCCGGAGTAAGAAGCGCGATGATCCGCTGTGGATTCACCGGTTTCTGTCACCCTGGACAGGTGCCCGTCATAGCGTCGGTTTTCGCGCTCGTCCTGTTGGCCTACTCCGGGCGCTACGGCTATCACCGCGATGAGCTGTACTTCCTGGCCGCGGGACGGCGCCTGGACTGGTCTTACCCTGATCAACCGCCGCTGTCGCCACTGTTGGCCAGACTCACCACCGCCATCGACCCCGACTCGTTATGGGTCATGAGGTTGCCCGCGGTCGCCGCCGCCACGTTCGTCGTGGTGTGCGCCGGGTGGATGGCGGGGGAGTTGGGCGGCGGCCGCGGGGCGCGGGCAGTGGCCGCGGCGTCGGTGGCCAGCTCGGCGCTGATGATGGGCGCGGGTCACCTGTTCGGGACGACGGTGTTCGATCTGGCGGCGTGGTCGTTGATCTGTGTGCTGGTGTTGAAGCTGGCGCGCGATCCCCGGTGGTGGTTGGTGATCGGGGTGGTCGTCGGCGTCGGGTTGCAGAACAAGGTGTTGTTGATCGTTCCCGTTGTCGCGCTCGCGGCGGCGTTGGCGGTGACAGGTCAGCGGAAGCTGTTCGCTACCAGGTATTTCGGGTTGGCGGTGGGTATCGCGTTGGTGATGTCGCTGCCGTATCTGTGGTGGCAGGCGGGCAACGGGTGGCCGCAGTGGGCGATGAGCAGGGCTATCGCCGGGGGTTCCTCGGGGACCTCGGATTCGCCGATCACGTTCGTGCTCTTACAGTTCGGGCTGTTCGGGACGTTGTTCGTGCCGCTGTGGGGGTATGGGTTGTGGCGGCTGTGGCATTCGCGGTGGCGGGCGTTTCCGGTCGCTTACGCCGGGCTGTTCGTGCTGTTCCTGGCGACCGGCGGCAAGGCGTACTACCTGGGCGGGATGTATCCGGTGTTGCTCGCGGCGGGCTCGGTCGGGGCGGCGGCGTGGCTGGGTACGTCTGGGAAGCGTTGGGCCGCAGTGGGTTCGGCCGCCGTAGTCACCGCGCTGATGTCGGCGGTGGTGTTCCTGCCGGTGCTGCCTGTCGAGGCGCTGCCGGCCTCGCCCGTGTTGGCGATCAACTATGACGCGGGCGAAACCATCGGTTGGCCGCGCTATGTCGAGCAGATCGCGGCCGCCCGCCCCGCCGGTGCGGCGATTCTCACCGCCGACTCCGGCGAGGCGGGCGCGATCGAACGATTCGGAGGCGAATTCGACCTGCCCACACCGCATTCCGGCCACAACGCGTACTGGTGGTGGGGGCCACCGCCCGACAGTGCGACCGTGGTGCTCACCGTCGGGATCGACCGCGAGCGAGTGGCCGCACTCTGTTCGATCGTCGAGCCCGCAGGGGTGCTGGACAACGGGTTCGACATCGACAACGACGTGCAGGGTGAGCCGATGTTCGTGTGCCGCAACCCGATTCGGCCCTGGTCGCAGGTGTGGCCGCAACTGCGCGTGCTCGGCTGAGCTATTCGCGCACGTAGTAGCGCAGGGTGAGATAGGCCGTGACCGCGGCGAAGATGATGCCGATCGGCGCGATCGTCAACGCGACCACCGCGATGTCGTCACCGGTGATGCGCGGGAACACATTGCTGTCGAACAGCGGACCCAGCGCCCGGTCGATCACCAGCGGACGGGCGATCACCAGGCCGAGTACCGCCAGCACCGAGCCGACGAACGCGGCCGCGACCGCTTCGAGCAGGAACGGCAGCTGGGTGTACCAGCGCGTGGCGCCCACCAGGCGCATGATGCCGACCTCGGTGCGGCGGGTGAACGCGGCGATCTGCACCATGTTCAACACCAGCAGCATCGCGGCCAGCGCCATCACCAACGCCAAACCGAAAGCGGCATTGCGCAATCCGTCGAACAGGCTGGTCAACCGGTCGACGAACTCCTTGTCATTGGCCACGATCCGCACACCCGGCCTGGTGGCGAAGCTGTCGTAGATGTGCTGATACTGATCGGCATCGGTCATCTTCACCCGCAACGAAGCGGGCAGCGGTGAGTCGGAGATGTACTGCACCATCTCCGGCTGATCGGCGAACAGCTTCTTCGCCTCCTCCAGCGCGTCGGCGCGGTTGAGGAACTGCACGCTCTCCACGCCCGAGGTCTGCTTGAGGTCGGCCAGCAGCACCTTGCACGGGTCGGCGGCGCAGTCGGGATCGGTCTCGGAGACATTGTCGTCGAGGTAGAAACGCACCTCGAGGCGGCCGACGAAGAAATTCTCGGTCTTGTCGGCCATCCGCACCGACAGCAGGCCACCGCCCAACATCATCAGCGACACCGCGGTGGTCAGGATCATCGCGATGGTCATCGTGAGATTGCGGCGCAGGCCGTCGACGACCTCGGTGAACAGGAAACTCAGTCGCATTATCGACCCACCCCGTAGACGCCGGTCGCTTCGTCGCGCACGACTCTGCCGTGGTCCAGTTCGACCACCCGCCTTCGCATCGCGTCGACGATGTGGTTGTCGTGGGTCGACATCAGCACCGTGGTGCCCACGCGGTTGATCCGTTCCAGCAGCGCCATGATGTCGGCGCTGGTGTCGGGGTCCAGGTTGCCGGTCGGTTCGTCGGCCAGCAGCACCAGCGGCCGGTTGACGAACGCGCGCGCGATCGCCACCCGCTGCTGTTCACCACCGGACAACTCCGACGGCAACCGCTGCCCCTTACCGCCCAGCCCGACCATGTCCAGCACCTCGGGCACCGTCCGTTCGATGAACTGACGTCGCTTGCCGATCACCTCCAGCGCGAAGGCCACGTTCTGTTCCACGGTCTTCTGCTGCAGCAGCCGGAAGTCCTGGAACACGCAGCCGATCCGCTGCCGCAACTTGGGCACCTTCCGGGCGGGCAACCGGTCGACCCGAAAGTCGGCGACCGAGATCTGCCCCGACGTGGGTGCTTCTTCCTTGAGCAGCAGTCGCATGAACGTCGACTTGCCCGAACCGGACGGGCCGATGATGAAGACGAACTCGCCCTTGGTCACATCGACGGAAACGTTGTCCAGCGCTGGTCGCGTGGAGGTCGGGTACGACTTGCTCACGTTGCGCATGGTGATCACGGGGAGCCAGTGTAGCCAGGGGGCGGGGCTGTTCCGGTGGGCGCGACGCGCCGATCAGGGCTGGGATTCGGCATTCACCCAGGTCGGAACGGCATTGAGGAACGACGAGGAGCCGTCGGGTGCCGGTTCGGTCGGTTTGACGAAAACGTAGACGACGAACGTCGACAGCCACGCCGCCATCAGGATCGCTGTGGACTTACGTGGTTTCACTGATTCCCTCCTTACGCAGGGCCGCGGCCACGCGCACGCGCAGTTCGCGACCCACTTCGAATTGTTTGCCGGGCAATGTGCGGGCAACCATCCGGATATTCATCACATCGAGCGAGAGATCTTCCACACCCATCACCGAAGGCTCGTCCAGCAGCAACGGTTTGAGGCGGCGATCCTCGTAGGCCTTGGTGCACACCGCGTGCAGGATCTCGTTGATCTTGGTGATGTCGGCCTGTGCCGACACCGGCACGTCGATCGCGGCGCGCGCCCAGTCCTTGGACAGGTTGGTGACCTTCACGATCTGCCCGTTGGGCACGATGATCACCTCGCCGTCGGAGTTGCGCAGCGTGGTGATGCGCAACGTGACGTCTTCGACGGTGCCCTCGGCGGGATCGGCCGAACCGGTGACCGCGATCTGCACCACGTCACCGAAGCCGTACTGGCGTTCGGTGATCAGGAAGAACCCGGCCAGGATGTCCTGCACGATGCGCTGCGCACCGAAACCCAGTGCCGCACCGAGCACGGCCGCGGGCGCGACCAAACCGGTTACCGAAAAGCCCAGTCGCCGAAGCACTTCCATGCCGACCAGCACGTACACGATCGTCAGCACGACCCACGTGACCACCTGGGCCAGCGCGTGGCGGTGCTTGGCCGCCTCGGTGCGCACCAGGGCGTCGCTGGTCTGGAAACCGGAGTCGATCTTGGTGGTGACGCGGTCGCGTAGGAACGCGGCGAACCGGCCGAACAGCATCGCGCCCACGATCAGCAGCACGATCTCGAGCCCGCTGGACCGCATCCAGTCGGAGATTTCGGGTCCGCTGTTGGCGGCGAGGACCATGGTCATCGCGCCTCCTTCAGTGACCTGTATCGGCACAGTTTCGGTTCGGTCGAACACACACAAGAAAGGTTACAGGTCGGTCACGGTGTGCGGTCAAACGTGGTGCAGCACACGGTATCTCCAGCGAACAGCTGGTTACGCGTCGGTCTGATCGCGCATCCGCCAGCGGATGCCGGACTCGATGAAACCGTCGATGTCACCGTCGAGCACCGCGGTCGGATTGTTGACCTCGTGATTGGTGCGCAGGTCCTTGACCATCTGGTACGGGTGCAGCACGTAGGAGCGCATCTGGTTGCCCCACGACGCGCCCTCGTTGGTCTTGAGCGCGTCCATCGTGGCGCGCTCCTCCTGACGCTTGCGTTCCAGCAGCTTGGCCTGCAGCACGCGCATGGCCGAGATCTTGTTCTGCAGCTGCGACTTCTCGTTCTGGCAGGTGACCACGATGCCGGTGGGAATGTGGGTCAGGCGCACCGCGGAGTCGGTGGTGTTCACCGACTGGCCGCCGGGGCCCGACGAGCGGTACACGTCCACCCGGATCTCGCCCTCGGGGATCTCGATGTGGTCGGTGGTCTCCACCACGGGCAGCACCTCGACCTCGGCGAAGGAGGTCTGGCGGCGGCCCTGGTTGTCGAACGGGCTGATCCGCACCAGGCGGTGCGTGCCCATCTCCACCGACAGCGTGCCGTAGGCGTAGGGCGCCTTCACCGCGAAGGTGGCGCTCTTGAGACCGGCCTCTTCGGCGTAGGAGGTGTCGTAGACCTCGACGGAGAACTTGTGCCGTTCGGCCCAGCGGATGTACATGCGCATCAGCATCATCGCCCAGTCGGCGGCGTCGACACCACCGGCCCCGGAACGGATGCTGACCAGCGCGTCACGCTTGTCGTACTCGCCCGACAGCAGCGTGCGCACCTCCATGGCCTCGACATCCACGCGCAGTGCTGCGCGCTCGGCATCGGCATCGGCGGTGGCCTCGGCGGCCGCGGCGTCTTCTTCGGCCTCGGCCAGTTCGTACAGCACCGGCAGGTCCTCGAGCCGCTGGCGCAGCTCTTCCACGCGGCGAAGTTCGCTCTGCGCGTGCGACAGCTCGCTGGTCACCTGCTGGGCGTGGTCCTGGTTGTTCCACAGCTCGGGATCGGCGGCCTGGTGCTCGAGTTCGTCGATGCGGCGGCGCAGCTCCTCGACATCGAGGACCGACTCGACCGTCTTGAGCGTGGTGTCGAGTTCGGCGAGGTCGGCGATAACGTCAGGATGCACGATGTCCTAGGTTACCGGTCGCCTCCGACACCTGGGCTGTCGGTCAGCTCGACTGCCCAAATACACTGACCCCGTGTCGACCTACTCCGCTGACCTGGACCTTGCCCTGCGACTGGCTGACGAGGCCGACGCGATCTCGAGCGTGCGCTTCGGTGCGGTGGATCTGAAGGTCGACTCCAAACCTGATCTGACGCCGGTCTCGGACGCCGACCTGGCCGTGGAGCAGATGATCCGGCGGATCCTGGCCACCGAACGCCCCGGCGACGCGGTGCTCGGCGAGGAATTCGGTGGTGACGCCGAGTTCGCCGGCAGGCAGTGGGTGGTCGATCCGATCGACGGCACCAAGAACTTCGTGCGTGGCGTGCCGGTGTGGGCCAGTCTGATCTCGCTGCTCGAAGACGGTGTTCCGGTGGTCGGCGTGGTCAGCGCGCCCGCGTTGGGCAGGCGCTGGTGGGCTGCGGCCGGGTCGGGTGCGTGGGTGCAGGTGCACCCCGGTGCGCCCAAGCCGATCTCGGTGTCGGCGGTCGGCGACCTCGATAACGCGAGCCTGGCCTTTTCCAGCCTGTCCGGCTGGCACGAACGTGGCCTGCGCGACAAGCTCATCGACCTCACCGATGCCGTCTGGCGAGTGCGTGGTTACGGCGATTTCTTCAACTATTGCCTGGTCGCGGAGGGTGCGGTCGACATCGCCGCCGAGCCGGAGGTCTCCCTGTGGGATCTGGCGGCCCTGGACATCCTGGTCCGCGAAGCGGGTGGTGCGTTCACCTCCCTGGACGGGCGTCCCGGCCCGCACGGTGGCGACGCCGTGGCGACGAACGGCCTGCTCCAGGACGTGGTGCTGTCCCGTTTGGGCGGATAAATCGAGTTATCCACATGTGAGCAACTTTCGCATCGGCCGCCGTCGGCGTCCCTGCGCAGGCGGCGGCACCGGCGCTCGCTCGTAGGATGGCCCGGTGAGCAATTCCGGCGCCACAGCCCCCGATGTCGAAGACTTCCCCTACGAAGACTTCCCACCTGACGACGCGTATCCGTCCGACGGCGGTTACGTCTCCGAGCACGACTTCGCCGACACCGGCGACGTCCACTTCGACGATCTGGCCCCGGCCACCCCCGGCCGGGTCGCGGCACCCGATCGCGGCGAGACCGCCGACGAGGTCCTGCGCCGCGTCTTCGGTTACGACAGCTTCCGTGGCGACCAGGCGGCCATCGTCGAACAGGTCGTCGGGGGCGGCGACGCGCTGGTGTTGATGCCCACCGGTGGCGGTAAATCCCTGTGCTACCAGGTCCCTTCGCTGGTTCGCGAGGGTGTCGGCGTGGTCGTCTCGCCGCTGATCGCGCTCATGCAGGACCAGGTCGACGCACTGAGCGCGCTGGGTGTGCGTGCCGGATTCCTCAACTCCACCCAGTCGCCCGATCAGCGGCGCACCGTCGAGGCGCAGTTCGTCTCCGGTGATCTGGACCTGCTCTACCTGGCGCCGGAACGCCTGCGACTGGAAGCCACGCTGCGGCTGCTCGACCGCGGCAAGATCGCCCTGTTCGCCATCGACGAAGCGCACTGCGTGTCGCAGTGGGGCCACGACTTCCGGCCCGACTACCTCGCGCTGTCGCTGGTGCACGAGCGCTGGCCCGATGTCCCGCGCATCGCGCTCACCGCGACCGCCACCGAGAAGACCGCCGCCGAGATCGTCGAACGCCTGGACCTGCGCGCCGCGAAACAGTACATCTCCAGCTTCGACCGCCCCAATATCCAGTACCGGATCGAATCGAAGAACCGCGCCGACCGACAACTGCTGGACTTCATCCGCGCCGAACACCCCGGCGACGCGGGCATCGTCTACTGCCTGTCGCGCAATTCGGTGGAGAAGACCGCCGCCATGCTCAACGAGAACGGCATCCGCGCGGTGCCCTATCACGCGGGCCTGGACTTCCGGACCCGTGCCGAGAACCAGTCCAGATTCCTGCGCGAGGACGGCCTGATCGTGGTGGCCACCATCGCCTTCGGCATGGGCATCGACAAACCCGACGTGCGTTTCGTGGCCCACCTCGACCTGCCCAAATCGGTGGAGGGCTATTACCAGGAGACCGGCCGCGCGGGCCGCGACGGCCTGCCGTCCACCGCCTGGATGGTGTACGGCCTCAATGATGTTGTGCAACAACGCAAGATGATCGACTCCAGCGAAGGCGACGCCGCGCACCGCAGGCAGTTGCAACTGCACCTGGACGCGATGCTGGCCCTGTGCGAAACGGTCGGCTGCCGTCGCGCGCGCCTGCTGAACTACTTCGGCCAGACCGGAACCACCTGCGGCAACTGCGATGTCTGCCTGAACCCGCCCGAAACGTGGGACGGGACGGTGCCCGCGCAGAAGCTGCTGTCCACGGTGCTGCGGCTCAAACGTGAACGGGGACAGTCGTTCGGCGCGGGCCACCTGGTCGACATCCTGCTGGGCAAGACCAACCAGAAGATCACCCAGCATCGACACAACGAGCTGTCGGTGTTCGGCATCGGCACCGACCTGCGCGACACCGAATGGCGCGGCGTGGTCCGGCAACTGCTGGCCGGTGGGCTGCTCGCCGTGCAGGGTGAGTACGGCGTGCTCGCGCTCACCGAGGAGAGCAACGAGGTGCTGTTCGAGGGCCGAAAGGTGTTGATGCGTCGCGAACCCGAACGCGCCGAACGCGCTCCTCGCCCCGCGCGCACAGGCAAGTCCGGCAAGGCCGCCGTCGACCTGCCGGCCGCGGATGTCCCGGTGTTCGAGCGCCTGCGCACCTGGCGCGCGGCCACCGCCAAGGAGCAGGGCGTGCCCGCCTACGTGGTGTTCCACGACGCCACCCTGCGCGAAATCGCCGCTCGCAAGCCTGCCGACCTCGCCGCACTGGGCACCGTGGCAGGCGTGGGCGAGAACAAGCTGGCCCGCTACGGGGAAGGAGTGCTCACCGCGCTGGCGCAGGAGTAGTCGCGAACAAACCGTCGCCGTCGGGCACGCACAGCGGCGAGGTGGTGCGCGCGCACACGCGCGGCGGCAGGGAACCCGCGACGAATCGGGGAACCCCGGGTTACTGTCGAGTCATGGCCAACGATGAGGGCTCCGACGGCGATTCGTCGGGCAGCAGCCCGGCTGCGGGCGGCGATTCCCCGCGCCCCCCGATGCCACACCGCCCCATCGACCCCGTCGTCGCGCCCACCCTGCTCGGCTCGCACCACACCGTCATCCACCGCGGCCGACCACGCTGGTCCACCCTGGCCCTGATCGCGATCTTCACCGCGGCCCTGGTGCTCTACCTCATCCTCACTCCCGGCTGACATCGCCGTCGCGCCTGTCGGCGATCGCTTGCGCCACCCGGTATCCCGCTTTCGCTCGCGCCGCCCCGGCATCCGCTGGCACGCTGTGCTCCGCCCTGGTGGCGGGCGCATCCTCGCCGAACATCGGATTCCGGAAATTTTGCGATGCCACGCACCAGCGACAGCCGAGTCGCGCATGTGAGAAATCAAAACCGCAGGTCATAGCGTTGCCGCGCGCCCTTTCACCGCGCACCGTTGCCGCACGGGATCGATCACCGAGATCGACCCGGGCACGAGGAGGCGACGACGATGTTGCGGTGGAATTGGCGAAACACAGTGGTGTGCGCGGCAATAGCGGCAACCGGCCTGGCCCCGGCCCCGGCCCCGGCCGCCGCCCAGCACCTGTCCCCACCGGGCATGGACTTCGCCCGCGTCCTGGGAACCCCGGCCCTGCCCGGCATCTACGGCCCCGAGACCGCGGTGGTCGTGCTCGGCTACGGACTCACCCCGGAGGGCACGATGCGCGACGAGTTGGTCGCCCGGTTGCGCGCGGGCCTGACCCAAGCCGTGTTCGCGCCGTTGTCGCCGATCATCGTCACCGGCGGCAACCCGCAAGCCGGCCTGTCCGAAGCCGACGCGATGGCCGACTGGCTGACCGCCGCCGGCATCGATCCGACCCGAATCCTGCGCGAACCCGAAGCCGATTCGACCGTGGCCAACGCCCGCAACACCGCGGCCATGCTGTCGGAACGAGGCCTGCGCTCCGTCGTGCTTGTCACCTCCGACGACCACATCGACCGAGCCAGAAGCACTTTCGCCGCCGCGGGCATCACCGTGGTCGGCGACCTGACCCCCGGCCGCGCGCTGTGGTCGTCGGTGCCGCTGCACATCGGCGGCTTCGGCCCCGCACGACCCGCCCTGTGACCTCCGCTGTGAACGATCATCGCCGCCGGTCGCACCGCATCATGACTAGTCGAGAAAATCCACCCGTTCGCCGCGACAACCGCCCCCGCACCTCGTAGCGTCGACCCATGATGCTCCACCTGTCCGATCGCGACATCCTCAACGAGCTAGAGCCCATCGCCGAAGCGAACCTCAACGACCACCTGGCCAAGGCCAAGATGTGGCACCCGCACGACTACGTGCCGTGGGACGAGGGCCGCAATTTCGCGGCGATGGGCGGCGACGACTGGGATCCCGAACAGTCGCGGTTGAGCGAGGTCGCCAAGGCGGCGATGATCACCAACCTGCTCACCGAGGACAACCTGCCCTCCTACCACCGCGAACTCGCCGACACCTTCGGCTTCGACAACGCCTGGGGCACGTGGGTGGGCCGGTGGACCGCCGAGGAGAACCGGCACGGCATCGTGTTGCGCGACTACCTCGTGGTGACCCGCGCGGTGGACCCGGTCGCCCTGGAAGAGGCCCGGATGTCGCACATGACCGCGGGCATCGCCAAGCCGGAGAAGGGTTCGCAGTTCCTCAAGGGCGTCGCGTACGTCACCCTCCAGGAGTTGGCGACCCGGATCAGTCACCGCAACACCGGCGCCCTGTGCAACGACGCGGTCGCCGATCGGATGCTGGCCCGCATCGCCGCCGACGAGAACCTGCACATGATCTTCTACCGCAAGCTGTGCGCGGCGGCGCTGGATCTGACCCCCGATGCCGCGATGCGAGCCATCACCGACGTGATCCTGCAGTTCCAGATGCCGGGCCTGAACCAGCCCAACTTCCGCCGCAACGCGGTCCTGCTGGCCAAGCACGGCGTCTACGACCTGCGCCAACACCTCGACGTGGTGCTGCGCCCGACCCTGCGCACCTGGCGGGTCTTCGAGCGCACCGACTTCGGCGCCGAGGGCGAGATCGCCCGCGAGGAGCTGAACGCCTACATCCTCGACCTCGAGGTGAAGGCGGCCCGTTTCGAGGAGCAGCGCGACCGCGCGCTGGCCAGGGCGGCCGCGCGCGCGTCCTGAATCAGACCACGGCAAAAACCGCTGGCGGCGTCACATACAGTTGACCGTTATGAGGGAGAAAGGCCGGAAGGTCATCGCGACCAACCGCAAGGCCCGCCACAACTACACGATCCTGGACACCTATGAGGCCGGGATCGCGCTGGTGGGCACCGAGGTGAAGAGCCTGCGCGAAGGCAAGGCCTCCCTGGTCGACGCCTTCGCCACGGTCGACCACGGCGAGGTCTGGTTGCGTGGGCTGCACATCCCGGAGTTCAGCCACGGCACCTGGACCAACCACTCGCCGCGCCGCACCCGCAAGCTGCTGCTGCACAAGCGCGAGATCGAGCACCTGGTCGGTAAGTCGCGCGAGGGCAACCAGACGCTGGTGCCGCTGTCGATGTACTTCTCCGACGGCAAGGTGAAGGTCGAGCTGGCGCTGGCCAAGGGCAAGCAGGATTACGACAAGCGTCAGGACCTGGCTCGCAAGCAGGCCGAGCGTGAGGTCACCCGAGAGGTCGGTCGGCGGGTCAAAGGCATGCGTTGATCTCCGTAGTGCTCGCCCTGGTCGCAGCGGCGGGCTACGGAGTCAGCGACTTCTTCGGCGGGATCGCCGCGCGCAGGGTCACCGCGTTGCGCGTGGTGGTGGTGTCGTATCCGTTCTCGGTGCTGTTGGTTTTGCTGATCGCGCCGTTGGTAGGCGGGCACGCGGACACCGCGTCGATGCTGTGGGGGCTGGCGGCCGGGGTCGCGGCGGGGTTGGCGGTGTGGTGGTTCTACGCGGCGCTGGCCGACGGGCCGATGTCGGTGGTGTCGCCGGTCACCGCGGTGTTGGTCGCGGGGATCCCGGTCATCGCGGGGCTGTTCCTCGGCGAACGGCCGGGCTCGCTGGCGATCGCCGGCATCGCATTAGCGCTGGTCGCGGTCGTTTTGGTCAGTCGCGAGGCACCCGACGAGACCACCGAGGAGATCACCGGCGGCCGACCGCTGCGCTTCACCCGTCGCGTCGCGCTGCTCACCGTCGGCTCGGGTGTGGCCTTCGGCTTCACGTTCTTCTTCCTGCACGAAACCAGCGCGAGCGCGGGTCTGTGGCCACTGCTGGCCCAACGCACCGCGGCCACCGCCGTCGTGTGGACCTGCGCGCTGGCAGCCGGACAATTCCGCGGCCTGCACGGCGAACCCTTGCGGCTGGCACTGGCGGTCGGCGTGCTGGACGTGATCGCCAACGCCGCCCTGCTCTACGCCTTCCACGGCGCGATGCTGTCGGTGGTCAGCGTGATCGGCTCGCTCTATCCCGCCGCGACGGTGCTGCTGGCGATGGTTCTGCTCGGCGAACGCATCAGCAACATCCAGAAGGCGGGCATGGTCCTGGCATTGGGCGCGGTCGCCATGATCGCCGCGAGCTGACCGCTAGAGCCGAGTGCAGGGCTCGTGCAGTCCCAGCCTGCCCAGCGTGGTCCCGCGATACCCGACCTCGACCGCCCTGGCACCCATCGGCGCCTGCGCGTCCGGTTCGAAAACCGCCGACCACTCCCTGCCGAGGTCTGGCGCGTCGGCACCGGACGGATGGATGGCGACCATGCCCTCACCGTCGGGAGTCAGACCGTCTGCCGCGCGCCGCAGTCCCGGCCGGGTGAGATCGCCGTTCTCGGCGGCGGCGGTGAGCAGGGCTTTGAGTGGGTAGGAGATCGCCCAGCCCAGCGAGTAGCCGAAATTGGCGGGTTCGCCGGTGGTCGCCTCGCGGGCATGTTTGGCGCCGATGCTGTCGCCGGCCCAGCTGTCCACCGGGGTCATGTAGTTGTAGAGCGCGGTGAGCGCGGGCGCGGCGGGGGTCTTCAGCAGCGCCGCGTTCCAGGTGGGCACCGAGCCGAGGAAGCGGCCGGTGAAACCCGAACCCACCAGTTTGCCCACGATTTCAGCGGTTTCGACCGGGCCGGTGGCCAGCAGCACCAGTTCGGGTGCCGCGGTGAGGATCTCCTTGACCGGCCCGTCCTGATTGCCGACCTCCCCGTTGGGGCCGGTATCGATGCGGGCCGTGATCGTCGCCCCGTTGGCCGCGGCCCACTTCGACGCCCCGGCCGCGTAGTCGCTGCCGTAGTTGCCGCGATTGGCCACCACAGCGATATCGCGGGGCGCATAGTGATGCTCGGCGAACCAATCGAGGCCGGTCACCGCCTCGGTGCAGTAGGAATAGCCCGCGCTGAGCACCAGGTTGTGGTCGACGCTGCGATAGTTCCAGCCCGACCACTGGGTGGCCGCGGTGGCGACCATATCGTCGGCATCCATCCGGTTGAGCGTCGCGATGGTCTGCGAGGTCCCGAAACTCATCGCCAAGGCCAGCACGTGCGGCTCGATCGCCTCGTACTCGGCGCGATGTAGGCGCGGATCCTGCGATGTATTGCGGGTATAGGACGTGATATCGACGTCATAGCCGCCGATCCCGCCCGCTTGGTTCACCCTGTTCCAGAACGCCCGCTGACCCTCGTGCATCGAGGTGCCCAGCGCGCTGAAAGGCCCGTTCTCCAGATCCGAGAGCACGCCGAGATAGATGCACCCGCGATCGGTGTGCGCCGAACCCGGACACGGCGTGCTGGTGACGCCCGGCACGGCGGTGGGCTCGCTCGACGAGCAGGCCGCGGCGAGCACGAGGCTCGCGACCGCCGGGATCGCCGCGAACCGGCGCAGTCGACGCCGACTGGTGAATGCCATGGGATAACTCCTTGCTCCAGTCGCCCAGGACATTTGACGGTTCCGGGACGGCCGAACGGGAACAGTACCCGCCCGCACCCGCGCTCCCACCCGGTTTCGCCCACGCGGCCGCACGGGGTTCGCCACAAGATCACTTCACCGACAGCGCGAGCTGGCAAAATAATGGGATGATCCGCGGGCTTCGCAGTGTTAATATGACTAGCCCGCACGGTGCGGGCACGTACGGGGCTGAACGGTTTCGACTGCGTACGTAGATTCAGGGGAAGCGTGTCGGTGCAGGCAAGAGACCACCGTAAGCGTCGCTGCAACCAATTAAGCGCCGATTCCAATCAGCGCGAGTACGCCCTCGCTGCCTAAGTAGCCAGGTCGTCTCTGCCAGTCCGGGTTCGTCCCTCGACCCGGGGACTGGCATCAGCTAGAGGGAATTACCGTTCGGCTCGGTCGCGGAGTCGGATGGGACATCTCACAGCGACTGGGATCGTCATCCAGGCTTGTTCGCGAGACTTGGAGATCCAAGCAGAGACATAGCGAACTGCACACGGAGAAGCCCTGAAGACGCGGCGGAGGACCCGGGTTCGATTCCCGGCAGCTCCACTGGAAGCCCCTCACCTGACACACAGGTGAGGGGCTTTTTCATACCCTGACTGGCCGGACGCGATGCTGGCGACGGAACGTGTGAGTCTTGGGTCGAAGAACCCTGTGGCGCTTGGACTATCGTTTCGGCATAAAGGTCAGCCGGTGATCGAGGTTCTGGGGGAAACGTGCGGAAGTTGATCGCGGTCGGTGTGGTTGCCGTCTGTCTGGCGTTGACGGCGTGTGGTGCTGGATCGGGCGATCCGGAAAGCCCGGTGACGACCATGCAGACCACCTCGGCGCCTGTCACGACCACTGCCGAGCCGGCGAAAAGTCCCGCTGCGTGGTCGGTGTCGGACTACAGCAGCGACTCCTCGATGGTGGCGGTGGTCGGGGATGTCGTGCTGACGCCGCGAGAGACAGCGATGGTGGCGCTGAATCGCAAGTCCGGCAAGGAGTTGTGGCATGGCGAGCGCAGTGGCGGCGACTACAACACCTATTGGATCAGCGGGCCCCTGGTCGTGCTCGTCGATAAGCCGCAGAACAATTCCGGGCCGTACTTGTTCGAGGTCATCGACATCGCAAGTGGGTCGACCCGCTGGCAAGCCAGCGCCGACGAGGTGTCGGTCTTCGACAAGGCCGTCTACACCTCCGATTGCCAGCAGGCGAGTGGCCGCAAGGAAAAATGCGCGACCATGCGACGCGACCTTCGCGACGGGAAGTCGACCTGGACGGCACCGGCGACAGGGAAAGTCAGCGAGGCCGAAATCGGACTGGGCAGCCAGCAGGCCACCATCGAACGACCCTATGTCGCATTCTCGGTGCCATCCCCGCCGTCGGATATTCAGTGGGCTCTGCTGGAGACAGCGACTGGCACAGTGCTCCCGGTCCGCGCGAAAAATCGTGCATGGTACGAAATCGCGGTCGAGAATTCGCTGATCGTCACCGATAACAGCGATGTCCGTGGCGAGGGCGCGTGCCCGGTATCGGTCGAGGCGTTCGACGGTCACAGCGGAACCACGAAGTACTCCACGACCGTGAACAGTGGTCGCCGCAAGGACGGGGAGTGCGAGCATTCCCTCGGCCCGACGCCTGGCGATGGATTCACCGGCAGCGGGTCACGCGTCGCGGCGGTCAGCGATGACGGGTCGGTTCAGCTCCTCGATCTCGTCACGGGAAACGTGGTGTGGACTTCCGAGATCAAGGGCACCGCGCTCGACGCTGACGACCGATCACTGCTGATCTCCGAGCACGCGGACCAGGGTTCGCTCACCCTCGTCGACATGACCACCGGTCAGCGGAAATGGACGGTCGCCGATCCGGGCTTCATCGGATACCCGTCCGAGCGAACAACTTTCGTCGTCGGCGACCGGGTAGTGGTCGGCGGGCGGGTTCTTGTCGGCGAGTACAGCGCGCCGCCGGTCACGCTCGTCTACGACCGCGAAACCGGCAGGGAACTGTCCAGGTATGACGCAGACCTGGCAGGCGCGGGTGCCGACTGGGTCGCCATCGGTCGCAGCGTCGCGGAAAAGTACGTTCTCGAGTTCCACGGCTAGATCAGAGCTCTAGGCAGACCTGGTGCGGGGTCGCGCGGGTGGGCCACGTCAAACTGGGTGAATGACGCGGTATGCATACGACTCGGGGGCGGGGACGCTGGTCGCTACCTGGGGGACCGGTCGGGGGGATGTCGCGCAGACTGTCGCGGCGGTGTCGGGGGTGGCGCGGGGGGTGGAGTTGGCGGCGGCGTTGGCTAGTTTGGCTCGGTGTCAGTGGCGCACGTATACGCATCCGGCCACGGCGGCGGGCGATCCCGATGTGGAGGACGGGGAGGCGTGGCGGCGGGCGCAGGAGCGGGGGCGCTTCGAGAAGGTCGAAGAGGCGTTGCGTGCGCCGAACCTGCCCGATGAGGACGGGTGCATGCTCGTGTTCTACAGCCCGATCGAGGAATCCGCGCACCATGTCGGCCGGGTGCTGCACGCGATCGGTGACCCGGATCTGGTGGACCGGGTGGTGGCCGAGGTGCGCACCGAACAGGCCGCGATCACCGCCGCTGAGCTGGGGGATCTGGCGGGTCGGGCGCGCCAGGCCGTGGAACTCACGCGACCGGAGATCTCCCCGGTCCAGGTCCACGCCGCCGACCGCCTCCTGCGCGACAACCCCCTCGGCACGATCGACCTGTTCACCGAACTCGACCCCGCCGCCGCCTCGGTCGCCGCGGCGCACTGGCTGCGAGCCGCGGCCAAAGTGGCAGGCGACGTCGCGGGCATCGACCCGGTGGACGTGGTCGCCGAAGCCGACGACATCGAAGCGCTCCAAGTAGAAACGCCCACCGTGGTTTTGGAGCGACTGGACGCCGGAGAGACCCCCACGCAGGTGGTCATCGACCTGATCGCCGACGCCATCGCCGTATCCGAGGGCAAGGTCCGCGACCTGGACGGCATCATCGACGCCGCCCAACACCTCGAGGAAAGCGACGACAACGACTGGACCGACGGCATTCGCATCTGCCGCCTCGACCCCACCCGCCCCGCGATCGACCTGCTCGAAGACCTACTGGGCGGCATCCGAGGCTGCTGGCTGGTGTTCAGCGAACAGGACCGCGACGCCGGCTTCGAAACCGCGGTGCGCACCGAAGCCGACGCCGAGACCTACCCGCTGCAGTGACTTAACCGCCCGCGCGACGACGGAAGGTCCGCTTCCCGCCTGCTTGCGCGTGCGTGCCACGCACCTTGGCGTCGTTCTGGGCGGTGCCACCCGCGGTGGAGTGGCCGTTCTTGCGATCGAGCGCCTCGCGGAACTTCCGCTTGGTCGCCTGCTCCGGGGTTTCGTTCACGTCACCGGATTGCTGCTGTTCATCGGGCATGGGTACAGCCTGCCACCTCGCCGCGCCTTCGCGTACCACGGCCATGGCCGTACCTGGATGGCCGCGAGTAGGATCCACCGATGCGGGGCTGGCCAGGAGGGATGTGGCTGTGATCGAAGTATGGGGTGAGCGGGTCGCGGTCCGGTACGCGGACGGGCGGCTGGTGACCACGCCGTTGCGCGCGGACAACGACATCGCGCTGGACGTCGGGGTCGCGGAGTTGGGCCGGATCGCCTTGGCTACCACCGAGGACGGGCAGATGGCGTTGCTGCTGTTCTTCCGGTCTGCGCAGTTCGTGGTCAATGGCGCGTCGACGCAACGTCATCCGGTGCCGGTGTATTTGGAAACCGGCTTGCGTGAACAGGCGCAGGCACTGATCAGGGCTGTCGAACGTGACTTGACCAGTCTGCGAAGGGTTTTCCCGCCTCGTCCGAATCTGGTTCCCCCGCAGAGATCCGATGACGCGCAACGCCCCGACATTTCAGCCGCAGCGCACCGAATGCGTCAGCAGGGCAACTGTTTACGCGAAATCGACATCCTGCACAACATCGCCCGCCCCGACGAGTACATCCTCGAACTGGCCCAAGCAGGCCACGAAGGCGCACCGGGACTGGTCGCGATCACCACACTGCGACTGCTGTTCGTGTCCGAGTGGGCGGTCTACGAGTTCCCGGTCTCGGTTCTGACCGGCGCCCAAGTGCTGACGGGAAGAGTTGCGACACTGCGCATTTCGGGCGCGGGCACCGACCTGGACTTCGTGGACTGGGAACCGACCGACTTCACCCGCATCACCGAAGCCGTGCGCCTGGCGTGCGAAATCGAACACGTCGACGGTTCGATCGCCCAGTCTCTGCCGTCCTCGGCGGACCTGTTCGCCGAATGGCAACTGCTGGTGGAACGCCGCAAACTCGGCATGGTCGACGACGACCCGTTCCGCCGCGAAGCCGTCGGCATCATGCTGACGATGCCGGGCTGAACACCGGCGCACCCGGATGCAGGGCCACCCGCCGCCACGGACTCGACGGCCGCAGGTGCAGCCCCGCGATCATCCTTCTGCGTTCTGCCACTTGGCTTTTCGCGGCCGAAAGATCCTGCGTGGCCGCCCAGAAGATCGCGCCCGTGAGGAACCCGTCGCCGAACTGCCGCCAGTTGCGATAGTGCTGCCGCGCCCGGTCCAGCCCCGTCAGCATGTGCTCCCACGCTTCGTCCTCGGTGAGATAACCCGCCGTGCACGCGGCACGAGCGATGAACACCAGCCGCGCCAAATCCCATGCGGTGGCGTCGATTTGCAGCGGCGTGGGCAAGCTGTCGGTGATGCCGAGCTTGATGGCCTGCAACCACGCGTCGTAGTCGCGGTCGATCCCCGCCGGTCCGCGATAACCGCGGAAACCCGACAGTGTGTGCAGGAATTCGCGATGCTCATCGGCCAAACCGGACCGGTCGACGCGCCCCGTGTCGGTCGCGGCGGCAACGGCCAGCGGATGCACCAGTTCGAACAGCGGCGCGTGCATCCCTGCCAGCAGTCGGCGCACGGTGTCGTGCGCGTCCTCGGCATTGTCGACACCCCAGGATTCGTGCAGTCCCTCGATCGTGGTCTCCCGCCGAGTCGACGAACTGTCGGGTTCCTCGGGCAGGAACGCGACGCCATCGCACTGCGCGCCCCAACTGCGCCCGTAGTACGCGCCGACGGCCAACGCCGTGATCCGGTCGTCGTCGATCGAATTCCCCGACCACACATCGGGCTCGACATCGATGTCGGCGCCCGGAAATCCCGCCACGCGCGGCCGCCCACCCTGCACGGAAGCTGTCGGTTGCACTGGCACCCCTCTTTGCGCCGAACTGTCGAGCCGAACGTCGTGCCGCCAGATCCTAGTCGGCGAACATACCTACGAGGAACTTGTCGGTGGGCAGGACTACCGTCGAGAACGTGGCCGAATACCGGGAACGCGCATCGCGACTGGACGCAGCAGTGGTCTGGTCGCGAACCATGCCCGCGCACCCGGCTCCGGTCACGGTGTTGCCCGATGGGTGCATGGACCTGATCTGGACGGAGGGCGCCCTGATGGTCGCGGGCCCGGACAGTCGCGCGTTCGTGGCGCCGAGCGCGCGATCCACCGAATTCGTCGGCATCCGATTCGCGCCGGGCACCGCGCCCACGTTGCTCGGCATTCCGGCGGTGGAACTGCTGAACCAGCGCGTCGATCTGACCGCGCTCGCACCGCCGCGTTTCACCCGCGAACTGATCGACCGCATCGACAACGCGCCCGACCGCGTTGCGGCCATGGAGGCGATCGCATTACGATTCGCCGCCGAAAACGGCCCGACAGACCCCGTGCTCACCGCCGTCGTCGACACCCTGTCGGCAGGCGCGACGGTCGCTCACACCGCCGCGAGCACGGGCATGTCACCACGGATGTTGCACCGTCGCTCGCTGTTCGCCTTCGGCTACGGACCCAAGATGTTGGCCCGTATTCTGCGTTTTCAACGCGCATTGACAGCAATTCGCACCGGCATCCCACCTGCGCGAATCGCCGCGACGACCGGTTTCGCCGACCAAGCGCACCTGTCACGGGAGGTCCGTTACCTGGCCGGATGCTCGATCAACACCCTGAAAACCCGCTGATCGGGCGAACCACTGCCCGGAAAGTCTCATTCGGCACAGCACGGCGGAAGGTTTAGGCTCGACTGTGCACGCCCCGTCGCAAGTGCTTAGGCAAGTCCGAACACCGACGAGAGGATGTGACCCGATGATCGATGAATCCGTGTACTCCACGCTCCGTATCGAGGCCGAACGAGACGAAATCCGTCGGCTTGTCGTGGGCGCTGTCGTCGTCCGCCACCATCGCGTGCTCATCCTGCGCCGTCGACGATCGGATTTCCTCGGTGACCGGTGGGAGTTGCCCAGTGGGGTGGTCGAGCCGGGTGAGGCACTCGATGAGGCGGTGACTCGCGAAGTCGCGCAGGTGACCGGGCTCGAGGTCACCGGAATCAGCGACTACCTCGGCGATTTCGACTATCTGACCGGCGACGGCGCCCGCACCAGACAGTTCACCTTCGTGGTCGACGTGGCCGCGACCGGACCGCTGACGCTGACCGACCACGACGCGCACCTGTGGACCCGCCTGACCGGAGAACCCCCGGTCAGCGACGAGGTCCGCGACATGCTCGGCGTGTATCAGCAGCGCCAGCGCGACCCGCACGGGTGGTCGGCCTACTCGCTGGGCAACGGCGCGTAGAGGTCGATGCCGTGTCCGTCGGGGTCGGCCACGCACGCGTACCGCTGACCCCAGAAGGCGTCCCACGGCGGAGTTTCCCCGTGGTGGCCGGCGTCGACGAGCTCGCCGTAGAGCTTGTCGACCTCGGCCGGGTCGGCGCACCGAAACGCCAGACTGCTGCGTCCGGGCCCGGTCGGCGGTTGCCAGCCGGGGGTGAACGAGGCGACCGTGGCCTCGGTGTCCAGAAGCAGCCGCATACCGCCGATCGCGGCCTCGGCATGCCCTTCGGACTCGGCACCCTCGGGGAATTCCAGCCCCAACCGGCGGTAGAAGGCCACCGAGGCGGCCATATCGGACACGATGACGGAGATGGCATCAAGCTGTGGAGTCATCTTCGCAGCGTAAACAGCCGACCCCGGTGCCGTCTTGAAGAAATCGGACGTCAGTCGAGAGTGCCCAGCACCCGGTTCACGTAGTCGTTGGCGAAGACGCCGGTGGGGTCGAAGCGGCGGCGCACCGCGGTGAAGCGATCCCAGTCCGGGTAGCGCGCGCTCAGCGTCTGCGCGGTCTGGAAGTGCCGCTTGCCCCAGTGCGGCCTGCCGTTGTAGGTGTCGAACACGGCCTCGCACGCACGGAAGTACGGCTCCCACACCATGCCCTGATACTGGTGCACCGCGATGTAGCAGGTCTCGCGACCGCTCGCGGGGGACAGGAAGGCGTCGTCGGGTGCCACCCACCGCACCTCGATCGGCATCGGCGTGCCGAATTGCCTGCCCAGTTCCAGGATTTCACGAATCGCGGCGGACGCGTGTTCGCGCGGGATCGCGTATTCCATCTCGTTGAACTTCACCAGCCGCGGCGTGGAGAACACCCGGTACGACCGGTCGACCTGCCGGTTGTTGCTGCCGGCCAGGGTGGCCGCGCGGTGAATCATGGGGATAGTGGCCGGAATTCGACGTCCCAGCTTGCACATGCCGTTGTAGAGGTGGTTGGCGACCAGGATGTCGTTGATCCACTCGTTCACCTTGCCGCGCGGCTTCTCCGGCGCGGCGGTGCGATTGATGGCCTTGGTCATCGTGGTTTGGCTGTGCGGGAAGGCGAAGAACTCGAAATGCGCACTGCCGTCGGCGTATTCGTCGATGTTGTCGAGAAGGTCGTCCAGTGGGACCGGCTTCTCCACGCACTCGAGCACGAACGACGGCTCGAGCTGCAGTGTGGCCGCGGTGACGATGCCCAGCGCACCGATGCTCACGCGCGCGGCCTTCCAGCCGTCGGGATCGGTCTGCTCGTTGAGCTCCACGCGGGTGCCGTCGGCGCGCAGGACTTCCACCGAGTGCAGTGCCGCGGAGATATTGCGCAGTCGGGAACCGGTGCCGTGCGTGGCGGTGGCGGTGGCACCGGCCAGCGTCTGGGTGTCGATGTCGCCGAGGTTGGGAAACGCCAGCCCGTGGTCGTGCAGCAGCGGGCTCGCCGCGTGCAGCGAGATTCCGGCTTCCACGCGCACCTGGCCGGTGGCGGCGTCGACGTCGAGAATCTTGTTCAAACCACCCAGATCGAGCAGGGTGCCGTCGGTGAGCACGGCGTCGGTGAACGAGTGTCCCGACCCGGCGACGCGCACGGTACGCCCGGCGGCGGCCGATTCGGCCACGATCGCGGTGAGTTCTTCCACGTCACGGGGCGCGGCGACGACGGCGGGTGTGCAGCGCTGCTCGCCTGCCCAGTTCACCCAGGTGCTCTTGGTCATGTGACCAACATTAGAGGATGTGGTGTGACGCGCGCTACTGCTGGGCGGTAGTTCGGCTCAGCGACGACGGCCGAGGCAGCCCGCGGCCTTGGCCTGCTCGACCTGTTCGTCGGTCATCGGCGGGATCAGCAACGGGCGGCGCGGCACCACATCGGTGCGAACGCCGTTGAGCGCGATGGCCATATACCGTTGCCACACTTCGGGATTCACCGGCGCCGCGAACTCGGCCAGGGAATTGACCATGTGGATCAACGCGAAGAAGTCGGTGGTGGCGATGTCGGCGTCCACCGCGCCCGCGTCGCGCGCACGATCCACGATCGCGGCCACAGACGGATGGATCCGGTCGCGCAACTCCGCGAATCGGGCCGGATCTTCCTCGAGCTCGAGCATCACCTCGCCGAAACCGCGGTTGGTCGCCAGGTGTTTGCACGCGCTTTCGAAGAACTCGACCAACCCCTGCCACGGATCGGGATTGCGCAGCGCCTCCTCGGCGGCGTCGGCGAAATCCTTCACATGCTGATCGAAGACCTCGGCGATGAGCTCCTTCTTGTTCGCGAAGCGCCGATACACCGTGCCCACGCCGACGCCCGCGCGCTCGGCGACATCGTCGAGGGTGATCTCGAGGCCGTGATCGGCGAACAGTTCGCGGGCGGCCGCGACGATGCGTTGCTGATTGCGCGCGGCGTCGGCGCGCAGTCGGCGGGGTGGTGCGGCAGTCGTCGTGGCGTGATTCACAAGTACATCCTATCAATCCGAGGATTAAGTGGAGGTGGTTTCTCCGTTACTCTGGTAGCTTCGAATGAAGCGGAGGCGATATCTCCGATTATGCCACCGCAAACCACCACCCAGCCTTCCAAGGGGAGTTATGACCACCACACTCGACACCGGGCCGACCAGCCCCACCGACACCGGTCGCCGTGGCTCACACGCCCTGCGCTGGTGGGTCCTGGCCGTGCTCGGCATCGCCCAGCTGATGGTCGTGCTCGACGCCACCATCGTGAACATCGCCCTGCCCGCCGCCCAGGCCGACCTGGGCTTCGGCGACGGCGACCGCCAATGGGTCATCACCGGCTACGCGCTGGCCTTCGGCAGCCTGCTGCTGCTGGGCGGACGCCTGAGCGACCTGTTCGGCCGTCGCAACACCTTCATCGTCGGCCTGGTCGGCTTCGCGGTGGCCTCGGCCATCGGCGGCGCGGCAGGCAGCTTCGAGATGCTCGTCGCCGCGCGCGTGGGCCAGGGCGTGTTCGGCGCACTGCTCGCGCCCGCCGCCCTGTCGCTGCTCACGGTCACCTTCACCGAACCCGGCGAACGCGCCAAGGCCTTCGGCATCTTCGGCGCGGTCGCCGGTGCCGGTGGCGCGATCGGCCTGCTGCTGGGTGGCGTGCTCACCGAATGGGCGTCGTGGCGCTGGGCCATGTACGTGAACCTGGTCTTCGCCGCCGTCGCGCTCGTGGGCGCGGTGCTACTGCTGGCCAAGCACACCGCGACCTCGCGGCCCAAGCTCGACTGGACCGGCACCGTGGCCGTCACCGTCGCGCTGTTCGGCATCGTCTACGGCTTCTCGCACGCCGAATCCCACGGCTGGAGCGACCCGGTCACCCTGGCCTTCCTGCTCGGTGGCGCGGTGTTGCTGGCGGCCTTCGTGTGGATCGAGACCAAGGTCGCGCACCCGTTGCTGCCGCTGCGCATCGTCGCCGACCGCACCCGTGGCGCGTCGTACCTGACGGTGTTCATCATGGGCATCGGCATGTTCGCGATCTTCTTGTTCCTGACCTTCTACATGCAGCTGACCCTGCAGTACACGCCGATCGTGACCGGCCTGGCGTTCCTGCCGATGGTGGCGGGCATGGTCGTTTCCTCGACCACCGCACCCTCGCTGCTGCTGCCGCGGTTCGGGCCCAAGATCGTGATCAGCGGCGGGTTCCTGGTCGCCGCGGCCGGCATGTTGTGGCTGACTCGGATCGGTCTGGACACCGGCTATGTCACCCACATCCTGCCCGCGCTGGTGCTGCTCGGCCTCGGCCTCGGCGGAGCGATGTCGGTGGCGTTCCAGGGTTCGACCGCGGGCGTGCAGCACGAGGACGCGGGCGTGGCCTCGGCGATGGTCAACACCAGCCAGCAGGTCGGCGGTTCCATCGGCACCGCGCTGCTGAGCACGATCGCGGCCTCGGCGATGACCGATTACGTGTCATCGAACCAGCCCGGCCCGCTCACCATGGCGCAGGGCGCGATCCAGAGTTACACCACCAGTTTCTGGTGGGCCACGGCTACTTTCGTGCTCGGCGCGATCGTGATCGCGGTGCTCATGCCCAACACCGTGCCCGAGCCGGCCGAAGGTGAACCGGTGCTCGCGCACTGATCCGACCCCGCCGACACGATGGCCCGAACCGACAATCGGTTCGGGCCATCGTCATTCACCTACTCGGTCTGCTGAAAGTTTGCCGCGACCGCACCGCTGCGCTTAGTGTCGGTGGGGCTGGATACCATGAGCATCGACCATCATTCGGATCGGCCGCAGGGGAGGGCGCATGACATCGCAACCCCCAGTGCTGGACGCATCCGTGCTCGCGGCGGTCTCGCTGGGCGGCGGACTCGGTGCCACCGCGCGGTACGCAGTAGGCCACTTCTGGCCGGTGCCCGCAGGCCGGTTCCCGTGGTCGACGCTGACAGTGAATGTGCTGGGCTGCTTCGCGATCGGCGTGCTGATGGTCATGATCACCGAAGTGTTCGAAGCGCCGAAACTGGTGCGCCCGTTCCTCGGCATCGGCGTGCTCGGCGGCTTCACCACCTTTTCCACCTACAGTCTCGAGATTCGTGGACTCCTCGACAGCGGTGCGATCGGCACGGCCGTCGCCTATATCGGTGTGACGGTGTTCGCGGCGTTGGGCGCGGTAGCTGCGGGCATGAGCGCGACCCGGTGGATGTCGACGCGACGGGCAGCGTCATGAATTCGACAACGCACAGGGACTCGGCACGGGGAGTCGCGGCATGACAGTGGTTCTCGTGCTGGCAGGCGGGATGCTCGGCGCACCCGCGCGCTACCTGATCGATCGGGCGATGGCGGCCCGGTTCTCGACTGGGCTGCCGTGGGGCACGCTAACCGTTAACATTGTCGGTTCGGCGTTGCTCGGGGGTTTGATCGGCGCGAGTGCGGGCAGTTCGCTGTTGGCATTCGCGGCAACCGGCTTCTGTGGTGCGCTGACCACGTTCAGCACGTTCGGGTACGAGACGGTCCGTCTGGTAACCGAAGGGGCCTACGTGTATGCCGTGGGCAATGTCGTGATCAGCGTCGCGGCGAGCCTGGCCGCGGTGTACGCCGCCGCGTCCCTGACCCAGTGGTTGTGCGCATGATCCTCATGACCAGCCGCGCGCAGCCGACACGGAAGGGAACACCCACCATGGCCCACGATCGCGCCGGACGGCCGGCCCGCCCGACCGACCTGGTGGACATCGCTCACCTGGTCACCGCGTACTACAGCCTCGTCCCCGATCCGGACGAGCCCAGCCATCAGGTGGTGTTCGGCACCTCGGGGCACCGTGGGTCCAGCGAGGACAGCGCGTTCAACGAGGCGCACATCATGGCCATGACGCAGGCGATCGTGGAATACCGTGCCACCCGCGGCATCACCGGCCCGGTCTACCTCGCGCGCGACACCCACGCCCTGTCCGAACCCGCCTGGACCACCGCACTCGAGGTCCTGGCAGGCAACGGCGTCACCGCCGTGATCGACGCCCGCGGCCGCTACACCCCCACTCCCGCACTGAGTCATGCTGTGCTGCGCCATAACAGGGGCGGCACCAAGCACCAGGCCGACGGTATCGTGGTCACCCCCTCGCACAACCCCCCGCGCGACGGCGGCTTCAAATACAACCCACCGCACGGCGGCCCCGCCGACACCACCGCCACCGACGCCATCGCCGCGCGCGCCAACGAGTTACTGCGCGGCGGCCTCGCCGACGTCAAGCGGGTGTCGCTGGATCAAGCGATGAACTCCTATGTCGAACGCTACGACTACCTCGACAAGTACGTGTCCGACCTGCCGAACGCGTTGAACCTGGACGCGATTCGCGGCGCGGGCATCCGCATGGGCGCCGACCCGATGGGTGGCGCGAGCGTGGACTACTGGGAGGAGATCGGGCAGCGTTTCGATCTCGAACTCGAAGTGGTCAACCCGTTCGTCGACCCGACCTGGCGTTTCATGACCCTCGACAGCGACGGCCAGATCCGCATGGACCCGTCCTCACGGCACGCCATGGCCGCGCTGGTCGGCATCAAGGACGACTACGACATCTCCACCGGCAACGACGCCGACGCCGACCGGCACGGCATCGTCACCCCCGACGGTGGCCTGATGAACCCCAACCACTTCCTGGCCGTGGCCATCGAATACCTGGTCGCGAACCGGATGTGGTGGGACGCGCTGACCAAGATCGGCAAGACCGTGGTCACCTCGTCCATGGTCGACCGCGTGGTCGGTGTGCTCGGCCGTGACGTGCACGAGGTGCCGGTCGGGTTCAAATGGTTCGTTCCCGGATTGTTCAGTGGCAGTTTGGCTTTCGGCGGTGAGGAAAGCGCGGGCGCGTCGTTCCTTCGCATGGACGGCACCGTGTGGACCACCGACAAGGACGGCATCCTGCTGTCGCTGCTGGCCGCCGAGATCGCCGCGGTCACCGGCCAAACCCCGTCGGCCCGCTACGGCGAACTCGAACGCCAATACGGCAGCCCGGCTTACGCGCGCATCGACGCCGCCGCCACCAGCGAGCAGAAGACCAAGCTCGCCCGCCTGACCCCCGACGCCGTCACCGGCACCGAGATCGCGGGCGAGGAGATCACCGGCATCCTCACCACCGCACGCGGCAACGGCGCACCCCTCGGTGGCCTGAAGGTGACCACCGAGAACGCCTGGTTCGCCGCGCGCCCCTCGGGCACCGAGGACAAATACAAGATCTACGCCGAATCGTTCCTCGGCCCCGAACACCTCACGCAGGTGCAGGCCGCGGCCGAGGAGATGGTGAACCAGGCGTTGCAGCAGTGAGCTCGTCGACCAAAGTTCGGCTACCCGCGGAGATCTGGGTACTGATCGCGGCGGCGTTCGTGATCGCACTGGGCTTCGGCCTGGTCGCCCCGGTCCTGCCGCAATACGCGCGCGAATTCGGGGTCGGGATCGCGGCCGCGTCGGCGATCGTGAGCGCGTTCGCGTTGATGCGGTTGCTGTTCGCGCCCGCCAGCGGACGTCTGGTGCAGAAGCTGGGGGAGCGGCGGGTCTATCTGGCCGGCATCGCGATCGTCGCGCTGTCCACCGGTGCGTGCGCGCTGGCGCAGACGTATTGGCAACTGCTGGTGTTGCGTTCGCTGGGCGGCATCGGGTCCACGATGTTCACGGTGTCGTCGATGGCGTTGATCATCCGGGTGTCACCGCCCGCCGCGCGCGGTCGAGTGTCGGGGGTGTACTCGACGAGTTTTCTGATCGGGTCGCTGTTCGGGCCCCTGGTCGGCAGTAGTTTGGCCGGGTTCGGGCTGCGCGCGCCGTTCGTGATCTATATGGCCGCGCTGCTCGTGGTGTGTGTGATCGTGTTCGCGGGGTTGCGGGAGTCGCCGGTGCTCGCGCCCGAAAACGGTGTCGCGCCGGTGGAATTCAGCTTCCGGCAAGCGTGGGCCGAACCTGCGTATCGCGCTGTGCTGCTGTCGAGTTTCGCCGGTGGCATCGCGGTCTTCGGTGTGCGGATGGCGTTCGTGCCGTTGCTCGTGGTGGAAACGCTGCATCAGGAAGTCGGCATGGCGGGCGTCGCGCTGACCGTGTTCGCGGCAGGCAACGCGGCGGTGCTGTTCCTGTCGGGACGATTATCGGACCGCTTCGGTCGAAAACCGTTCCTGATCGCCGGGTCGGTCATCTGCGCGATCGGCACGGGCGTGCTCGGCTTCGCGCCCAACCTGCTGTGGTTCCTGATCGCCTCCTTCGTCGCGGGCCTGGGTTCGGGGATGTTCAGTCCCGTGCAACAGGCCGCGTTGGCCGACGTGATCGGGTCGCGGGCGCGCGGTGGGCCGGTGCTGGCGGCGTTCCAGATGGCAGCCGATTTCGGCACGGTGCTGGGCCCGATCGTCATCGGCTGGCTGGCCGAACGCACCTCCTTCGGCGTCGGCATGGCGGTGACCGGTGCGGTGCTCGCGGTGTCGGCGGCGGTGTGGGTGGTCACGCCCGAGCCGTCGACGATCGTGCATCCCGACGATCCCGAGCACCCCGATCACGCGGGCGACGGCATCGACCCGCAGTGCAGTTGCGACGGCAGCCCCGACGGTGTTCCGGTGGTGCGCGACGGCATGGTCCGTACCGGCCTGCGCAAGGATTACGGCGAATCACAGTAATCAATCCGCTGGTCAGCGCTGTTTCGGTATGCCCGGACGGCGAGCGGGTACCGCCTCGAGGCAGAGTGGACGGGTGAGCACAGCCGGTTCTTCGCACAATCCGCGCCCCGTTTCCAGCAACACCACCTACGCGCTGGCCGCGGTGGCGGTCGTCCTGATCGGACTGATCGTGTTCGCGGCCTACAAATGGAGCGCCGAACCGCCGCCCGCCGTCCGCAACGACGGCTACGGCCCCGTCCGCGAGGCCGCCGTGCAGGTCGCCACCACCCCCGACGGCGCCATCCGTCTCGGCCGCCCCGACGCCCGCGCCACCGTCGACATCTTCGAAGACCCCCTCTGCCCCGCCTGCGGCGCGATGGAAACAGCCTTCGGCCAGGAACTGGCCCAAAAGATCGACGAAGGCAAGCTCGCGGTCAACTACCGCCTGGTCACCTTCCTGGACCCCCAGTCCAAGAGCAAGGACTACTCCACCCGCGCGGTAGCCGCCAATCTCTGTGTCGCCCAAACAGGTTCGGGCCCGATCTACAGCAAATTCCACGAGGCCCTGTTCACCACGAAACAGCCCGACGAAGGCGCCTCCGACCTGAGCAACCCAGCCCTGGCCACCCTCGCCACCGAATCCGGCACCCCCGAATCGGTAGCCGCGTGCATCACCAACGGCACCCAAGCCGAGGCCGCCAAGGTGATCGCCGCGAAGAACCTCACCGACCTCGACGCCCGCACCGGCAACGAAGCCGCCACCCCCTCCATCTACAACGGCACCACCAAGATCAACTGGCAAGACGACAACTGGGTAGTGACCGCAGCCCCCTGATCTTCGCGTGAGCTTGCCCACATCCCACCCCTGACCGGCCGATCCTTCCCGCCCCGCACAGCATCAAAACCCCCACATTTCCCCCATCTACCAGCCGATTTGTTGTCTCTCAGACGCATGGTGTAACTTCATTCAGGCAGCAGCGAGAGCCGCTGAAACAACTGAACACGGGGCTATGGCGCAGCTGGTAGCGCACCACACTGGCAGTGTGGGGGTCAGGGGTTCGAATCCCCTTAGCTCCACCCGAGAAATCCTCCGCAGAGATGCGGGGGATTTTTTGTTCGGCTCGATAGAGAAGACGAGAAGTGTGACCAGGTCGTTGGCTGATCTCGCGGTGGGCGACGTATTTCGCACGCGCCACCCACTCGGCTTCCGTCCCCTTGTCGAGGTGACAGCGATCCGCGATGACGTGATCGAAGCTGTGTTGATGGGAACCGAACGCCCACTGAGCTTTTCGCGGATCACCGGCGAGGCGATCGGTGACAAGCCCGAGGACGAGTCGACGGTGATCGAGTCGGTAGTTCTGTTGGCGCCTGCAGTCGTCCAACAGCTGTCGGAGCGCGATCGCCGGGTGCAGGCGTGGGCGGCGGAACAGAAGGAGCGCGGATTCGATTCGCAGTTCACGCTGACCGAAGCGGAGAAGTCCGCAGTGGCCGAGGCGGAGGCGACGTTCGATGCGAACCCCCTCAACCCGCAGCCTCCCGAGGCCGTCGGCGTATTGACGGCACAAGTTCTCGACACCGGTGCGCCGCTGGCAGCGCGGGCGCGAGCTGCCAGGGCGCTCGGCCGATACGAATACCCTGAAGTCGTCGCCATCCTTGTCGACATCGCGTCGTCGCCCGAGTCACCCGACTCGTTGGTCGAATCCGCCGCCACCGGACTGGCTGGGCTCTGGTACTCACGGGACGGTGTGGATGAAGCCGTGAAGAACAGGCTCCTGCCTGCGGCCATGGCGGACATTCGGCGCCGGATCCCGTGGCTCGACGTGGGTTTCTCTCGCCTTTGGTGTTGTCGGTCCTGTGGATTCGATACGCGCGACGAGTACTACTGGGTCGAGGACGACATCTGGCAGCAGGTCGCCGCCGCTACGGACCATTTCCTGTGCATCGGTTGTGTCGAGAATCGCCTGGGTCGGATGCTGTCCGCGAACGATTTCCCCGACGTGCCGATGAACACGCGACCCGGCTGGCACCGAACCGAGAGGCTGAAGGACCGTCTCGCGCGGTGACGGCAGTGCACACCGACAGCCACATGCGTGAGTGAGCTCGATGGCGACTGAACTGGCGGGGCGAGGCGTGGGTGGCGTCTGGTCAGGAGAATGCGAATCCGAATGCCGCGATCCATGTCCCCATCAGGATCGTCGCGCCGATGACGGCGACTGGGAGATGGGGCCAACGCAACCGTAGGCACAGGCCCGTGCCGACAAGTCCGACGACGACTGCGGTGGCTGTGCCGAGCGCAAGCTCTTGAAGAATGTCGTAGGGCTCCATACAAGTTGCTGGATACGCTTCGCAGTCCTGTGATCCCGCGACGATAATCCATGTGCCGGGAAACACCAGGGTCGCCGCGATGAAGGCCAACGGCAGCGACCACAGGGTTGCGGATAGGCCCACGTCGAGCGCGAGCCACCGGCTGTTCCGCCGATTCTGCGCCTGGCGGTCTCGGAAATTCGGGTTGTGCGGTGAATTCATGTTCGGGTGGTAGGTCGCCGGTGCGTGGTCGGTCATGTCGGCGACAGTAGAGGCCGCGGGGCGTCGCGGGATGAGGGACCGTGCGTGGTCGAGCCGGGTAGATCTACTCAGCGGGTGACGGACGGCAGACCGAGCGCCGTCATCACCCGTCCGCCCTGACCCCAGTTCGGCCCAGCGTGTGCCCGCGCCCGTCGCGCTGTTCAGCCGCGGCTCGACTGGTCGGGCCGACGCTATCGAGCGCACACGGTTCACCGCCGAGTGCTGCTGCTCGATGACCCGGTCGAGGTGACCATCCCCTTCGACAGCCTGGAACGGGCTTAGGACCGAGCTGTCGAAGGGGCCGGGTATCAGGCTGCGGCGTGCTGGAGGTTGCCCGAGTTCTGGGCGCCGATGATGTCACCGAGCGAGTTGATGCGACGCTGCAGGTACCGCTGGTGGGAGAAGAACCAGGCCGGTGCCACCAACCAGGCGACCACGGGGGACACGCTCACCGACGACCCGCGCGCCGCGTGGGCTTCGTTGACCCGCACCGCGGTGCGGTAGATGCCGATGATGCCCCAGATCGGGATGATCTGGTTCCACCATTTGCCCCAAGCAGCGTGTTGCTGGCCGGTGGCCGCCGCGAGTTCCGCGTTGACCTTGTGAAACCAGACGAAGTAGTAGATCCCCGCAGTGATGACGATGAGCCACCATCCGCCCCACGGACTGCGCTGCTTGATCGGGTTGCTCATTCAGTTTGCTCCTGGATACGTGCCGTTCTGCCCGGAGTTCCGGGCGGTGAAAGCGTACGTAGACTGGGTGGTCTTGTCTTGAAACCAACCCCGTATTGCTATGTGGCACAAAGATATTGACGTTTGTGGTTATCCGTCACAGATCAGCGCGGCGACGCCCCGGTGAACGGGGGCAGGGCGGCGAAGTCGGTGTTCAATCGGCCGCTGGCCAGGGTTCGGTCGAGCCAGTTGCGAGCGCGGGTCAGGGGGTGGTCAGGAAAGTCGACGTCGTAGCGCCGATCGTCGGCGGCGTTGAACGGCAGCTTGCATCGCAGACCCGGATCGAACGGGTGCGGCGGATAGAAGTTCGCGAACCCGATGCGCACGGTCAGCATCGCTTCCCGCATACCCGTGGTGCCCGTTTCGGGGCACATGATCTGGACGACGGCGCTGCAGTTCGCTTTCGGCACGACGATCGAGGCGCCGAACAGCACGCCTCTGGGCTGGCCGGGCAGCGGGAATTTCTCCAGGCGGACAAGGCATTCCTGCCCGTCCAGCGTTGTGACCCAGGCGTCGATGAGACAGCCGTCGACGCTTCTGCCCTGGGCGAGCGCGCGAAACAGCGCGGGCCCGGCGTGCAGTGGCGCCGGCAGGTCGGGCACCAGATCGTAGTAGGTGAGCACGACGATGTCACTGGTCCCCGGCATGTTCCATGCCGCCTGCCCGGGTGGGGGATCCGAAAGCGACTCGAATCCGGTGACATCAAACGAAATAGGCACGCAGCCAACGCTACTCGCGCACCGCCCAGGTTTCGCGCCGATCGACAGATGGGTGCCCGAGCTGCGGTGCTTGGTTGAATCGGCATTCGCAGGGATTGCGTCCTTGCACCGGACCCCGGTCAGCGCAGCGAAACTCGTGCACCGTTGGAGAACGCCGAGTCGTGGAGTTCGAGCGCGGCCGGTGTTGTGCCCACCGGTACGTCGAATACGACGACAACCTGAATCTTGTTGCCGGGGTTGATATCTGATCCCCAGACGGATTCGTCGTTGGCGTACATCCCGGCCACGGCGTCGTTGGCGAATTGACGATCTTTGTCGTCGATCAATTCTTGATTGTCGGCCCAATACGACTGCGGCTTGTTGCTCGTGTTGGTGACGGTGAGGTGCACCAAGATGTACTCGCCCTGTGCTGTTTTCTGCATGTAGGGGTTGTCGCCGACAACCTGAATCGGCGGGTCGACGCCGGTGACGGTGAACTCGAACTTCCCGTCGCGAACCGTCGCTCCACCCTCGTCATCGGCAGGCGGCGCGGCGGTCGGCGCAGGTGCACCGGGCGCGGCAGGCCCATCGGCTCCCGGTGCCCCAGCCGGCACGGACGTGACCACTGCCGTGGTGAACGTGGCCCCGGCGGAATCCTCGTCGGAGTTGTCGCTCATCGCGACGATGCAGCTGCCGAATCCGCACAGCACCACGAACGAGCCGAGAACGGCCAGGATGATGATCAGCGCGTTGTTGTTCTTTTTGGGCGGCCGCGGGGGATAGCCGGGCGGTTGTGAACCGTAAGGCTGTTGTGGATAGGGCTGCCCTGGATATTGCGGTGTACTCATGCGAGGATCCGTCATTTCGGTGAGCTTGGCCCCCCGCACTGTGTCCGACCTCTCGATATGTAACGCAAATCACAATATTAGAGGTTTAAACTTCAATCTCCCGGAATGTGATCGACCTGAGCTCGAGTAGGTGCCCATATTGACTCGCCCGCTGGCTACCGGCCGTCGCAGCCGCGCACCGGCGATCGTTTACAGCTCGGGGATTGTCAGCTCCACCTGGACCGGAGTCGGCTCGAATTCGAGATCGTCGTCCATGCTCAGCCGGGCAACAAGACCATGGGCGCTGACCCTCTTTGACGACTTTTCAGTCGCAGTGTTGACGTCGTCGGTGAGCCCCGACCTACTCTCCGAAGGCATTGAAACGCCCCTTTCGCAGGCTTGTGGACATGGAATGAGGCCGCGGCTGACAACCACCGACAAGGCCGCTGGCATACCGCGCCACCTGATCGTTCGCCTCGACCAAGAAGAACGCAATGATGGGCGGCATGAGCTCTTCTGATCGGCACGGCGACCCGCGTCTGACTACCGAATACAGCCGGTTCCCCGTCAAGGACGAAATCCAGCGCCCAGTCCCCGGCGTATGGCGGCCCGTCCTTCATTCGATCGCTGGAGCGCTAGCGCGCAACGACTTCCCGCTCATCGGTGAAATCGATTCCGTCGAGCCGATCTCGGACGACCTGGAGGCGCACATTCGAGGCAACATCGAATCCTACGGAGCGACCCTGGTCGAGCTCTCCGACCAAACATGGGAAAGCTCGTGCACCATGTGGCGGGGTGACAAGCGCTGGGACGTTCTTGTCGATCTATGGACAGCCGAAGAAGGCCGTAGCGACTTGTGCCTGCAGGTGGACGTGCACGAGACGGACCTCGGCTTCAGATTCGAGGTGTACATGGTCTACGTGCCTTAGCTCCGCTCGAGTGGGTGCCCGAACTGACTCGGCCGCTGATTACCCGGTGTCGCAGGTCGGGGTCGGGGCGGCATTGTTCCAGCGGTCGAGCGTCCACCCGACGATCTGCGGGGTGAGTGGGGAGTCGGCGGCGACCAGGCTCATGTGGCTCAGGCCGGGGAAGGTGCGGTAGTCGATCGGTATACCCGCGGTGCAGCGCGCGTCGACCCAATTCTGCTGTAGCGGTGGTTTCACGAGCGGGTCGGCGAGACCTTGGGCGACCAGTACCGGGGCGGGGAAGGGGCCGACGGGGGTCTGGCGTTTCAGTAGCGTGCCGAACTCACCGTCGAGCAGTCGATCCGGGAAGACCTGGTTCGGGATTTGTGAGCCGCGCAGGATCGCGGGCAGCGCGTCTTTGCCGTTGAAGCACAGGTCGCGGATCTTCTCGACGCCGTGTTTCGAACCGGGAGTCAGGTGGTCGGCGAGCTGGAGTTCGGGGTAGAGGGTGTTCCAGGTGTTCGCGATGTAGGCGGAGATGGTTTTGCCGCCGACCTCGGACTTGTCCGCTTCCGCGAGGCCGAACAGGTCGGCGGCCGGTGCGAAGGCGGCGACACCTTTGATGCGGAGTTCGGGGGCGTAACTGTGGGCGAGCTGCCCGGTCCACAGCGCCGCTTGGCCGCCTTGCGAATGCCCCCACACCACGGTGTCGGTGGTCGTGGAGATCTCGTCGAACTGCTGCGCCGCCCGCGACGCGTCGAGAACATTGCGCGCCTCGGCGTCCCCGACCAGGTACGGGTGGGTGCCCTGGGTTCCGAGCCCGATGTAGTCCGATGTCACCGCGACCCAGCCGTGTTGGGTCACCATCTGCTGCATCGCGGTCCCCGCACCGTCGGCGAACGGCTCCGCACCGAGCGACGGCGCGCACTTGGGCGCGATTCCGGTGGTGCCGTGGGCGACGGTCAGGAGTGGGAACGGGTCGGCAGCGGTGTTCTCGGGGGCGAGGATCGTGCCACTGGAAATGGCGGCGGAGCCGTCGGGATGTGTTGTGGTGTAAAGGATTCGCCATCCGCGCGCACCCTCTGGCACGCCCTCGTCCAACGGTTCCGTCCGGAGCAGTCGGCCGGGTTCGGCGGGCACGTTGTCAGGGGCGGTATAGAAAGCTCCCGGCTGGGGGAGTGGGACGCCGGAGAAGATCCGAATGGTTCCGTAGGCGAGCAGCACCGCGATCACGAATGCCGCTGCGGCAGTGAGAGTTCGGGGCCACCCGCGCGCCGCGTGCCTGCGATGACCGAGCAGCGCGTCGACAATCAACTGCAACCCGAGGAAAACGAACCACGCCGCCACCCCGAACCGGAACACCACGAGCGTGAGAACCGGCCACGAGAACGCGACCACGCCAACGGTGACACTCGCAATTGCCACCAACCCCAACGTAATTCGCTGATCGACACCCCCATCCCCGCGCACCGCCTGCCACCCGGCGAGCAGCCCGTGAATGATGAGCGCCGCACCGATCAGAAACGCAAGACCCGGCGCACCAGCGCTCGGCCACACCGCCATCGCCACACCGAGCAGGACAAGAACGCCACCGAGCACCCGCGCACGAACCGGAACGCGTCCGGACGCGTGCGGGATCAACACCGTCGCAATACCCACCAGCACGAAGCCGACGCCGGTAACGAGCGCAACCATCTGCAACCGCATCGGCGCGAGAAACAGCAGCACACCCACCGCGACGGCCGCGATCCCGATCACAACGCGCAGCGGAGTCGACAACCCACGCCCGCGAATCGAGACGCGTTCAGCCTCATCGTTCAACGAATCGTCGCTCAACTCAACCTCTTTCGCCGTGGGTTCAGCCAGCACCCTCGACACCTGATCATCAGCCGAGCAGCGCATCGAGGTGCTCGAAGAGTATCGCCTGACCTGGTCAGCAAGGCGCCGCCGAGCCCGGAACCGCAATTGTCGGCAGGCGTGCCACAGTGATGGTTATGCCGTACGACTTCCGGTGGCTCGATGACCGCCTGGTGTGGACCTTCCGCGTGCTCGCCGGCGGACCCGAGTTCTGTGATATCCCAGGTCCGGGGATCGACGCACCACGCCCGTGGGTGGATGCGGTGGTCGCGGTGGCCCGTGACCTGCGCTACCTGCGTCACGGCCGCGAGATCGACCTCGACCGTCTGACGTGGGAGTTGTCCATCGGGGCCGAGTACCACGTCGGAATCGGTTTCAGTGAGAGGTCCACATCGGGTATCGGCGGTTTCTCGGGAGGAATGTCGATGGACGCCGACTTCTGCGACGCGGCAGTGTGGGTCGCGGACCTCACGCAGACCGAACTGGCCGGATACGAGTTCGTCCAGTGGCCTTCCCGCGGCCACAACCTGCTCAGGCCCCGTGGCATCGACGGTCAACCGGTATGGGCCGACCCCAACACCGACCGCGCTGTCTGTGCGATCGGCGAACTTCGTCGTAACGTGACGTGGTAAGCGAGCGACGGCCGGATTCGCGCACCCTTCCGCTGGGCGGTTCCGACCCCCGATAACGATCGGTCGTCACCGATCTGCAACCCGTTCACCCGCGCGTGGCATCGATGCGCCATGCTTGTGCCGTGGTTATTGCGTCTGATGTCGTCCCCGTGCGTGGCAGTGAGTTCTCGGTCCTGTTGCGCCGTATCCGGGAGGCGGACCTTTTGGACCGGCGGTTGCGGTATTACGGGTGGAAGAGCGCGCTGACCGCGGGTGCTTTCGTGGCTGGTTGGGCGGCGTTCTTCGCGCTCGGCGACTCGTGGTGGACGCTGGCGGTCGGGGTGTTCCTGGCCGCGGTGTTCTCGCAGATCGCGTTTCTCGGGCACGACGCCGGGCACAAGCAGATCTTCGCCGGTCGCAAGGCCAACTATGTGTACGGCTTGATCGCGGGCAACCTCATGATCGGGCTGAGTATCGGTTGGTGGACCAGCAATCACAACCGGCATCACGCGCACCCCAACACCGAGGGCATGGACCCGGATGCGATGGGTGTGCTCGCGTTCTCCGGCGAGCGGGCGAAGGCCGGAAAGGGTTGGCGGCGTTTCATCTTCCGCTACCAGGCGTGGTTGTTCTTCCCGCTGTTGCTGCTCGAGGGCGGCAGCCTGCACTGGTCGAGCATTCGTGCGGTGTTCCGCTGGCCGATCCCGAACCGGGTGTGGGAGGGCGCGCTGCTGGCCGCTCATTTCCTCGGATACGCGGCAGCGGTGTTCCTGGTGCTCTCGCCCGGAAAAGCGTTGCTGTTCATCGCAGTTCAGCAGGGCCTGTTCGGTTTGTACATGGGCTCCACCTTCGCCCCCAACCACAAGGGCATGGAAGTACTGCCCGACGGCGACAACACCGACTTCCTGCGTCGCCAGGTCCTGACCTCACGCAACGTGCGTGGCAGCTTCCTGGTCGACACCGCGATGGGCGGCCTGAACTATCAGATCGAACACCACCTGTTCCCGTCGATGCCGCGCGCGAACCTGCGCCACGCGCAACCGATGGTCGCGCAGTTCTGTGCCGAGATCGGCGTGCCCTATTGCGAGACAGGCATTGTCGAGTCCTACCGCCAGGCGATGACCCACCTCAACGAAGTGGGTCGCCAGGCAGCTCGGTAGCTGCTCGGTGGTAGGCGGCGGTGAGTTCCGCGAGGACCCCGTTGCTGGTGGGCGTGCCGTGCAGATGGTCGGCGCGCAGTTCCTCCATGAACCGCTCCCACATCGGCGGCCCGCCCGCGGCCAGCAACTGCGCGCGCACGGTCAACTCCGGCGCGGTTTCCAGCCACCGCGCGCCCCATGCGCCCAGCGCGGCCAACACCGGGACGAGTTGAATCGCGGCCTCGGTGAGGTGGTATTCGACCTTCTGGCGATGGCTCGGGTCGTCGTCGCGGGTGAGTAGCCCGGCGGCGACGAGCTTGGCCAGCCGCGCGGCGAGCATGTTTGAGGCGATGCCCTCGATGGACCCGGTGAGTAGTTCCCGGAAGTGCGTGTGACCGCCGAACATGATGTCGCGCAAGATGATCAGGCTCCACCGGTCACCGAGGAGTTCGACTGTCAGATTGATCGGACAGCCGGATTTGCCCGGCGGCACGGGCAGCTTTTCCTGAGAAACTGGTTGCAACACAGGATCAGTCTAGGATACGTTCGTTACTGCTTGCAGATCGCAATCAGAAAGGGCACACCGATGGCTCAGATGGTCCGCGTTCAGAACTTCACCATTTCCAGTGACGGGTACGGCGCGGGGGAGGGGCAGAGTTTCGAGCGCCCCTTCGGCCACGCCAACCCTGCCGACCTCATGTTCTGGGCGGGCGCCACCGCGCACTGGCCCAACCGCACCGACCCCGGCGGCACCTACGGCCTCGACGACTACATCACCCGCGACTTCACCTTCAATATCGGCGCGGAGATCATGGGCCGCAACAAGTTCGGCCCGCAGCGCGGCCCGTGGGAGAACTACGACTGGCAGGGTTGGTGGGGCGACAACCCGCCGTTCCACACCCCGGTGTTCGTCCTCACCCACCACGTGCGCCCGTCGTTCGCCCTGAGCGACACCACCTTTCACTTCATCGACGCCACCCCCAAGGAGGCGCTCGCCCAAGCTTTCGACGCCGCCGACGGCAAGGATGTTCGCATCGGCGGCGGCGTCGCCACGGTCCGCGAGTTCCTCGCCGCCGACCTCATCGACGCGATGCACATCGCCGTAGCACCGGTGGAAATCGGTGCGGGCGAACGACTTTGGGAAAGTCCTGACGAATACGACGACCGCTTCCACCACGAACAGATCCCCAGCCCCAGCGGCGTGACACACCACTTCTTCTGGCGTCGATAAGTAGCGCCCAGACTTACCGCATTCAGAGCCGAGGGTCGGTCGGCACGGATTCCATTGCCAGGACGGCGAACACGAGTTCGTGTACTCGCCACAGCGGTTCGCCCGTCGCGACCGCATCCAGGGCTGCCAGGCCGAGGGTGTGTTCGCGGAGGGCGAGAGTTCTTTTGCGACTGAGGGTTCGGTCGCGCAGCCGGGTGAGGTGTTCGGGTGAGGTGTAGTCGGGGCCGTAGATTATGCGCAGGTATTCACGGCCCCGGCATTTGATGCCTGGTTGGGTGAGTTTGCCCTTGGCGCGGTGGGCCAGGCCGGCGTAGGGCTTGATGACCATGCCTTCGCCGCCCGCTGCGGTCAGGTCGAGCCACCAGTTCGTAGCTTCGGCTTCGGTGCTGGGGTCGGACAGGTCGACGATGCGGCGGCCGGTGGGGCGGAAGGTTTCGGGGTCGGCGGCGACCAGGCGGTCGCTGATGGTGAGGTGCCAGCCGTGGTCGCGGTCGGCGTAGGTGGCGCCTTCGGAAGCTAGGAGGGCGAACGGTGCGATCTGGACGCCTTCCAGACCTGTTGTCGGCCAGCAGTATTGGCGGTACGCCTGCGTGAAGGCGGTGGCGTTCTCGGCACGGGCTGCTGTGCGGTCGCGCAGTGCGCCGAGGTCCAGTCCGCGAGCCAGGCCGGCTTCGAGTGCGGAGACAGCGGACGGCAGTGCGGAGCGAGCGGCGGCACCGGCGGCGGCGTACTGCGTGCGGATCAGGCCCGCTGCCTTGGCGGACCACGGCAGCAGTTCACAATCCAGCAGCAGCCAGTCGGTGTCGAGCTCGTCGAAAAGTGGTGCGGCAGCGGCGCGTACGCGGGCAAGCAGCGTTTCGGTCAGTGTGGAGTCGTTGAAGAACGAACGTCCGGTGCGGGTGTAGATCGCGCCGGTGCACCCGTCGCCGACGCCGAAACGAGCTTCCGCCTCTTCGCGGCACACGAGCACCACGGCCCGTGAACCCATGTGCTTCTCCTCGCACACGACCTTGTCGACCCCGGCCGCGCGATAGTCGGCGAAGGCCTCGGTGGGGTACTCGAGATAGCCCTCGACTGTCGACGTGGACGGCGGCGACATGGTCGGCGGCAACCACAGCAACAGACGCGGGTCGATGGCGAACCGGCTCATCACTTCCAGTGCGGCAGCGGAGTTTTCGGCGTCGACGATCACCGTGCCGTGGTCGGTGCGGATGTGCCTGCGCCCGGTGACATCGGCGAGGTCCAGGGTTTCGTTGTCGCGGGCGGATTCGGCGAGCAGTGGCTTGATCGGTTCGTAGTACACCTGTGCGGCCGGAACCGCGATGAACGTCTTCTCCGGGTACCGCATCGCTGTGAGCTCACCGCCGAACACCGCGCCGGTGTCCAGGCACACGGTGTTGTTGATCCACTCGATCTTCGGCGTCGGCACGTGGCCGTAGACGACCGTCGCCGCACCGCGGTAGTCGCGCGCCCACGGGTAACGCACCGGCAGACCGTATTCGTCTGTCTCACCGGTGGATTCGCCGTAGAGGCAGAAGTCGCGGACCCGCCCGGACGCTCGACCGTGGTACTCCTGCTTGAGTCCGGCGTGCGCGACGACGAGTCGTCCGTCATCCAATCGCAAGTGGCTGACCAGCTTGTCGATCCACTGCAGGGCGGCAGCGACGAATTCCGGTGTCTCACTGTCCAATTGCTCGAGCGTCTCGGCCAAACCGTGCGACACCGTGACGTTCTTGCCGCGCAACTTCCGCAGCAGCTTCTGCTCGTGATTGCCCGGCACACACAAAGCATTGCCACTGCCGGTCATCCCCATCACCAACCGCAGCACGCCCGGCGAATCGGGTCCACGGTCGACGAGATCGCCGACGAACACCGCCTGACGACCTTCCGGGTGCGTGGCATCGACGGGCCGACCCTGCTCGTCGCGAACCAGCGTCCAGCCGAGTTCGCCCAGCAGCGTTTCCAGCTCGGCTCGACAGCCGTGCACGTCGCCGATGATGTCGAACGGGCCGGCGAGTTCGCGACGGTCGTTCCAGGCCTTCTCGTAGGTGATCGTCACGTCGGACGGATCGCTGACGACGTGCACCTTCCGAAAGCCTTCACGGCTGAGTTCGCGCAGCGATCGCCGCAGGTCCTGACTCTGCCGCTTGAGAACATTGCGCCCGAACGTGCGGTCGGTGCGGCCCTGAGTTCGTTCCCACGCAACAGCTTCGGGCGTATCGATGACGATCGCGACCGGCAGCACATCGAAAGACCGTGCCAGCGCGACCAATTCGGCGCGAGCGTGCTTCTGCACATTGGTGGCGTCGACAACGACCCGTCGCCCGGCGCGCAGCCGGATCCCGGCGATGTGACCGAGCGCGTCGAAGGCGTCCTTGGTCGCGGATTGGTCGTTCTCGTCGTCGGCTACCAGGCCACGGAAGGCGTCGGACGACAGCACCTCGGTGGGCTTGAAGTGCTCGGCGGCGAAGGTGGATTTGCCGGAGCCGGAGATGCCGATCAGAGCGATGAGTGACAGTTCGGGGAGGTCGATGTTCATCTACGCGGCCTTCCTGAAGAGTGCGAGCTGAGTGGGGGAGCCGGACTGCGGATCGTGGTCGCCTACCGGGCGGATTTCGACTGTGTAGCCGAAGGTTTCGGCCACGCGAGCACACCACGCGGCGAATTCCGCACGGCTCCACTCGAATCGGTGATCGTCGTGGCGGTGGCCGTGCAGGGTCTCGTAGTTGACGTTGTATTCCACGTTCGGCGTCGTCACGATCGCCGAACCCGGTGCGGCATGGCCGAATACGGCGCGTTCGAGCGCGGGCAGTCGGGACTCGTCGACGTGTTCGATCACCTCCATGAGCACCGCCGCGTCGAAGCCTTGCAGGCGGTTGTCGTGGTAGGTCAGCGCCGACTGGATGAGCTTGATCCTGGCGCGCTGCCGGTCCGACATCCGGTCGAACTTCAAGCGGCGCTCCGCCATCGACAGCGCGGCGCTGGACACATCGGCACCGACGATCTCGGTGAACCTCGCCTCGGCTTGCAGTGCGAGCAGCAAAGCGCCTGGGCCGCAACCGAGATCGAGCACGCGGGTGGCACCGGTCTCGGCCAAAGCGGCCAGCACGGCTTCCTTGCGCAGCTTCACCAGCGGCTGCTTCCGCTCGGCCGTTTCGACGCGTTCGACTGCGTCACCGGGGATTTCGGCATCATCGATCACTTCATCGCGGGATCGCAACTGTTCCAGCGCCGACAGCGTCAACGTCCGCCGCCCGGCCAGATACCGTCGCGCGATCATCTCGCGGTCGGGGTGCGCACCGAGCCACCCCTCGCCCGCGCGCAACAGCTTGGCGACCTCGTCGGCGTCCACCCAGTAGTGCTTGGCGTCATCGAGCACCGGCAGCAGGACATACAGGTGGTTGAGGGCTTCGGCCAGCCGCATCGTCCCGGTCAGGCGCAGGTGCGTGTACGGCGAGGGGCCCCACTCCGGGAACTCCGGATCCAGCAGCACCGATGTGGTCGATACCGTCCAGCCCAGCGGCGCGAACAGTCGCTCGACTATCTCCGTGCCACCTCGACACGGCACCGCGGGGACCTCGATCTCCAACGGAATCGCCGTGTCCGCCAGCTCGGCGCGGTCGCGACTGGTCCCGTTCAACGCCGACCGGAACACCTTCCCCAACGCCACCGACAGCAGACTCGACGCCACATACGGCCGATCGTTCACATAGCGCCCCAGCGCAGACCCGTTGTGCCCCTTGGCCGGTCGCGCCAACTCCACCGGATCGACTTCCAGCAGCAGCGCGACCGTGCACCGGTCGACATCGGCCTGTGGATAGAACACATGGGCCGTGCCGCCGGTGGTCGTGAACGACTGCACGCGATCGGGATGCTTGACCACGAGGTATCCGAGGTCGGTCGCCGGCGTGTGAGTCGTCGTGATTGTCAGGAGCACGTACCGATCCTGTCACGCCCCGCCAGCGATTTTCGCCCGGCGGCGACTCAGACGAAGCTGAACGTCGGCGGGATGACGATGATCACGCCCGCGGCCCACACGCCGTAAACCGGCAGGTAGTCGGTCTGCCAGCGTTCCAGATCGGCGAAGCCTTTCTTGCCGCGAAGGAATCCGAAGCTCAGGTGCGCCGACCACGCCAGGTTCACCAGCAACACCACGTTGAGCCCGAGGGCGACCACCTTGTTCGGGGTGGAGCCGAATTCGGCGATGCGGGTGAGCATGGCGGCCAGCATGAGCACGTCCACGGCCAGGGCAGTGACCACCAGCACCAGTTGCAGGCGGTCGAACGCGTCCGGTGGGGCCAGTGGGTCGCGGGCGGAGATCGTGTAGAGGAGCAGGCCGAGGACCAGAACGAGGATCAGGTCCATCATGATCAGCAGGTCGCGGTCGATGTTGGTCAGGCTGCGGGGCATCGTGAACGCGGCGAGTAGTGCGAACAGCATGACGGTGGTGAGCGGGGTGAAGACTCGGGTGAGCACCGGTGCGATGTTCTCCACGACGTTCTGTTTGGCCTCGACCAGCCAGGCGGCGACGATCACCGCACCGGCCACACCGAAGGGCATTATCCAGTCCTCGATGACCGGTTCGATGTCGAAATCGAGGGTCCCGAACGCGCCGATCGTCAACCCGAGCAGCACGCCACCGCCGAGTGCGAGCAGGGTCAGGTAGACGAACCATTCGCCGGTGAACCGGATGAAGTCCATGCGGCGTCGCGAGGACCGCCAGTCGCCGCCCGCGTAGGCCAGACCGACCACTAACCACAGTGCGATCGGTGCGTGGATCCCGGCGATGATCTCGGTCGCGCCTTCAGGCTCGAACGGGTAGAGGTTCAGGATCAGCGCGGCAAGCACGAACGGCACGACCAGCACGGCGGCCACCCGTGCGGAAACCTGCCTTTTCCACGCGAAATATCCTGCAAGGAAAGGCAACACGAGCAAGCTGATGTTGAGACCGAACGCTGCCCCTTCGAGCCAGGTGAACCCTGCCTTCAACGAGAGCGCCGCACCGGCGGCAAGCCCGAGCACAACCAATAGTTCCCGGTTGCCCGCACTGTTCTCGGACTCCTCGGGAACGAGAACGAGCTGCTTCCACAGTCTTTCGGAATGCTCCCGCGCGAACTCCCGCGAGATCGCATCCATACTGCCCATCCGTTTGACCGCGACGAGAAACGCCTCGTCGCCGGACAGTCCCGCATCCTCCAGCGTCGAAATCCGTTCGCGCAGATGGTCTTCCATCTCGTCCACATCGGCAACCGAGATCGCGCGATGCCGCTGGACATACCCACGCCACTGGTCGATGAGCACCTGCAACTCCATCACGCCCATCCTTTCGCCGCGAACGGCTGTGTTCCGCCGCGCCAGACCTGCTCCAATGCCTCGCCGACCACGCGCCACTGCGCCTGTCGTTCGGCGAGCGCGGCCAGGCCCGAATCGGTGATCAAGTAGTGCTTGCGCCGACGTCCACCCTCGGACACCCGCCAGGTCGAGGACACGTGCCCCTGCCGTTCCAGCCGGTGCAGCAGGGGATAGAGCATCCCGTCGGTCCACTGCATTTTCCCGTGTGACAGCTGGTTGACCTGCTCGAGGATGGCGTACCCGTACGACTCGCCGTCGGCCAGAATCCCGAGCACCAGCGGCGTCGCCGAGGCCGCCACCAGGTCTTTGTCTATGCGCATCGCACTCCTATACGTAGAACGTCTAGGTCATAACCTAGCACCTCTAGGTATCAGGGTGATGATGTCGCACCCTAGGGTGAGGATTTCGTTCAATGGCCTAACGGCCGTACCCGGCGCCTCGATGAAACCTGCATACACCGCGCAACCGCGGGTAGGGACACAGGAGGAACCATGAAGAACGCAGTTCGGATGAGCGCGCTGATCGCCGTTGCCGTGGCCATGGTCACCGGCTGCACCGACGGAACCGGTTCGGGCACAGGCACTTCGACGCCTCGCTCGACCGCTGCGTCGTCGGCGAAGCCGGCACCGGGCACCGGAGTTCCCGCACCGGGCACCGAAGTTCCGGCGGCCACCCCCGCGCCGCAGCCCGAGGAGACCACTGCTCCGGAGATCGAAACACCCCCGGCCACAGCGGATCCCACAGTTGCCCCCGTGCCCGAGACCACCACGTCGGCACCCGCTCCCGCGAACAACATCAGCGGGCCGGGTCGCTGCATCGACACCGGCTCGACCGGCGTACAGAACGCGCTGGCGAGCCTGGGCGGTGGCTGGGTCGCCGGTCAGGCCTCGGCCAACGAGCCGGGCATGTGCGGCGAGCTGCTGTGGGTGCGCGCCATCGGCGGAAACTCCGCGGGCGCCCCGATTCACGTGCTGTTCTTCCACGACGGAAAGTACTTGGGCACAGGAACTTCCGAGCCTTACGCGTTCACCACAGTGGTCGGTTCGAACCTCACGTCCGCGACCGTGCAATACCGCTGGCTCGCCGGTGACGAGCCCTTCGCGGCACCTCAGGGTGGTCCCGTCTCGATCACGTACTCGTGGAACGGTTCGAACGTGGTGATGGGCGGTTCGCTGCCGTCGGAAGTGACCCAGCCGCACCGCTGATCCCGCACTCAGCGAATCGCCCACTCATGTTGCATGAGCGGGCGATTCGCATGCTGTGGGGAGTTACCGGGCGCCTGCGGAGTCGTCGACTTCAGGCTTGTGGGTGCAGCACCAAGACCGTGATCTCGCCGGGCGCGAACACTCGCAACTGCGGACCCCAGAAGCCGGTGCCGCGGCTGGTGTAGAGCTGGGTGTTGTTCTCGTGGCGGCTCAAGCCCGCGACCACCGGTTGGTCGAGTCGGACGAGGTAGTGGAACGGCCAGATCTGGCCGCCGTGGGTGTGGCCCGAGATCTGCAGGGCAACGCCTGCGGCGGCGCTGTCGCGGATCTGTTTGGGCTGGTGGGCGAGCAGAACCACCGGCACGTCGGCGGGGGTATCGCGCAAGGCGGCGGGCAGATCGGGGCCGTGGCCGGGCAGGCTGGTGCCGGTCGGGTCGTCGATTCCGGCGATCACCAGTCGGTCGCCGTCGCGGGTGAGCACGCTGTGTTGGTTGTGCAGTGGCTGCCAACCCAGCGACGCCATGTAGTCGATCCAGCCCTGCGCGTCACCGAAATACTCGTGGTTGCCGGTGATGTAGAACCGGCCCAGCGGTGCTTCGACTTTGCCGAGCGGGTCGACCTGTGTCTGGCGTTTCGCGACCGAACCGTCGGCGAGATCGCCTGCGTGACAAGCGATATCGGGACGCTGCGCGTTGACCACCTCGACGACCCGCTCCGACCAGCGTCGCCGATTCAACGCCGCGTAATGGGTGTCGGTGACGACCACGACGCGCAACCCGTCCAACCCCTGCGCCAGCCCGCGGATCGCGACATCGACCGTGCGCACCCGCGGCACCCGACGCGCTTCGTACACACCCCACCCGACCAGCACCGTCGACGTGACCAGCACCCCGACCGCCACGACCCGCGCACCGTCGACCCCGACCACCGCCAACACACCCCGCGCGAACAGCCCGATCACCGACCACGAGAACACCACCCACAGCACGCCGAGCAGCGTGTCGCCGACGATCACCGCCGGGTCGGACTGCGCGGGCCCGTGCCCGAAGAACATCGCCACGGGCAGGCACAACGCGCCCGCCACGCAGATCGCCGTCCCGATCCAGAACAGTAGGCCGGTGCCGTCAGTGGGCGCGGAGACCAGCGTCCACCAGGGCAGGCCGAACAGCAGCGCTGGGACCAGAAGGAACATCATCAGGCGTACGGCGAGCTTCACGGCGGTCCCGTTCTGGGCAGGGCGGCCGGGCGCGGCCACTGATCGACTTCCCAGGGTAGCGGCGGAACCTGCGGGCCTGCGTCGATGGTGGGCGGTAGGCGTGAAGAAGACTGTGTCACTGCACAATTCGATGCACCCGCAAGATCTGTAGCCCGCTATGCTGCCCGGTAGGGCCCTGTTCGTATTGCGGCGGGTCGAGTGGGGACGCGGCATGGCCGCACAAAGCGAAAGGTTCGACCGATCATGCGTGGCGTAATTGTGGGAGGGGCGCAACGGCGCCGACACGGATCCGGCCTGTTGCGGCTGGTCATGACGGGCGCGGTGGTGGCAGTGCTGCCGTTCGGTGCGGCCCCCGCGGCCGCCGACGCCGACCCGTCCGCGATCGATTTCCGGGTCGACACCTCGATGGGCGAGATCAACACCAGGATCATCCGCGCGGCCGACGGCAACACCGACCGGGTGGTCTACCTGCTCGACGGCGAACGCGCCGAGGACGACCTCAACGGCTGGGAAAAGCACACCGACATCCCCGCGAAAATGGCGAAATTCAACATCAACGTGGTGATGCCGGTCGGCGGCCAATCCAGTTTCTACGCCGACTGGGACCAGCCCAGTAGCTTCAACGGCGTCAACCCCGACGGCTCGATGCTGCCCAGCGCGGATTCCGGCTCGGCCATCGGCGGCTGGGAGGACACCCAGGGCAAAACCACCCTCTACCAGTGGGAAACCTTCATCACCGAGACCCTGCCCGACGCCATGAAGTCCCGTCTCGGGTTCAGCTCGACCCGCAACGGCGTGGTCGGCCTGTCCAGCGGCGGCAGCGCGGCAATGCTGATGGCGGCCTACCACCCCGACCAGTTCACCTACGCCGGATCCCTGTCGGGCTACCTGCACATGTCGATGCCCGGCATGCGCGAGGCACTCGCCGGCGCGATGATCGCCAGCGGCGGATACAACATCGAAGCGATGGCCCCCGCGGGCAGCGAAAAATGGCAGCGCATGGACCCCTACGGCTTCGTCGAAAAACTGATCGCCAACAACACCCGCCTCTACATCTCCGCCGGCAGCGCCAAGCCCGCCGACCAAGACCTGACCTCGATCGACGCGATCACCCAGGGCATGCCCCTCGAGGCCATCGCCCTGGCCAACACCCGCTCATTCGAAAAGCGTGTCACCGCACTGGGTTACGGCAACGTCAGCTACGACTTCCCGTCGATCGGCATCCACAACTGGGGCACCTGGGAACAGGTAGCCATCCGCCTGATGCCGGACATGGCCCGCAACATCGGCAAGCCGCTGCCCGCCGGTGCAACGCCTCCCGGCGGTGGCGCCCCGCCCGCCGGTGGGCCTCCGGGAGATGGCCCCCCTGCCGGTGGCGAGCCGCCGAAATAATCTGCGCCACAAACGATCCGCCACTGTCCTGTTGGGCCGGGGCGGATATGCGCTGACGAAGGCATGCTTACCGGCCGTAGCTTCCAACGTGAGTCCCCGACATGGAACGTCCATGCCGAGTCCAGGTTGTCTTTTGCGTTCGTCCGGGCCCTACCTCACGCATCCTTGTGGCAGACCGCTTCGAGCATCACGCCGTCGTATCCGATCCAGAAAGTGGCATAGTAGGGCGGCGGGTACTGTGGAAATTCCTTTGGCGCGTGGATGATTTCGTCACCACGCGAGAGCGCCCAGGCGTGCGCCTTGTCGATGTCGGCGCGGGTGCGCACCATGAACGCGAGGTGTTGCAGCCCGACGCAGCCAGGCGCGTAACCGGGTTCGGATGCCGGATAGAAGAACACGTATGTTCCGATCTTCCCACCCGCTGGCCGGTACGCGAACTGCGTGCTGTCGGCCAGTAAGGGCTCGTACTCGAGCAGTGGCATGAGTTCGTCGTAATACACGCGGGCCGCAACGAGATCGGTGACGTTGACGCCGAGGTGTCCGAGGGCCATCTCAGAAAACCTACTGATCGGCTGCCGTCGAGCCAAGACCCCGTCCGAAACCGTCGCACTGTAATGCCGTCACCCGCGCGTTCGGGAGTGTCAGCAATCGCGATTTCAGGGCATCGACCGGCTTCCGGATCGCGCGGGAATTGGTACGCTGCCGCAGCCACTTCAACGAGTGGCTTCGACAGTGAGAGCGAACTTTCAGCATGAACAAATCGGTTATTGCGCGTGCGTGCGTTGGTGTCGCCGCAGTCGCGTCGGTGGGGGTGGCCACCATCGTGACGGCTGCGAATGCGTCTGCACAGCTGAGTATTTCGGCGTCGCCGAGCTACTGCATCGGTAGCACCTACGCGATCACGCTGCCCGCCGCCGACGCGGCGGCCTTGATCGCGGGCTACCCCAACGCCGATGCGATCGTGTTCTCCGCGAAGCCGACCGCGGGCGGCTACACCCATCATGTCGGCGAGGCGGCCTACGTCGCAGGTCAGGACGTGACCGCTCAGTGGACCCCCATGTCGGCGCAGACCTGGAATATTTACGCACGTCCGGCCGGCGCCCCCGCCGATGCCGGCAGCCAGGGGCCCATGCCGGTCGTCGTTGTTGAAAGCGCTCCCGCGGGGTCGAGCTGCACCCCGACCACCGGCGGCAACCCTCCGCCCGCTAACTCGGGTAGCGCCGGCTTGTAGTCCTGCCAACGGGAGCACCCCCTGCTGTCATGGCCGCAACCGACTGGCGCAGAACCGCATCGAGTCGTTCGCTTGCGCTGTGGGCGCCATATCCTGTCCCATCGTCATTCCCAAGTGACTGCGCGCACGACCCGACCCGCTCGGTAGGGATCAGCGATCCAGATCAGCTCTGTCCAGGGGCCACCTCGCGTGGAATCCGGTGAATCCATCATGGCTCCATCGCATGGTCGAGTAGTATTATTCGAACGAATCGAAACTGATTGCGAAGCGTTCGATTGGCTGAGGAGGTGTCATGACCACGCAACCGCTGGAAGAGCGCACATTCCTGCCCGATGACGGTGGACTGCTGGCCCCCGTGATGAGCTTTCTCGAAGCGCACGAGCGGCGTTGGGGTGCCGCCGCGAAGCCGAGTTACGCGTTGGTCGGAACCGATGAGGGTGACCGAATCGAGCTACCGGCCGATGTTCATCAAGCGTTGAAGCAGGTCGTCGCGGCACTGCTCGCAGGTCGGGCGGTCACTATCGCACCGCACAGCATGACCTTGACGTCTCAGCAGGCAGCCGACCTGCTCGGGGTGAGTCGGCCGACGGTGAAGCGGCTCATCGAGAAGAACGAACTGCCTGCCGAGCGTATCGGCACCCGCCACCGCCTGAAGTTGGATGACGTTCTGGACTACCGCGAGGCCCGTCGTCGTCGTCAGTACGACGCACTAGCGGAAACTGCGGTGGATGTCTCGATCGAGGAAGATCCCGCCGACGTGGACCGCCACTTGCGCGAGGCGCGACGACTGGCCGCAGAACGGTACCGGGGTAAGCGCAATAGCTGAGGGGGATCGGTGTTCGCGGTACTGCTCGACACGTGTGTTCTCTGGCCCAGCCTGCAACGCGACTTTTTGCTGTCGCTCGCGGTCGAAGGCTTGTACCGGCCGCTGTGGTCGGAGCGGATCCTGTTGGAGTTGGAGATGAGTGAACAGGCCAAGCTCGTCGGGCGGGGTGACGATGAACTATCGGCGGCCTCGCGCGCCCGCAGGTTGATCAATGTTCTCGAATCGAGGTTCGACGACGCTCTGGTCATGAACTGGGAGCCCTACGAGGGATCATTCGGGCTTCCCGACCTGAATGACGAGCATGTCGTGGCCGCAGCTGTCGTCGGTGGTGCTGGTGCGATCGTGACCGACAACCTGCGCGATTTTCCCAAAGACCTTCTGCCGGATGGACTTTGTGTGCGGTCGGCGGCGCAATTCGCCGCGGACACGGTTGCGGTATCACCGGAAACCGCCTTGATGGCGCTGCAGACAATGCTTCGTCGATACCGAAACCCCTTTGTCACAGCGGATGAGGCGCTGAAGATTCTCGCATCGCGGTATCGGATGGATGAAGCTGTCGAGCTCCTGAGCGCAGTTCGCTGACCGCTGTTGGGCCGGAGTGGGCTATCGAGTGGGCTGCGGCGCTGGTCCGGCCGACCCCCGGTTAGAGACAATCGGGGTCGGCCGACTACCGGCCGGTGCTCGGTGTGAGGGGCGTCAGTTGGTCTTGATCGGGCTTTCGTTCGTTAGGCCCCAGCGGGTTTCGGTGTGAAGGGCGATTTCCGCCGGGGGAGCGGTGATGGTGCGGGTCAGGCGTTGGAGTTCGCCCCAGTCTCGGGTCCAGTCGTTGGACAGGTAGGTGGGGATGGTGTGGGATCGGGTGAGCATGGTGGTCCAGCCGAGGGGGCCGCCGCCGGTGGCGTTCTGCCAGGTTTCGGACACCTGGGCGTTGAGTTTGTCGGGTTGGATTCGCCAGATGGGGAGCTCGGCTACGCCGTTGCGGTGGTTGAGGGGGCGTTGGCAGGGGAAGGCGTGTCCTACATGCCAATCCGCGAGGATCGGGTCGGAGTTGCCTACTACGGTGTTCAGGGGTGACAGTTTCGGTAGGCGGGGTGGGGTTATCGCGAGCCATTGCATGGGGTCGGGGTCGCTTGCGTCGGCGATGAGCCGAACTGCCGTGGTGCCTGCGGGGATTCGGTCGAGTCCGATTGGCAGGTTTCGCCAGCCTGGGGCTCCGCCGACCATCGGCGGTGTCAATTCGCCTAGGACGGTAGAGGTTCCGTCCTCGGAGGGACGAGCGAACTCCACCCGTAGCCGCTGGCCGGGTAGGCGTGAGCCGTCGGGGGCGGTCGACTCTATCCGTCCGGCCACAGTCAAGATCAGCACCCGATGCGCTGGATTGCGCTGTGCGGCAGCGAGATCCATTCGGTACCACTGGGTGGTGAGCTGGGTGCGCTGCGGCTCGCCGCTCGAATGGCTTCCGAGGACCGGTGTTCGCTCGGGGGCGAGACCGAATGGCAACGCCACGGTGCTTCCGTTCACGCCGGCGACTGCGGGTCCGGGCGAGTCGGGTCCTCCCGGTGGACCCCCGTTCGGGCCGGTCGGTGGTGCCCCGTTGGAACCAATTGGTGTGGAGCCGTTCGCGCCGGCCGTCGAGATGCCTCCGGCTGGGGGCGGGCCGCCGGGTGCGCCTCCGCCGGGGCCTGAGCTGCCAGGTCCGCCTCCGCGCGGGTCTGAGCCGCCGGGTCCGCCAGGTGCTGGCCCTGAACCTGAAGGTGGCGCGGAGGATTGGCCGGGTCCGGGATCGGGAGCGAGGCTTCCGACACCATTCGGGGTGAAGCCGGTGTTCTCGTCCGCCAACCCTTCGGCGACGGGTCCGCTGACCGGGGTGAGCAGCGAGTCCGCAGTGTTGGTCTCGACGAGAACGTCATCAGCCATGGCGCACTTGTCGCCGGCGAGCGCGCGCAGATTTGACAGGCCAACTGAGTAAGCCGGGTACTGCGAAATAGCCGCGGAGGCAAGGGAACCCACCTCGAACAACACCATGGCTGCTGCAGCGACGGTGAGTGGCGCGACCGCAGGCGTCCGGCGATTTCGCCGACTGCCGCCTCGACTGGCAACAGCGCCCTTGCGACCACGATCTATAACGCGGCCGCTGTCAGCACCTGTACCCGCGGCCCGGTCGGCACTCTGTGCGCCCTTGCCGTGGGAATGGTCGCCGTCGCCGTCGCCGTCGCCGTCGCCGTTGGCAGTGGCGGTGGCGGTGGCGGTGACTAACGGCGAACGGTAGTACTGGCACAACGCAGCGACGAGGGCTACGCCTGTTGCGGCGAGGAAGAAGGTCGATACTTCGACGCCGCCGATCGAGGGAGCGCGGTCGGGCCAGGGGACTCCGTAACCCGAGACGTACCACCAGCCGTTGGATCCGGTGAAGCTCACGGCGAGCACGAACAGTACGGCGGCAGCGAACAGGGTTCGGAGGTAGTTGGGGGTTCGGATCAGAGCCACGGCGGTGATCGCGGCGAGGGCGGCGGCCAGGCCTGCGTAGACGCCGAAGTGGTGGGTCCATTTGGTGGGGGTGAACATCATCAGCAGCAGCGCCATGAACACGACGGCGAGAATGCGGGTGACCGGGCCACGGGCGGTTGCGGGGATGCGGCGCAGGGTTGCGACGATGCCCACGGCCAGGCACAGCAGCATGGCGAGAATGCCGAAGCGGCGGGCCAGGGATCCGTCGGGGTTGACCGAGAGCAAGGAATCCCAGCGGGTGCGTTCTTCGAACCAGGACATGTCGGGGCCGACGAGTTGGCGCACGCGGGTGGCTTCGAGGACGGTCGAGAGGGTTTGGTCGGCGAAGACGACGACCAGCACGAGGGTGCCCGCTGCGAGCATGGGGGCCACGAGTGCGGCGTACCGCAGGAACGTGGGTTTGCCGCCCGAAGCGGGTGTGGCGCGGGCGATGATGGTGCGTAGTACCGGTCGTGAACCGGCCAATAGTGCTGCCACGCAGATCAATCCGGTCGGACCGGCCGCGAGGGAGAACGCGGCGATCAGTACCGCGACGGCGGCAGGGAGTAAGCGTCGGGTGGCGATCGCTCGTTCCATCGAGCACCAGGTGAGCAGTACTCCCACGGCGATCAACGGTTCGGGGCGCAGGCCGTTGTTGTAGGGCAGCCAGATCGACAGGAACACCAATGCGGCGGTCCAGCGCGCCACCGTCGATCCAGAACCTAGGCGCGGCAACACTTCCCGACTGATCACCAGCCAGCACACGAACCCGGCGAGCAGCGCGGGCAATCGCATCCACAGCCCGATCTCGCTGACGCGGGTCATCTGCGCGAGCACCTCATACGGCCACCCGAAAGGTGCCTCGGCGACCTGGAACCAGCGGTAGTAATTGGCGGTGTAGCCCGCTTCTTTCGAAGCGCGCGCCATCGTGAGGATGTAGCCGTCGTCAGAACTGTTGGCGCCCACCACATGCCAGACCGTCAACGTTCCCGCGACCACCGCGTCGAGGCCGGTGAACCGCCACCAGCGTGCGGGCAGCACGCGACGCGAACGACGTCCATCGCGAGTGTCGTTGCGGTGCAAGCAGATCATCGCGAGCAGCGCGCACAGCACCGCCCCGATGATCGCTGCCAGCTTCCATCCACTCGGACTCGATGAGAACCGCGTATCGATCTCGGCGTGTAACCGAGCATCCCCTATCCGCCCGCGATCCAACTCGGTATAGACCCCGACCACCTGCGGCCGCACGTCAGCGTTCACCGTTGTCTTCATCGGCGACCCGTCTGGCCGCTTCAAACCGGTGAGTTCCGCGGTCGTGCTCGACGCAGTCGAAACCACCGTCAAAGCACCGCATGCCGCCACAAGACCAGGCATCGCTGCGCCCGATTCGTCGGGCCTGCCTCTCGGTGCAGTCGGCGGGTTGGTGGTGGACGGCGGCGCACCCATGGCTCCACTAGGGGGAGCGGCGCCGGTGGGCGGAGCGCTCCCGGGAGGAGGCGACCCCGGCGGTGGCCCGCCGCCTGGCGTACCGGAGGCAGGCGCGGCACCGCCAGGAGGTGCACTCCCGGCCGGAGGACCACCGTGCGGCGGCGCGCTTCCCTCCCCGGGTGCGGGGCCGGCACTCGGTGGTGGGCCAGATCCTGCGGGCTGACCCTCAGCGCCGGAACCGGGGACTTGCGAAGGACCCCCTGCGATATCCGCGATAGGCGCACTCAACAACAGCTTGTCCCGCAACACAACCGACAACGTCCGCCCAACCCCGGGCCGATCCTCGATCCGCGCGACCAACCCCTTCGACCCGGCTCGCGGCGCCTGCGCGGGAACCGTGGAAAGCACTGTCCCACCCGACAAATCGAGCAACGCCGTGCACGGAATGCTCACATCGAGCGACAACGGCACATAACCCACCAGCGGCGCGCTCAGCTGCATCGACTGCGGCTGCGGCCAATCCAGGCTCGCGCGTTGCTGCTGCACCGGCAGCAACGGAGTCGCCACCGCCAGCACCACACCCAGCGCCCCCGCCGCGATCCCGATTTTCTGCACTCGGCCGATGCCGGAAGAATCTCCACCCACGAAGGACGATGCTAGCCATGGTGAGTGGATCAGTGTGGACGGCGTAGCTCGGTGACGGCGATGCGCGCGGCTTCACCGATGGCGGCGTCGACCGCAGGCAGCATCGGATCGGCGCGGGCGGCGCGCGTGAAAACCGCTACAGCGACCGGTGTTTCGCCAGGAAACTCGATTACGGCGACCTCGTTGCGGATCACGCCGATGGTGCCGGTCTTTCCCGCGACGATGACTCCGCGATGCGGAAACGCGGACGCGATGCGGTGCAACCAGACCTGCTTGCTCATTACCGAACGCGCGAATTCGGTACTGGCGGCGGACAATACGTCGCCGGACCACAACGTCGACAGGAAGCGGGTCATCTCTTCGGGGGTGGTCGCGCTGGCGTAGGAAGGGTCGTAGGCGGAGACCGTCCACGCTTCGTCGTTGTCGGCCAGAGTCGCGAAAGCTTCTGCGGTGCTGTGGGTATCGGTATCGAGGACCAGGCTGCGGTACTGGTCCACGGTCCCGCCGAGGATACGAGTGTCGGCGAGGCCGAGTTCATCGATGAGGTCGCTCACCGCGGCGAGACCGACCTCGCCCAGAAGTACGTCGGCGGCGGCATTGTCGGACACCGTCATCATCGAAGTCGCCAGGTCGCGGCGGCTGATCTCTACCGGATCATGCAGTGCGGCAAGGCCAGTCGGGCCGGGCGTGCAGTCGGCGGGGTCGATGGTGAGCCGTTCGGCAGGGTCGATCCGCCCCCGGTCGACCTGTCGTAGGAACGTCACGAACAGCACGAGCTTGTACACCGACGCGAACACCACCCGGTCGCGCCCACCGACCGAAACCTCGTCGGGTGAGCCGTCGCAGCGCCGTGCGTGCAACCAGCCGACGCAGCCCGCGTCCGCGAACACCGCACGAATTCGAGTCGCCGCAGCATCGAGCCGATCGCCTGTGAGGGAAAGGCTTTGACCTGTGTCGAACTGGTCCGAACGCCGACCATCCGAACGGCTCATCGCAACCGCTCCCGATACAGCACCCGATCCAGTACATCGGCCTGATCAGCGGCATCCGCGCGCCGAATCACCCTCACCCGCACCGCAATCGACTGCGGCGCCAACGTCAACCACGCCACTCCCGGTGTCGGCGTGGGAGGTGCGGCGGTCACCCCGAAGCTGGTACCCGCGGCGACAGCGGCCAGCACCGCCCGATCGTCGGCGGCGGCCAGCGGCGGTGCGTCCAGTCCGCGTTCGCGCAGCAGGTCGACAATGCTGTCGAAGGCGGGCGGGTTGGCTGCGCGTGGCGGATGCGCGAAGTTCAGCCCGGCGAGCATCGGAAACGTCGGCCGCTCGGCGGTGGTGGTGCGGTGCTCGGCAGGCACCACCAGCCAGCGCGGCAACTTCAACACCGGCCCGGCCTCGACGCCGTCCACCAGCGCCGGATGCTCGATCACCGCCACATCGCACACCCCCGACCGCACCTGCGCGACCAGATCGACGGTCGTGCCCAGCGTGGTCGCCACATTCCCACCCGCGGCACGCAGGCCCGTCACACACGCGGCGACCAAACGGTCGGGCAGCGCACTGGTCGCCGCGAACCGCACGGTGCCGCTGAGCTGCGCGATCCGCTGTGACTCGGCGAGCAGCCGGTCGGCGTCGTCGACGAGCAATCGGGCGCGCGGCAGCAGATGCCTGCCCTCGGTGGTGAGCAACGCGCCCTGATTGGTGCGGCGGATCAATTCGACGTCGAGGTGCTGTTCGAGGCGGCGCAAACCCTGCGACAGGGGTGGTTGGGTCATGTCCAGCGCCGCTGCCGCCTTCCCGAAATGGCCCTCGTCCGCGACAGCGACGAAGAACCGGAGGTGGCGGATCAGATCCATCAAGCCATTGAACCAGCGCGCTTGCCGCGACTTGGTCGAACGGCCATGACGAGCAGGTAGTGCGCGACGTTCGGAAGAGATTTAGCGGTGTCTACCTGCGGTGATATCGAGTTCGACTCGTCCAGGGCACTGTCCGATATTGGCATGGAAGCGGCCGATGATGATGTTGTGCACCGGTGACTACCTCCGCACTGAAGCGACCCCTTTTGCGAACTCGGTTGGCTGCCGTCGCCCTGGCGGCATCGGCGGTGACTTTCACCGCCTGCGCGAGCAGTGAGGTCGAGCATGCCCCCAGCGTGTCACCGTCTGTACCAACAGAATTCGCGGCTTTGGAAGCGAAATATGGTGCCCGACTGGGGCTGTCGGTGGTCGATACCGGCAGCGGCGCGAGGGTGAACTATCGCGAAAACGAACGCTTCGCAATGGGTTCGACCTTCAAGGGTTTGGCGTGTGGCGCTCTGCTGCAGGCACATCCGTTGTCCACCGGCTACTTCGACCAGGTCATCCACTACACGTCCGCCGACATCGTGGTGAATTCTCCCGAGACCGAGAAGCACGTCGACACCGGCATGACCGTGTCCGCGATCTGTCACGCGGCAATCACCGTCTCCGACAACACCGCTGGAAACATTGTCCTTCGAATGCTGGGTGGCCCAGCAGGATTCACCGCATTCCTACGCACACTCGGCGACACCGTCACGCGCCTGGACCGCTGGGAACCCGAACTCAACGCCGCCATTCCCGGCGACGAACGCGACACCACCACCGCCGCCGCCCTGGCCGCCGACTACCGCGCTCTGGTCCTCGGCACCGCCCTCGCCGACCCTGAACGCGCCCAGCTCGCCGACTGGCTCCTGGCCTCGACCACCGGCGCGAAACGCATCAAAGCAGGCCTGCCCGCCGACTGGAAAGTAGGCGACAAGACCGGCAGCCCGTCCTACGGCTCAGCCCTCGACGTCGCCGTCGCATGGCCGCCCGGCCGCCCACCCCTGGTGCTCGCGGTGCTCACCACCAAGCCCGACCGCGACGCCGCACCGTCCAACGAGCTCGTAGCGGAGGTAACGAAGATCGCCGTCGGGCAGATATGAACCCAGTCACCTCTTGTCACCCGTTGCGCCGTCTCGGCCCCACTGACCAGGAGATATCCATCATGACGCGAACCCACACCGCGACCGCACGCAAAGCCCTCGGCGCCACGGCGATCATCGCCGGCCTCGCCGCAGTGGTCGCCCCGCCCGCGACCGCCTCCGTCACCACCATCTCGATCGCCCCCTCGGCCACCTTCGGCCTACACCCCTACGGCACCGGCTGCTCCTACACCGTCAACGTCACCGTGGACGACAACACGAAAACGGTCTACTTCTACGAAGAAGGCCAGGGCCCCAGCGGCTTCTCCGAAGCAGTCCCCGTCAACGGCGTAGCCAGCACCACCTGGGTCCCCTCCCGCACCGACATCACCTACATCTACGCCTTCCAACCGGGAGCCACGTCCCAGACCCGCTTTCCCGTCAGCGTCGGCACCGGCATAGACACCGGCTCCGCCTGCATCGCCTTCTGAACCAACCCCGACGTACACGCCAGATCATCTAGGCTGACTCGCACAGACATTCGAGTGGTGGGAGTTGGCATGACTGTGGAACTGATGAATCCGGACGGGCTGCCCAAGCCGGAGGTATACCGACAGCTCTCGATCGCGACCGGTTCGCGGCTGGTCTTCCTCGCCGGGCAGGTCGCGCGTGATGCCGACGGAAACCCGGTTGGCGCAGATGATTTCGCGGCGCAGGTCGAGCAGGCTTACCTCAATGTCGGTACCGCGCTCGCGGCCGTCGGGGGTTCGTTCGACGATGTCGCGAAGCTGACGATCTACGTCGTGGACTGGGGTCCGGAGAAGTTCCCGCTGCTCGGTGAGGGTGTGGCGCGGGCGGCGGCGAAGTTGGGGGTGGATCCGGTCAAGCCGATCACGTTGATCGGGGTTGCCGCGCTGGGGGAGCCGGATCTGCTCGTCGAGGTCGAGGCGACAGCTGTGCTCGACTGAGGATTATGCACTCCGGACATCAGCACCTCGGCTGCCGCCGAGCGGTAATGGCTTGGCGCCAAGCCGAATTCGCATTGCTATCACGGGCGGGCATTGTCCTGGCCTGTTGCGCACTGCTGGCTAGCTGCGCCGAGCAGACTGCGCCTGAGTCACTCGCCGGCGGAGCGGCGATTCCGGCGGGGGTGACATTCGCCGCGGAAGTGGCGGTTACTGACGCCGCGGCGAAGGTCACGTGGCGTTTGGACAATCGCAATGATCGAGAAGTGCTTGTGCCGATTCGGATCGAGCGCATGGGATCCATACCGCCTGGGGAAGCGTACGTGGTCCCGGCAGGTGACTATGTGGAACTCGCGCAACGCTTCTTCGAATGGCCCGCCGATGTCGGGGAGTTGTACGTGTCGCCGTCAGTCGATGTACTCCGGGTACGTCCGGGCACGACAGAGTCACGAACTATTGACGTGCCTCGCCCGTTCCTTCTCAACCACCCGTTCTACGTCGGTAGCGAGCCGAAGCTGCCGAGACGGCCCGCGGGTGTGGTGTTCTGTCTCGGGGTAATCGCGGAGCCGTACCCGCCGCCGTTGGCACTGCGCTCATACGACGGTAGGGAATTGGGGAGCCATGGGTCGGCAGTCTTCGCGCTTCAGCATCGCTTCTGCGCGGACCCGATAGCGATCGATTGAAGGGAGTCTTCTACAGCTAACCTGTTCTCATCCTGATCGATCGGAACCCCTTGCGCCTTCGTTGGATTGTCGCGCCTATCGCTGCCGCGTCCGCGCTGGCTCTGGTGGCGTTCGGTGTTCGCGATACCGAGACCGAGTGGTCCAGTGCGTGGGCGACGTCGGTGCAGTATCCGATTTATCAGAACTGGTCGGCGATGGGGTTCTCGGATCAGACTGTGCGGCAGGTGATTCGGTTGTCGCAGGAGGGTTCGCAGGTTCGGGTTCGGTTGTCCAATCGCTATGGCGAGTACCCGCTGCCGGTGAAGGCGGCTACGGTTGCGCGCAGTGTTGGGGGCGCGGCTGTGGCTCCGGAGTCGGTGCGGCCGTTGATGGTTGGTGGAAACTCCGACTTTGTTGTCGCGCCCGGGGGAGAAGTTGTCAGCGATGCGGTGGAAACGGTGGGGGCGTCGATGGCGGTGACGTTGTATCTGGCCCAGCCCACCGGTCCGGCCACGCAGCACGGGCAGGCGATGACCACCACCTACCGGGCCGCGGGGGATCACAGTACGGACCCGGCGGCGGTGGCGTTCACCGAGAGTTCTCAGTCCTGGTACTACCTGTCGGGCGTCGATACAGTGCGGCCGAAAGACTCTAAAATCACTGTGGCATTCGGTGATTCGCTCACCGATGGTTATCGCTCCACCGTGAACGCGGATCAGCGTTACCCCGATCAGCTGGCTGCGGTCGGTCACCACGGGCCGGTGGTCAACGCCGGGATCAGTGGCAACAAACTGCTGACCGACTCGAATGTGTTGGGCGACAACGCCATCGCCCGGTTCCGGCGCGATGCGCTCGATCAGCCGGGAGTCGGCACCGTCGTGGTGCTGATCGGTATCAACGACATCGGTCTATCCGGTAGCGCGGGCCCGGACGGTATCGTCTATCCGCTCGTTTCCACCGATCAGCTCATCAACGGATACCGCGACCTGATCACCCAGGCGCGCAACAGGGGCGTGCGCATCGTCGGCGCGACCATCCCGCCGTTCGCCGGGTCGACGTATTACGCGGTGGAGAAGGAGCGAATGCGCACCGACGTGAATACGTGGATACGCGAGTCGGGTGCCTTCGACGAGGTGGTCGACGTCGACCGCGCGCTGGCCCAACCCGGTGATCGCGCGCACCTGGCGGCGCAGTTCGACTCCGGTGATCACTTGCACCCCAACGACTCCGGCTACCGGACGATCGCCGCCACCATCGCGCCGGCTCTGCACAGCTGACCAGCGCCGATACTGACCCGTAACCCAACAGCCGGTGAACCCTGGTCTGCCGAGTGGCAGCCGGGGCGGGGCCTCGATATGCTCGACCCGATTCCGAAACAGGCTGCCTTGCTGCGTGTTTGATGACCACCTATGGCCGGGGGCTTGTGAGTACTGCGGACGTACTGCCGATGACACAGACGGTTTCTGCACCGGAGAAGTCCGGTGGCAGTGCCGGATCCGTGGTGCTGGGGGCCGCGGTCGCGGTGGTGGCGATCGCCGCGGTGACCGCGCTGTTCGCACCGTCGAACATCGGCATCCCGATCCTGACCGCCGCCGTGACCGCGGCGCTGATCGGGGCCCCGGCGATCGCGTTCGCGCTGCGCCAACGCGCACAGGCGCGCGCGAACCTGGCCGCCGCGCAGCGAGCCGAACAGCAACTGACCGCCGCGACCGCCGAAGCCGCCGCGCGGTTGACGCAGGCCGAGGAGCACACGGCCGGATATGCCTGGGAGGCACAGGAAAACGCGCGTCGCGGTGCCGCCGCCCTTGCCGCGTTCTCCGGTGCCGCCGGCCGCATCCAGGCGATGACCACCTCCATGCTGGCGGAGTTGCGCGAGATGGAGCACCGTCACGCCGACCCGCGCGTGCTCACCGACCTGCTGCACATCGACCACCGCACCGCTCAGGCCGGCCGCCTCGCCGACAGTATCGCGGTGCTCAGTGGCGCTCGCACCGGGCGCCGCTGGGCCAAACCCATTGCGATGGAGTCGATTCTGCGCGGCGCGATGGGTCGTGTGGCCGGATACCAGCGCGTGCGTTTGCGAGCGATCGCCGACATCGGTATCGCCGGGCACGCCGCCGAGGGCGTGATGCATACCCTGGCCGAACTGCTGGACAACGCCTGCAACTTCTCCCCACCCACCACCGAGGTGCACGTCTACGCCGCGGAAGTGCCTGCGGGAGTGGTGATCACGATCGAGGACAGCGGTCTGATCATGAGCGATTCCGCGTTGCGTCGTGCCGAAGCCGCGGTCACCGGGCGTGATCACAAGGGCAAGGGCGCCGACCTGGCGACGCTGTCGGGCACCCGCCTCGGGCTGGCCGTGGTCGGGCACCTGGCGCGCAAACACGAACTCACCGTGTCGTATCGACCCTCGGCCATCGGTGGCACCGCCGTGGTGGTCGTGGTCCCGCGCGAACTCACCGCACGCGCGGAACGTCGCAGCCGCAACACCGCGCCGCGCGTCGCCGAGCCTGCGACATTGAGTCAGTTCGACAACCCGATTCCGCGTCAAAGTGCTACTGGCACAATGTCACTGGGCGATACCGGCCCGATCAACATCATCGATCCGGCCGATCAACACACACCATCCAACGGCACACTGCCGAAGCGCCGCAGAGGCGACACCCTGGCCCAAGTCCACCCCGAAGGAATCACCACCACACCTGCCACTCCTGCCCCACCGGCCAAGCCCACCGCACTGGGCGCCTTCCAGCGTTCCGCGCCGGGCCGCACCGCTTCCGACCCACTGGAGGACCGATGACCACCACCGCCCCGGCCGACCTCGGCTGGCTGCTCGAGAAACTGCTCGCCCGCACCCCACGCGCCAAACATGCGCTGCTGCTGTCGGGTGACGGGTTGAAGATCTGCCACACCCCCGAACTCGATGTCGATCGCGCCGACCAGCTCGCCGCGATCGCCGCCGGGTTCCAGAGTCTGGCGCACGGGGCCTCCGTCGAGTTCGGTGACGGGCGTGGCGGAGTTCGCCAGTCGATGACCGAGTTCTACGGCGGCATTTTATTCGTGGTCGAGGCGGGGCGCGGCGCGCATTTAGCGGTGATCGCCGCCGAGGACGCCGACGCGGGCCTGGTCGGGCACACGATGCACGAGCTGGTCGAACAGCTCGGCGAGCACATGGCCGCGCAGCCCCGACGGGGTGTGACCGATTGACCAGGGCGGCACGCGACGACGATCCCGACCGCTTCTACACCTTGACCGGCGGTCGAGCGCCCGCCACCGACGACTTCGACCTGGTCACGCTGGTGGTCGCGGAGTCGGGGCCCAGCGCCGGGATGTCCTCGGAGCAGGCCGCGATCCTGGACATGTGCGCGGCGCCGACCGCGGTGGTGGAGATCGCCGCCGAGCTGCGGCTGCCCGTCGGCGTGGCCACCGTGCTGCTGTCGGATCTGCTCGCCGAAGGCAAGATCACGATCCGACCCCCGTTGTCGGCGGCGATGTCGCTGGACCTTTCCACCCTCGAGAAGGTGCTCGTTGGACTTCGCAAGCTCTGAGAACGTGCCGACGCGGGCGCGAGCACCGCTGCACAGCACGGCGAAACACGGGCTGAAAATCGTGGTCATCGGCGGATTCGGTGTCGGCAAAACGACATTGGTGCGTTCGGTGAGCGAGATCCGGCCCTTGGACACCGAGGCCACCATGACCGACGTGAGCGCGGCCGTGGACGACACCACCGGCGTGCCCGGCAAGTCGACCACCACGGTCGCCTTCGACTTCGGACGCATCACCCTCGACGAAGAGCACGTGCTCTATTTGTTCGGAGCGCCTGGGCAGCAACGGTTCTGGTTCCTATGGGACCGGCTGTTCACCGGTGCGTTGGGCGCGATCGTGCTGGTCGACCAACGTCGGATCAGCGATTCCTGGTACGCGATCGACCGGCTCGAACACCAGAAGACGCCGTTTGTGGTGGCCTGCAACGACTTCGGCGAGACACATGCTCCAGACGAGGTGCGCGAAGCGCTGGACCTGGATCCCGCGGTGCCGCTGGTGATGTGTGACGCGCGCTCGCGCGAATCGAGCAAGCAGGTGCTGATCAGCCTGATCGAGTACCTGTATTCCGCTGTCCCCCAGGGAGAACCCGTCACATGAGCACACCGACCGGCTGCCCGATCACCGGCGCGGTGCCGTTGAGCGGTCCTGAATTCCACATCGAACCGCACGAGGTCTACCGGCGGATGCGCCGCGATCACGGGCCCGTCGTCGAGGTGGATCTGGGCGGATTCCCGGCGTGGCTGATCATCGGCTATCGCGAACTGCACCAGGTGACCAGCGATCCGCTGCTGTTCCCGCGCGATGTGTCGCTGTGGAATCAGTGGGGCAACGTGCCCGCGGACTGGCCGTTGCTGCCGATGGTCGGGCAGCCCATGCCCTCGATCTACTTCACCGCGGGTGCCGAACATCGCAGGCACCTGGCGATGGTCGAACCCGCCCTGGACGCGGTCGACCACTTCGAATTGCGCCGCGCCTGTGAGGAAATCGCGGACCGGCTGGTCGACGGGTTCTGCGGTCGCGGCACCGCCGACCTCATCGCGGAATTCGCCATGAAGCTGCCCGTGCTGGCGCTGGCCCGCATTCTCGGCCTGCCCGACACCGATGCCGACGACCTCGCCCTGGTGATCAAGATGCTCGCCGACGGCGGCGCCGACGCCCAAGCCGGACACGCCCGCTTCGCCGAACACATGGCGCGACTGGTCGCGACCAAGAAGGCCCGTCCCGCAGGGGATTTGGTGTCGCTGATGTTGGCCGACCCGGAGCCGTTCACCGACGAGGAATACATGATGGACCTGATGGCGATCACCGCCGCGGGTCACCTGCCCACCGCCGACTGGCTGGGCATCTCGATGCGCCTGATGCTCACCGACGACCGATTCGCGAACTCGCTGGGCGGCGGCCGACGCAGCGTCGGCGAGGCCATGAGCGAAGTCCTCTGGGAAGAGGGCCCCACCTCGATTCTGGCTGGACGCTGGGCCGCGCGTGATACGCGCCTGGGGGACAAGACAATTCGCGCCGGAGACATGCTGTTGCTCGGTTTGGCCGCGGCGAACCTCGATCCCCATGTGCGACAGTCGTTTTCCGAGGGCGGATCCGTGCCCACAGGCAACAACGCACACTTCGCCTTCAGTTACGGCGAATACCGCTGCCCTTTCCCCGCCCAGCAGATCGCGGAGATCATCGCCAGGACCGGCATCGAGGTGCTGCTGGACCGGCTGCCCGACATGGACCTGGCAGTGCCCGCCGACCAGCTCACCCGGCGACCCTCAGCTTTTCTTCGTGGCATGACCGCACTGCCCGTTCGTTTCACACCAGTTCGACCCGTCGGAGGTTTTTCGTGAGTTCCACCTGTCCCTTTGCCATCGATCCCATGGTCGGTGACCTCAACGGGGAGACCGCCCGACTTCGCGAGCTCGGCCCGATCACCAAGATCGACCTGCTCGGCGTGCCCGCCTGGACCGTCACCGATCACGCGATCGCACGCCAGCTGACCACCGACTCCCGGCTGGTCAAGGACATCAACGCCTGGAAGCTGTACACCGACGGCGTGGTGACCACCCAGTGGCCGCTGATCGGCATGGTGCTGGTCGACCGGTCGATGTTCAGCGTCGACGGGGCCGAGCACCGCAGGCTGCGCCTGAAGACCGCGCAGGCGCTGGCCCCGCGCCGACTCGAGGAACTGCGTCCGGTAATCGAGCAGCTCACCGCCGACTTACTCGACGACCTAGAGGCCGCGGGCGCCGACGGTGCGCCGGTCGACCTCAAGGAGATCTTCGCCTACCCGCTGCCGATGCGCGTGGTCGGTGACCTGATGGGCGTCGCGCGCGAAGACCACGCGCAGCTGCTGGACTGGTACAAGAAGTTCTTCTCGGTGATGACCCCGCAGGACGAGCGGCTGGCGATCATCGGCGGCCTGGACGTGTACTTCACCGACCTGGTCCGGGCGAAGATCGCGAACCCGGGCGACGACCTGACCTCGGCGTTCATCACCGCCGACGAGGGTGGTGAGCCGCTCACCGAGGAAGAGGCGATCGGCAACATCAAGGCACTGGTCGCCGCCGGGCACGAGACCACCGTCAGCCTGATCATCAACACCGTGCGCGCGCTGCTGGGTCACCCCGAGCAGTTGGCGAAAGTCCTTGCGGGCGAGGTGGAATGGAAGCAGGTCATCGAGGAGTCGCTGCGCTTCGATGGTCCGGTATCGCACCTGCTGATGCGGTTCGCCGCCGAGGACATCCAGGTCGGTGACACCCTGATCGCGAAGGGTGACGGGGTGGTGATGTCGTATCGGGCCGTCGGCCGCGACACTGCCGTGCACGGGGACACCGCCGACGAGTTCGACGTGAACCGGTCAACTGCCAACCGGCACTTGGCATTCGGCTATGGCCCGCACATCTGCCCCGGCGCGGCACTGTCGCGTCTGGAAGCCGCGATCGCGCTGCCCGCGCTGTTCGCACGCTTCCCGGATCTGCGACTTGCGGTGCCCGACAGTGAGATCGGCAACCTGCCGGTGCTCACGCAGAACGATCTGGCCGCGTTGCCGATCATCTTGAAGTGATCGATTGTCGCGCCCGGCGAACTGTCGCCGGGCGCGACGTGTTGCCTACAGGCCCAGATCGCGGCCGATCAGTTCCTTCATGATCTCGTTGGAACCCGCCCAGATCTTGGTGACCCTGGCATCCATCCACGCACGCGCGACACGGTATTCGCGCATGTAGCCGTAGCCGCCGTGCAGCTGCACGCACGCGTCGAGCACATCGTTCTGCACCTGCGCCGACCACCACTTCGCCTTCGCGGCGTCGACAGCGGACAGCTCACCGTCAGCGTGCGCGGCGATGCCCTGATCGACGAACGCCTGTGTCACTTCGATTTTGGTGACCAATTCGGCGAAAAGGAACTTGTTGTACTGGAAGCTGCCGATCTGCTGACCGAAAGCCTTGCGCTCCTTGGCATACTGCAGCGTCTCGTCCAGAATCGCCGCGGCGTGCGCGAGATTGGAGACCGCGGCACCGATGCGTTCCTGCGGCAGGCGCTCCATCATCGCGATGAAGCCGCGGTCGACCTCGCCGATCCGGTTGGCGTCGGGCACGCGCACATTGTCGAAAAACAGTTCGGCGGTGTCGGATTCGGGCTGGCCGACCTTGTCGAGCTTGCGCCCGCGAGTGAAGCCGTCCATCCCGTTCTCGATCGCGAACAGGGTGATGCCCTTGGCCTTCTTCTCCGGGCTGGTGCGCGCGGCCACGATCACCAGGTCGGCGTTGAAACCGTTGGTGATGAACGTCTTCGAGCCGTTGACGATCCAGTCGTCACCGTCGCGCACGGCGGTGGTCTTCAGCGCGGCCAGGTCCGAACCACCCGAAGGTTCGGTCATGCCGATGGCGGTGATGATCTCGCCGGTGCAGAACTTCGGCAGCCAGCGCTGCTTCTGTTCCTGGGTGGTCAGCTCCACCAGGTATGGCGCGCACACGTCGTAGTGGATGCCGAACGAAGATGCCACCGCCGCACCGGATTTGGACAGCTCCTCGGCGAACACCGCGTTGAACCGGTAGTCGCCGGCGTCGCTGCCACCGAACTCCTCCGGCACACCGAGGCCGAGGTAGCCCAGTTCGCCTGCCGCAAGCCAGGTTTCGCGATCGATGGCCCGCTGCTCGGTGAACCGTTCGGCGTTGGGCTCGATCGAACGCTTGACGAACTCGGCAACCGACGCGCGAAACGCATCGTGATCCTCGGTGAACAGCGAACGCTTCATGATGTCCTCATCGTTGGCTAACGGCTTGTCGCCACCATGATTCCTACACTGTACGAATCCCGCAACCACGGGCAACGGATTGTGCTCCGAACACAAAAAACTCCCCGGTCACAATGACCGAGGAGTTCTCGCTGTAGCCCCGACGGGATTCGAACCCGCGCTACCGCCTTGAGAGGGCGGCGTCCTAGGCCGCTAGACGACGGGGCCAGAACAACAGCTCACCAGGGTGAACCGCGCGGACCTACCATAGTCGACGACCGGGCGTTCGACCAAAACGGCTGGTCGGCCGACCGGCCCCGTGCTACCCGGCGATGACGGAGGGTTCTTCCGGGGAACGGGTAGCCGCCGCTTCCAGGGCGGCGCGGATGACCGGGGCGCCGTGCTCGACGAACTCGGCGATCGGTGCGGCGAGCGCTGCGGGCAGGACGTCGGTGTGCCAGACGAACCGGGTTCTGCCGTCGGCGGTGGCCACGGCCTGCATCGAGGCGTTGTGGTGGGAGGGGTGCAGGTCGCCACCGACCGCGCAGTAGGCGACGCGTTTGGTGGTCGGGTCGAGGTCGACCAGGCGTTCGGCCACCACGGTGCCGTTGGCGAAAGTGACTGTGCGGGTGTCGCTGTCGACCCGGGTGTCGGTGACGAAACCGGGGGCCAGGCGTTCGTGCACCGCGCCGAAGTCCTTCAACACGTCCCATACCTGATCCGGTGTGGCATCGACGAGGAATTCTTTGTGCACGGATGCCATGGTTGTCTCCTTTTTTTGGGGTCCTGCTCCCAGCATCCCCGCCCCGATGGTCCCGGTCTTGAACATTTTTGCGGCCGACTTGTCACACCCTGGGCGTACGGTCGATTCATGTTGTGCGCAGTGCCGATCGCCGCCCGACCGGACTTCACCGTGACCGCGGTGAACTGCCACGCCGACCACACCCGCTGGTCGGCGCCGCAGGCACGCCACGACCACCGGATCGTGCTCGTGCGGCGCGGCCGGTTCCGGCGGCAAGCCGACGGGGTGGCGGCCGACCTGGATCCCACCGTCGGATATGTGGGCGTGCCCGGCGAGGAAGAACGCTTCGCGCATCCCGCGGGCGGCGATATCTGCACCTCGATCAGCGTCTCGCCTGAGTTCTGGGAGGGTTCCGCGGTCGCGCGCGCACTGTACGTCGACGCCCGTGTCGCGTTGGCGCACCATCGGCTGCTCGAAGCCGGCACCCGCGGTGACATCGACTACGCGGTGACCGAGGAACTGCTCGGACTCGTCGCAGCGGCCACCCGGCAGCCGATGCCGAGTCGCCGTCGCGACGACGAAGCGACCGTCACCGCAGCTAGACAGGCCATTCTCGCCGGTGCACCGGAAGCCGCGGGGCTACGGTCGCTGGCCGGACTGCTCGACGTCTCGCCGTATCGACTGAGCCGGGTGTTCTCCCAGCACATGGGCGTCTCACTCACCCGCTACCGCAACCGAGTCCGCGTCGGCCACGCCATGAACCGACTCACCGACGGCGAAACCAGCCTCGCAGTGCTCGCCGCAGACCTCGGCTTCGCCGACCAAGCCCACCTGACCCGCACGATCGGCGAGCACCTCGGCCACACCCCCACCACCCTGCGCCGATTACTCAGCGGGCAAGTGGACCCGGCGATCCAGGAAAGGGTGGGCCGATGACCGGCACAGTGTCTTGTGGTCGGCACCGGTGCGTCCCATAATTGGCTGGTCGGTGCACCTATCCTCGCGAGAGAGTGGCCATGACAGCAGCATCTCGACGGGTCAGGATCAGGACCGGGGTGGTCGATCCGAGCCTGCATTGCCGGTTCGTGCCCGATTTCACCCAACGCAACACGCGGTTTCTCGCCGCGACGACCGGCGCCGATTCGCTGTGGACCATCGACCATCTGATCGGTTTGTGGCCTTCGTCGTTGTGGAAGACGGCCCACACCGGCGGAGCCAGGGTCGTGCCGCACTCGGATGCGTACTACGACCCATGGACCCTGCTCGGGTACGCCGCCGCGCGCAACCGGTTCAGCAGGCTGCGGCTCGGCGTCGGTGTCACCGACGCGGGTCGGCGAAATCCTGCTGTCACCGCGCAGGCCGCCGCGACCCTGCACCTGCTCAGCGGCGGTCGAGCGATTCTCGGGATCGGGCCGGGGGAGCGCGAGAACAACGAGCCCTACGGCGTCGACTGGCAGCGGCCCGTCGCTCGCTTCGAAGAAGCCGTGGCGACGATCCGGGCGCTGTGGGAATCCAACGGCGAAGCCATCTCTCGCGATTCGGAGTTCTTTCCGCTGCGCGACGCGGTCTTCGCGCTGCCACCGCACCGCGGCACCCGCCCCGAACTCTGGATGGGCGCACACGGGCCACGAATGCTGCGCGCCGCGGGCCGATACGCCGACGCCTGGCTGCCCGCTTTCCCGAGCAGCCCGGCCGAATACCGTGACAAGCTGGCGGTGATCCGGTCCGCGGCCTCCGATGCCGGTCGCGACCCCGCATCGGTCCAGGCGGCAGGCTGGATGTTCGTCATCACGGCCCGCTCGGCGGCGATCGTCGAGGAGATCCTGCACTCACCACTGTGTCGCGTCTTCGCGCTCAGTGCATCGGCGCAAGCCTGGGCCCGACACGGTGTCGACCATCCACTGGGGCCCACGTTCACCGGCGCGCAGGACATCCTCCCGCAGACCATCGATGAACCCACCGCACTGGCCTACGCCGAGCTGGTCCCCGACTCGCTGTTGCGCGACTGGCTGGTCGTCGGCACACCCGACGAGGTCCTCGACCAGATCGCCGAACGCCGCGACCACGGCCTGACCTACGCGGTGATGGCCGATCTCGCGATCCTCCACCCGAGCCTGCGCACCGGTATGCGCGCGTCGACCTCCTTCGCGAAAGTTTTGCGTGGTGTCCGACGACTGTGAAAGGAGGTTGAGACTGCTGGCGAAAGAAGTGGCCGAGGTCGGCGCGGCCGAAGAGATCCGGGCCTTCTACGGCGATGGCCGAGTGCCGCTGCCTGAAGGTGTTGTCGAGCCCAGCGAATCCGAGCTGGCGGCAGTGGATGATATGCAGTGGTGAGCGAGGATGGGGCGATGTCCGGCAAAGAGTTGCGGGGTGGGGTGGAGATGAGCAATCTCGATCAGCTGCTGTTCGACGGGGCCGACGCGACCAAGCGGGACCTGGTCGACTACCTCGAGTTCGTGGGGGAGCGCCTAGTTCGGGTGTTGCGGGGGCGGGCGTTGTCGGTGGTGCGGGTGCGGCCGGGACAGGAGCCGTTCATGCAGAAGAACCTGCCGAAATACACGCCGGAGTGGGTGCCGCGGGCGACGGTGTGGGCGGAGAGTTCGCATCGGGAGGTCACCTACGCGCTGGGTGATGATGTGCGGACGTTGCTGTGGTTCGGGAATCAGCGGGCGGTGGAGTACCACCCGTTGCTGTTGCCGGTCGATCACAGTGCGGGGCCAACGCATCTGGTGTTGGATCTGGACCCGTCGCCGGGGCAGACCTTTCGTGATGCCGCCGCGGGAGCGCATTTGATTCGGCGGGCGTTGGAGGCCGATGGGCTGGCTGGTGCGGTGAAAACCAGTGGGGCCAAGGGGTTACACGTGTTCGTGCCGATCCAGCCGGGTGTCGCTATCGAAGATGCTGCGGCCGCTACGCGTGCCATCGCCGCACGGGCCGAGCGCATCGACCCCGCTGTCGGAACCACCGCGTTCATTCGCGAGGACCGGGAGGGGAAGGTGTTCCTCGACTCGACGCGAGCAGGTGGTGCCACGGTGATCGCGGCCTACAGTCCGCGCATCCGTCCGGGGGTTCCGGTGTCATTTCCGTTGTGTTGGAACGACATCGACTCGGTGACGCCCGCCGACTTCACCCTGCGCACCGCGCCTGAACTGCTCGGCGACTCCGACCCCTGGGCAGCGGAAATGCCGGAACCGCAAGCACTTCCAGCCGATCTGATCGCCGAAGGGCACACGATTCCCATCGCCCGCGTCCAGGCTATGCACGAGGGCAAACGCCGCGCCCGAGCCCGCCGCACCGAATCCTGAAGACCTCCGCTACGAAGTTATCCGCTGACACAGCAACGGGCACCGTCGAATTCGACAGTGCCCGTTTGCTATTCAGTATGTTCAGCTACCCAGCGAGGCCACGCCCGCCTGAGCGAACTTCTCGTCCAGGTCGCCGCTCGGGGCACCCGCGACACCGATGCCCGCGATCGGGGCATTGTTGGACTTCACCGGTGCACCGCCACCGAGGAACAGGGTGCCGTCGATGTCGGCCAGGTGGGGGGCGGACTCGAGGCGCTTGGCCAGTTCGGTGGTGGGGGCGTTCCAGGACACGGCGGTGAAGGCCTTCTGCTGGGCGGCGTCGTAGGACTGCGGGCCCGCGCCGTCGCCGCGCAGGGTGACGATGACATTGCCGTTGCGGTCGACCACGGCCACGCTCACGCGCTGGTTCTCCTTGGCGGCGGCGTCGAGGGCGGTCTGGGCGGCCTTGGTGGCGGCGGCGATCGACAGGTGGGTGGACTGGTTCAGGTTGGCGTCGGCGGCGTTGGCGACCACGGGGGTGCGGGTCGAGGCGTCCTGGTCCTGCGCCTGGACGGTGACGACACCGAAGATGCCCGCGCCCACGACCGCGGCGGTGGCGCCGGCGACGATGAGACGGTTGCGGGTGCTGAACTTGGTCGACATTGCTGCTCCTGCGGTGTTCTCGGCCGACCGGCGGTGTGCCGTGGCCTGTTGATATCCATCCTGTTCGCGGCGCGGCTCTACCGAATCGTCGTAGTGGCTGCATTTCCACGGCCGGATCGGTCGACACCGGGGTCAACCGATCGGATGACCCGCTGGGGGCGACGTCCAGGGAGAATCGGTGTTTGCCCACGCCCAGTCGCTTTCTCGGCGGCCTCGACCGAGGCAGGATCGAGGTCGACAGGGCGAACCCGCGGCGCTGGCCGCTGACGACACAGGTGGATGACATGACCCAGTTGCACGGCGCCCAGCGCGACGACACGCGACTGCTCGCCGTCATCGTGCACAGCGCGTTCTATGTCCTGCTGGCCGCCTCGCTGTTGCGATTCCTGTTGCGCCACAGCGAAAGTCCGCGCACACCGTGGGTGATCGGCCTCGCGGTGGCCCTGGCTGTCCTCTACGCACTGAGCGAGCTGCGACATTCGAGTCGACTGCTGTGGTTCGTTCTGTTGGTCGTCGCGTGGGCGGTGCTGGTGGTGCTCGCGCCGAGTTTCGCCTGGTGCGCGGTGCCGCTGGTGTACACGGGGCTGCGCATTCTGTCCGAGCGGGTCGCGGTGTCGCTGGTGGTGGTGCTCACCGGGTTGGTGGTGGTCACGCAGGTGCGCCTGGCGGGTTGGGCGGACCCGAATCTGCTGTTGGCGCCGATCGCGGTCGCCGCGGTGACGACGGCGTTGTTCGTCGGGATGCGGCGGCAGGCGCAACGGCAGGCCGACCTGATCGACGACCTCGTGCGGACCAGGCAGGAACTGGCGGCCACCGAACGCCGGGAGGGCACGCTGGCCGAACGCGAACGCCTCGCGCGGGAAATCCACGACACCCTCGCACAGGGCCTGTCCAGCCAACGCATGTTGCTGCAAGCCGCCGACCTGGTGTGGGACACCGATCCCGAACTCGCGCACGCCCACCTTCGTACCGCCGCCGAGATCGCCGAACGTGACCTCACCGAGGCTCGCCGCTTCGTGCACGACCTGGCCCCCGCCGACCTCGCCGCGGGCGGATCACTGCCCGCGGCCCTGGCCGCCGTCGCCGCACGCGAGACCACCGACACGCTGACCGTGCGCTGCCATATAGAAGGCACGCCGGGCCCGTTGCCCCAGCGGATGGAAGCGACCCTGCTGCGCATCGCCCAGGGCGCACTGGCCAATATCCGCGAACACGCTGACGCGAGCACTGCCACGATCACCCTGACCTGCCTCGACGACCAGATCGTGCTCGACATCGCCGACGACGGGCGCGGCTTCGACCCCGAGGATCTGGCCCTCCCGGCCGAACATCGTGGACACGGGCTGCCCGCGATCCGCGCGCGAGTACGTCAACTAGGCGGAACGTGCACCATCGAAAGCGCGCCGGGCGACGGCACAGTGCTCTCGGCGGCGATTCCGTTGGGGACAGCCGTCCAGTGAGACAGGTGCCCGCACGATCAGAACCCCAGCACGGTCCCGGTGCAGTGCCTACTGCCGCGTGGACCGGGCAACATCGCGGGGTCGGCGCACTACCATCGGATGGCGTGACCACCACCGTGCGCTTGCTGATCTGCGACGATCACGCGGTCGTGCGCGCCGGTCTGCACGCGTTGTTGTCCAGCGCTCCCGATATCGAAGTCATCGGGCAGGCCGCCGACGGTCCCGCCGCGGTCGCGCTGGCCGCGAGCTTGCACCCCGATGTGGTCCTGATGGACCTGCAACTGGGCGGCGACATGGACGGCATCGAGGCGACCCGCCGCATCACCGCTCAGACCCCCGCACCCCACGTGCTGGTCCTGACCACCTACGACACCGACGCCGACATCACCCGCGCGATCGAGGCGGGTGCCACCGGCTACCTGCTCAAGGCCGAGCGACCCGAAGAGCTGTTCGCCGCCATCCACGCCGCCGCCAGCGGTCACACCACGCTGTCGGCGCCGGTCGCCGCGCGCGTGATGGCCCGGATGCGCAACCCCGGCCCCACGCTGACCGCCCGCGAACGCGACATCCTCGGCCAGCTCGCCCAGGGTCTGGGCAACCGGGAGATCGCCCGCGCGCTACATATCAGCGAGGCCACGGTGAAAACCCATCTGGGCCGCATCTACGACAAGCTCGGCGTCGACACGCGCGCCGCGGCCGTCGCGGTGGCGACCGAGCGGCGTCTGCTCGCCTGAGCGTGCGTGACCGGGCCGCGACTAAGCGGGCGTAAGGGTCGCGGCGCCGAAGGACACGCTGAACCGTTCACACCAGATGCTGACCGACTTCACCGTCGACAGGTCGGTCCCGGCGGGCAGCTCATAGTTCTGATTCCCCTCGTTGCCCTTCAACGACCCGAGGTCCACGTGATCACCGTCGTCGAAGTTGTGCCAGTCGTCGGCGATCACCGGCTGATCGGACAACCACACGTGCAGCGCGGGCCCGTCGGAGGTGCGCAGGTCGAGGATGCGCAGCACGATTGTGCCCTCTGACGTGCGCTGCAGCTGCGCGGTGCCCGACGTGCCGTGCTCGTGCGACACGAATGTCCCCTGCGCGATCACCGGCGGCGGCGCACCGCCGACCGCGGTGATCGGCGCCTCGTTCACGGTCACGGTGGTGAACAACCGCCAAGGCTGGAACAGGTATAGGCCCACCGCGAGGGCGGCGACCAGGCCGACTGCGAGGACGGTGAACAGGGTCCGGCGAACGCTCATGACGCCTCCTTTTCACCATCATCCCCCGACGCGGCAGGCACAGGGTGCCCGAATTGCCGGGCCGGAAACGTGACCGGCGTCACTAATTCTGCGTGAGCCCAGTCACATTAGGGCCCTTTAAAAACAGGTATGTCATTACGGATTTGTCACGGACGACCAGCGGTGAACACTGTTCCTTTGGACAATATCCGCTACAAAGGCCCTCGTGATCGGTACGTGATCTCAGCGCACATTCCGGCTACATTCGATCACGGCTTGAACAACAAATCCGAGCCGAATTGAATCGCAGAACACCGGAAAGCTTGCCCCGCGATTCGAGGATCCCCGACATTACCTGAGGGGCAGGGACGCGGTAGTTTCCATCACCGAGCCGGTGGGCGCAGGAAGGAATTCAACCTATGTCTTTCAATCGCAAATTCACCACTCGTGCACTCGGACTTGCCGCTGTTGCCGGCGCGATGATCGCCGTTCCGGCCGGTCTGACCACCGCAACCGCCTCGGCGAACAACTGGGATGCCGTGGCGCAGTGCGAGAGCACAGGCAACTGGAACATCAACACCGGAAACGGCTACTACGGCGGCCTGCAGTTCTCGCAGAGCACCTGGGAAGCCTACGGCGGCACCGGCACGGCCGACAACGCCAGCCGTGAAGAGCAGATCCGCGTGGCCGAGAACGTGCTGGCCAGCCAGGGCCCCGGCGCGTGGCCCGTGTGCAGCGCCTACCTGTAAGCAGCGCGCACACGTAAGACTTTCCTTGTCGGGAAACGAACTACCCGCTATTCGATGCACACGTCGAATAGCGGGTTTTTTCGTTGTCGGTGCTGTCGAGTCGATAAACCGTCAAAGACGCGGCGAGCATGCGGGAATCAGTGGGATCGGCCGGGTCCAGGCCGGTGAGTTCGGCAATGCGGCGCAGTCGATACGTAAATGTATTGGGGTGCACGTGAATCAGCCGCGACGCGGTTTTGCGGTCGGCGCCGTGGACCAGATGCGCTTCCAACGCGTCGATCAGATGCGGGCTGCCCAGTAGTGGAATAACCCGCTGCGCCAGTCGTTCTCGGGCGGGACCAGGCCGGGTGAGTTGATATTCCAGCAGCAGGTCGTCGAGTCGGTAGCAGCCGCCGGGCTTGCCGCGAAGTCGCGCCAGTTCGGTCAGTTCGGTCGCGTCTTTTGCCGCGGCCGGAATCGCGTCGCGGCTGATGCCGGAGAATTCCGCGAGATAGACCGTGACGCCGAATTGCGCGCTCAATCGATCGGCGAGCGCGTCGAACTTCGCCGCGTCCAGGACGTCGGTGTCGGAACTGTTGCCCAGCAGCGCGATACCGCGCGCACCGTCGAAGGTGGCCGGGGTGGTGGTGCCGGTGAGCTGATCCAGTGCCCGCTGCAGCACGCGGATGCGACGCCGAGTCACCAGGTTCGCGGCGGTGCCGGTGCGCGCGGGTTCGCTGAGATGGATCGCCAGCACCGTGTACTGGTCGGCCAGGATCGTGTCCGCGCGCGCGGCCAGTTCCTCGGCGGGCAGCCCGCGCACCAGCGCCGAGCACAGTTCGCGCCGGGCCTCGCGTTCGGCATGGTAGATCGACTGTTCGACCTCGGTGTAGGTCTCGACCACGGTCATGTTGATGTGGCGCAGCAGGTCGAGCAGTCGGCCGAAGACCCGGGTGAACTCCGCCATTTCCGTGGGCAGCGTGACCGCGGCCGCTTCGGACAGCACCGCCTGCGCCGAGCCGTGGATGGCGCTGATCAGCATCGGCAGCGGGAGCCGGTCCTCGGCGTGCCGCTCCGCGACCGGTGCGACGAACGCGGTGACCTCCGCGCGGGTGAACTCCCGGTCGGCGGCGATCGCCTCGAGCACGGCGCGCCCGCACGCGTAGATGGTGGGCAGTACTTCCGCGGTGAAGTGGCCGTCGGGCAGTTCGGCGGGCGTGGTGGCGCCCAGGCCGTCGACGAGCATGCGCTCGGAGATCTGGGGCCAGCGCGTGAGCAGACGAGCGGTCAGAGCGGGGACTGTGGAAACGGGGTATTCGGCGAGCATGACCCGATTGTGTCCGACGACAGAGCGCAGGGGGGCGATGCGGTCGAAAATGAACAGAACTTGGCTCCCGCGACAATCCCGTCCGGACTTTCTCGGTCCGCAGTGCAGTGACATCACTGTGGCGTGGGTCATAGATTCGCAGAGCGCGTTCGAGCTACCTGTTCGTCGACGCGGATCTACGGAAGTGAAACCCAATGATTGCAACGACGCATCCTCTTCGCCGCGCGCTGTGCGGCATCGGCATCGCCGCGGGCCTGACCGCCGCCTCGGCGTTCGGCCCGGCCGCCGCCGCGCCCACCCTGGAACCCACGATCGGCTCGCTGGCCCAGTACCTGGACGCGGGCATGGTCGCCGCCGCAGACGGCCGCACTCCCACCGCCATCGCCGACATCGGCAGCGGTTCCGGTTCGGCTTCGGGCAGCAGTTCGGGTTCGGCGGGCAGCCGCGCCTCCGACGCGGTGGGCGAGGGCCCCGAAATGTCTTCGTACCTAGCCGCTTTCGCCTACGGCCTGCTCAATCCCGATGCCGCGCCGCCCGGCGCCAACCGCTGGGATTGCAAGCCCACCGCACAGAACCCGCGCCCGGTGATCCTGCTGCACGGCACCTGGCTCAACGCCTACGACACCTTCTCCTACCTGTCACCGCGGCTGGCCGCCGCCGGGCACTGCGTGTTCACCCTGAACTTCGGCAAATCCGGGCTGCTCGAGGCCGGCGGTCTCGGCGCGGTGCTGCCGGGGCGCTACGGGGTGGGTCCGATGGCCGACTCCTCGCGTCAGGTCGCCGCGTTCATCGAGCGGGTGCGGGCGGCGACGGGCGCGGACCAGGTCGACCTCGTCGGACATTCGCAGGGCGGCACGATCGCCAACCACTATCTGAAGTTCGAAGGCGGCCAGGGCAAGGTCGGCAAGGTGGTCAGTTTCGGCGGCACCCACCACGGCACCTCGCTGCTGGGCATCGCCACCCTCGGCCGCATGATCAACAACGCCGGCATCGACATTCTCGGCTTCTACCGGCCGATCATCGGCGCGTCCAATGTCGAACAGGCCGTCGGCTCGCCGTTCTACGCCACGCTCAACGCCAACGGTGACACCGTGCCCGGCGTGGATTACACCGTGGTCGGCTCCCGGTACGACGAGGTGATGAACCCCCTCGAGCTGGGCTTCCTGCGGGCGGGTCCGGGCGCGACGGTCGACAACGTCACCCTCCAAAATGGTTGCGAGCAAGACGTTTCCGATCATCTGACGATGATGTACTCGCCGCGCGCCGCCTCGATCGCACTGCGAGCGCTGGACTCGACCGGCAACCACGCGTTGGCGTGCACGTTCAACCCCTGGTTCTTCGGTGGCGGCGGCAGCTTGTGACCGTTGTAGCCCCCGACGTCGTCTGGAGCGACGCACCGCTGCTACCGCCGCACGACCCGTTCTACGCCACCCCGCCCGGCATCGACCTGCTCGCGCCGGGCGCGGTGGTGCGGTCGCGGCCGGTGGAGGTGGCGTTGTTCGGGGTGGTGCGGCAGCGGATCTCGGCGTGGCAATTGCTGTATCGCACCTGCGATCTCGATGGTGTGCCGGAAGTCGCGGTGACCACGGTGCTGTTGCCGTGGGGTTCCAGTGCGCGGTCCCGGCCGCTGGTGTCGTTCCAGTGCGCGATCGATGCTGTTGCGCCGCAGTGTTTTCCGTCGTATGCCCTGCGGCGGGGTGCGCAGACCATCGGTTCCATCGCGCCGTTGGAACTGCCGATCATTGCCATGGCGTTGGCGCAGGGGTGGGCGGTGTCGGTGCCCGATCACGAGGGAATCGGTGGTCGGTTCGGTGCGGCTCGGGAGCCCGGATACCGTGCGCTGGACGGGATTCGGGCCGCGCAACAGTTCACGGAGGTGGGCACTGCTGTTGCCCTGTGGGGATATTCGGGCGGTGGCCTGGCAACTGCGTGGGCCGCTGAGCTTGCCGCGGACTACGCACCGGAGCTGAATATCGTTGGCGCAGCGATGGGGTCACCGGTCGGTGACCCCGCCGCCGCGTTCGTGCGCCTCAACGGCGGCTGGTTCGCAGGCTTCCCTGCGGCCTTCGTGGCCGGGCTCCGACAGGCCTACCCCGAACTCGGGGCGATGCTCGATGATCGCCTCGACGCGCGATACCGCGACCTGCTCCGTGAAGCCGAACAGCGCAGCACCTTCGCGCTGCTGCTGCGCTTTGCCCGCCGCGACATCGGCGCGCATCTGCCTGCCGGAATGGGGGAGTTGCTCGCCGAACCCGTCCTGCGCCGCATCCTCGCCGACATCGAGCCGGGCACCCGCGCACCCGCCGCGCCGCTGCTCGTCGTCCAAGGCGTGCACGACGAGGTGATCGCCGTCGCCGACATCGACGCCCACGTGCGGCGCTACCAACAGGCCGGGGCGACGGTGCGCTACCTGCGCGTGCGCCGAGGCGCGCATCTTCCCCTCGAATTCCTCATCGTCCCAGCCGTTCTCGACTGGCTGTCCGACAGATTCGCGGGGCTGCCCGCACCCACCGGCACGTGCACCGTCGCGTCGGTGGCCCGTTCGCCGCGCGCCCTGCGCACGCACTTCGCCTTCCTGCGACTGGCGGTGCGGATGCTGGTCGGCCAACCGATCAGCGGGCCGCGCGAGGATCCCTGAGATACGCGTCGACGCGCCGCCGCAAGTCGTGCACCGCCAACTCCAACGCGGCCACCAACTCGTCGACGGTCACCCCGCCGGCGGAGTCCACCGTCGGCCGGTACGCGCACAGATCGCCACGCCCCGCCTCGATCAACATCTGCTGCGCGGACCGCTCGAACCGATCGATCGCCGCGCGATGATGGCGGGCACGGGTGTCCTCGTCGAGCCGGTGACGGGCGATGGCCGCGATCAACGACTGCCGCCGCCGATCCGCTTCGAGAATCTCGTTGTCGCGGTGGGTGACCGCCGCCGCGAGCTCGTCCGCGGCGGCCGACTCGACCCGCGCGCCCGCGGCAGCCACCCTGGCACGGTGCGTGGACTCCCCATCGGCGAGCAACAACCGTGCCTGCGCTTCGAAACACTGTGCGGCCGTGCGCAGCCCGGCGCGAGCATGTGCGCTCACCTGGAACACCATCGCCGCCGCGACAGTGAGCCGAACCGCATCGTCCCCCGAAGGTGCCATCCCCGTGTCCCCCAACCACCGGCCGCATTCGCCACCGTCACGATACAGATGCGTCGCGCCCCCGCACCGGTTCGCGCGAACCGCTCGACCCCGCAACGGCATCAGTAGTGGGAAGAGGTTCTCCACGGCCCAGCGCCGCTCGAGTACTTCTGCCCGGGGCAGTGACGGCCGCGTCGCGCACCCAGTGGAGCCGCAGGGGGGTTCCACTGCGGTCCGCGCCGCGCCCTCCCCGGGCACTGCCGAATCCGGCTGCCGAACAAACACTTTCGGCAGCCGGATTCTGTTCAACTCAACCCGGCGACGATGGCATCGCGCACCGGATCACCGACCGGCCGACTCTTCGCGACCCGACGCCAGGCATTGCGCCCCGCGGTAAGTGAACACCGCACTGCCTCGGTGACCGCGCACGCGTGGGTGCTGCCCAGTGTTGCGCTCGGCAGCAGCGAGATCTCGAGATCCTCCGACATCGACAGTGCCCGGCTCACGATCTGGCCCGTGAGCGCGCCGTCGTCCTCGGTGTACAGCACCACGAGCAGTTCGGTGCCCGCACCCGCCGCGACCCGCACGATGTCGCCCGCCACCGCGTGAGTACCGAACGAGCGCACCGAGATCCGCGTCTGCTGCGCACCGGCGGGGGTTCGAGTGAACTCGATCCCCAACTCCGAGTCGGTGCGCTGCTGCACCGCGCGGGTGGCGGTTTCGCCTTCCGACGACGCGGCCAACGGTTGCACGGTCCAGCCGGGCACCCGCATCACCCGGCGACGCGCACCGAGGTCGGTCACCGTGCCGCGCAACAGTCTTTCCGCGATCCGCGCGCCCACGCGGGCTGCTTCGGCATCGACCGGCGAGTCGGCCTCGGCGAACGCGATCAGCACCTCCACGTCCACGGGCAGGCCAAGACGATCCGGCGCCATCACGATCCCTCCTCGTCGCGGCCATCGAGCTGAGCGAGCACGGCAGCACGGAGCAATTTCGCACCGGCCGCGCGTAATCGCTTCACCTTCTCCTGGCTGAACTGCAGGTCACGGGCCACTTCGCCCGTGGTCTGCACATCGGTGTAGCTCCCGTCGGGCGCGATCACGAACGTCGCGCGCAGCACCGCCGCGGTCTCCTCGTGCGCGATCGAGGCCAACGCGTCGCGCAGGATGGCCCGGTCGGCGAGCCGGTTCTCCGCGTCACCGCAGGTGGGGTCCTCTAACACCAGCACGGCCGATTCGTAGTCGACCCGATGGCCGGGATGGCGCTTCTCCGCCGTGCGACTGCGCCGAGCCTGCAGCACCTGCCACTGAAGTTTCTTGAGCACCAACGCTTTCCAGTGCCGGATGTGTTCAGTGGGCAGCGTCGCGGTGAGCTCGACCATCGTGTCCTGCGCGATGTCTTCGAAATCGCAGCGCATATCCGGATCGAGTCGATCCAGCACATACCGCGCCTTGGCCGCCGCGTAGCTGGACATGGTCACCAGATCGGCGCCGAAGATGTGGACGACCACCGCCGGGCGCAGGTGTTGCGGCACCTGACCCCACGGGGCACCCAGCCACTGGTCCAAGGGATCGGAACTCAACAGGTACCCCCACTCGACCGTCGATGGGCAAACCATGGCTCGCGCTATGGACGCCGTCGATCCTACCCGCGCGGGTAGGGCCGACATGAGACCGTGTCGCATCGCGAGCCTCCTCTGCGGTCGATGGGCTCCTACCTAGATGCGGTTGTCGGCCCTAGTGGTTCGTCACTTCGCACACTCGCACAACTGGCGAACCGGAACCGTCTGGCAGCGCGTCATTGTCGGCAGATCCCTTCCGGGACCGAAACGGCACAAGGAGGCCATCGTGAAATGTAGGCAGTCGTGGTGCGACAAACCCCTGCTCACCTGCCGTCGCTGCAACGGCAGCGGGGGCGTGACCAGCACCTGTTCCGGGTGCGGGGGCAACGGCATGGTGTGCCCGGTCCACGGGAAGAGCGGCGCGTGAACTAGCTGGGGCAGGCCGGGGACGAGACCATGAACGAGAACGCGATCTGGCAGTACCAGGCCTTCTCGACCTTCCACTTCCCGTCCTCGGCAACGAAATTCACGATGACCGGCTGCGGCGGGATGTTGTTGATCGTGACGATGCCGTCGGCGAGCATGCCGGGTGCGGCGGCACGGGTGCCGGTGATGGTGATCGCGATGGTGGCGCCACCCTGGCGCGGGGCGTCGGCGACCCGATTGGGCAGTTCCGGGTCGGCGGCCAGGCCCTGGATGTACTCGAGTTTCTCGGCGTTGGACACCGTTGTGTCGAGCAGTCGCGCCATCAGCGCGCCGATCTCCTCGGCGCCGGCCAACGGCGGTGGGGCGGAAATCTGTTGTGCCACAACCTTTGTCGGCTCGGGCGCGGAGTCGGCGGTGGAACAGCCCGTCGAGAGGGCGATCGCGGACAGCAGTGCCGTCGCGATCAGGCTGCGTGCGGCGGTGTGGCGTCTGGACAACGGGCTCCCCCGGGCGATCGGTGATGTGTTGGAATTCAACCCTATCGGGGCATGCCCGGAAGGGTCGGGTGATGCCCGGTGGTGATCGGGGAAGATGTGATGGGCGAATCGACTGGCAACGCGGTGCCCGCGGAGGACGCCGTGCTGACTGGTGGCGCCGTGCTGACCGATGACGCCGTGCTGATCGAGTTGACCGGTGCGTCGCAACGGTGGCTGGCGCTGTGTCGAGCAGCCGTCGCCACCGGGCCCGATGCCACGCACCGCCTGCTCGAACACCGGCGAGAGACCGGGGTCCTGGCCCGGCAGTCGCTCGCACGGTGGAAGAACCTCACGGCTGACGACGATCCGCTCGAGGAAGAAGCCGAAGATCCCGACGCCCAGGGCCGCCGGATCACCGCTGACCTGTCCGCCGCCCGCGCGATGGCTGTGCTGGCGCAGGCGCTGACCGGGTCGGTCCCCACCGCGCAGGCGTGCGAGGTCTTCCTCGACCACGCCGAACGCGCCGGTCTGACATCAGTGGGCACCCAACTACTGCCCGCCGGCATCGCGATCACCAGCGAAAACGCCCCGCTGGGCGATATCGTGCGCCACCTGCTCGGTCAAGGCGGTCGCGCGGCCCGCGGTTACGGCATCGTGGCCGCGCTGGAACTGGCCGGACGCCGCCTCCCGGTGGTGCGCAGCAGCCGCATCAGCGTGCTGTTCGCCAGCTTCGGCGGTAGCGGGGAAGTGGGCGTACTGCGTCTGGACCAGGTCCGCGGTGGACCCAGCGGCCTGCATCCCGACCCGGCCCGCATGGGCTTCCTACAAGCCGATCGTGAGTTCACCGACAGCATCGAAAGAGCCTGGCGGATCAGCAGATTGGCGGGCACCGACGCGTGCGTGCTGTGGTCGGTCACCACGCACGGCAGCACACCGGCCAACGACATCAGCGGCGCGTCGATGGGTGCGGCGATCGCGGTCGCCCTCGACGACCTGGCGCCGCGACACCCGGTGCTGCGCAAGCTTCGACCACGGCGCCTTGACCCCGAATGTGCTGTGACAGCGGGACTTTCCGGTGCCAACCTGACGGCTGTCGGCGGCTACTCGGGCAAACTGACTGCGGCACAGCGGTCCTCGTTGCGCGTAGTGGTCGCTTCGGAGGCGTATCAGGAAGCCGCCGACGAGGCCCCACAGAACTACGCCGACCGAATCTCCGCCGCCCGCACGGTGACCGAGGCGATCGCCAGAACTCGAACCCGGGCCAACCTCGCGCTGTGGATGGTCTCCGTCGCGGCCGGGCTCGCCGTATTGCTCGCGGTGGTCTCGGTAACCAACCTCGTCCAACTCCGCATCGAAAATGCCGCTGCGCGAGCGGAATCGAACTCGCGACTGTTCGCAGGCGTCGCCCGCGGCGGTGGCAGTCTCAATCCCGGACTGTCCCAACAGATCGCCCTGGCCGCCTACCGCACCGCCCCGACCGAAGAGGCGCGGTCGGCACTGTTGGAGAACACCGCGACCAACGCCCCGATCCGAATCAGCCCGGGCGTAGTCCACGGCCGCGGCGTGGTTTTCGACCCCGACGCACCCCGCATCGCCACCACCGCGCAGGGCGAGATGATCGCGATCGGCGAAGCTGACGGCAGCGTGGAACTGGTGCGATCCACCGATACGGGCGTGCACCGGTGGCCGCGGTTCGCCACCGGCAGCGGTCACATCAGAGGGATCGCGATCAGCGCGAACAGCGAATTGCTCGCCGTGGCAGGCGATTTCGGGTCGGCGCTGTGGAACATCGCCGACCCCGGAGCACCACATCAGGTGGCGCCGCTGTCGTTGGGCGGCCGGTTGCCCACCTCGGTCGCGCTGAGTCCCGATCTCGAGTTCGTCGCCATCGGCACCCAGAGCGCGACGATTTCCACCTGGCGCCTCGGCGACGACCCCGCCCACCCGGTCGCGTTGCCGTCGCTGTCGATATCGGGACAGCGCGCGGAGGTCGCACTCAGCGATCGCACCCTGGTCGCGGCGGTGCCGTCGCTGTTCGGCGGCACCTGGACCACGACGGTGCGCGCCTGGAACACCGCGACGCTGCACCGCGATCAGCACCCGGTATTCGACCGTCGCGTCGAACGGCCCGGCGGCGCGGAGGCCAGATCGGTCGAATTCACCAGCGACGGCACGGTATTGGCCGTCGGGCTCAATCCAGGCGAAGTCGCGCGCTGGAAAGTAGGCCCCACCACCTTCGACCCGCTGCCTGCCGTGACGCGCGGCGCCAACGAATACATCGACGTATCGCTGACCACCGACGGTCGATCCGCCGCGATCGTCGGCGGCGACACCAAGGCACGCATCCGCGACCTGACCACCGGCGAAGAACTAGTCACTTTCCCGATCGACATGGTCGCCAGGGCACGCTTCCTACGCGGCGGAAAGTCATTGGTGACAACAAGTTTCGACCACTCGGTGCACGTGTTCGAACTGCCGGGGCCGGTCGTGTCGACCAGTTCGCTGACCCTGTTCCGTCTCCCGCTCGACCAGCCCGCGCTGCCCCACACTCTGTTCCCGCAGCTGCGGATGCTGGCCAGGGCGCCGTGGGCCCCGGATCGGACCCAGTTGGACGGCGACCCCGCCGGCCTGCTCGACGTCGTCGCGATCTCCCCGGATGGAACCCGCGCCGTCACCAGAACCGAAACCATCATCCAGGTATGGGACCTCACGGCGAATCCACGGCCGCTCGGCAACGCGATCAGTGCCAGCGGCGTCGACATCCGTGCCGTCACCTTCAGCCCCGACGGCGCCCTCGCCATCGGCCGCAGCATGACCGAAACCGTCGAAATCTGGGATGTCGCGACAGCACCCACGATGCGCACGAGTATCCGTTTCGGGCGCGGCTACCCGACCTCCCTGGCCTACAGCCCCGACGGCGGGCTGCTCGCTGTCGGGAGCCACCGCACCGGCAACGTGAGCGTGTTCTCCACCGCGCCGTCGGCGGCACCGATCGCGCAACTGTCGGGCCTGCACACCCCCGGTCAAACCATGTCGCTGGCGCTGAGTTCGCGCAACACGCTCGCCGTCGGCACGCTGACCGGCGCCTTCGTCTACGAGATCGGCACGCCCGATCTTCGGCAACTCGCGGTTCCCGCCGGAGGCAACGGTTCGGCGGGTTCGGTCGCGTTCGACCCCACGGGCACGCGCCTGGCCATCGACGACATCGTCAGCGGCACCATCGCGCTGTGGGACTACACCGACCCCACCCACCCCACCGTGTACGCCACCATCGGGCGCGGCCATCGCCACCGTCAGCCGATCATGCTGGCCTTCGCCGCGGGCGGCACCCTGCTCACCGAATCCGCCGCCGACGGCACCCTGCGCCGGTGGCGCACCGATGCCGCCGCCGAGGCCGACCGGATCTGCGCCAGCGGCACCACCCCGATCACCCGTGAGGAATGGGCGAAGGCCCTGCCCGGCCACCCCTATGTGAATACCTGCTAGCGAGATTTCGCCATTGTGTGTGACAGTCTGTAGCGGTGCCCCTATTTCCTAGGGCAATGGAAACGGGGCCTTATCAGATGTGTTAATCAGAATTCAACGAAGTTCTCAGTTTTATTTAAGTGGCATTGGGTATCGCGCGAGAACCCCAGGTGGGGATAGCATTGTGTCCGAACTGTTATCAGCGTCACTAAACTGCGAAAACAGTAACTCGCCGCGATTGGGCGTCGATATGCCCTTCGTAAGCCAGCCCCGGCTGGACCTGAAGCGAGAAACAGAGGACTTACTATGATCCCCGTTATCATCGACACCGGTAGTGCCGCTCTGAACGGCCTCTTCGACACCCTCGGCGCCGCACTGCACGGCCTGGTCGACACTCTGTGGACCGGCTCCTTCGGCGGCTGATCCAGCCCCATAGGTCGATGAAACGACCTGGTCCGCGTCAGTGCGTGACCGATGCGAGGGCCCCGCACCTGATGGTGTGGGGCCTTCCGTCGTCAGTGGGTGTGCGGCTCGTGCTTCGCGACGTGTTTCGGGCTGTGGCCGTCCCCGCAGGGGTGTGAGTCGCGCTTGCCGATGTCGAGCAGTTTCGGGCTGGCGTGGTCGACCTGCAGGGTGACGTGCTCGATGTGGTGGTCGTGGTCGAGCATGTGCGCGATGTCCTCCCGGACCGCGTGGCAGTCGTAGGAGGGTTCGACCAGCACGTGCGCCGACAGCGCGGGGGAGCCCGACGTGATCTCCCAGATGTGCAGGTCGTGCACCTCGGTGACGCCGTCGCGCGCGGCCATATCGCGGCCGATCTGCGCGGGGTCAAGGTGCTCGGGGGCGGCCTCGAGGAAGATCCGGCTCGAGGCTTTGATCAGCCCGATGCCCGCCTTGATCATCAACGCGACCACGATCAGCGTGGCCACGACGTCGGCCTGCACCCAGCCGGTCAGGATGATGATCAGACCCGCGACGGCGGTGGCGATGAACGCGAACAGGTCGTTGAGGATGTGCTGGTACGCGCCCTCGACGTTGAGGCTGGTGCGATCCGCGCGGCTGATCATCCAGGTGGCGAGCACGTTCACCACGACGCCGACCAGCGCGGTGATCAGCACCAGCCACCCGTGCACCTCCGGCGGCTCGAACAGCCTGCGAATCGCCTCGTATCCCAGCCACAACGCCAGCAGCAGCAACGTCAGGCCGTTGGCCTGCGCGGACAGGATCTCCGCGCGTTTCCAGCCGAACGTCATCCGTCCGGCGGCGGGCCGCGCCGCGAGCCGGATCGCCCACAGCGCCAGCGCGATCGAAGCGGCATCGGTGGTCATGTGCGCGGCATCGGACAGCAATGCCAGCGAATCGGCGATGATGCCGACGATCACCTCACCGATCAAGAACGTGACGATCACCGCCAGCGCCCCGGCCAGCCAGCGCCGATCGCTGTCGGCCGACACCCCGTGGTCGTGCCCGTGCCCTGCACCCATGTGCGTGCCCCTCTCCGTACGATTACCGCAATCGTATGCATACATCGCTATGTATGCAATTCGTTCTTGGTCGGTCGTGATCGGCGCTGGTCACCGGTGGTGGCAGTGTCGGACTCCAGCATAGGGAGCGAAGGCGTCAGGGGCGCCAGCCGGAGGTGGCCAGCCACGTCGGCAGATCCTGCAGGCCGGGGTGCTGGACGCGCAGGGCAGTGAGGTCCAGTGCCTCGTCGGGGCGCTCGTTGAAGAAGGTGAACATCTTGGCGACCTGCGCGTCGAAGGCGCGCACCGCCTCGATCGGTACCTGGAAACTGCGCGCGGGCCGCTCGGCCGCGAGACCGAATGTCCGCGCGATCTGCGGCGGGGTGAGTCGGTCGCCGGCGATGGACACGGTGCGGCCCAGGTATTCCTCGGGGTGGGTCAGAGCCAGCGCCGCGAACGCGCCGATATCGCGCACCGAGATCAACGACAGCGGAATATCTTCGCGCACAGCCAAATTCAGTACCAACGTGCCCGAGTCGTCGAGCACCGGGCGGTTGAAGGACGCGAAATTGTCCATGAAGAACACCGGCCGCAGGATGGTGGCGGGGACCTGCTGTGCGGTGAGGTAGGCCTCGAGATGTTCCTTGGCCGCGTAGTACTCTACGCCCGAGTTCTGGCCCGCGCCGCGCAAAGAGCTGTAGACCAGGTGCTCGATGCCGCTGTCGCGGGCCAGGTCGATCACCGTTTCGCCGCGGCGCTGTTCGGCGGCGATGCCGGCCTTGGTGATATTGACGCCCTCCATCATGGTCAGCATCAGGAACACGCTGCGGCTGCCGTCCATGGCGGCCTTGATACTGGCTTCGTCGTCGAGATCGCCGACCACCAGCTCCGCGCCCTGTGCCTGCAGCGCTTTCGCGGCAGCGGACTCCGGGTTGCGCACGAAAGCCCTTACCTGCTGGCCCTTTTCGAGCAGTGCCCGGGTTGTCGCGCGCCCTTGCTGACCTGTCGCACCGATGACCAGAACGGGTCCGTTGTTGTTACTCATCGTCGTACTCCCTTGTCGTGGATGACCTTTCGTGATCACCTCGTAAATACGACGGTAAAGCGATGCGGCGCGCTGGTCCTGGCACCGATACTGCTACCCAGAACATTGCTGTTCGTGACAGACGAACGGAGCATCATGAGCGAGAATCGCCGCGCGGAACTGGCCGCCTTCCTGCGCGCGCACCGCGCCAGACTTCGCCCCGCCGACGTCGGCCTGCCCGACGACCTCGAACCCGGCCGCCGCCGCACCCCCGGCCTGCGCCGCGAGGAGGTCGCCGAGCTGGCTGGGGTGAGCCTGACCTGGTACACCTGGCTTGAGCAGGGCCGCAAGATCAGCACGAGTTCGCAGGTAATCAACGCTCTCGCAAGGGCTTTGCGCCTCGACGAACCCCAACACCGACACCTGCGCCGACTCGCCGACCTCGCCGAACCCAAACCCGTGGCCATGCCCGCGAGCGGCACCGACCGGCTGCAACGACTGGTCGACGCGCTGTCGCCCTCGCCGGCAGTAATCCACGACGCGCGGTTGGACTTCGTCGTATGGAATCGCGCGTACGCGCTCGTGCGCACCGACCCGGCGCACCTGCCGCCCGGACAACGAAACCTGCTGTGGTGGATGCTGACCGACACCACCAATCGTGCGGCGATGCGCGACTGGGAACGCGCCGCCCGCGCCATTCTGGGGCAACTGCGCGGCATCGTCGGCAGTCGACCCGACGATGCCCGCCTGGCAGGCCTGGTCGCCGCGCTGTCGGTGCACAGTGCCGAGTTCCGCAGCTGGTGGGCCGACTACGAAATCGCCGAATTCCGGCCGACCACAGTGAGTCTCACGCATCCGTCAGCCGGTGAGATCGACCTCGAGCTGTTCCAACTGCGCCTGGTCGAGGACCCCGACCTGCTGCTGATCGTGCAACGCCCGGCTACCGATAACGACCTGCGCCGAGTGTGCGCGCTAGTCGATCACTGCTGATCAGGCCAATTTTCCGCCACGACCACCCGGTCCGCGTCGTACTTCTCGGCAACCACGCCACTGGGGTAGGTCGGCCAGAACGACACCGCGCCGGTCGCCTTGTCGATCACATACACCGAACCACCGATCGGCACCGGTCGATCCGCCGGCGCGTGCAACGGCGCAACCTCGAAAACTGTGAAACCACTGTCGAATTCGACGATCTCCCGGTCGTGTCCCGGCGATTCGGCAGGCAGATGTTGCGCCGCGACGCGGATGGCCTCGGCTCGGTCGACCGGGGTCTGCGCGTCGGTCGGATATGCATGGATGTCCACGCACTGATCGTGCCCGGTTTCGCCGGAAAAATGGGCGGGCCCGAGAAATGGACGGGCCCGGCGTCCCTGCTCCCCCCTCCTGGAGCAGGCCCGCCGGGCCTCGCTGTACCTACTGTCCGGTACGGGCCCAGCAGGATCCTGAACAGACGCTTAAGGCCGTCGTTATCCGGCCGGCGGGAGGACTCACCTCGGTTACTTCGAGATTTGCCAGAAGTTGCCTGATCCGGGCCCTGATCGCCCATTCGGTCATCCGATCAGCGGTTTCGGATACTTCCATCCAGTTACATTTCGGTAACTGTGCTTGCCCTGTGGTTATCAACGTTGCAAGAGTGAACTACTGGGTTTGGTGTTACCAGGTGTTACCAATGGGAAGGGAGGGGTGCTCCGTCCCCGGAGCGCCGACCGAACATGCAACCAAACATCATCAAGGCCGGAATCTGCTCGACCGTGTCCGCCGCGGTGGTGGTGTCGCTGTCGGGGTTGGTCCCCATGACCGCCAACGCCGCGCCGGAGCCGGCGGCCGGCACGCAGCTCGCAGGCAAAACGATCTTCCTCGACCCCGGTCACCAGGGGACCGCGCACACCGAGGACCTCAGCCGTCAGGTCGACAACGGTCGCGGCGGCACCAAGGACTGCCAGACCACCGGGATGACCTCGCTGAACGGCATCCCCGAGCACACCGTCAACTGGGACGTCAGCCAGCTGGTGAAGGCCTCGCTGCAGGCACTGGGTGCGCAGGTGGTGCTCAGCCGCGCCGACGACACCGGGTGGGGCGGTTGCGTCGACGATCGCGCCCGCGCCGCCAACCAGTCCGGTGCCGACGTGGCGGTGAGCATCCACGCCGACAGCGCGGGCCCCGACCAGCACGGATTCCACATGATCGTGCCCGAGCTGCCGATCCCCGACGCGATCGCCGACAAGGCGCAGTCCGGCGGTGGTCGACTCGCGTCCAGCGCTGTGCGCGACGCCTACCTGGCCGCGGGTTTCTCGCCCGCCAACTACGCGGGTGTCAAGGCGGGTCTGCAGACTCGCGGAGATGTCGCCGGTCCCGCGCTGACGCAGGTGCCGATGGTGTTCGTGGAGATGGGCAACGGTGCCAATGTCGATGACGCGGCTCGGCTGGAATCGCGCGAAGGGCAGCTCGAGCACGCGGTGGCCATTGCGACCGGTGTTGTCGGGTTCCTGCTGAACAAGCCGATTCCGGCGTTGGCCGGTGCACCTGCTCGGGTGCCGGTGGCGACGACGACGCAGGTGCCGAAGCGGGCGCCCGCGGGGGAATCGACGCAGGCTCCGGGTGGGAATCAGAACGGCGCCGCCGAGGAGCCCAGTGCGCCGCCCGCCGAGGATCCGTCCGTGCCCACGGAAGGGTCCACGACGCCACCGATCGACGCGCAGACCCCGCCTCCGCCGAACGGGAACTTGCCGTCCGAGGAAGCGTCCCCGCCCAACGCGCCCGTGGTGCCCGCGCAGATCCCCGCGCGTGCCCCGATCGCCGATCCGGTTCCGGTCGCCCCTGTGCGCACCGCGGCTCCCGGCGATCCGCCCCGTGCGGCGGCCCCGCAGGCACCGTCCGAACCGTCCGCGCCCACCCCGAAGAAGCGCGGAACCACTCCGAAAACCCAGTCGCCCTCCGAGGATTCCGAGTTCGATCTGAGCACCCTCGGCGCCCCGGTCACAGCCGTGATGACGTTGCTGATGCCACTCGCTGAGGCGTTGGGCATGGACGAATCGACCATTCCCGGTCAGCTGATCAACCTGGTCTACACGCTGGTAGGGATGGTTTTCGGCCCTAGCTGATAGTTCTGTCCGATCACACTGCCCACTCCTGATTCGGGAGTGGGCAGTGTGCGTTCGGCGTGCGGGTCGGTGGCCTGGTCGACTTCGGTCGCGCGCGAAGGTGGCAGCATGGTCCGGGTGATTCCTGTGGTGATCGTGGCGGGGTTTCTCGGCTCGGGGAAGACAACCCTGCTCAACTACCTGTTGCGCAACAATCGCGGCACCCGGATCGGGGTGGTCGTCAACGACTTCGGCGCGGTGAACATCGACGCGATGCTGGTGGCCGGGCAGGTCGACGCGATGGTGTCGCTGGGAAACGGCTGCGTGTGCTGCGCGGTGGACGTGTCCGAACTCGACGACCTGTTCGGCCAACTGGCCCAACCGCGCAGCGCGGTGGACGTGATCGTGGTCGAAGCCAGCGGCCTGGCCGAACCGCGCAACCTCATCCGCATGGTGATCGCCAACCCGAACCCCCGCATCGCCTACGGCGGCCTGGTCGAGGTGGTCGACGCCGAACAGTTCACCACCACCAGCGCCCAGCACCCAGAGCTGGTGACGCATCTGCGCATGGCGGATCTGGTGCTGGTGAACAAGGCCGACCGCGTCGAGCCCGAGGCACTCGCCGCGTTGCGCGAACAGATCACCGAATGGGTCGGCCAGGTGCCGGTCTACGCGACCACCCACGGCCGCATCGATCCAGGCCTACTGTTCGACGACCGAGCTCCGGAACAACCAAAAGTGGCCCAGCAGTTGAGCTTCGACAGCCTCCTGGACGACCACGATCACGACGACCCCGACCACCACCATCTCCACGACGACTACGTCTCACTGTCGTTCACCAGCGACCGTCCACTGAATCCCCGTGCGCTGGTGAGCTTCCTGGAAGACCCACCCCCAGGTCTGTTCCGCGCCAAGGGATGTGTCGAATTCGCCGTAGCGGGCGAACGCCGCAAGTTCGAACTCCACCTGGTCGGCCGACACATAGTCTTCACCTCGAGCACCTGGTCGCGCGGCGAACAACGCGTCTCGAACCTGGTGCTCATCGGGGCGGGTCTCGATGCCGACGCCGCACTGAAACGCCTGCACGACACCATCTTCGAGGGCGAGACCCAGATGGACGAGCAAGCGCTGCTGGGCGTGTGGCGTTACACACCGAGCGAGGTCTAACCGCAGGCGTTGACCCACTCGGAGAGGCCGTCTGCGAACAGTTGACGCTTCCAGATCGGCACTTCGTGCTTGATTCGGTCCACGAGTTCGGCGCACACGGTGAATGCCTCGGCCCGGTGCGGTGCGGCGACTGCCACCACGATCGCCAGTCCGCCGATGGTGAGCGAGCCGACGCGGTGCGTGGCCGCGACCGGAAGTCCGCTCTTTTCAGCGACTTCCGCGCAGATCGCGTGGAGGAAACGCTGGGCTTGCGGGTGGGCGGAGTACTCCAGCGAGGCCACTGCCTGCCCGCCGTCGTGGTTGCGCACCTTGCCGGTGAACACCACGACCGCGCCGAATTCCGGTCCGTCTACAGCGTTTTCGACCGCCTGCGGGTCGAGGTCCTGGTCGCTGATCGTTGCCAGGCGAACGTCACTCATGGTTGCCGCCTCCGGCTACTTGTGCGAGCAGATGATCCAACAGTGGTTCCAGCACGGCGATTCCGTCCTTCACCCCACCGGGTGAACCGGGCAGATTCACCACGACCGTGCGACCGGCCAGCCCGGCGACGCCACGGCTCAGGGCGGCCAGCGGGAACTTCGCGGTGCCGCGCTGCCGGATGGCTTCGGCGACACCGGGCAGTTCACGGTCGAGCACGGCGAGGGTGGCCTCGGGGGTGGCATCGGTGGGGGAGGCGCCGGTGCCGCCGGTGGTGACAACGAGAGCGGGCTGCTCGCTCAGGGCATCGGCCAGCCCGGCGGCGATTCCGGCGTCAGCGTAGACGAGCGGGCCGCGCACCGAGAAGCCTTGGGCGGTAAGCCATTCGGCGAGGACGGGACCGGTCGTGTCGGTGCGAGTTCCCGCCGCGGTGCCGGTCGACGCGACGACTACGACGGCTGTGCGTGAAACAGACTGCGCCTCAGTCGAATTCGGCGCAGGAATTTCATCTGAGCCCGCGGCGACATCAGCGGCCCGAGCTTCCGGCCGCACCCAATGCCCGTGCTTCCCACCCTCTTTGGTGATCAGCCGAATCCCGTTCATCACCGCACCGGGATCCACCGCCTTCACCATGTCGTGCAACGTCAACCCGGCAACCGCGACCGCCGTGAGAGCTTCCATCTCGACCCCGGTGGGCCCCTTGGTCTTCGCCGTCGCCTCGACCGTGATCGACGTTTCGGTGAATCCGAACTCCACCTTCACCGACGACAACGCCAGCTGATGACACAGCGGAATCAACTCGGAAGTCTTCTTCGCACCGGCGATTCCGGCCAACCGTGCCGTGGACAGCACGTCCGCCTTGGGCATCCCCTCGGCGCGCACCAGCGCGACAACTTCGGCCGTGGTGTGCAATTCGCCTGCGGCGACGGCGATCCGGGTGGTCTCGGCTTTCGCGCTGACATCGACCATGCGCGCGCGACCCTCACGGTCGACGTGGGACAACTCGCTCATAAGGACAAGATTCGCACAGGTACACCGGCGGCGAGCGAGGTGACCTCGGCAGGCACGTCGACCAGCACGTCGGCCCAGGCCATTCCGGCGATGAGATGCGAGCCGGGACCCGAGATCACTTCGACCCCGTCCTCGGTCAACAGGCCACGCAGATATTGGCGACGACCTGCGGGGGAGCGCACGGCCGTCAGCAGGGTCACCTCGCGGCTCACCACCTCCGGCAGACCGCCCAGCGCGCGCACCGCGGGTCGCGCGAACACGGCGTACGACACCATCGTGCTCACCGGATTGCCCGGAAAACTGAGCACGGGCACCTCGTCGACCACGGTGTATCCCTGCGGCCCGCCCGGCTGCACCGCGACGGACCCGAACGTCCCGCCCAGCGGGCCCAGCACATCCTTCACAACCTCGAAATCGCCCTTCGACACCCCGCCGGAGGTGAAAACCAGGTCGGCGACAGCGGTAGCGGCGTGCAGCACCGACGTGAACAGGGCGGGGTCATCGGTGCTGTGCGCGACCTCGACCACCTCCACACCGTCCGCCCGCAACGCGGCAGCCAGTGCGATGCCGTTCGAGTTGTAGATCTGGCCCGGCCTTAAAGCACTTCCCGCGGGCTGGAGTTCGTCACCGGTGGTGATGCACACCGCACGTAATCGAGTCAGCACCGGCACCGTCGGCAGCCCGACAGCCGCCAACGCCGCGATGTGCCGAGGCGCGAGCACCGTGCCCGCCCGCGCCACCAGCTCACCGGTTCGCACATCGGTCCCGGCCTCGCGCACGAATTCGCCACGCCCACGGCCACGTTCGACCACGATCTGACCGTCGCTGGCCCGCACGTCCTCGACCGGCACCACACAATCGGCACCGGGCGGCATCGGCGCACCGGTCATCACCTTCAACGCCGCACCGGTCGGCAACGCGTCGGTGCCCGGCTTGCCCGCAGCGACCACGCCGGCAACCGGCAACGTCACCGGCGTGACGGCGACATCCGCGGCGCGCACCGCGTACCCGTCCATCGCGGAGTTCCGGAACACCGGCAGGTCGATCGGCGACACCACATCGGCGGACAAGGTTCTGCCGAGCGCGTCGGGAACCGGCACCTGCTCGTCGGGCCGGGCGGACAGGTGGGCCAGTAGCGCGGCGACGGTGTCGCGGTACTCGTCGACGCTGCGTGCCGACGCGGTAGTGGGCCGGGGAGTCATACAGTCAGCCTAGTAGGCGCGAACGGGCCGCATGCCTCGGACTTTGGGGCACGAGCGCTGGTACTCCCGGCGCGGTTCGCGTCGCTCACGGTGGCGGGTCGCGCGCGGTGAGCTGACGAGTTCATGACCAATCGGCCCGGCTCCCGGAATTCATCCGACCTCACGGGTCATACTGGACAGATGACGCTGGTCCAGATGGGGATTCCCGCTGTGCGCTCGGAGCGGCCGTTGATGGACGGCAGACCCGACACGCCCTACCTCGTCGACCGCTTCGGCCGGACCGCCCGCGACCTGCGCGTGTCGATTACCGAGAAATGCTCGCTGCGCTGCACGTACTGCATGCCCGAAGAGGGCCTGCCGCCGATCCCGCGCGACGAACTGCTCACCGCCGACGAGATCGTGCGCCTGGTGTCACTGGCAGTGCGCGAGTTGGGTGTGAAGGAAGTGCGGTTCACCGGCGGCGAACCGCTGATGCGCCGCGAACTGGAACAGATCATCGCGGGCTGTCACGAAGCCGTCCCCGAAACGCCGCTGGCCATGACCACCAACGGCGTCGGCCTCGAACACCGCATCCACAAACTCGCCGCCGCCGGTCTGACCAGGGTCAACGTCTCCCTCGACACCGTCGACCGGGAAGACTTCACCCGCCTGACCCGCCGCGACCGCCTGGAATCGGTGCTCAACGGCATCCGGGCCGCGCGCGACGCGGGCATGGCACCGGTGAAGGTCAACGCCGTGCTGATGCGCCAGAACCTCGAAGGCGCGGCCGACCTGCTCGCCTGGTGCCTGGCCGAACAGGCCGAACTGCGCTTCATCGAGGAAATGCCCCTCGATGCCGACCACGAGTGGGCCCGCGACCACATGGTCACCGCCGCCGACCTGCTCGACGTGCTCGGCGAACGCTTCACCCTCACGCCCACCGCCCGCGTTGACCCGTCCGCCCCGGCCGAGAAATGGCTGGTCGACGGCGGCCCCGCGACCGTCGGCATCATCGCCTCGGTCACCCGCAAATTCTGTGACACCTGCGACCGCACCCGCCTGACCGCCGACGGAATGCTGCGCTCGTGCCTGTTCAGCGACCAGGAATTCGACGTGCGCACCGCGCTGCGTTCCGGCGCCGACGACGACGAGGTCGCGCAACTGTGGCGCGGCGCGATGTGGCAGAAATGGGCTGGTCACGGCATCGACGCCGCCGGCTTCGTCCCTCCGGAACGCACGATGGGAGCCATCGGTGGTTGAGGTCCGCTATTTCGCCGCCATCGCCGACGCGGTCGGCAAGAACACCGAATCCCTGGACCTCCCAGCAGGTTCCACCATCGCCGACCTGCGCACCACCCTCGCCGCCACCTACGGCTCCGACGTAGACGGCCTCGTAGCAGTCTGCGCCTTCCTCATCGGCGACGAACTCACCCGCGACCCCACCGCCATGCTCCGCGACCGAGTAGACGTCCTGCCCCCGTTCGCCGGCGGCTAGTCGTGGTCCAGAGCAAAGCCCCCGACGTCGCGACCTACCTGGCCGAACTCCCGGAAAACCGCCGCGAGCCCCTCACCAGGCTGCGCGACCTGTGCCGCACAGAACTGCCCGGCTTCACCGAGGCCATGTCCCACGGAATGCCGGTCTACGAACGCAACGGCATCCCCGAAGTAGCCTTCGCCAGCCAAAAGCACTACATCTCCCTCTACCTACTCAACACCACCATCCGCGAAGCCTTCACCACCCGCCTCGCCGCCCACGACATGGGCAAAGGCTGCCTCCGCTTCCGCAAAGACCCGGACTACGACCTAGTCCGAGACCTGTTGCGCGCCACGGCTTCCGGCAACAGCGCAGACATTTGTTGATCGGCCGATAGTCGGCATCTCCTCGATCGAGCCGCCACAATCAAAGGGCAGTGGGATGGACTACGACTGTTTCCACGAGGCAGACCAGGACATGGAGGTCCTGTTGGGCGCTGCCTTGGACGGAACATGGGTTCGGCTACGGAAACGAGCCGACCCCTGGGGCGAGGGCGGAATCTGTGCCTGTGTCCAGATCGGGGCTCCTGGGCTGTCGGCGGCTGTGCACAACGTGACTCTGTCCGTCATGGGCGAGGGTGATCTGGTCCCATTTTTCGATGCCCTGGCCGACAACTTCGCCGGCTGGGAAGGTGCCCTTGTCTGGGAGGGTATGAACCACGACCTCCGGGTCGAGGCAGTCTTCGGTTCTCGGGGCTATGTGGGTCTGACGTGGACTGTCAGGCCGTGGCGGCATGCGGACGGGAACTGGACGGCATCCACGACGGTGGTGGTGGAAGCGGGCGAACAGATGTCGCGACTCGCGGCGGACCTCAACCGGGTTCTCGGCGACCCTCCTGAGGATTTGAGCCCTGGACAGTCGCGTTGAAAGCTGTTCGACCACTGCACCTGAGGTAGCGGCATTCCATCGAGACCCGTTGCACGCCAGCCGTTCTGGTGAGTGGAGGTCTGGTCAGCCGACTCGCGCGATGTCGTGGACCTCGCTACGCTCGCCGACGTGCCGGGGCTCGGCGTGCGTTTCGAGAAAGTGTGTTTGCCGTGTCGCTGGGGATGGTCGTGGTCATGGTGGTGATGGGCCTGCTGGCCTATCAGCGCGGGTTCAACCCGTTTGCGTGGATTCTTGCCGCGGGGTGCTTGGGGGCGCTCGTGTTGTTCTTCTTGCCCTCGGCGAAGGAAGTTGGTCTGGACGCCGAGGCCAAGCGGGTGCGCACGCAGCGCGGCAACCTCGTCGGCGGTTGCTTGACCGCGCTGACGTTGCTCGCTGGTGTGGTCGGGTTCGTCGTCGGACTGACCGAGGCGATGTCGGCTTAGCGCCACCAGGTGTCGAGGGGGGTTACCGGGACGGTGCGTTTGTGGCGGGTGTTGGTGAAGATCGATTCCACGCGGGCTGCCACCTCGGGGGTGACGTCTTTGCCTTCGAGGTAGTCGTCGAGGTCGGCGTAGCGCAGGCCCAGGGCTTCCTCGTCGGGCAGGGCGGGGCGGTCGTCTTCGAGGTCGGCGGTGGGGACCTTCGACCAGATGCTCGCGGGGGCGCCCAGCTCTTGGAGTAGGGCGGCGCCTTGGCGCTTGGTGAGGCCGGTGAGGGGGGTCAGGTCGACGCCGCCGTCGCCGAACTTGGTGAAGAAGCCGGTGACCGCTTCGGCCGCGTGGTCGGTGCCGACCACCAGCAGACCTTCCTGACCTGCGAGGGCGTACTGGGCGACCATCCGCTCGCGTGCCTTGATGTTGCCGCGCACGAAGTCACGCAACCGCTCCTGGTCCAGCGCACCGGCGACCTCGAGACCGACCGCGTCCGCGCTGGCGCGAATGTTCACCACGACCGTGCGATCGGGGTCGATGAAGTTCAGGGCGACCTGTGCGTCGTGCTCGTCGGCCTGCACGCCGTAGGGCAACCGCACCGCGAGGAACTTCGCGTCGACACCGTCGGCACGTAATTCCTCGACGGCCAGCTGACACAGCCGCCCGGCCAGCGCGCTGTCCTGCCCGCCGCTGATCCCGAGGGCGAACCCCTTGGCCGGGGTGGTGGCCAGGTAGTCCTTCAGGAAGTCGACGCGCTGTCGCACCTCCTGCTTGGGTTCGATCTCGGGCCGCACACCCAATTCGGCAATGATCTGTTCACGCAGTGTCCCCATACCGCTCACTGTACTTGCGACACAGGCGAAACCACCCGGCGAACGAGCCATTCCCAGTTGTCGCCGATCTGTTCGCGCGAGTAGCCCAGCACCTCGACCTGGTGGATCACCAACGCCGCCGACAGGGTGGACAGCAGTGAGTCGGCGATCATGGGTATCTCACCGTCCACCCGGGCCGCGTTCAGCAGCAGCGCGACGTGCGCCTTGTGCAGGGCATACGGTCCGGCACCGAACCGCCCATCGGCCTCTGCGGCGCGGTGCAGATCCCCTTCGACCTCGATATCGAGCAGCCGGGTGCGGCCGAACGCGATCAGCCGGTCGACCGGACTCGCCCCCGGCCCCAGCGGCGCCGGTCCGAACATGAACGACGCCTGGAACTTCTGCTCGGAGTGATCGAGCAGGGCCAGCATCAGCCCGGTGCGGTTGCCGAATCGCCGGAACACCGTCCCCTTGCCGACGCCCGCGCGCTTGGCCAGCGCGTCCATGGTGAGGCTGTCCACGCCGTGCTCGCGCACCAACTGCTGGGCCGCGTCCAGCAGCAGGGCGCGGTTGCGGGCGGCGTCGGCGCGTTCGACCGGTTCGGCGCTGCCGGGCAGTGGTGACCCGATACCGAGCAGGGTCGGCTCGTCGGACCTGGCTGTGCTGGGGCTCACGCCGCTCACACGTCCTCCGCGGGAAGAAACCGGACTGAGGTCCGGTTAGTATCGGATGAAACTTGGAACCTCCCACTGAGTACACCAGGAGTCGCCATGAGCGAGACCCGCATCCTCACACTCGCCACCATCGGCGAGCGCTTCGGGCAGACCCATCCGGCGCAGGACGCGCAGGCGCTGACCCAACTCGGCGCGACCGTGCACGAGCTGGTCGCCGCCGCGAACGACGCGCTGATCTCGGCGTAAGCTGGGGGTTCGGCAGGGGCGTCGCATCCATCGTGGATGCGACGCCCCTTCGCTGTCTGCGAAGTTTGCTGAAGACTCGCCGGTAGATGAAATCGTGATCTGAACCACTGTTTTCCCTGCTCGCCGGTGGCACGTCCTGGGACTTACCGGATGGGAATTACATCCGTGCGACTCGCAACACCTTGTGTTGTTCCCATCTGTCGGCCACTAGGTGTAGTGTCTGTCGTACTGGAAGACGGTGTGGAGCCACCACTGATCGGGCCCAAGGGAAGGGGTTGCGAGCAGGGCTTTCTCCGCTGGATCCAGGAGTTTGCGCAGCATCACCGTTCGTGCATTGCATACGGATCACAGGCTGTGGATCAGGCAGAGGAGAGAGGGACACTCATGACCGTCACCGTGTACACCAAGCCCGCTTGCGTGCAGTGCAACGCCACCTACAAGGCGCTCGACAAGGTCGGGGTGGACTACAACGTCATCGACATCTCCGAGAACGACGAGGCGCGTGACTTCGTCATGGCGCTGGGCTACCTGCAGGCGCCGATCGTCGTCGCGGGTGACGATCACTGGTCGGGGTTCCGTCCCGACCGCATCAAGGCGCTCGCCGTCGCGGCTGCATAATAGTCACCGACGCGAAGCGTTCCTCAGATGCGCATGGCCGGAGCGCAGGCGGAGGTACGCGTAGTTCGCGCCGGTTCGCCGGTAAGGAGGCGCCATGCCCGAGCAGATGACTCCGGGCGGGCTGGTCTACTTCTCCAGCGCTTCGGAGAACACCCATCGCTTCGTCGAGAAGCTGGAACTTCCGGCAACTCGGCTACCACTGCACACTTCTGAAACGCTGCGGATCGACGAACCCTACGTGCTGATCACCCCCACTTACGGCGGTGGTCGGCACGTGATGGGTGGGCAACGTCCCGACAAGGACCTCGTTCCGCGGCAAGTCGCCAAGTTCCTCAACGACCCACACAACCGCGCGCTGCTGCGCGGAGTGATCGCGGCCGGCAACACGAACTTCGGCGATACCTATTGCGTTGCAGGAGACATCATCTCGCAAAAATGCGGGGTGCCGTATCTGTATCGCTTCGAACTCATGGGAAACGCTGAGGACGTCGCGCGCGTCCGAGAGGGATTGGGATTGTTTTGGCAACAGCAACCACAGCACCGGCAGGCAAGTCAGCACGCCTAGAGCAGTCGGCGGTGCGCGGCGAGACCAGCGAGGTCATGGACTACCACTCGCTCAACGCCATGCTGAACCTGTACGGGCCCAACGGCGAGATCCAGTTCGACAAGGATCGCGAAGCCGCGAACCAGTACTTCCTTCAGCACGTGAACCAGAACACGGTGTTCTTCCACAACCTGGACGAGAAGCTGGACTACCTGGTCAAGGAGAACTACTACGAGACCGAGGTGCTCGACCAGTACAGTCGCTCCTTCGTCAAGAAGCTGTTCCAGCAGGCCTACGCCAAGAAGTTCCGGTTCCCGACCTTCCTCGGCGCGTTCAAGTACTACACCTCGTACACGCTGAAGACGTTCGACGGCAAGCGCTACCTGGAGCGTTTCGAAGACCGCGTCTGCATGGTCGCGCTGACGCTGGCCGCGGGCGACGAGGTGCTGGCCGGCAACCTGGTCGACGAGATCATCGACGGCCGCTTCCAGCCCGCCACCCCGACCTTCCTCAACTCCGGCAAGAAGCAGCGCGGCGAGCCCGTGTCCTGCTTCCTGCTGCGCATCGAGGACAACATGGAGTCCATCGGGCGCTCCATCAACTCCGCGCTGCAGCTGTCCAAGCGCGGTGGCGGTGTCGCGTTGCTGCTGAGCAACATTCGTGAGCACGGTGCGCCGATCAAGAAGATCGAGAACCAGAGCTCGGGTGTCATCCCGATCATGAAACTGCTGGAAGACTCGTTCTCCTACGCGAACCAGCTGGGTGCGCGGCAGGGCGCGGGTGCGGTGTATCTGCACGCGCACCACCCCGACATCTACCGCTTCCTCGACACCAAGCGCGAGAACGCGGACGAGAAGATCCGTATCAAGACACTGTCTTTGGGTGTGGTGATCCCCGACATCACCTTCGAGCTGGCGAAGAAGAACGAGGACATGTACCTGTTCTCGCCCTACGACGTCGAGCGCATCTACGGTGTGCCGTTCGCCGATGTGAACGTCACCGAGAAGTACCACGAGATGGTCGACGACAAGCGCATCCGCAAGTCGAAGATCAAGGCGCGTGAGTTCTTTCAGACGCTGGCCGAGCTGCAGTTCGAGTCGGGCTACCCGTACATCATGTTCGAGGACACGGTGAACCGGGCCAACCCCATCGCGGGCAAGATCACCCACTCGAACCTGTGCTCGGAGATCCTGCAGGTCTCCACCCCGTCGGAATTCAACGACGATCTGTCGTATTCCACGGTGGGCAAGGACATTTCGTGCAACCTGGGTTCGCTCAATATCGCCAAGGCGATGGACTCGCCCGACTTCGGGCAGACCATCGAGACCTCGATCCGCGCGCTGACCGCGGTGTCGGACCAGACCCACATCTACTCGGTGCCGTCAATCGAGCAGGGTAACAACGAGTCTCACGCCATCGGCCTGGGTCAGATGAACCTGCACGGATACCTGGCGCGTGAACGGGTCCACTACGGGTCCGAAGAAGGCATCGACTTCACCAACATCTACTTCTATACCGTTGTCTACCACGCGATTCGGTCGTCGAACCTGATCGCCAAGGAACGCGGCACCGCTTTCGGTGGGTTCGCCGACTCGAAGTACGCCAGCGGCGAATACTTCGACAAATACACCGAGCGGGCCTGGGTTCCCAAGACCGACAAGGTGACCCAGATGTTCGCCGACGCCGGCGTGCGCATCCCCACCCAGGACGACTGGCGTCTGCTCAAAGCCTCGGTGCAGGAGTACGGCATCTACAACCAGAACCTGCAGGCGGTCCCGCCGACCGGTTCGATCTCCTACATCAATCACTCCACCAGCTCGATCCACCCGGTGGCGTCGAAGATCGAAATCCGCAAGGAAGGCAAGATCGGCCGCGTCTACTACCCGGCCCCTTACCTGACCAACGACAACCTCGAGTACTACGACGACGCCTACGAAATCGGCTACGAGAAGATCATCGACACCTACGCCGCGGCCACCCAGCACGTGGACCAGGGCCTGTCGCTGACGCTGTTCTTCAAGGACACCGCGACCACCCGCGACATCAACAAGGCCCAGATCTACGCCTGGCGCAAGGGAATCAAGACGCTGTACTACATCCGACTGCGTCAGATGGCCCTCGAGGGGACTGAGGTGGATGGCTGTGTCAGCTGCATGTTGTGAGCTAGGCTAACGATAAAGGGCGGTCTCCTCGGGAGACCGCCCTTTTCGCGTCAGCGGGCACTGTCGAACAGGTCGAAGCAGGACCAGCCGCCTCGGAACCACTGGCCGATCAGCTGCCAGGTCGTGGGGTAGGTGCCGTCGGCGTGGCGCAGTCGCAGACCGTAGGAGCACTTGCCGATCGTTGTGCCGGTGAGCCTTTGGATGATCGTGCGGTGCACGAAGGACGCGCCGAGCCAGGCGAGGATGCCGTACAGGACGGCTGTCGTGCCGGGTGCGAGGTACCAGGCGGTGGTGCCGATCGCGGCGTGCAGTGTCATGTCGATGAGGAAGGCGGGGATGACGCCGGTCTCTTCGCCGCCGGAAGTGCGTGCGGTGAGCGGGAATTCATCGTTGGGGCGCGTGGTCTCCCGTGTGCCGGACGCCGGTCGCGGGTCCGTGTCGCGCTCGTAGCCGCGGTAAGTCGGCGGTGCGGTGTTGCTCATGGGGTCAGCGTGGTCGATGACGCTTAACAAGCACCCGGTGTCGACCTTGCTGTGGTGGTTGCACCGCCGTGCTGGTCACAGTCGTGATGCGCGCCGGTGGTGATCGGCCCAAGTCTTGTCGAGCGAGGGGTCGGTGGCGTCGCGAATCTTGTTACCGTGGCCGCGTTTTGCGAGGCACGGTGAGAGGGAATGGATGAAGCGGGCGCTGATGGCACTGACTGTCGGGGGACTGGCGTCGGTGGCGTTGCTGGGGTGTTCGGGTGATGAGTCGGAGGCGGCGCGGCCGTTGTTCGAGCCGTGTGCCGGGGTGGCTGTGGAGGCGCTGCAGAAGGCTGGGGTCGATCCTGCGACGAAAGTGGCGGCTGGTGCGCCTGCGGCTGGGTGGCTGACTTGCGAATGGACCGCGGGGACTTCGCACCTGCGTATCTTCTCTACCTCGCGGACGATCGAGGAGTTCGAATCCGAGTCGGGGGCAGCGGCTTTCGCTGACTTCGCCGTCGCGGGGCGCACTGCCCGGCAGCTCATGAACGCCGCGCCTGCGTCTTGCGATGTCCTGTTCCCCGCGGAGCAGGGGGTGATCCGCATGGTCGTGGTGAACAGCCCGACCCATCAGGGCTCCGACGCATGCGCCACCCTGCGGCAGATGGGCGAGGTGCTCGTGCCGACCTTCCCGGCGTAAGCCGCCCACCATGTCGGAGGTCGACCATCGTTTCATCGTAGAGCCGGGATCACCTCGCGTTCGAACAGTTCGATGCCGGAGGTGTCGTAGGCGGATTCGGGGAAGTTGAGGATGGCGTAGTCGAGGCCGAGATCCCTCAGGGCCGTGAGGCGTTCGACGATCTGTTCGGGGGTGCCCGCGGCGGCGCTGGTCGCGAACTGTTCGTGCACATAGGTTTTCGCCTCGTCGGCGCCGAGGAACGGGGTGTAGCGGTCGATGATCGATGAGATGCGTTCTTGTACTTCGGTTTCGGTGGTGCCGACGACGGCGTTGAAGTTGGAACTGCGGGTGATCGCCGAGAAATCCGTGCCGACCTCGATGCAGTGTTGGTGCAGGATGTCGGACTTGCGGGTGAACTCTTCGGGTTGGCCGCTGAAGTTGGTGTAGTTCGCGTATTTCGCCGCGATGCGCAGTGTCTTCTTCTCGCCGCCGCCCGCGACCCAGATCGGAATCCCGTTCTCCTGCAACGGGCGTGGGTGCACGATGGCGTCGTCGACCTGGTAGTACTTGCCGTCCAGCGTCGCGCGGCCGGTCTGCCAGGCCTGGCGCAGGATCTGGACACCTTCGTCGAGACGGCCGAGGCGTTCGCCCGCGCTCGGGAACCCGTAACCGTATGCGCGCCATTCTTGTTCGTACCAACCGCCGCCGATCCCCATCTCCACCCGGCCGCCCGAGATCAGGTCGACGGTGGCCGCGACCTTGGCGAGGTAGGCGGGGTTGCGGTAGCTCATGGCGGTACACATCTGGCCCAGCCGCAGCCGCGACGTAGAGGCCGCGAACGCCGACATCAGCGTCCACGCCTCGTGGGTCGCCTCGTCGGTGGGCACGGGCACGGTGTGGAAGTGGTCGTAGACCCAGATCGACTCCCAGTCGGCGCCGGCGTCGTACCGCTGGGCCAGGTCGCGCATCACCGCCCACTGGTCGGCGGGTTCGATGCCGACCAGGTCGAGGCGCCAGCCCTGGGGAACGAAGATGCCGAATCGCACAGGTTTCTCCCGGAGTGTGTAGAACTCGCGCGGCGACACGCACCGCTGCTGTCGAGGTCCACTGTTCCACTTTCGTGCGCGCGGGCAACCATTGCGCGCGCGCCGCGCAGAATCCTGGACCGGCGGTTATGCGCGTCGGGGTGCGGCAGCGGAACGGCTGTGATCGAGGTCACTGTGACCAGTGGTACGTCGGCAAGGGGTGAAAATGACCGGCCCTCGCATGTAGTCTTCCGGGTTGAAGGGTGTACCCGTGTGGGTATTGCCAAGTGATCCGTGGAACCGATGACCCGCGGCGACTGTGAGGAGGTGGGGTTGCCATGCGCAACGAACCCCCCAGTCGAAGGCCGCGCGGCGTCGCCCCTTCGTCCTCGCACCACATTTCCTGACCTGTTCGGTCCGGCCGGTGCGTGATGGCTCCGGCGGTGGACGCCCCGCGGTGTGAACCACCGTCACCGTTCACTTTCTCGCACCCGGTCGCCGGGATGCGCGCCGTCACGCCAGAGGACTGCCTCATGTCGAACGTCGATCTGATCACCACCCGTCACGTTCCCACCGAAACCGTTGTGCCCGAGGCGATCACGCCCGAGCGCACGCCCATCGAAGACCATGCCGTCACCGAGGCGCTGGAAATCCTGTCCGAATCGGTGCGCGATATCGTCGAAACGCACCGGGTCTGCGGCGGTCTCGACTGGCTCGACAACCGCCCGCCGCACGTCATCGCCGATGTGCTGGCCCGCATGGACGCCGTGCAGGCCGGTGTGGTGTTCCGCCTGCTCGACAAGGATCGCGCGCTGAGCGTGTTCGAAGAGCTCGAGCCGATCGACCAGCAGCAGATCCTGCAGGGCTTGCGCGAGAAGAGCTTTCGCGACCTCGTCGAGGCGATGGACCCCGACGACCGTGCCCGCATGTTGCACGAGGCGCCCGCCAAGGTCGCCAAGAAGGTACTGGCCGGGCTGAGCCCGCGCGAGCGTCGGATGACCGCCACCCTGCTGGGCTACCCCGAGGGCTCGGTCGGGTTGTACATGACGCCGGAAGTTGTTGCGCTGCCGGACAATCTGACCGTCGCGCAGGCGCTGGGTTGTGTGCGGGCCAAGGGCGGAAACGCCGAAACCGTGTACACGCTGCCCGTGGTGGATCGCGGCCGTCGGCTCACCGGCATCGTCGAACTGCGCGAGCTGGTGCTGCACTCGCCCGACGCGATGGTGTCCGAGCTCGTGGTCACCGAACCGCCGTTCGTGCGCGCCACCGATTCCGCGGAGAAGGCCGCCCGGCTGATGAGTTCCACCAACCTCATCAACCTGGTGGTCGTCGACAGCGAGGACCGGGTGGTCGGGCTGCTCACCATCGACGACGCGATGGAGGTGCTGGAAGCCGCCGACAGCGAGGATGTGGCCAAGCAGGCCGGTTCGGCGCCGTGGGAAGGCCACTACATGGCCGCCAAGGTGTTCCAGCTGGCGCGCTACCGGGCGCTGTGGTTGATGCTGCTGCTGTTCGCGGCCACGCTGACCGTGAGTGTCACCGACATGTTCGCCACCACGCTCGAGCAGGCGGCGAGTCTGGCGCTGTTCATTCCGTTGCTGATCGGCGCGGGCGGCAACGCCGGCGCGCAGGCCGCGACCGCGTGCGTGCGCGCGCTGGCCGTGGGCGAGGTGCGGGCCTCTGATCTGTTCAAGGTGATCTGGCGCGAATGTCGGGTCGGGCTGGTGCTGGGCAGCATGTTGGCCGCGGCCGGTCTGCTGATCGGCACGGTGTTCGTCGGGCCGAAGATCGCGATCGTGGTGGCCATCACGCTGGTGGTCATCTGCGGCTGGGCGGCGACCATCGGCGGCACGATGCCGTTGCTGGCCAAGAAGTTTCGCATCGACCCCGCCGTCGTGTCGGCGCCGATGGTGACCACCCTGGTCGACGCGACCGGGCTGATCATCTACTTCACCACCGCCAAGGTGGTGTTGGGAATCTAGCGTTCGGGGAACAGCGTGAGTGCTTTGCCCATGACGTCCTTGGCGACGTCATCGGTTTTGGCGACCACCTCCACCACCGGGATGCGCCTGCCGAACGCGGTGGATTCGGCGGGCAATTCCGGGCCGACGGCCGCGGTGTAGATCGGGATCGAGCTGTCGTAGACCGAGACCGAGCGGTGCACCGTGCGGCCGTCGATGTGGTCTTCGGTGCTGTTGGCGGCCAGGTACTCGGGCACCCGATATTCGTAGCTGACGGTGATCTTCTCGCCGCGATAGCTGAACAGGCACTGGGTCAGGCGCTGCTCGTCGTCGGGGACGGCGTCGGCCAGTTTCGTGCGGACCGTGCACGGGTCGGCGCCCAGCAGCACCGTCGGCGCGGTGTCGGGGGAGGTGCCCTGCTTGGGTGACTGGCGCCAGCGGTCCAGCATGCCCGGCAGCAGTTCGTCGGCGACCGTGCACGGATTCTTGCCGGGGGTGGACAGGCCGAGGTAGAACGCGGCGCTGGACGGGAACTGGGCGGTCGCGCCGCACGCGCGTGGTTCGCCGGTGTCGCGGTCGGGGATGGTGCGGGCGGTCACGTCGCCGATCTGGCGCACGAAGCCCTTGGTGCTGGTGGACGCCGAACTCAACAGGGTGGCGTGCCAGGTCAGCGTGGAGCCCTCGCCGGGCTTGTCGCTGCCGAGAACGGCCCGGCACGAATCCAAACCGACGGTCACGCTCTTCACCTCGCCGACCTTGGCGAGGGTTTCGCGGGGCAGCAGCGCGCACACGTCGACCTGACGGGTGGCCTGGGCGACCTCGTCGCGTTGCTGCTGATTCTGTGGGACCTGCGACCAGAACTCCGGTGGCTGGGCGGGAATCACCGGCGGGGGCGGCGGGGGCAACTTCGCGTAATCGGGTGGTTTGCCCGCGTCGTCGCTGCCGCACGCTGCGCACAGCAGCAACGCGGCAGCCAGCATCATCCTGCGATACATCCGCACCCCTGTCCTCGACAGAACCGGGCCAGGACTCGCGCCCGACCACCGAGTCTGCCCGGCGCGGCAACTCCCGCGCAAACATCGCGGCAGGTCGTTCCCAGAACGTTGTCTCAGGGGGTCGGCGATGTGGTCTCAGCGCGCTGGCGACGTGGTCTCAGAGCATCAGAGACGTTGTTCTCAGGGGATCAGCGGCAGGGTTTCGCGCATGACTTTCTCCGCGACGGCGGCATCGGCGATGACCGAGACGGTCGGCACGCGTCGACCCAGCAGCGCGTCGGTGGGCCCTGGCGCCAGGCCGGGCCCGACCACCGCCGACAACGACGCCAAGTCCGACTGGGCCGTATCGAACCGGTACACCTGTCGCGCACCCACGGTGAAGGCGGGAGTGTCGTCGATGATCGATCGTTCCTCGTTGTAGTCGACCGTCACGATCGCGGCCTGCCCACCCACAGCCAACTTGCACGTGGTGACACCCTGATCGGCCACCGGCACCTCGACACCGAGAAGCGGCGCGACCGCGCACGGATCAGCCCCGGTGATCACCGTCCGATCCGAATCCGGCGACGACCCCTGTGCCGGTTCCTTACGCCACTGGTTCAACGCGATCCGCACCAGCGCCTTCGCCGACGTGCAGGCATCCTGCGGCGCACGCACACTCAACGACAGATCGGCCCCCGCCTCGAACCGTGCCCACGCCTGACAAGCCCCCCGGACTTGCGGATCAGCGGATGCGGGGAGCTCGGCATTGAACAGCACCCGCACATCGCCCATGGTCTCCTCGTCCACCGGACCGTCCATGCTCGGCTCACCCTCGAACATCACCCCGGTACTCCAGGTCGCGTCGATCCCGGTGAGATGCCCGTCGACAGCGATGCTGAGCCGGCACTGATTCGGATGCACGTTCTCGACATCGCGCACGGTCCCCAGCGTCCCCAACGCCGCACGAGGCAGCAACGCGCACACATCGATCGCCCTGACCTTGCGCACCACCGCGAGCTTGTCCGGATCGGAAACCGGTGCGGTGGACCAGAATCCGCCTCGAGGCATGGAGTCCGGTGCGGGTTCGCTTCCGCAGGCGGCCAACAGCACTGCCGCAGCAAGCAGAATGAGCTGTCGCACAGGGGTTCTCCTTGTCTGGATCAGGTGGCGGGGAAGAGCGTTCCGCATCATGTCCTCGGGAGTACGACCACCGGTCGACGCATTCGCATCGACAACCCCCTCGCGCGGGACAGCTCCCGCTCCTACAGACCCGCTTCGGTCCCCAGTGTGCCGGAACGGCGCCCCGCTACCGCACCGGGCCCGGGCGTGCCGGGCAGTGGTGACGCTCACCAGGCGAAGCGGGTTCGGCAGTGGTGACGCTCACCGGGTGAGGCGGGTGTTGGTTCGCATGTGGCGAATCACTGGCGGTGCGATGGTGGTGTGTCGGGGATCGTGCCGCACAATGGGGGCCGCGTGTGTGGTGCGGGTGTTCGGCCGGTCAGGTCGGGTTCTGCGTGCCGCAACACAAGCTGTAGTGCTCCCTGAGACTGTCACCCACTACGAGTAGTGTTCTGGGTGAACAGGCTCGTGCGCGGGGCAGGTGCGGGTCATCAGGTCTGGCGGAAAGGTGTGGAGGCGGAATGAAGCTCATCGATCGGGCGTCGGCCATCAATTGGAATCGGGTGCCCGATGAGAAGGATGCCGAGGTCTGGGATCGGCTGACCGGCAACTTCTGGTTGCCCGAGAAGGTCCCGGTGTCCAACGACATCCCGTCCTGGAACACCCTCACCCCCGACGAGAAGCAGCTCACCATGCGGGTGTTCACCGGCCTGACGCTGCTGGACACCATCCAGGGCACCGTCGGCGCGGTCTCGCTGATCCCCGACGCGATCACCCCGCACGAGCAGGCGGTGTACACCAACATCGCGTTCATGGAGTCGGTGCACGCCAAGAGCTACAGCTCGATCTTCTCCACCCTGTGCTCCACCAAGGAGATCGACGAGGCGTTCCGCTGGTCGGAGGAGAATCGCAACCTGCAGCGCAAGGCCGAGATCGTCCTGGGCTACTACAACGGTGACGACCCGCTCAAGCGCAAGGTGGCCTCCACGTTGCTGGAGAGTTTCCTGTTCTACTCCGGCTTCTACCTGCCGATGCACTGGTCCTCGCGGGCCAAGCTCACCAACACCGCCGACATGATCCGCCTGATCATTCGCGACGAGGCCGTGCACGGCTACTACATCGGCTACAAGTACCAGAAGGGCCTCGAGCAGGTCACCCAGGCCGAGCGCGACGAGCTGAAGAACTACACCTTCGAGCTGCTGTTCGAGCTCTACGACAACGAGGTCGACTACACCCAGGACCTGTACGACGAGGTCGGCCTCACCGAGGACGTCAAGAAGTTCCTGCGCTACAACGCCAACAAGGCGCTGATGAACCTCGGCTACGAGGGCCTGTTCCCCAAGGACGAGTGCGAGGTGAACCCGGCGATCCTGTCGGCGCTGTCACCCAACGCCGACGAGAACCACGACTTCTTCTCGGGCTCGGGTTCGAGCTACGTCATCGGCAAGGCGATCAACACCGAAGACGAGGACTGGGAGTTCTGAAAACCTGCCGTATTCGCACACTTCTCGCCGCCGGTCGAAATACCGACAGCAAGTGTGCGAATACGGCAACTCGTGCGCAGCGACGGGTCAGCGGTCCCAGGGCGCACGCAGCGACGGCTCGCCGAAAGCCTCGCCGGCCTGCCGGTAGAGCTCGCCGATTCGGTGCTTGACCCGCTGGCGATCGGCTTCGGAGATGTCGGCCTCGTCCAGGCGTGAGGCCGCATTGGTGACCGCGTGGAACACCAGCGTTGGCTTGCCGTCGATGATGTCGGCGACCGGGAACTTGTAGTCGGCCTCGGTCGCGGGATTGCCGCCGGGCTTGCGGTACAGATAGATGCTGGCCATCTTCAGCGCGTCGCCATCAGCCCATTTCAGGGCGTCGTGTTCGGCCTTGGGCCCGCTCCACTTGTGATCGCGGGGCGCCCACGGCAGATCGAGCTCGGCGGCGTTGTCGGACGCGGGCGGGACGTCGGAATGCTGAGCCACGTTTCCTCCTCGAGCACTGGGCAGCGGAGCGGGATCACTGCTGGCCATGATAGCAATCGGGCGGCTACCAGCGGTTTCACCACGATCGACGGCGGCGACCCCTCGTCGCCGCCGTCGGTGGTGGTCACCGCAGCGCGGCCAGTCCGCGGCGGTCGATCTTGCCGGTCGGGGTGCGGGGGAGTTCTTCGACGAACAGCACGTCGCGGGGGGCTTTGAAACGGGCGAGGTGGGTTTTCACGTAGGCGCGGACGGTGTCGGCGTCGAGTTCGGTTGCCGCGACGACGAACGCGGCGAGGCGCTGGCCGAATTCCTCGTCGGGGACACCGATTACGGCCGCTTCGGTGATCGCAGGGTGTTTATAGAGCAGGTCTTCGATTTCGCCCGGGAAGACGTTCTCGCCACCGGAGACGATCATGTCGTCATCGCGGCCGTCGATGAAAAGCCTTCCCCCCGTATCGAAATGGCCGAGATCGCCGGTGCTCATCAAGCCGCCGCGAATCTGTTTGCCGCCCCCGCCCGAGTAGCCGGCGATCGCGATGGCGTTGCCGACGTGGACGGTGCCGACCGCGCCGGGTTCGGTGACGAGCGTGTCGCCGTCGTAGAGGGCGACGGTGATGCCGACCGGCGCCTTACCGACGGTTCCGGGTGCGGCGATCCAGTCCTGCGGGGTGGCGATGGTGGCGGTGCCGGTTTCGGTGCAACCGTAGAAGTTGTAGATCACCGGGCCGAACGCCTCGATGGCCCTGGTGCCCAGTGACGACGGCAGGGCCGCGCCGGCGGTGAAGATGATGCGCAACGAGGTGGTGTCGTTGGCGGACAACACCTCTGGGCCGAGATCGAGAATGCGGCGCAGCATCGTGGGGACCAGCACCACCATGTCGGCGCGGTGTTCGGCGATCTGGGACAGTGCGCGGGCGGCGTCGAACCGGCCGTGCAGCACGATCGTCGACCCCAGATTCAGGGACACGATGAACTGCGACAGGGCGGTGCCGTGGAACAAAGGCGCACACAGCAAGACGGTCTGGCCACGCCGCAACGGCACGCGATCTACGAATTGCGCTGCGGCCAGGGGTGATTCGACGCGACGTGGCGCACCCTTCGGCGTGCCGGTCGTGCCACCGGTGAGCAGGACGAAACCCGCTTGCTCAGCCGGCGCGGGTAGGGGTTCGGCGCCGGGCGAGGCGTCTGCTTCGAGCAGGGTGACGTCGCCGGGCAGATCGTCGGCCAGTGCGGCCAGGCTCGGGTCAAGTACCAGGGCGCGGACCTGCTCCCTGGCCAGCACGTCGCGTAACTGCGCCGCACCGAATCCGGTATTGAGCAGCACCAGTCGAGCGCCGAGTTTCGCTGCGGCGGCCATGGTTTCGACCAGGCGTGCACCGTCGGGGCACAGCACGCCGATGGTGTGTGTCCGGTCGAGTCCCGCGGCGTGCCAGTGGGCGGCGATCGCGTCGGTGCGGGCGTCGAGTTCGCGGTAGGAGATTCTGCGGTCGCCGTCGATGAGCGCGATCCGGTCGGGGGTTCGTCGCGCGGAGGTGCGGATGCCGCCCGCGATGGGGCCGTAGGCGCGCATGGTGGCGGCGGTGCGCACGACCTGGGGTGGGTTGCGCAGGTCGATGATGCCGGCCCGCTGCATGACGCGGATCTGGCGCAGGGAGGTTCGCGCGGTGTGCGCGAGCGTGGAGATGTTCATGATTTCTCCTGGTCAGCAGGTGCGGGGGAGGATGGGGCCGCCGCGCACCTGCAGGCTCAGCCAGCCCATCGCGGCGGGGATGCCGGTGACGGCGGCGAGGAAGTGCTCCGACAGCGGGATCGGCAGGTAGCGCAGGTCGGCGCCGGTGCGGCAGTAGCGGTCGACCAAGGGGCCGACGGTGGATTCGTAGGGCAGGATCTCGTCGGTGGTGGAGTGCCACATCAGCAGCGGCATGCGCGGTGGGGTGCCGTCGCGTCCGGGTGTCGTCTCGTCGAGCAGGGCTATCAGCCGTGGATCTTGCAGTGCTGCTGGATCTTTCAGGTAGTTGACGACCTGCTTCAGTGTTCCGGTGGCGCCGATCGTGTACACGCATCGGTCTTCCAGATCGCGAAGGATCTCGAGGCCCTCGTCGTTGACCAGCTCGTTCAGGTTCACCACATCGGGGAATTCGCGGGACAGCGCGAGCAGCATGGTCCACACACCCCAACTGGTGAGGTTGAGCTCTCGGCGGACCCCCACCTCGACGATCGCCCGTTTCTCCGACGGAACCCCACCCGCCGCGACACCGAGGATCGGCAGTTCGGGCGCGTAGGTGGCGTGCAGTTCCGCGGCCCAGGTGCTCGCGCTGCCACCGCCGGAATATCCGTAGAGGCCGATACCTGAATCAGCCAGTCCCAGTGTGGGATCCGACCTTGCCGCACGAAGCCCGTCGAGCACCATGTGGCCTTCGGCCGGGGTGAGCCAGAAATTGTGCTGGCCGTCGAAGTCGGGGATGGACACCGCCATGCCCTGTTCCAGGAAGTACTGGATGACAGCGATCTCTTTGAACGTGCCCGCCCGCAGGGTGTAGGACGGATTGCACACGGGGGCAAGCGAATCGATCGCCTCTTGGAACGAGACCAGCGGTCGGGGGCTGCCCACCCAGGGGATACCCGGAATGAGCACGGTGGTCGCGGTGACCAGGGGTCTACCGCGAGAGTCGCTGCTGCGGTACAGGATCTGGCGTGCGGCGACCGGGATCGGGATACCGAGGGCGTAGGACTGGATGTCCCTGGTGCGCACGATCTGGCCGTTGGACAGTTCACCGAGGTTGTCCGGTGCCGAGTACCACGCGTCATCGCGCGGATTCTGCAGTGGCAGAAGGTCATACACCTGCTGCTCGCTGGGGAGTGGCTGTGCGAACGCGGGTGTGACCGTGACGGCGAACACTGCGGCAACGATCAGTGCCCCGCGGCGCACCGCGCTCAACATACTCGCGGCCCGGGATCGGCACCGGCGGTCACGGCCAGCAACCACGCGACAGTGCCCAGCTCGGGAATGATCTCGGCGCTGATGTGTTCGGTCGCAGGGACTTTGAACATCCGCATGTTCACGCCGCGTTCGCAGTAGACACGGGCGATGTCGTCGATCGCCAGCTCGGCGGGCAGCAGTTGATCGGTGGTGGAGTGCCACATCAGCAGCGGGATGTCCGGGGTGTTCTCCGGTCGACCGAAGCTCGCCTCGGTCAACGCCGCGCGCACCGCCGGATGATCCAGTGCCGCTTGGGGATCGGTGAGATAGTCGGCTACCGGACGCAGCAGTGTCGACACGAACGTCGTGTAGAGGCAGCGGCCGTTCAGCTCCGCGGCCACCTGCTTGCCTTCGGGCGTGAGGTACTGCTGCAGAGCCTGATCGAACTCGGGGTACTCGCGAGCGAGGCCGAGAATCGCCAGCCACCCGGTGAAGTTGGCCTGCGGCTGCTGGCCCGACATCGCGAACGGTGCGATCGCGACCTTGTTGCCAGGGATACCGCCCTGCGCACTGCCGCGAAGATCGAGCTCAGGGGCGTAGGAACGTCGCTGTTCCGCCGCCGAGGCCGACGAATTGCCGCCACCGGAATAGCCCCACAGACCGACCGGCGACGCCTCGAGCCCCAGGCCGGCCCGCTGGGCGGCGCGGATGCCATCCAGCACCATCCGCCCCTCCGACGGCGACATGATCGTGTTCTTCTTGCCGTCGAAATCGGTCACGGCCACCGCCGCGCCCGCCGCCAGGAACTGGCCGAGCAGGCTGATCTCCTTCTGGAGCCCGGCGCGCAAGGTGTAAGAGGGGTTGCACTGTTGGCCGAGGCTGTCGATCGCCTCCTGATACGAAATCAGCGGGCGCGGGCCGGGGCCCAGCCACGGGATGCCGGGGGTGAGCACGGTGGTCGCGGTCGCGATCGGATTGTCGCGGGCGTCGGTGCTGCGGAACAGCAGTTGCGTGGTGTGCACGGGGACCGGAACGGCCAGCGCGTAGGTCTGCACGACGCGGGAGCGGATCACGTCACCGTTGGCGAAGCCGCCGAAATCGGCTGGATCCGCATACCAGGGGTCGTTGTCCGGGGTCGGGATCGGGACCACGGCCGGATACACCTGTGACTCGCTGGGCAGTTCGTCGGCGGTGGCCGGGCCCGCGAAGGCGGCGACGGCGATCAGCGGTAGGGCGATCGCGCCCCACCGTCGGGGGCGGGTGGTTGTTGCCGTGCGGCGCTGCATGGCGACTCCTTCAGTAGGTGATCCCGATTACAGCACGCGGTCTTATTCAAAACAAGAGCGCTTGTTCGAATTGGGTGATCGGTAAGCTGAGCAGCGTGACGTCGACCGACAACAGCACCAAGCCCCGCAGCGAAGGCGGGCGACGCATCCAGGGGTTGGACGCCGAACAGCGCAGAGCGCGCCGACGTGACCAGATCCTGTCCGCCGCGTTCGAGCTGATCGCCGCCGACGGCTACGTCAACACCGCGATCGAGCAGATCTGCCAGACCGCCTTCGTCGGCAACAAGGCCTTCTACGAACTGTTCGACAGCAAAGAGGCCTGCTACCTAGCCCTGCTCCAACAACTCAGCGACCGCTCCCAACAGGCGGTCGCGGCCGCGCTGATGGAATCCTCGGGCGAGCGCGACGAAGTGATCTCGGTCGTGATCGCCACCTTCGCCCACTCGCTGGTGGACGATCCGCGCGTGGCGAAGGTGACTTTCGGTGAGGCCAGCGGCATTTCGGCCAAAGTCGAAAAGCAACGTCGCACCAACCGTCGGTGGGCGGCACAATTTCTCGAAACCCTCTGGCGCGAATACGGTTTCGTGCCCGAGGGTGGGATCGACATCGACTTGCACGCGCTCGCGGTATCGACCATCGGCGGCCTGTTCGACACCGTCGCCGACTGGCTCCATCACACCGACGCGGGAACCTCGGGCGAAATCGACACGCTCATCAGAGATCTCATGTCGTTCGCCGACATCGTGCACTTGGGGTTGGCGGCCGCTGGGGCTCGTTCAACTAAGTGAACACTCGGCCCGACTTCCGGGCGGGCGGGTCAAGCCGACGCCCGTGATTGTTCGGCGGTGTACAGGCTGTGCAGGAACGACAGGGTGCAGTGGGCGACGGCTTCGGGGTGGGTCCACCACACGCCGTGGCCTGCGGTCGGGCCTGCGATCACCGTGGAGATGCCTGCTGCGCCGGTGAGGCGTTCGGCCAGCGATGACGCGTCGTCGGCGGTGCCGCCTGCCTGGTCGGCGTGACCGCGCAAAACCAGTGCTGGGCAATTGATTTCGTGCAGACGATGGGTGATCTCGTCACGGGTTGCCAGGGTTTCCCAGGCTGCGGTGGTGCGGGTGCGGCGCGGGTCGCCCAGCCAGCGGTTGATCCAGTGGTCCTGGTCCTGCGCGGTGCCGCCGATGAGTAGGGGAGCCAGGGCGCGGGCCTGTGGTTCCAGCAGGGCGCGTGGGTCGGTCCAGGTGGCGGCCATGGAGCGGTACTGCGCGGTTTCGTCGGCGGTGTTCGCGCGCGCTGTTGTCGAGGCCAGGATCAGCGCGCGGGTGCGGTCGGGATAGCGCAGGGCGAATCGCAGCGCGGTGTAACCACCCTGGCTCATGCCACCGACAGTGACGGGTCCTGCAATAGCGAGGTGGTCCAGCACGGCCGCGATGTCATCCGCGAGATCCCAATAGGTGAAGGACGCGGCGGGGTCGGCTTCGGTGCGCCCGAAACCCCGGGCATCAACAGCGATGACCCGAAAACCGCTCCGCACGAACATGTCCCGCGTGCGATCGAACATCGTCGCATCCATGAGAAACCCATGAGACAGCACGACCGGCCTGCCCACACCGGTATCGGTGAAGTGGATGTCGGCGTGGTTGTGGTGCACAGGCATGGTGAGACTCCCCCGGAGAGATGATGATCGATTCCAGGGTAGGGGGCGCGACGTTGCCGAGAATCGGTTTTGCGCAACGCCGGGTTCCACCCCGCACTCTTGTCGTCGTATGGCGACAAATGTTAATGTCTTCAAATGGCGACAATCGAGGTATCCAGACCAGACGACCTCGGTCCTGCCCTGCGCGAGGCAAGAATCGCCGAAGACGTGACTCAGCAGGCCCTGGCCTCGATGGCAGGCGTCGGCCGACAGTGGCTCAACGCGTTCGAGGCCGGCCAGAAGAGCTCCGCGCCACTGGACATGGTCATGCGCGTGATCTCCACCCTCGGCGTCTCCGTGAAACTCTCTGGCCGACCAACCACGCCGGTTCCCCTCGATGACGAGGATCCCGTCGACCTCGACGATCTTCTCGACGACACATAACAGACCCGACGATCAGGTCGGTAGGCGTCCCGAATCTCGTAGCCGTGAGCCAGGATTCAGGCGTTGAATCATAATCGCGGTCATCTCCTCGTGAGTGGTGAGGTTTCCGGCAGCGTCGTCGGCGGCGGTTTGCGTCAACTCTTCACGGAGGCGTTGGTTGGCGAATACGGACATCGTTTCCTGGATCGACTCCCATTCGCTGATGCCGACCAGGATCGCTCGCTCTCTACCGTTGTGGGTGAGAATGAAGTGGTCGTGCTCGCGGTCGGCTTTGTCGACCAGCTCGTCGAGTCGTGCCTCGGCTTCGCTGACGGGGATGGTGTCCATGTCCCGATCAGTCGGTGACGTAACCGTTGAGGCTGTTGCGGAGGTCGGTGAGGATGGCTCGGGCGGCGGTGAGACCTGTTGTGTGCCAGATCTTGTCGTCGACGGCGAAGACGCGTTTGTCGGTGGCGGCGCCGAGTTCTTCGAACTGGGTCGAGCGCAGGATCTTTTTGCCGTTGGCTTCGCCTTCGGGGCCTTCGAACATCACGTAGATGATGTCGCCTTCGGCCTTGGTGGCCAGGTCGGACTCGGTGATGTCGAAGGACGGGCCGCGTTGGGCGGTGGGGCGTTGGACGCCGACGTCGGAAAGGACTTGGGCGGCAAAGGTTTCGGTGCCTTGCACGGCGATGGTGTCGGGGGTGAAGCGCAGGACCGAGGCTTGGGATTGGGCTGCGTTGAGGGCGGGGCCCAGGTCGTGGGCCTCGGTGAGGTAGGACTGCATGGCGGTGTCGGCGGCGTCGCTGCGGTTCATGCCCGCGGCATAGGCGGCGAAGTCGGATTGCCAGCTGCCGCCCGCGCCGATCAGCACGGTGGGCGCGATCTTGCTCAGTGCGTCGTAACCGCCTGCGGCAGGGGCGATGTCGCCGAGGATGAGATCGGGTTTCAGTTCGGCGATACGGGCGGGATCGGGTGCGCCGAGCGGGCCGACACTGGGCACCTTCACCACGCCGTACCCCAGGTACATCGGTTGCGTGCGGTCGCCGTCGAGGGTGACCGCGCCCGCGACCCGCTCCCACAGACCCAACGCGCACGCCGCGTCCAACGCGGAGGTGGTGAGCACGACGATGCGCAGCGGGTCGGCGGGGACCTGCGAGACACCGGCGGTATGGGTGACCGTGCGGGTCGAACTCTGATCCGGCGCGCTGGGCAACGCGCACGCGGTCGCGGTATCGCGATCAGCACCCACCACACCCGCACCCGCGATATTGGTGGTGGTGCGAATGATCGTGCTCGCGTCGTCGTGCTTGTCCGCGCAACCCGCAGCGAGCGCCGCCGTGCACAGCAGGGCGACGGCGGCGATCGTGCGATGGAATCGGGTGCTCACCGGCATGCGGACGAGGGTACTGGGCGCAATCCGCGCTGCTGCGGTGGGCCGGTGGATCGCGGTCAACCCAGGCCGACGATTTCGACGGTGCCGGTGTCGCGGTGGGACATGACCACCAACAGCGCACCGGGCGCCCGAAGCAGCTGTCGATCGCTGAGGTCGGTCAGTGGCCCCACGGGCACGGTCGAGTCGATGGCGGCGGTGGCTGGGTCCCACGTCTGGACCACGTGCTGATCTGGGATGGCGCCGAGGCCGACGATCCGATCGGCGGCGAATATCGGATTCAGCATAGGGGAGACACCGCTGAGCGGGAGCGGAGCAGCGGGGCCGTCGAGGTCGACGATGTCGAGAGTCGCGCCACGCCCCTCGACGAGGATCAGGCCGCCCGCACCGCCGGTCGCGACGACATCGTCATCGGACTCGATGATCTCGGTGACGTCGATGTCGACGGCAGGCCGCAGCCACAGCTGACGTTGGCCGCCCTTCTGGAGCCACTGGACCGAGACGAATCCGTCCTCGAACGCGACCGCGTCACTGGAGATCACATACCGGGCGCCGGGTGCCGCGATCGTGCGGCGACCAGTCATCGAGCCGGAAGCCGGATCCCACGTTGTGACCGCGATGGTCGCAGAACCTCCCGAGCACACGAATATTCGATAGATGCGTGTGGCGGTGACCGCTTCGGTACTGGATTTCGATCGGCAGTCCTGCGGTGCGGCAGGCCCAGTCCACAACCGACGCCCGGTGCGGGCATCGAATCGCGACAACTCGTTCGCCTCGCTGCTGGTGATCAACAAGGCACCAGGAATCAGCTCGGACCGGGCTGCGGAGGGACGCCGGGTGAAATCGCTGTCGCTCCACAGCAATTCGCCCGTGAGCGAGTCGAAGGCAATCCAACCGCCGTTGTCCCACAGGGTGAGCACGACGCGCTCGGACTCCAATGATCGAGTGTCCAGCGGCGAATTTCGCACGGTGCCCGAGACCCGCCGATAGTGCCAGCGTTCGGCACCTGTCGCGCCGTCGTAGGCGGTGATCCCGTGCATGGACGAGACGACGAACCCCGCTCCGGCCGTGATGACGGAGTTGACCAGGGGGTCGGCCGCCACCGAGATCCGGAACTTCGCGGTGGCGATCCTGGCGGGTCCGGCAGGCACGGTGGTGTCGCGCGCTCGCACGTGGTCGATATTTCGACCGTCATCGCCCGCGTGCAGCGCGAAACCCGTCACGCCTGTACACAGGACCGCACCCAGCGACAACCCGACGGCGATCACCGGACGGGAGATCGCCAGCGCGCGCGGCTTCGACACCAGGGCGAACATCGCGATAGCCCCGCCGATGACCAGGATCAGTCCGGCGATCGCGAACGGGATACGGGTAGTGGCCACGGAGTTCGAGGTGAGCCGTTCATACGTCGACGGAATGTGCGCCGTGATGACGAACATGCCCGCACCGGCCAGTGCCAACAGCAGCGCGAGCACGCCGGCCGCCGTGGCACTGTCGGCGCCGGCATCCGGTTTGCGGCCGCGTACGACGACATAACCACTGATCGCGGCCACGACGACCCCGATGGCGAGGGTGCCCCAGACGATTCGGGCGGGAAATCGGCTGCTGTCGGGCTCATCTGACGGCAGGGTTATCGGCGCGAAGTATTGGCTGTAGAACGCTGCCGCGATACCGCCCAGCAGCAATACCGCACCGGTCAGGGCGGCCACCGTGATCAGTCGGCTCGGCGTGGACACGGCGCGTTCGATTGACGGCTCGTCAGACATCTTTCCCCCCGGATCGGTCACACGCCGCACCCCAGAACAGGTTCTCGGAAGACTCTGTCCGCAGCGTGCACCGAGCCTATCCGACGGTGCCGACATCTCGCCTCGCGTCAGCACCGTCGCCGATCATCGGCTCAGCGCGCGTTGCCGCCGATGCTGAAGTGCGCGCCCATCGGGTCCACGAGTCCGGCCAGGCGGCCGTAGGGGGTGTTCATCGGTTCGAAGGCGATGGTGCCGCCCAGGGCCACGGTCTGTTCGGCGGTTTTGTCGACGTCGTCGGCGCCGAAGTAGACCGTCCACGAGCCGGGGACACCTTCGGCGAGGTGGCCGGTGGCGTCGATGATGCCGCCGCCCATGGGGGGTACGGCGTGGATGGTGGTGTAGCGGAAGTCGTCGGTGTCGGCGACGGTGAGCAGGTCGCGCCAGCCGAAGACGTTTTGGTAGAACAGCAGCGACTGGTCGTAGGCGCGGGTCATCAGTTCGAACCAGGACGGGACGCCGATGTGGTCGTTCCATTCGCCGTCGGCCACGATGCCCACCGATTCGAAACCGGCGAACGTGTCGGGTTGCCAGACACCGACGCCGATTCCGCCCACGTCGGCGATCACCGCCATCGCGCCCAGGTCGCCGATCGCCATCGGTTCCACGATCACATTGCCGCCGGCTTCGCTGGCCTTGGCCGTGGTCGACAGCGCGTCGGGGGAGTTCAGGTAGACCGTCCACCGGTCGGGGTACGGGTCGCCGGGATCGTCGTGCCGACCCATCGCGCCCGCGACCGCACGGCCGTCTTTGCGCAAGGTGGTGTAGCCACCGAACTCCTCGCCGCCGCGTTCGGCGGTCCAGCCGAACAGGTCGCCGTAGAAGGCGATCGCGCGGTCGAGATCGGTGGTGTAGAGGTCGACCCAGGTGGGATCGCCGGGTTTCGGACTGAACGACATGACTCTCCTCGGCTGAAGGGGTAGCGCATTCAGACGCTGACACGTGCGGGCGTCGTCATCGATCATGACGCGCCGGGCGCCGAAAAGTCATCGCCGACAACCATTGCACCCACGCGACCTGCGGAGGAAGATCGGGAACGCGAACTACGGCGCGCCGAATACGACACAGAGTAGGACCCGCGCGGAATGCTGCGGCAGCACGGTTTACGATTCACTCCAACGCATGTCTGCTGCTGTTCGTTCCCGAAACGTGGCCGACGCTTGCGAGTGACGTACAGGCATCTTCAGGAGGATCAGTGACTGCGGTAGAGCCCAGGCCAGTCCCTCAGTTGGAAGCGACTCGACCGTATCCGGCTCGGACCGGGCCCAAGGGTTCGTTCCTCTACAAGGCGGTCACCACCACCGACCCCAAGGTCCTCGGTGTGATGTACCTGGTGACGGCGATCAGCTTCTTCCTGGTCGGCGGACTCATGGCGCTGCTGATGCGCGCCGAGTTGGCCCGACCGGGTCTGCAGTTCCTTTCGCCGGAACAGTTCAACCAGCTGTTCACCATGCACGGCACGATCATGCTGCTGTTCTACGCCACGGCGATCGTGTTCGGCTTCGCCAACATCATCTTGCCGCTGCAGATCGGCGCCCCCGACGTCGCCTTCCCGCGACTGAACGCGTTCAGCTACTGGCTGTACCTGTTCGGCGGCACCATGGCGACCGCGGGCTTCGTGACCCCCGGCGGCGCGGCGGACTTCGGCTGGACGGCGTACGTGCCGCTCACCGACATCCTGCACTCGCCCGGCGTCGGCACCGACCTGTGGATCCTTGGCCTGGCCGTGTCGGGTCTGGGCACCATCCTCGGTGGCGTCAACATGCTCACCACCGTGGTCTGCCTGCGCGCACCCGGCATGACCATGTTCCGCATGCCGATCTTCACCTGGAACATCGCGGTCACCAGCGTTCTGGTGCTGCTGGCGTTCCCGCTGCTCACCGCGGCGCTGTTCGGTCTGGCCTACGACCGCCACCTGGGCGGTCACATCTACGACCCGGCCACCGGCGGCATCCTGCTCTACCAGCACCTGTTCTGGTTCTTCGGCCACCCCGAGGTCTACATCATCGCGCTGCCGTTCTTCGGCATCGTGTCGGAGATCTTCCCGGTGTTCAGCCGTAAGCCGATCTTCGGTTACACCACGCTGGTCTACGCGACGCTGGGTATCGCGGCGCTGTCGATCGCGGTGTGGGCGCACCACATGTACGCCACTGGCGCGGTGCTGCTGCCGTACTTCTCCTTCATGACCTTCCTCATCGCGGTTCCGACCGGTGTGAAGTTCTTCAACTGGATCGGCACCATGTGGAAGGGGCAGTTGACCTTCGAGACACCGATGCTGTGGTCGATCGGCTTCCTGGTCACGTTCCTCTTCGGTGGTCTGTCGGGTGTCATCCTGGCCTCGCCGCCGCTGGACTTCCACGTCACCGACTCGTACTTCGTCGTGGCGCACTTCCACTACGTGCTGTTCGGCACCATCGTGTTCGCGACCTTCGCCGGTATCTACTTCTGGTTCCCGAAGATCACCGGCCGCATGATGGACGAGCGTCTGGGCAAGTGGCACTTCTGGACCACCTTCGTGGGCTTCCACACCACGTTCCTGGTCCAGCACTGGCTGGGCGCCGAGGGCATGCCGCGTCGCTACGCCGACTACCTGCCCTCGGACGGTTTCACCACGCTGAACACGATCTCCACGATCGGCGCGTTCATCCTCGGTTCGTCGATGCTGCCGTTCATCTGGAACGTGTTCAAGAGCTACCGCTACGGCGAGGTCGTCACGGTCGACGACCCGTGGGGTTACGGCAACTCGCTCGAGTGGGCCACCACCTGCCCGCCGCCGCGCCACAACTTCTACGAACTGCCGCGGATCCGGTCCGAGCGCCCCGCGTTCGAGCTGCACTACCCGCACATGGTCGAGCGGATGAAGGCCGAAGCGCACGTGGGCTGGGGCTCGAGCAAGCACACGCACGTCTCGGAAAGCGCGCTCGCGAAGAAGTAAGACACCACCGAAAGACCAGGGTGTGCACCTGCTGGGTCACCAGTAGGTGCACACTCTTTTTGTGGGTAATCGAACGGAGCAGATCGACTTGGCCAGCACCACAGTTCTCGTGACCGTCACCGGACCGGACCGACCCGGCGTCACATCGGTGCTGCTGGCGACGTTGTCCCGGCACCAGGTGAGCCTGCTGGACGTGGAGCAGGTGGTCATCAGGGGTCGACTCACCCTCGGCGTGCTGGTGTCGTGTCCCAACGACCCGGAGGCGTTGCAGGACGAGCTCGAAGAGGCCATGAACACCGTCGGCATGCAGGTCGACGTGTCGGTCGACGCGCAGATCGGCAAGCCGCCGATGTCCACCCACGCCATCGTGGTGTTGGGCGCACCGGTCACCGCGCGGGCGTTCAGCGCGATCTCGCGCGAACTGGCCACCCGCGGCGCCAACATCGACTCCATCCGCGGCATCGCCGACTACCCGGTGGTCGGCATGGAACTCATGGTCACCGCCACCGACACCACCCCCGAGGGCGACGCGCGCCTGCGCACCGCCCTGGCCGAGGTGGCCGTAGCCGAGCGGGTCGACATCGCCGTCGAACGGGCCGGACTGGCACGACGTGCCAAGCGCCTGATCGTGTTCGATGTGGACTCCACCCTGATCACCGGTGAAGTGATCGAGATGCTGGCCGCGCACGCCGGCGTCGAGGAGCAGGTCCGCGAGGTCACCGAGGCGGCCATGCGCGGCGAGATCGACTTCGCCGAATCGCTGCGTCAGCGAGTGGCCACCCTCGAGGGTCTGGACGAGTCGGTGATCGACGAGGTCGCCGACCGGATCGAACTGACGCCCGGCGCGCGCACCACGATTCGCACGTTGCGCAGGCTCGGCTTCCACTGCGGTGTGGTGTCCGGCGGTTTCCGCCAGGTGATCGAACCCCTCGCGCACGAGCTGGAACTGGATTTCGTGCAGGCGAACACCCTGGAGATCATCGACGGCAAGCTCACCGGACGGGTGGTCGGCGAGATCGTCGACCGGGCGTTCAAGGCGACCGCGCTGCGCAAGTTCGCCGCCGAGGCGGGCGTGCCGATGGAGCAGACCGTGGCGGTCGGCGACGGCGCCAACGACATCGACATGCTGAACGCGGCCGGACTCGGCGTGGCATTCAATGCCAAGCCCGCGCTGCGTGAAGTGGCCGACACGGCGCTGTCGCATCCGTACCTGGACGCGGTGCTGTTCATCCTCGGCGTCACGCGCGACGAGGTCGAGGCCGCGGACGCGCGCGACGGTGGCGTGCGACGGGTGCCACTTCTCGGGAGATAGGTCCTACGCGACGTAGAGTGACCACACAGGCACGTCACCGCTGGTCACGGGAGGTTGTTGTGCGTAGGACATTGCTGGTTGTTGCCGCGCTGACTGCGCTGGTCGGGTGTGGTGACGACAAGGCGCAGCCCTACGACGTCACCCAGCCGGCCACCGTCGCGCCCCAAGCCGGGCTTGCCCCGTTGACGATCGAGCAGTCGGCCAACGGCACGACTGTCGAAGCGACTGCGGGTCAGCGGGTGCTGGTTCGCTTGCCGCAGGACCCCGCCTCGATCCAGCAGTGGGAGCAGATCAACGACGAGCCGGGCGCGGTGGTCGCCGACGGCGGGCCGACCAGCGAGGGCGGCACCGTGGTGTGGCCGTTCCGCACGGTCGAGCGTGGTGTGACCATGCTCGAGTTCACCTACGGGCCCGGCGGTCAGCTGTCGGTCGACCCCGACCCCACGTTCGTCGTCGAGGTTCGAGTGAGTTAGTGCGGCGGGTCGCCGAGCAGGTGCGGCGGTGTGGCATTGGGTCGCTCGCGATGCACGAATGCGGTTCGCAGCCCGTGGTATTCGCTGTTGTCGGCGAAGAAGTTCTCGAGCATGTGGGCCATTTCCTCGGCGCGGTAGGTCGCCAGTGGTTTGACCGCTTCGTCGGCTGCGAGCCTGCGCTTCTTCTCGACCAGGCGGGTGGTCAAGTCGGGATCGCGGGCGAGCAGGCCCGCGTCGCGACATACTCGCGCACGGAAACCCTCGGGGTCGCCGGCGATCACTCGGTCGATCAAGCCGAGCGCAGCGGCTGAGCGAGCGCCCAGCGGTAGTGGTTCGCTGGTCAGTCGGGTTGCGGTGGCCGCGCCGACTCGACGGGGCAGCGAATAGGTCCAGTACTCCGAACCGTAGAGCCCCATCAGCTCGTAATGCGGGTTGAGCACCGACGCCTCCCGGCACCACACTTCGTCCGCGGCCAGCGCGAGCATCACCCCGCCTGCTGCGGCATTGCCCGCCAACGCCGCGATCACGAAGGTGTCGGTGGTGGTGAGGATGGCTTCGACGAGGTTGTTCATCGCGCTGATATTGCGCAGCGATTCCAGGGCGGGATCGGGTGCGGATTCGATGACGTCGAGGTGGATGCCGTTGGAGAAGAAGTCGCGCGGGGAACCCAGCACCAGCACGCTCACCGAGCGCGCGCACGCGTCGCGGTAGGCGGCCAGCAGTTGTTCGCACTGCTGGGTGCTCATGGCGCCGCCTGCGAAGCTGAACTCGAGGAAGCCGACGCCGTCACGTTCGCGGTATCGCACTTGCGACCAGGTGTCGCGGGAGGCGGCCGCGGAAGGGGTGATCGGCACTTCGGGCACGTCGATCATGTTGTCGCGCAGCACTTCTGCTGCAGCCTGTTTGAATGGCCTTGGGCCGCCAGCGGTTCGGCGTGCGCGCAGGTGTGTGAGCCAGACGGCGCCGTCGACGGTAGCGCGGCAGATCGCGCCCTCCCTGGTGGCGATCACCGCGCCCGGATCGCCGCGCAGCTGGTCCTCGTTGTGGCCGCCGTGCAGGAAGTACTGCGTGCCGAACAGCTCGTCGAGCACGCCGGGTTGGGAGTCCGCGGCTCGCAGGGTGCGCAGGATGTCGGCGGTGGTGTCGGCGGACCAGTCGATTCGGCGGCGGTCCTGGCTGTAATAGGGGCGCAGGCAGCCGCGCACGTCGGGTCGGGTGTAGTCCAGGGACTCGGGTTCGTAAGTGCCACTGGCGAATCGCTCTACCGACAGCAGCACCGCCTCTACGGCCGCATCGGACACCTCGTTGCGGTACAGCTCGCTCTTGCCGCAGGCAGTGACCGGGAACGGCACGGATGCCCAGATCGGACCCGCGTCCATTTCCGCCTCGGCCTGCAGCACGGTCACGCCCCATTCGCGGGCGCCGGTACTGATCGCCCAGTCCAGCGAGGACGGGCCACGGTCGCCCTTCGGTCCGGGATGCACGATCAGTACCGGGTGGGTGGTCCAGATGTCGCTGGGTATGGCGGTGGTGAGCATCGGGGCGATGATCAGATCCGGCGCGAATCGGGTTACCCCCGCGCGGAGCTGGTCGTCGTCCAGGGCGAGTTCGACGCCGAGGTGGTGGCCGCGGGCGCGTAGTTCCGCGTGGATGCGTTGGGATAGGCTGTTGAATGCGCTGGTTATCAAGAGAATTCGCATGATCTCCCCTTTTCGATCGCAGATCTAGGCGTATGAACCGGTCGGTATCCGGGGTTCATATTCCGCTGATTACGGTATCCGAAGTGGGCTTCTCCGCGCCCGGGATTGCGGCAAAAGGGCTTGACTGGAATATTTACATTCGCAGGTCAGGGCGCTATAAGGCCAATTAATCTCTAATTCTGATAACGAATTGATTGCGCAATTCCGAGCGTCGAGCCCGGATCGAAATAGAATGACGACCGGTCTGGAAGTGTAATTCGCAACGAATTCGATCTTCATATCGGTTCGAGGCGTCGGCTATCGACCGGCATCGTCGCATCTCGGCTATTGATCATGCGAATTCCGCGATGAGGCCCACGGCCTGCGGGGCCACACGAACCTGTCGCCCGGCTCAATTAGGCTGATTCATCGACATGAGCGACGAACCAGACAGCACCGAGCAGATCACCGACGACCCCGCCGCGTTCGCCCAGCGCCACGCCGAACTCGCGCGCGGCTACGGCGGCGCGGGTGACCCCGACGACCCGGCGATGGTGCAGGCCATGCAGATGGTGCTGCACATCCCCAAAGCCGAACCGCCGGTGCGTAGTTCGCTACTGGAAGCCGCGGCGGCCGCCGCGGTGGCGGTGTGTATGGACCCGCGCTCGGGGCCGGGCGGGGAGTGGGAGCCGCGGTATCTGGCGTGGAAACGGTCGCGGATCAGGAAGGTCGCGCGACGGGCGCGCGGGGCGCAGTGGCTGGCGGCAGGTGAGGTCGACGGGGTGACGGTCGAGGTCGACGGCGCGCAGGCGCGGGCATTCGTGCCGGGCCCGGTCGGCGACATCGACACGCGCATCCGCAAGCTCCAAATCGGCGGCACCGACCTCGAACACGACGAACCGGGTCCGGTGGATCCCACCCTGCCGGTGCTGTGGGTCAACGCCGCGTTGGAGATGTCGGTGGGCAAGGCTGCCGCGCAAGTCGGTCACGCGAGCATGTTGTTGGCGGGTGCGCTGCCCCTTGACGCGGTCGCGGAATGGGCGCGGCACGGGTTCGGTTGCGCTGTGCGCGACGCCGATCCGACACAGTGGGCCGAGCTGGTCGCCCAGGTGACCGCGGGCCGCGCGGTCGCGGTGCGCGACGCCGGGTTCACCGAGGTGGCGCCCGGTTCGATGACGGTGATCGCGGTCCCCGCACAGGCCTGAGGTTCGACACGCGCGGGCGAATCCGACGGTTGGATTGCGGTTTTCGCGACTCGCCGCAACAGCCGCGTGTGACATCGCCGCCACGCGGGTATACGTAACGCACAGCGCATCGAGGCACAGGGAGGTTCCGCGATGATGACGACGATTGTGGTGATCCTGATCGTGTGGGTTGTGCTGTCGGTGCCCGTGTCGTTCGTCGCCGCGCGGATGTTGCGCACCGAAGTTCGCAGTCCGCGTGAACCGGTGACATCGAGAACCGACGAAACCCACACGGGGTGGTCGCTGCGCTGAGCGCTCGCGTGGGCCAAGATGGAGCGCGTGTCGCAACCCGATCCCGATCTGCTCATCGACTTCTCCGACGTGACCATCCGCCGCTCGGGCCGAACCCTGGTCGGCCCCGTCTCCTGGCAAGTCGAGCTCGACGAACGCTGGGTGGTGCTCGGCCCCAACGGGGCGGGCAAGACCTCGCTGCTGAGAATGGCTGCCGCCGAACTACATCCGACCTCCGGTGTGGCGAACCTGTTGGGGGAGACCCTGGGTCGCGTCGACATCAGCGAACTCAAACCCCGCATCGGGTTGTCCTCCGCGGCGGTGGCCAGCCGGATCCCGGTCGACGAGAAGGTCAGTGACCTGGTGGTCTCGGCCGGCTACGCGGTGCTGGGCCGCTGGCGCGAACGGTACGAGGACATCGACACCGAACGCGCCGTGGACATGCTGGAAACCCTGGGCGCGGAACATCTTTCCGATCGCACCTACGGCACGCTGTCCGAAGGCGAACGCAAGCGAGTGCTGATCGCGCGCGCGTTGATGACCGATCCCGAACTGCTGCTGCTGGACGAACCGGCCGCGGGTCTGGACCTGGGCGGTCGGGAGGAACTGGTCGAACGGCTCGGTGATCTGGCCGCCGATCCCGACGCCCCCGCGATGGTCTTGGTGACCCACCACGTCGAGGAGATTCCGCCCGGCTTCACCCACGCGCTGTTGCTCAAGGAGGGGGAGGTCGTCGGGCAGGGGTTGTTGGACGACGTGCTCACCGCCGAGAATCTGAGCAACGCGTTCAGCCAGTCGATCGCTTTGGACCGGGTCGACGGGCGTTGGTTCGCGCGGCGGGCTCGTCGTTCGGGCGGGCATCGACGGCGCAGCTGAGCCGCGTGCCGACCTGATCGCGCGCCGTCGAGGAAGCGTGGGCCGGTCGGCGCTACGAGCGGACCCGGAAGGCACTGATCCGAACACGCCCACGACCAAGCGGGCGTTAGGGTGCTGAACGGCTGCGTTCGCGACAGGCAGCCTGCTGGTCCGGTCGACAGGCCGGTGCTCGCCGGACAGTCGGTTCGGTGGTGGAGAGGAACGGTATGAGTGAGTCCGGGGTCCCCGCGCGGGACGCGTCGACGGTGATGCTGGTGCGCGACGGCGACGCGGGCATCGAGGTGTTCCTGCAGCGCCGGGTCAGCGGGATGGCGTTCGCCGCGGGAATGACCGTGTTCCCCGGCGGCGGTGTCGACGCGGCCGACGGGACCGCTGACATCGCGTGGGCCGGCTCCGAACCTGCTTGGTGGGCAGCACGTTTCGCCACCGACGAACCGACCGCGCAAGCCCTGGTGGCCGCAGCCGTGCGCGAAACCTTCGAGGAATGCGGTGTGCTGCTGGCCGGGCCGACCGCGGATTCGGTCGTCGACGATTCGACGGTCTATCGCGAGGCCCGCGGTCGGCTCGAGCGGCGCGAACTGTCGCTGGCCCAGTTCCTCGCCGCCGAGGGGCTGGTGTTGCGCGCGGACCTGCTGCGCCCGTGGTCGAACTGGATCACCCCCGAAACCCAACCGCGCCGCTACGACACCCGGTTCTTCGTCGCGGTGCTGCCGCAGGGCCAGATCGCGGACGGGGCGACCTCCGAGGCCTCCGACGTGGTCTGGCAGACGCCGCAGGCCGCGCTGGACAGTTGGCGGGCGGGGGAGTCCGTGTTGATGCCTCCGACCTGGTCGCAGTTGGACGCGCTGTGCGGATTCGCCGACACCGCCGCGGTGTTGGCCGCCGAACCTGTCATCGAGCCGATCATGCCCAAGCACTCGCCGGGCACGCCGGGTCGTCCGCTGTCGGACTTCCCCGACAACGAACGGTATTTCGCGCAGCTGCCGCAGATGGGTGCACTGGGCGGCCGGTAGGTTGACGTCCATGGCCGAATTCGTGACCCTCGAGCTGCCCGCCGAGCCGACCACCCGTGGCGTGGCGCTGCTGCGCATCGACCGCCCGCCGCTGAACCTCGTCGACGCGCAACTGGCCCGTGAGGTGGCGGCCGCGGCGGCCACGGTGGCCGATCATCCGGGGGTCGCCGCGTTGATCGTGTACGGCGACGAGCGGGTGTTCAGCGCGGGCGACGAAATGTCGGAGCTGGCCGCGCTGGACGCGGGCCAGGCCGCCGCGATGGCCGCCGATCTGCAGGCCGCGCTGGGCTGTCTGACGCGGGTGCCCCAGCCGACCGTCGCCGCGATCACCGGCTACTGCCTTGGTGCGGGCCTGGAACTGGCACTGGGCGCGGACCACCGAATCATCGGCGACAACGTGAAACTCGGTCTGCCGCAGATCAAAGCGGGCCTGATCCCGCTGTCGGGTATCCGTCGACTCTCGCTGCTCATCGGTGCCAGCCGCGCCAAGGACCTCGTCTACACCGGTCGATTCGTGGACGCCGAGGAGGCTTTCAAGCTCGGTTTGGTCGACGAGGTCGTCGCCCCGGACAACGTCCTGGCCGCCGCCCGCGCCTGGGCCGCCCAGTTCGTCACCGCGGCCCCCCGCGCGCTGGCCGCCGCGAAGGCGGTGTTCGAATCCGGCCCACACGGTCACTCGACGGCTGTCACCGAGTGGTCGGCGCTGTTCGATACCGATGACGCCCGCACCGGCACCCGCACCTTCGCAGCCGAGGGCCCGAACGCCGCGGAGTTCACGGGAAGGTAGAAATCGGGGCAGAACCTGCATTAACTTCGCGCCCGGTGTGGTGCTGCCCGCGCCCACAGGACGCAGCCGAGACCTCGGCAGACGCCGACCGTCGTCCCACGGTCAGCGTGCCCCGGCGCACATATTAGGCTGGCCTCTATGACGGTCCATCCCGACGACCCGGCGCCGAATCCCCACGCCACCGCGGCCCAGGTCGAAGCAGCGCGCAAAGACACCAAACTCGCCCAGGTCCTGTACCACGACTGGGAAGCGGAGACCTACGACGACAAGTGGTCGATCTCCTACGACGAGCGCTGTATCGCCTATGCCCGCGGCCGGTTCGACCTGGCTGTCGGCCCGGCTCCGCTGCCCTACGAGCGCGCGCTCGAACTGGGCTGTGGCACGGGATTCTTCCTACTCAACCTGATGCAGGGTGGCGTGGCCAAGTCCGGTTCGGTCACCGACCTGTCGCCCGGCATGGTCAAGGTCGCGCTGCGCAACGCCGAGCACCTGGGCCTTGACGTCGACGGTCGCGTCGCCGACGCCGAGACCATCCCGTACGACGACGACACCTTCGATCTGGTCTGCGGCCACGCCGTGCTGCACCACATCCCCGACGTGGAACTCGCGCTCAAGGAGTGCCTGCGCGTGCTCAAGCCGGGCGGCCGTTTCGTGTTCGCCGGCGAGCCCACCACCATCGGCAACATCTACGCCCGACGCCTGGGCCAGGCCACCTGGAAGGTGACCACCGAGATCACCAAGCTGCCGTTCCTGTCGGACTGGCGTCGTCCGCAGACCGAACTGGACGAGTCCTCGCGCGCGGCCGCCCTCGAAGCCGTGGTCGACCTGCACACCTTCGACCCCAGCGATCTCGAGAAGATGGCGAAGTCCGCGGGTGCCGTCGACGTGAAGGCCACCACCGAGGAACTGGCCGCCGCCCTGTGGGGCTGGCCGGTGCGTACCTTCGAGGCCGCGGTGCCCGACGAGAAGCTGACCATGCCGTACCGCCTGGCGCAGTACCGCGCGTGGCTGGGCCTGAGCTGGCTGGACGAGAACGTGCTGCGCAAGGTCGTGCCGCGCGAGTTCTTCTACAACGCGATGATCACCGGCGTGAAGCCGGGCGCGGCGCAGAAGTAAGTGGGCTACCGCTTCGGCCGCGACGACGTCGCCTACCTCGGCAGCGCGGCGGGTTCCGCTGCCCTGGCCGACGTCGACCGGCTGGAGCTGACCACCGCGACGCACCTGCGCGATATCGAGCAGGTGCGTCGCGCGCACGGTGAGCGTGCCGCGTCGCTGATCGAGACGGTGCGGTTGCGTCGCAAAGCCGTGGTGAAGTTGCCCGCGGCCCGCGAATGGTTGTTCACCGACGACGCGCTGCAGCAGGCCACGCCCGCCCTTGTCGCGCGGCATCGGGCTGCTCGGTTGGCCGGTCGCGCGGTGCACGACGTGACCTGTTCGATCGGTGCGGAGTTGGCCGAGTTGGCGGCGGTGTGTCCGGCGGTGATCGGTAGCGATCTCGACGATGTGCGGTTGGCGATGGCGGCACACAACCTCGGCGTCACTGCAGCGTCTGATCCCGAGCGGAATGGGTTGCCCGACAACGATATCGGCGCACGCATCTCCGTCCCCGGCCGAAACATCGTGCTGGCCAAGGCAGATGCCCTCACCCCCACCACCCGTGACACGGTGATCATCGCCGATCCCGCCCGCCGAGCAGACGGCCGCCGCACCTACGATCCCGCGAAACTGCAACCCCCACTCCCGGACCTGCTCGCCGCCTACGCAGGCCGCGACATCGCCGTAAAATCCGCTCCCGGACTGGATTTCGACCGCCTGGCCTGGGACGGCGAAGTAGAAATAGTCTCCCTCGACGGCGCAGTCCGAGAAGCCTGCCTGTGGTCTCCGGGCCTGACCACCCCCGGCATCACCCGCCGAGCCACCGTCCTCGACTCCCGCGGCACCACAACAACTCTCACCGACGCCGCCCCCGACGACATCCCCGACCTCCCCCCGGGCGACTGGATCATCGACCCCGACGGAGCCGTAGTCCGAGCAGGTCTGGTCCGCCACTACGCCGCGAAACACGGCCTCTGGCAACTGGACCCCCGCATCGCCTACCTCACCGGCAACACCGTCCCCGCCGGCACCCGCGGCTTCCACATCGAAGACCGCTTCGAACTCCGAGAAAAGACCCTGCGCCAAGAACTCACCCGCCGCGACTGCGGTGCCCTGGAGATCCTCATCCGCGGCGTCGACATAGACCCCGACGCCCTACGCAAAAAACTCAAGCCACGCGGCACCCGCCCCTACAGCATGGTCATCACCCGAATCGGCCGCACCGCAACAGTTTTCCTGTGCACCGCCCACGCGGCCCAACCGACGATCCGGCACTGACTACTGCCGCACGCCACTGCCGGATCGCGATAGTCTCGCTGTGGGCCGTTGCGTCGACGGTCGCGATCGTCGGGAGGTTGTGGATGGTGCCACGTGGAGTTCCTGCGGGGCCTGAGGTATTCATCAACCGGCAGCCGGATTTCGACTGGATGGATAGCTTCTGGGCGCGGCAAACGACGGCGAGGGTCGGTGTCTGCACCGGACTACCCGGCGTCGGAAAGTCGGCGTTCATCCGGCGTTGCGTCGAAAAGGTCAGAGCAGCAGGAATGTTCGTCGACGGCGAGCTCTACGTCGACTTCGGACGGATCGACGGCGAAGAGATGTCCGTCGCAGACGCCATGGCGATGTGCTTGCAGGAAATGGGGGTCAGCCCGGACCTGCTTCGCCTGCGCTTGCCCGGGCTCAGCAATCTTCTGCGGGGCCTTACCGCGCGCTATTCGGTGTTGATCGTGCTGGAGAACGTCACCGACCCGGCTCAGGTGACGCCTTTCATCCCCAATAGCGCGTCGAGCGCGGTGTTGGTCGTGAGCAATCGGCTGCTGACCGAACTGGAAACCGACGGTGCGTCGGTACGGCGGTTGGCACTGATGGACGGTGACGCCGGTGCGCATCTGCTGAGCGAGTGGATCGGCCCACGTGCGCAGGCGGAGCAGGCGGCTGTCGCCGACCTCGTTCGGCTGTGTGGCGGTCTCCCGGTGGCGATGCGGGTGGTGGCGAACCGGCTGAAGGCCCGCCCCACACTGCGGATCGAATCGGTGGTTGCCGGAATCGACACCGACGAGATCGGGCTCGCGCCCTTCGTAGTGGCAGGGCAGGCGAATCTGTTCGCCGTTTTCTCGGAAGCGTATGCGGCGCTGGCAAAGAAGCACACAGGCCAGGACACGGCGAACGACGAGGTCCGCGCGGCCGAGGACGCCGCGCGGTTGTATCGGCTCCTCGGTTGCTATCCGGGCCATGACCTCACGGCGGAGTGTGCCGCCGTCCTGATGGCGTGCGACACCGCGCGAACCGATGCAGCCATCGGCGTCTTGATCGCCGCCGGTCTGCTCGAGGAAGACTCCGCCGAGCGGCTGTCCCTGCATCCGGTGCTGCGACGGCACGCCGCCACTCTGTCGGAGAAGCTCGATTCCGACGATGAGCGGTCCGAGGCAGTGCTCCGTGTCACCCGGTACATGCTGATCCGCGCAGCCTTCGCCGATCGGGTGATTCTCGGCGACAAGCGATACCGGTGCACACCGGAGTCGGTGACGCAGGGTTTTCCCGCACCCTTCACCGGTCCGCACGCCTACCTCGCGGCGCTGGGCTGGCTCGACGGTGAACGAATGAACCTGCTGGCCATTCAGCGCGCCGCCGCCCGCACCGGGTGGCACGAGCTGTCCTGGCAGCTGGCCGAAGCGCTGTCCGCTGTCTACGTGACCAAGCGCTACTACGTCGATTGGACGGTCTCCGGTGCGATCGGCGCCGACTCGGCGAAGGCTGCCCACAACGTACGCGCCGAGGCGCGACTGAGCAGTTTCAGCTCCAGGGCCTGGAACGAGATGGGCGATCACGAGCGGGCCGAGACCGAGCTGGTTGTGCGGGCACTGCCGCTGGCGGAGTCCGCAGGTGACGTGCGCCTGCTCGCTTCGGTCTGGGAGCTGATCGGACGCCACCGCGAGCCGGTCGATGCCGTGGCGTCAGCGACGGCCTTTCAGCGCTCACTGGCCCTGTTCGCCGCGGAGAACGACGAGCGCGGAACGGCTTTCGTCATGTTCTTCGCGGGCTCGGCCGTCGACCGGGCCGGTGATCGGGAACAGGCCGAGTCGATGCTGCGTGCCGCCTTGCCGCTCGTGCGCACGGTCGGCAACCCACGAATGCTCGGACGTTGCCTTACTGAACTCGGTCGGATCTGCGCTGAGCGGGGACAAGCGGAAGGTGCGATGTTTCTCGCCGAAGCTGTCGAGGTGCTGGCGGCCTGCGGTGGCACCTACTACGAGGCCCGCGCACAGGAACAGATCGTTCGCCTCGCGGCCTCGGCCGGTGACCTCGCGGCCGAGGTCGCAGCACTGGCCAGGCTGATCCAGCTGCACCGTGAACTGGGTTCGGACCGGGTCGAAGAACTCACCGAGACGTTGCGTCACTTGCGGGAGCAACAGTGAACGAGACGTCCATCGCGTTCACACCCGCACGGACTGTGATGCGCTGATCGGACAGGCAACCGTCGAGTAGGCAGCAATACAGGGCCGAAGCGATCAACGCGGCGCGTTGCGGGTGTGGCGATGAGGTAGTGGCCATGACCGTCACGCCGCCGCGCATCGCCGCCACCGCGCCTCGCGGTGTCGCCGCCACCACGAAGCGCGCACCCGGGTAGTCGGTCAATGCCGAACGCGCCCACTGTGTCCCGGTCGCCGCGTCGAGTTCTCGATCGTGCGTGATCGCGGCGGCGCGTTCGATGATCTTCGGATCGGATTCGGTTTCTCCGGCCACGAGATGCGTTTCCGGTAGCCCACCCGCATGATGCTGGTGCTGCCACGCCGCCGCGGGAATTCGCACGAGATCCAGCATCGCATCGGCCACCCGGCCGGTGCGGACGACGAAGGAACGGACCGGGCGTGAACCGCAGTCCGGGACCGGGATTCGTGGCGCTGGTGTCGTGTAGGCGGGCAGCGGCACGTCGAGTTCGCGGTAGATCAGCGCCTGTACATTGCGCGCCGCTGTGCCGACATCGGCGAACACCCGGTCGGTGATGTGCTGGTATCGGCCCGGTTGATAGCTGTTTGTGGCGGCATCGAGCTGGTGTCGTAGATCGCGGTCGGGGTACAGAGTCGGTGCCGACGCGGCCAGTGTTTCCACCGGCGTGCCCGACACGGTTTCGGCCGCCCGTCCCACCATCAGCAGCGGTCTGTCCAAGGCCGCGGTGAACAGTCCCAGCGATCCCTGATCGGAAACGACGACATCGGCTGCGATGAGCGCGGATTGCCAGCCGGATTCGGGCGGCATGAGGACCATTCCGGCATCGAGAGCGGACGCGAACCACAACTCGATCTGAAACCTGCCGTAGCGGGCCCACACATTCGGGTGCAGTACCACGACCACCTGGTAGGAATCTATGGGCAGATCGGCGAGAAGTTGATGGGGCAGCCTGGATCTGCGGCCGATCAGCGATTCCGAGCCCCAGGTGGAGGCAAGGGTGACCAACCTGCGATCGCCGGCGCCGAGTGCCTCTCGGTAGCGGGCACGCAGACCGAGGCTGGCGCGGAGCCGGTCGTAGGTCGGGTCACCCACGATCATGGTGCACTGCTCCGCGTGCGCGCTCACCGCGGCGAGTTGGGCCCGCTGGTCGGGATGGGACAGGGTCACCGTCACCTGACCCGCGCGCAGTGCCTGCTCTGGCGGGAGTCCGGCCAGTCGAAGCGTCCCGTCGTGCCCGTCGGTGAGCAGTTTGTTGAAACCGAGGCCGTGAGGTAACAGGATAGTGTGCGTCGCCATCGCCGTGAAATCTATATTCTCACTGGCCGACAATGCCAGGTGATAATGGAATGTGCGATCGACAATATGCTCCCACGGTACGATGAATACATCCTTGCTACGCAAGAATTCATGGACTCCGCTGCTGAATGCGGAGGTGTCGTCGACGGTGAAGGCGACTCGTATTCGGATGTCGTCTCTGAGCCACGCGGTGGCTTCCAATAGTCGATATGTCGAGGTGAGCGTCCTGGCTACGAAGAGGACGGTGTACTCGACGGTGGGAAAGGTGTCCCATGCCGGGTTGCTGTCGAACGGTCGCTCAGTGGTGGAACGGCGGTCCATCAGCGAAAACCCCGCCGAACTCGCCCGAAGTAGAAGCTAGTTTCCGGTTTCCGGTTTCCGGTTTCCGGTTTCCGGTTTCCGGTTTCCGGTTTCCGGTTTCCGGTTTCCGGTTTCCGGTTTCCGGTTTCCGGTTTCCGGTGCGATTCTAGCAATTCAGCTGTGTGCCCGCGGTGAATTCTGGAAAATTTGTAGGCGTGATATTCCGGTCTGCGGGTCGTGACGACGACTGCGGACTGGATGAGCACGGAACTCCCTACGGTGACAACTGGATCGGTGATGCCGGACTACCCTAGCCGATCCGCGGTGAGTGGTGGGCCTCAGAGCTACGGCTCGAGATTGGGGTGGCCGATGTTCGGCGGTAGTGCGGTGGTGGAGTCCACGATGGCAGCGCGCACCATCGACTCGGTCAGGCCGATGACCGTGCGCAGGTCAGTTCCGGCGAGGTTCGCCGCGGTCAGATCCGCATCCGTGAGGTCGGTCGATTCCATGATTGCGCCGCGAAATCGAACTCCGCGGAGATTCGCGGCGGTCAGGTCGGCTCGGGTGAGGTCGGCGGTGAACAGCACCGCGTTCGGCAGTTGGATGCCGGCACAGGAAGCCTCGGTCAGGTTGGCACCGGTCAGGTCGGCGTTGTCCAGGTGCGCACTGGTGAGCCGGGCACGGTGCAGGACCGCTCGGGCCAGCTGTGCGTGTGGCCATTTCGCTGCGGTGAGGTCGGCCTCGGTGAGATCGGCTCCAGCCAGGTCAGCCGTGCGGTGTTCGGCACGACCGAGTTGCGCCCCGCGCAGCCGAACGCCGCGCAGGTCGACATCGCGCAGCCAGACGCCGGTCAGGTCCAGTGGTGTTTCGTCGCGATCGGGTCGGTCGCGCAGTGCGGCGGCAGCTGCGGTGACATCGAGCGAATGTTCGATCGGTGTCTGCGTGGGGTCGGCCGGTGCCACCGCGTACCGCCGCAGAATGTCGCAGATCGATTCGAGCGCCAACATGTGGTCACGAGCCGAATCGAGCATGAGCTTGAACAGTGTGCGGACCCCGGCTGCCCGGCCGTTCGGTTCCTCGGCCGCGAGACGTCCGGCGGCGGAGTCGAACCAGCCGATGAGATGTTTGTCCTCGTCGAGCCGTTGCTTGGCCTTGTCCAACCAGTATCGGTAGAGCCCGAGCCCGGTGAGGATCAGCGCACCCATCGCGGTCACGAACTTGATCATCTGATCGCGGACGGTCGCGATGGCGGCGAGCCGCTCAGCCGCCGACAGACCGGCGGTTTCCCCCGAGGTGAGCCGCTGCGGTGCCGCGAGGACCAGCCAACCGGCAACTGTCACCAGAATGATCGAAAGACATACTGCCGCAACGATCCCCACCCGTTGAGTTCTCATCGACCATGCCTACACCCACCCGCGTTCGCTCGGCAATACCTGGCGCGCCTCGCGCTGTCAGAACGCCAGTTCTGTCCAGGGAATGTCGATCGGGAAGGGATGCGCGGTCTGCACGCCGGGGTGTTCGTCGGCGAGCCATTCACCGGTCAGGATGTAGTTCGCCTTCCGTAACGGCGTAACCCCTTGGGGGAGATGGACTTCGTCGGTCGACAGGGCGTAGGCGCGGACAACGGCGACGCGGCGTGGGTTCGGTGCGAGTTCGGCTTCCCAGTACCAGGGGATGCCACCTTCGGCGTAGCGGCGCTTCTTCGCTTCGATCGCTTTGGGTGTGTTCGCGGGGGACAGGACCTCGCCGGCGAGCAGTACATCATCGGCGTGGACCCAGTCGAATTCGTCGCGTAGGCAGCGGAAGATCATGAAATCCGGCGTGAGAAAGCTGGACCGGTCCGGCCGGAAGAAGACGTTCGTCTCCAGATCGACCTGCCAACAGACCTCGGGATCGGCGGCCATGTGCTCGCGGGCCCGCCGCTCCAGCGCATTGGTGAATCGGCGACTGTACCGCTGATGCTCCGCCGGCCCGTGCCGCAACATCACCTCGTCGGCGATCCATACCGGCACGCCGTCGCGGAGCTCGATCCGTTCGGCGATCTCCGCGGGCAGCTGCTCGAGCTCGTCCCACGTCATGGTCGCGGGAAGCTCGGGGCGCTGAACACGCGGCGTCGACATGATCCAATGCTAGCCAGCCGAGGTGACAGGAAAGGTGTGCGATGACGGAATCGTCGGCGGCCTAACCTTCCATCTTCTTCACCACGCGCTGCACCGTGAGCCAGGTGCGGGTGGTGATGTCCTTGCCGTAGGTCTTTTCCAGGCGTGCCATGAAGTCGGGGGTTTTGCCGGTGCTGTTGTCGATGACGGTGAGGAAGGCGCGGACTTCGCGGTCGTAGCCGATGACTCGGGTGAAGGGGTCGTCGGCGAAGGCTTTCGTATCCGCTTCGCGCATAGCATTTTTGAAGAAGGTGACGGTGAGGTACGAGCCGCGTTCGTGGGGTAGGCCTTCGAAAGGGTCGCGGTCGAGCAGGGCGCGCAGTTCGGGGTGGCTGCGGATGATGGTGCCGCCGGGGATGCCGAGTTCGGTGTTGAGCGCGGTTTGGATGCGGTCTTCCAGGTCGGCGGGGTTGTCGGCGGTACGGAACACGACATTGCCGCTGGACAGCACCGACGCGACCGTCTCGAAGCCGAGCCCTTCGAACACCCCGCGCAACTTCTCGTTACGCATGTTCGGGTTGGACGGCATGATCCCGCGCAGCAGCGCCGCATAGCTCTCCACGCCGCTGACGCTACCGGCCGCCCCCGACAGAAACCATCGCATCCGTTCGCCACGTCAGCCCCATGCAACGCCGACCGAGGTGGCTGTCAGCTCTGTGCCGCGGCGTTCTTCTTCCGTTCGATGTCGGCCAGCGCCGCCATGTACGCCTCGCGCTCCTGCGCGCTCGCATCCCACGCCACCTTGCGGTTCTTCACGACCTTGGCGGGCGCCCCGACGGCGATGCTGTAGTCGGGGACGTCCCCACGCACCACCGCGTGCGCGCCGAGCACACAGCCACGCCCCACACGGGTGTCGCGCAGGACTGTCACCTTGGCGGCGATCCAGGTGTCGGGGCCGATCCGGACGGGGCTCTTGACGATGCCCTGGTCTTTGATCGGCATGTTGATGTCGTCCATGCGGTGGTCGAAGTCGCAGATGTAGCACCAGTCGGCGACCAGCGTGGATTCGCCGATCTCGATGTCGAGGTAGGTGTTGACGACGTTGTCCTTGCCGAACACCACCTTGTCGCCGATGCGCAGCGAGCCCTCGTGGCAGCGCAGGGCGTTGCCGTCGCCGATGTGGACCCAGCGGCCGATCTCCATGCGGGCGAATTCGGGGGTCGCGTGGATTTCCACATTGCGGCCGAGGAACACCATGCCGCGCAGCACGATGTGCGGGTTGGCCAGGCGGAACTTGGCCAGACGGTAGTAACGGACCAGGTACCAGGGGGTGTAGGCGCGGTTGGCGAGCACCCACCGCAGCGAATCCCTGGTCAGGAATCGGGCCTGCTGCGGATCGCGGCGGCGTGATCCACGCCAGCGCGCGCTCAACGGTGCGCCCCACATGCTCGTCACGAACTAGTCTCCCGTCATGATCCGCCGGGCCTGCCCCGAGGATTCGGTCATCGGGTACACAGAGTACTTTCGCAGGGCACACTTACCTTCCATACCCCGATCAAACAGGGAGATCAGCAGGTGCGAACACGGACTCGCGTCGTCGCCTCGCTCGCTGCCGCCGGTGTGGTGGCGCTGGCAGGGTGCGGCACCGATGTGGACGACATCACCGTCGGGGCCGGAAAGGGTTGGCCCGCAGCGCATCACGACAGCGGCAATGCCGGCACCAGCCCGGTGTCGGGCGCGGATTCGATGTCGCTGAGCTGGTCGCGTCCGGTGGGCGGCCCGATCGCCCAGCCGTTGACGATCGGCGCCGACGGTCAGATGTTCGTCACCACCAGCACCGGCAACTGCGCGATCTTCTCCTTCCAGATGCGCACCGGCCGCAAACGCTTCTGCAACCAACTGGGACCGTCGACGATCGAAGCGCCGACCGTGCTCGACGGGGTCAGCAACGTGTACGTCGGCGACGACGGCGCGGTGAACTCGTTCAACTACCTCGGTCAGCCGCGCTGGCGCACTCCCGTGGCGGGCGTGCCGGTGGCGATCCAGTTCACCGGCGACGGCAACGTGCTCACGGTGACCCAATCCGGCCAGGTCGACGTGCTCAGCAGGCAGACCGGCGGTCGCGAAGTGCCGACGGTGCAGTTGCTGGGCGAACCCGATTTTTTGAAGTACCCCGGTCTGACCCGGCCCGCGTCCGGTGACGGTCTCGACGACTGCCAGACCGGCGGGCCGCGCTGCGCGGTGGCCAACACGACCGCTGTGGACCCGTCGACCGGCCGGTTCTTCGTCACCGTGTGGGAGCCGGGCAAGCAGGCCGCCGCCCTGCGCGCGATGCGTTATGCAGATGGGGCGGTGACGCAGGAGTGGAATGCCGAGGTTCTCACCGGCGGCAGCGCGACCAGTCCGTCGCTGTCGGCCGACGGTGACACCGTCTATATCGGCGACAACAGCAAGCGACTGATCGCGCTGAACGCCGCCGATGGCGCTACCCGCTGGGTTCAGTCGCTGCCGTGGGCTCCGCGCGGTGGGATCTCGGTGGCGGGCGATCTGATCATTCCGGCGGGCGATGACGGCTATCTGACCGCTCTGCGCGATAGTGATGACAAGGCTGAAATCGTCTGGGAGCGTAAGGATCTCGCTCTGCGTGGCAGTCCCGCTCAGGCCGCGGGCGACATCGGTTACACCGTGGCCGCGATCGGCGCGGGTCTGAATCTGATCACCTTCGACACGACCAACGGCAACACCATCGACTCCGATCCGCTCCCGGCTGCCACCGGCACGACCACGGGCACTTCGATCGGGCCCCAGGGTGAAGTGGTCGTAGCTACCCGGCTCGGCGAAATCTTCGCCTTCACGCCGGACGCCTGACGTCAGTACGGGTTGGCCCGGTCCTGCCAGCGTGCGGCAAGTTCCGTCGCGTGCTGCGCGGTGAAGGAGATGCGTGCCGGGTCGCCGTCGGCGGTGTAGCGCTGGTCGGGGTTGGCGGCCAGCCAGTCCAGCCAGTGGGCCGAATCGAACGGGACCGTGCCACGGCCCGATCGAATGCGCGGTACACCGCCGGGGTCCACCGCACCGAACGGTGACGGGGCCGGGTTGGAGCCCACCAGCATCACGGCGTCGAAGCGGTACGCGAAACCGTCCCAATTGCCAGCCGTGGCCAGCGCGTGATCGCGGGGGTAGATGCCCAGCGGCAATGCCATGGTGCGCACGGGTACGGCTTGGGCCACCGCGCGCACGTTCTGCACCAGTTCGCGTTGCACACCCTCGGCGTCCAGGCTCGCGAGATTCGCGTGATCGGCTGTGTGCGCGCCTATTTCGTGTCCGTTCGCTGTCAGCCATGGCAACGCTCGTGGGTCGCCGCCGAAGGGTTCGTTGTTGACGTAGAACGTGGCCACGGGCCGGAAGTCCGGGTGGCGGGTGCCGAATTCGGCGAGGATGCCCGTGGCGCTGTCCGGGGTGACGGTGCCGGTGTCGGTGAAGCTGAGTTGGCTGCTGGTCGAATCGTCGAAGGTGAGCACGACCGGGTGGGTGCCCGCGGGGAGGTTCACGTCGCCTGCGATGTACTGGGCGGCGGTCACCGGGCGGTAGCCCTCGCGGTAGAGGCGTTCCAGTTCGTCGCGGAATTCCGTTGGGGTCTGGTCGTATTCGCCGGCGGGGTTCGGGGTGATCTGGTGGTACATCAGCACCGGGACCAGACCCAGTTCATTGGCACCGATGTCGGCCGGGTTCGGCGGCGTCGGTGTGGATGTTGTTGGGGGAGAGGCTGGTTGAGGGCTCGGTTCGTCTGCCGGTGTGCAAGCCGTGAGCGTTATCAGCGCCACCGCCGAAACGAGTCGCGACATCGTCTTCGAACCGCCCATCATCGCGCCGATATTACGGTGCGACAACCGTTTTCAGTTGATCTTGTCGATAACCCAGCAGGCCCGGCTCTGCCTGCGCGATAGTGGGCGGGACAACGGTGTGGAAGTTGGTGTGGGCGTTGGTATTGCGACTGCGGTCGTTCGGTTGGCAGCGAGTGGTGGGGATCGCCGTCGGTGCGTTGCTGATTGTCGGACTACTGGCCGGATTCGCGTTGAACGGCTCCGATGAACCGCCGGTGGCCGACACGATGCCGCCGACATTGCAGGTGTCACCCATCGATCCTGTGACCTCCTACCGCAAGCCAGTTCTGGTGCGCGGCAAAGCTGTTGACGCTGTCAAGGTGTCGATCGGTTCGGACACGGTGACTCCCGCTGCGGACGGAACCTTCGAGCTGTTGGTGCGGTGGGGCCCCGCCTATGAGGTCGTCGCGGTGGATGCCGCCGGCAATCAGACCAGCACCATCGCAGTCACGGCGATCACCCTGCCTCGTATGCGCACCGTGCACGTCACCGCACACGCCTGGTCGCACGACGGGCTGCGCGAATCGATCTTGGACCTCGCCCGCGAAAAGCGCATCGACACTGTCCAACTCGACATCAAGGACGAGGACGGTGTCGTCGGCTACGACTCGCAGGTGCCCCTCGCACGTGAATCCGGCGCTGCCACCGCGATTTACGATGCGCGCACGGCGCTGACCCAATTGCACGACATGGGCCTGCAGGTAGTAGGCCGCATCGTCGCCTTCCGCGACCCCACCCTGGCCACCTGGGCCTGGCACAACGGCCGACCCGACTGGGTTGTTCAAAACCCTTCGGGCCAGCCCTATTCCAGCCACTACGGACCCGTCGCCTTCACCAACTTCGCCAACGCTGAAGTGCGCCAATACAATATCGACCTCGCCGTCGAAGCCGCACACCTCGGGTTCGACGGCGTCATGTACGACTACGTCCGCCGCCCCGACGGCAGCCTGTCCAGCATGCATTTCGCCGGCCTCACCGGCACCCCCACCGAAGCCGTCGCCGCCTTCCTCGCCCAGAGCCGCTACCCGCTGCACGAAGCAGGCGCGCACCTCAGCGCCGCGGTCTACGGCATCGCGTCCACCCGCCCCGACGAGATCGCCCAGAACATCACCCTCATCGCCGGCAGCGTCGACTTCGTAGCCCCCATGATCTACCCCTCCCACTGGAACCCCGGCGAATACGGCGTCCCCAACCCCAACGCCCAGCCCTACGACATCGTCTACCGCTCCCTCCAAGACTTCCTCGCCGCCACCGCAGGCACCGGCGCCACCGTCATCCCCTGGCTACAAGACTTCAGCCTCGGCGTCCCCTACGGCGACGCCGAAATCCGAGCCCAAATCGACGCCACCCGAGACGCGGGCATCCCCAGCTTCTTCCTCTGGAACGCCGCCACCCGCTACCACACCGGCGGCATCCACCCCGCCTGACCTCCCGCGATTCGTCGCAATCCCGCAGTAGCGTTCGGCTATGGCCAATTCCGAAACCTCGCTGCTGCGCCCGGCGATCCAAGGCGCGGTCGTCTCCTTGCTGGCGTCGGCGGTGAAGGCGAAAAGTGAACCGCCGCTGCAGCATTTCTTCGAGGACCTTTTCCCGCCGACTCCCGCCCAAAAAGAGCTCGTCGGTGCCGATCCCGCCGGTCATCCCGATAACATGCCCCCGGCGGTGATCGCCGAGAAGTTCGCCGAAACCGCGCTGGGCACCACCCTCGACAAACACCAAAAACTTGAAGCCCAGCAGGTCATCCACTACACCTTCGGCATGGCACTGGGCGCCGCGTACGGCATAGCCACCGCCCGCCACCCCGCCCTGACCAAAGGCCTCGGCATCCCCGCAGGCCTAACCCTCTACGCCTGCACCCACGCGTCAACTCTCCCGCTGCTGGGCATCCAAAAACCCTTCTGGCGCCTACCGTTATCTGCAGTCTGCTGGGAAGCAACCAGTCACGTCATCTTCGGCGCAACCATGACCCTGGGTCTACGCCTGCTCAGACGTTGAGCACAGGTCGAACTGACTACTTCGGATCCCGTTCCGGCAGTGGACGTTCCACGATGTCGGGGCGGCCCAGTGATGTGCGGACTCGGCGTTTGGCTGCCGAGTAGACCTGGGCGGTTTCGGCGGCTACTACGTCCCAGGCGAAGTCGGCGGTGAGGCGGGCTCGGGCGGTGTGGGCTCGGGATTGGGCGGTGGTGGGGTCGTCCAGGACTGCTCGGGTGGCGTCGACGAGGCCGTCGATGTCGGCGGGGGCGAAGGAGGCGCCGGTGACGCCGTCGATGACGGCTTCGCCCAAACCACCTGCGGTGGAAGCGATCAGAGGCACACCGGCGGCGGCGGCTTCCAGGGCGACGATGCCGAAGGGCTCGTACCGGCTGGGCAGGACGATGGCGTCGGCGCCATGCAGCCAGCCCAAAAGTTCGGCGTGGCCGAGGCTGCCGACGAAGTTCACCGCGCGGGCCACACGGTGCACGCGGGCGCGTTCGCGCAACCATTCGAATTGGGTGCCAACGCCCGCGACGGTGAGAGTGGTGCCGGGGTGGGCGCGGCGGATACGGGGCAGCGCGGCGATCGCGTCCTGCACGCCCTTCTCGTATTCGAGGCGGCCGACATACAGCAGACGCGGGGGACCGGTGCGGGGTGCGCGGGGCCGGAAGGTCCAGGAGCCGACGTCAATACCGTTGCGTATCACGGTGATCGGGGCAAGCTCGGGTCCGTAGAGCCGTTCGACTTCGTCCTGCATGGAGGTCGAGCAGGTGATGAGCTGATCGGATTCGTTGGTCAGCCACCACTCCACCGAGTGGACCTGTTTGTTGACCCGGCCCGACACCCAGCCGCTGTGTCGCCCGGCCTCGGTGGCGTGGATGGTCGACACCAGCGGCACGTCGTAGAACTCCGCGAGCATGATCGACGGGTGCGCCACGAGCCAGTCGTGCGCGTGCACCACATCGGGCGTCCAGCCTTCGCCGACGCCGGGCTTGCCGAGCGCGACGCCGGCCCGCGCCATCGCGTGTCCCATAGCGAGGGTCCAGGCGAGCATGTCCTCGCCGAAGTCGAAGCACGGCGGATCTTCGGCCACCGCGACGACGAGCACGCCGTCGGCGATGTAGGAGTGGGTGGGGTGGGTGACCGAATCGGTCCCCGTCGGGCGGCGGGCCAGCACGACGACCTCGTGACCGGCCGCGGCCAGTTCCACGGCCAGGTGATGCACATGCCGACCGAGCCCACCGACCACGACCGGCGGGTACTCCCACGACACCATCAAAATCTTCATCGAAATCCTTCAGCACCGGCCGACGGGACAGCGGTCGGCAACCGCCGTGCGTCCAGACCAGGGAAGAATCCGTCGGCCGCGTTCCATCCTGCCGCGAGACGGGTCGCTTTGGCGAACTGTCCGGCCCCGATGGCCTCGGCTAGTTCGCGCACGGCGTGCGCGTGTTCGTGGGCGCGATCGCGGGCGTATCCGGCGGCGGAGTCCTTGCTGACCATGAACGCCCAGTCGCTGGAGACGGTGAGAATCGCCTCACGCAGCAACTGGTCGGCGACCGGGTCACGCAGGGAGCCGTCGCGCCGCGACTTGTCGAGGGTGTCCAGGGCCAGCCGCACGATGTCGGCATTGAGCTCGACGAGGTCGGCCACCTGGTCGCCCGCCCACACCCGCCAGTCCTTGCCCGAACCCCACGACGAGTCGTTGAGCTGCACGGGTTCGCCGACATAGCCGTTGTCGCGGGCGTCGGCGAGGGTGCCGACGTTCACGCCCGCCTCGGGCAGCGCGCGCAGAACTTGTTCGAGCCACTGCGGACCCTCGTGCCACCAATGGCCGAAAAGTTCGGTGTCGAACGCGGCCACCACCAGCGCGGGCCTGCCGATCCGCTCGGACTCCTCGATCAACCGTGCGCGGACCGTTTCGACGAAGTCCGCGACGTCGCGGGTGACCGCTTCGGCCGCCAAATCCGGATCGTAAGGGGCCTTGTCAGGACCGTCGACGGTCTTGCCGGTCACGCGGGAGGGCTTGAGCCCGGTGGCGTGGTCGTAATGGTGGAAATCGCGGTAGGCGCTCTGACCGGGGTAGCCCTGTTTCGGCGACCAGACCCGGTAGCTCACCGCGAGGTCGCGACCGAACGCGACCACGTCGGATTCGCGCACCGGCCTGCCCAGCGAGGTGTCACCGCGCAACGACGGACCGTCGACCATGAAGTGGGTGACGCCCGCGGCGTCGTAGCCGCGTTCCATGCCGGGCGTGTAGCCGCATTCGGGCGCCCAGATGCCCGTGGGCGTGCTGCCCCAGCGCAGGCGCGCGTCGGCCAGACCCTCGGTGAGCTGGAACTGGCGCATCCGCGGATCCAGCAGCGGTTGGAAGGGGTGCGCGAGCGGTCCGCCGAGCAGTTCGATGGCGTCGGCGTCGATCAGCGAACGCCATACCGGCGAACCGCCGTGCTGCCAGTTCTGTTCGAAATCGGCCAAAGCTGTTGCGGCCAGCCGATGTTCGTGACGGCCCAGCGCGACATTGCCCGACATCGACGCCTCGTCGGCGCGCAACTGCCAGTTCCCCAGCCAGTGGTGCATGCCCGCCAGGCAGTGCGGATCGTCGAGCTGCGCGGCGAGTACCGGCGTGATGCCGAGGCTCAACAGGTGCGAACGCCCTTCGGCGGCAAGAGTTTTCAGCACCCGAACCAGCGGCAGATACGACGCGGCCCAGGACTGGTAGAGCCATTCCTCGCCGACCGGCCAACGCCCGTGATGGGCCAGCCACGGCAGGTGGGAGTGCAGGACCAGGGTGAACTGGCCCGGCACGGCGGAGCGGGAAACGGTCAACGACTTGCCTTTTCAGCGATCGCGACCAGGTCCAGGCTCGCGTCGATATCGCCTTCGCGCAGGTCGAAATCGTCGATGGTGACCGCGGCGACGTCGGCCGTGAGGTCGGCAGGCCACGGTTCCCCGGCCAGTGCCCGTTCGATCTGCGCGTCGATGAACGACCCACCGTGCTTGGCGTCCAACGCTTTCAAGGTCTCACCGTGATGTACACCCAGCATCTCCGACACGGTGAAACCGGCGTCGACCAGCAGTTCGGTCAGTTCCGCGGCATTGAGCTCGCGCGTGTGGAAGGGGTTGAGGGGAGTGTCGCGACCGGGGGAGAAGGTGATCCGGTTCGGGGTGCTGATCAGCAGTTGACCGCCGGGGCGCAGCACGCGCAGGCATTCGCGCAGGAACTGGCCCTGGTCCCAAAGATGTTCGATCACTTGGAAATTCACCACGACATCGACGGATTCGTCATCCAGCGGCAGTGCTGCGAGGTTGCCCTGGATCATCTCCACCCGCGGGTAACGCGCCCGCACATGCGCGACGGCGCCCTCGTCGTAATCCAGCCCGGTGACACTGCGTGCCACACCCGCGATCATGTCGGCGCCGTAGCCCTCGCCCGAGCCCGCTTCGAGCACGACCTTGTCGGCGCAGCGGTGCAGTAGCCGGGCATAGGCGATCTCGTGCCGACGGAACCAGTAGTTCTCCTCGGCGATGCCGGGCACGGTCCGCTCGCCGGTCAACGGCAGTGGTTCATGTGTGGCGGCCACCGGTGCGGCAGGGATCACAGCCTCGCTCATTGCTCCGAGGTTACTGGTACCGCCGGTCCGCGCAGGAGTCAGGGACCTCTTGCGCAAGTAGGTTACCCACGGGTAACTTAGCGTAGGGTAGTGTTCCGAACTGAGCTAGATATCTCACCTGGACGTACGGCGCCAGCTCGTGCGGCCCCACCACACACGTGTCCCCAGAAGGAGGTCGACGAAGACCGATGCCGAACATCGTCGTACTCATCAAGCAGGTCCCCGACACCTGGTCCGAGCGCAAGCTGACCGATGGTGACTACACCCTCGACCGGGAAGCCGCCGACGCGGTGCTCGACGAGATCAACGAGCGCGCCGTCGAGGAAGCGCTGCTGATCAAGGAGGCACAGGGCGGTGAGGTCACCGTGCTGGCCGCCGGTCCCGACCGCGCCAACGAGGCCATCCGCAAGGCGCTGTCCATGGGCGCCGACAAGGCCATCCACATCAACGACCCGGCCATCCACGGCTCCGACGCCGTGCAGACCGCCTACGTGCTGGCCGCCGCTCTCGGCCAGGTCGAGGGCGTCGAGCTGGTCATCGCCGGTAACGAGGCCACCGACGGCCGCGCCGGTGCCGTGCCCGCGATCATCGCGGAGTACATCGGCATCCCGCAGCTGACGCACCTGCGCAAGCTCACCGTCGACGGCGACAAGATCACCGGCGAGCGCGAGACCGACGAGGGTGTCTTCAAGCTGGAGGCGTCGCTGCCCGCGATCGTCTCGGTCAACGAGAAGATCAACGAGCCGCGCTTCCCCTCCTTCAAGGGCATCATGGCCGCGAAGAAGAAGGAAGTCCTGGTCTTCACCCTGGCCGATCTGGGCGTCGACCCGGCGACCGTGGGTGTGGCCAACGCCGGCACCCAGGTCACCAGTGCCACCCCGAAGCCGGCTCGCACCGCGGGCGAGAAGATCGCGGACGAGGGCGAGGGCGGCAACCAGATCGCGTCCTACCTCATCGGTCAGAAGATCATCTGATCCGGCACCGTCCGAGACTTCGAAGGAGAAAGAACTAATGGCTGAAGTACTTGTGCTCGTTGAGCACGCCGACGGTGCTGTCAAGAAGGTCACCACCGAACTGCTCACCGCCGCCCGCGCACTGGGCGAGCCCGCCGCCGTCGTCACCGGCCCGGCCGGTACCGCCGACAAGCTGGCCGCCGCGCTGGCCGCCGCGGGCGCCGAGAAGATCTATGTCGCCGAGTCCGACGACATCGAAGGCTTCCTGGTCACCCCGAAGGTCGACGTGCTCGCCGGTCTGGCCGAGTCCGCCGCACCCGCCGCCGTGATCGTCGCCGCCACCGCCGAGGGCAAGGAGGTGTCGGGCCGCCTTGCCGCGCGCATCGGCTCCGGTCTGCTCGTCGACGTCATCGGCGTCAACGCCGACGGCTCCGCTGTGCACTCCATCTTCGGTGGCGCGTTCACCGTCGAGGCCAAGGCCACCGGCGACCTGCCGGTGATCTCGGTCCGTCCCGGCGCCATCGAGTCCGCTCCGCAGGCCGGTGCCGGCGAGCAGGTCGTCGTCGAGGTTCCGGCGCAGGAAGACGGCGTCGTGAAGGTCATCTCGCGTGACCCGATCGTCGGTGGCGACCGCCCCGATCTCGCCGAGGCGAGCATCGTTGTCTCCGGTGGTCGCGGTGTCGGTTCCGCCGACAACTTCGCGGTCGTCGAGGCGCTGGCCGACTCGCTGGGTGCCGCTGTCGGCGCCTCGCGTGCCGCCGTCGACTCGGGCTACTACCCGGGCCAGTTCCAGGTGGGCCAGACCGGCAAGACCGTCTCCCCGCAGCTCTACATCGCCCTCGGCATCTCCGGCGCCATCCAGCACCGCGCCGGCATGCAGACCTCGAAGACCATCGTCGCTGTCAACAAGGACGAGGAAGCACCCATCTTCGAGATCGCCGACTACGGCATCGTGGGCGACCTGTTCAACGTCTCCCCCCAGCTGACCGAAGCGGTGAAGGCCCACAAGGGCTGATCTCCTCGCGGTTGAGTTGACCTCGGCCCGCGAAACCTGTTCCTGCGCACGCGCAGCCAGGTTTCGTGGGCCGTTGGCATTCGTGCCTCGATCGTGCGCCTGAATCGTGGCCTTGCGACGTTTGACCTGCACCGTCGGTGTCGGCAGGCTGGGCTGATGTCGTTGGGACGAGTTGTATTGCCGGTCGAGGTCGAGGGAACGGTCCGGGCGAATTTCGGGCAGGCCGGAGCGCGGTGGATCGATGAATTGCCCGGTGTGGTGGCGGGTCTGGCGGCGCGTTGGGGGTTGGTGGAGTTGTCCGCGCCGTTTCGGGGCGGGACGCATGCGTATGTTGCTGCCGCGCGGCGCACGGATGGGTCGTGGGTGGTGTTGAAGGTGCCGGTGGTGGACGAGGAGAATGTCGCCGAGGCGACCGCGCTGCATGTGTACGCAGGTGACGGCGCTGTCCGGTTGCTCGACTTCGATGCCGCCAGCGGTGCCTTATTGCTCGAATGGGCGCGTCCTGGGACGGAATTGCTGAACCAGCCGGGGTTTCCGAGTCTCGAGGGGCTGCCGGAGAACGCGGCGAAGGTCGCCTTCGCGTGCGGGCTGTATCGCCGACTGCGGCGGCCCGCCGACACGATCCCCGCAGGCTTGCCGCCGTTTCCCCTCGCTACCGAGATCGTCACCGGTCTTCGCGAGCGGCTCGCCGTGCCCAATTCTGCACTGTCCGAACTACTTTCGGACCAGCTGCGTGATGCTGTCGACAGCTGGTGCGGTGAACTGTCCGCGCCCGACGGTCCCTTGCTGATCGTCAACCGTGACACCCACCTCGGCAATATCGTTGCCGCCGAACGGGAACCGTGGCTGCTGATCGACCCCAAACCCTGCCTCGGCGAGGCGGCCTTCGACGCGGGCTTCCTGCTGATGATCCAGATCCAGTCGAACCCGACGCGAGAACACGCGGATACCGTCATCGCGGCCACCGCAGCGGCTCTGGACGTCGACCCCGAACGTGCCCGTGGCTGGGCTCTGGTCCGAGTCGTGGCAGAGCTGGGGTGGGCGATCGAGGACGAGGACCACGACATGCTCACGTTGCACAGCTCTGTGGCGAATGCGCTGGTAGGAGCGCCGCTGCACCGGTCCGCTGGGTCCTGACCGGGTCCCGGCTCGGGCGTCGACGGTTCGATCGCCGGTCGACTACCGTTCGGTGGCATCAGCCGTATGGTCCAAAGCTGTGCACACGGGTAGCGTGCGAGGCTGCTAACGGGACAGTGAGGAGTGGTCGTGCTGCAGGCGGGGGTGGATTTCGCTGGGTACCAGGTGGAAGGTGTGCTGGGGCAGGGCGGGATGGGAACGGTCTACCTCGCCAGGCATCCTCGGCTGCCGCGCAGCGTCGCGTTGAAGCTGTTGAATCGGGAGTTCTCGGCTGATCAGGAGTTGCAGCGGCGGTTCGAGCGGGAAGCCGATGTTGTTGCGCAGCTGGATCATCCGGGCATTGTGGGGGTGTACGACCGCGGTAGCGATGACGGGTATTTGTGGATCGCGATGCAGTTTGTTCGTGGAACCGATGCTGCCGCTTGGGATTCGCGGGCACACGAGCCTGGAGTTACCGCTCGGCTGATCGGTGAGACCGCTTCCGCGCTCGACTACGCGAACCAGCACGGGGTGCTGCATCGTGACGTCAAGCCGGGCAATATTTTGATCGCCGATGCCGAGCATGGACGCGAAATCCGTGCGGTACTCACTGATTTCGGGATCGCCCGGGTCGCCAGCGCCAACACTCAGCTCACTGCCACCGGTACGTTCACCGCCACGCTCGCCTACGCCTCGCCTGAGCAGCTCTCCGGTGAGGTAGTCGACCATCGCAGCGACCAGTATTCGCTGGCCTGCACGCTTTTCGCGATGTACGCCGGGCATCCGCCCTACACCGCGACCAATCCAGGCCAGGTCGTCGCGGGGCACTTGTCGCAGCCGGTGCCGCGGCTCACGAGCATCAGACCTGACTTGCCCCCAGCGGTCGACAGTGTGATCGCGCGGGCGATGGCCAAGCGGCGCGGTGAGAGATTCGGTAGTGCAACGGAATTCGCTGATGCGATGCGGGGGGCGCTCGAGGGCAGGCACGTCGCCGAGCCGACCGTGCGTCAGCCGTGGACCGATCCTGCGCAGCAGTGGCACGGGTCCGGCGGGCAGATGCGGCCGCCTGGCGCGGCGCAATGGCCTGAACGGCCTGTCGGGGGGATATGGCATCAGCAGGGACCCGTTGCCGCGGCCGATCCGCGATTCGCGGCCGCCCCGTTCGCGCAGCCGTGGCAGCAGGCCGCGTCGACGGGCTCGATTCCTTCGCGTGGCACCGCGGTGACGGCAGGCATGGGTGGGCTGCTGGTCGGTGTGGTGTTGTTGGGAATCGCCATCTTCGCGACTTACTTGACGAATCAGGCCAGCAACCAAGGGCTGAATACGGATGGCAACGCCATCGCGATCGCTCTGTTCGCCTGTGGCGCCGTTTTCGGATGCGTTGCCGGCGCACTGATGCTGCAGGGCAGGAAATCAGGTCAGGTGATGACGATGATTTTGATGGCTCCGGTTGTTCTATTGGCACTGGGGGCCACGCTGGCCGCCACCGTTGAGGGGGTCTACCCGGTTACCGCCGCGGCATCAGCGGGGGTGTTGATCGCGACAGGTGTGATCGCCTGTGCTGCAGCGCCGTCGACCGGTCGTTGGATTCGCTATCGCAAGGCCCTGCGCACGAATCGCTGGTGATCGCGCTGCTGACCGAGGTCGCTTGTGGTTCACAGCTGGCGTGGGTTTGAACACGACGGTCGCGGCGACCGATCACTGTCGCGTAGGAACTTACCTACTCAGCGTTCGTGCAGTGCATCCAGCAGGGTCTGCACGATCGGGTTTTCGCGAGCGTCCTCGCGCAGCACCGCTGATACCGGGATTCGTAGACGGTGGTCGGTGAGGTCGAGGGTGAGCAAACCTTTGGTGGGTCCCTCGTAGAGGATCGTCCAGGATTCTGGGCGGTTGAGCAGTTCCATGGTGGCGGTGTGGTCAGGGGGGATCGGGGGGCCGAAGGTGGGGCCGGTGGGGAGGTCGGCGAAGGCTGTGCGGATGAGTGTGTGCAACAACACCTGCTCTTGTTCGGGCGGGAGCAGTAGGGGGTACGGGCTCAGGTCGGCGAGGGTGACGGCGCCTCGTTCGGCCAGGGGGTGGTTGCTGGAGATGGCGATTACGAGGTCTTCGACCCACAGCTGTTCTACCGCCAGGCCGGGTTGGTTGACGCTGCCGCGGATCAGGGCCAGATCGCAGTCGCCGTCGGCTACCGCGGTGATGCGTTGGCGGAACGGTTTGATCACGTATTCGATCTCGGCGTCGGGGTGGGCGGCGCGGGCGGTGGCGATCGCCGACAGTGACGGTGCGGCGAAAGACATGTTGGCGGCCAAGCGAATTCGTGGTCCTGTGGTGCGCACGGCGGCGCGGATCGCGGATTCGAGACTGAGCATCTGCTTGGCCAGGGGCAGCAGGCGCAGGGTGGCTTCGGTGGGGACCACGGCGCGGGTGGTGCGTTCGAACAGTTGCGCGCCGAGGTCGCGTTCCAGGCGTGCGATCTGGTGGCTGATCGCGGATTGGGAGATGAAGCAGCGGTTGGCCGCGCGGCTGAAACTGAGCTCCTCGCACACCGCTACGAAGTAGGCCATCTGTCGAAGTTCCACCAGGTATCTCCCATTGATTAGTTATACAGATAAGAGTCATCTTCATTATGCGCCCAGGCAGTGGAAACATCTACGTTCCGCATCGCGTTTACTCATAGGAAAGGATTCATTACCGATCTAGAACGCGATCTTGGAGTCAGCGATCATGGAACACACAGATGTCGTCATCGTCGGTTCGGGCTTCGGTGGCCTGGCGGCCGCCAAGCAACTGGCCAAGTCCCACGTGCGTGTCGTGCTGATCTCGAGCACGCCCGAGCATCTGTTCCAGCCGCTGCTCTACCAGGTGGCCACCGGCGTGCTCGCCCCCGAGGAGATCGCGCCGCCGATCAAGAACGTCCTGCGCCGCCACCCCGAGATCGACGTGCGCCTGGGCAAGGTCACCGGCATCGACGCCGCCAACGCCGTGCTCACCTACGAGACCACCGACGGCCCCCGCGAGATCGCCTACGCCTCGCTGATCGCCGCCACCGGCGCCAGCCAGAGCTACTTCGGCCGCGACGACTTCGCCGAGAAGACCTTTTCGCTCAAGACCATCGACGACGCCCAGCGCCTGCGCGACCAGATCGCGCACGTGTTCGCCCTGGCCTCCAACGCCGACGAGGTGACCAGGCACAAGCTCCTCAGCTTCGTAGTGGTCGGCGCGGGCGCCACCGGTGTCGAGGTCGCGGGCCAGATCAAGGAACTCGCGAAAAGGCACTTCCACCAGCAGGTTTCGGTGACGCTGGTCGAGGGTGCGAACGCGGTGCTGCCGCCCTTCGGCGGTGGGCTGTCGGAATACGCGAAGAACTCGCTCACCGACAGCGGGGTGGAGGTGCTGCTGGGCACCTTCGTCACCGATATCGAAGAGGGCAAGGTGACGGTCAAGGATTCCGACGGCATCGAGCGTCGGATCGCCGCGGAGACCGTGGTGTGGTCGGCGGGTGTGCAGGTCGGCGGCTTCGCGACGCTGCTGGCGCAGGCCACCGGTGCGGAGACCGATCGCGCGGGCCGCATCCTGATCAACCCCGACCTGACCGTGGGCGGGCATGCCGACATCTACGCCATCGGCGACATGACCTCGCTCAACGGCTACCCCGGCCAGTCGCCGGTGGCCATGCAGGAGGGCCGCCACGCCGCCGATATCATCCGTCGGAAGAAGGCCGCGGGCACGCCGTTCGTGTACTGGGACAAGGGCAGCATGGCGGTGATCAGCCGGTTCAGCGCGGTGGTGAAGCTCAACGACCGCATCACGTTCCAGGGCACGATCGCCTGGGGGATGTGGTTGGCGGTGCACCTGATGTACCTGGTCGGGTTCCGCAATCGCTTTGCCGCGGTGGCGGGGTGGTTGGTCGCGTTCATCGGTACCGCGCGTCCGGGCTTCGATGAAGCCGCAGAGCACGTTGCCGCGGACGTACCGCCGGTCACGGAGAAGCCGCGCACACCAGTCTCGGTCTGAGGCAACGAGGACGCCCGCCGCGATCGGCGGCGGGCGAGAAGCGCAGTGTGTCAAGGCGATAACAACCCCCTGACCTGGTAACGATTGCGCAGGAACGGTAACGTGCCGTCGGCTGCTCGGCGAACTGGGATGAACAATATTCCAGCTGGGGAGCACACCATGCGGCACAACATCTTCCAACACTCCTTCCGTCGAATCGGCGCCGGCGTCGGCATCGTCTCGGTGCTAGCAGCCGGGCTGCTGCCCCTGTCGACCGGCACGGCATCGGCCCAATACGGGTGGCCCCGATGCGCGGTGACGTCCTCACCGCACACCTTCGCCGCCGGTTCGGCCATCGACGACCGGTACGCCAGTGACCAAGCGCTGCGCAATCTGCTCGGCGCCCCGACCGGCCCCGAACGCGAAAGCGAGGAGGGCGGGGTGTTCCTGCGCAACTACGCGGGCCCGCCGGAAGGACCGGGAATCCTGTACTCGCGCGGCGACACCGGTGTGTACGAGGTGCACGGGCTGATCAAGCAGACGATGTGGAACGCGGGCGGGCACCGCGCGACCGGCGTCCCGATCACCGACGAGTGCCCCACCGCCGGATTCGGTGGTCGCTACAACCATTTCAGCCGCGGCGGCACCACCCCCGAATCCTCGATCTACTGGCGGCCGGGACAGTGGGCCTACTGGGTGCACGACTACGGGCAGGGCGGCTACGGCATCCACCGCAAGTGGGCCGAATCCGGTTGGGAGAACGGCCGTTACGGCTGGCCGACCACGAACACGATGGGCCTGGAGAGCGGGTGGTACAGCCACTTCGCCGGCGACGACTGGCAGGGCGCGTCGATCTACTGGAGCCCGCAGACCGGCCCGCACGGCGTGAACGGCCGGATCCGTGACCGGTGGGCGTCGCTGGGTTGGGAGCGTTCGTACCTGGGCTACCCGGTCTCCGACGAGTACGACATCCCCGGCGGCAAGCGCAGCGATTTCGTCGGCGGCTGCGTCACGTGGGACCGCGCCACCGGGGTGGTCACCGATTCGGGCGGCTGCTGACACCGGCATTTCGCAACGCTCGAAATACCCGACCGTGAACCGGGTTCTCCGCCGGAAATCGGTCGTGTTCGGCTAGAAACCCGCAGGTGGGCGAACGATGGGCAGCGGATCGGTGAACGTGCGGTGTGACCCCCATCTCGTTCACCGAGCTGGCATCGACACGACACTGACGCGTCGCTCCGATGCCAGCTCGGTCAGGCTTCATCAGCAGTATGACTATTACGTCCGTGTTGACCGCCCCGGCGCCGGACTCCGGGGTGGGGAAATCTCGGTACTCCTTGGTCGTCGCCTCCGACGCGCAGCACCGGGAAGCCGCCCAGCGCCTGCGCTACCAGGTGTTCGCCTCCGAGCCCGGTTTCCAGATGCCGGAGAACGCCACCGGCCTGGACGCCGACAAGTTCGACGAGCACTGCGACCACCTGCTGGTGCGCGACGAGTTCTCCGAACAGTTCGTCGGCTGCTACCGCATGCTGCCGCCGGACAAGGTCGACGCGGCGGGCGGCTACTACACCGCCACCGAGTTCGACCTGACTCAGCTCGACCCCCGAGGTAACCGGATCGTCGAAATGGGCCGGGCGTGCGTGGTGCCCGATCACCGCAACGGCTCGGTGCTCACCCTGATGTGGGCGGGCATCCTGCACTACATCCAGCTCACCGGCTACGACTGGGTGATGGGGTGTGTGTCGGTGCCGATGCAGGACTCGCCCGAAGATCCCGCCGGGGTGAACGTGCGCGGCGTGCGCGACCAGCTGCTGGGCCGGCACGCGTGCGACCCCGAACGTCGCGTGCACCCGTACAACCCGGTTGTCGTCGACGGACTCACCCTCGACCAGATGACCCCGCCCAGCCGTCCCAAGATGCCGCCGCTGATGCGCGGATACCTGCGCCTGGGTGCCGAGATCTGTGGCGAACCCGCCCACGACCCCGATTTCGCCGTCGCCGACTTCGTCGCGCTGCTCGGCATGGAAACCATCAACACCCGGTACCTGGAGCGGCTGCAGAGCGCGGCCGCCAATTTCGACGGGAAGTAAAACCATGGTGTTCGACGCGCCGTTAGCCACTCACTCACACTCGTGGATGCCGTGCAGCCCTTGCGGTTCCGGCTGCATCGAGCCGATCGACGAGGTCGGCACCGCAACGATGATCGCCCGCCTGGCAGGTATCGCCGGGCTGGTCCTGAGCTTTCCGGTCGTGACCGTGGCGACCCCGAAGTCGCGGCGCGAACAGGTGCAGCGTCGTTACGCCAGGGCGGCGCTGAGCTGCCTCGGAATGCGGTTGCGCATCATCGACAACCGCACGCCCGCACAGGCTTCCGACGAGGGCTTCGCCGATACGGGTAGCCCGGTGATGATCGTGGCCGGGCACATCGGCTGGGCGGATGTGGTGGCCTTGGCCGCGGTGCAGCCGGTCAGTTTCGTGGCACGCGCGGACATGGTGCAGTGGCCGCTGCTGGGCAAGTTGGCGCAGCTCACGCGGGTCATTCCGATCGAGCGGGCGCGGCTGCGTGAGTTGCCGGGCGTCGTCGGGCAGGTGGCGGAGCGCTTGGCTTCGGGTAATCGGATCGTGGTCTTCCCGGAGGGCACCACGTGGTGTGGCCGGGCCTACGGTTCGATGCGGCCCGCGATGTTCCAGGCGGCCATCGACACCGTGACGCCGGTGCAGCCGGTGCGCCTGCGGTACCTCGACAGCGACGGAATGCCTTGTACCGTGCCGGGTTTCGTCGGCAACGACACGTTCGCTGATTCCGCGAAGCGGGTGCTGCGCAGTAAGGGCATGGTCGCGGAGATCGTGCTCGAACCGCTGGAACGTCCGGGGCTGGATCGCCGCGATCTGGCTCGGCGCTGTGAGACCGCGGTGCGTGGCACGGATCGTTCGCGGCACGGCGTGGCGGACACGCAGTGGATCGAAGCGGGCAATACCCGCGTGCAGGATCCCTCGATGGGGGAGCAGGAGCAGATTCGTCGACCGGCCGGAGCTACTGTCCGGTAACTCTTTCTCGGAGAACCGTTTTAGAACCGGAGGCCGCATTCAAGGCCTCCGGTTCTTTCGTCTGTGTGGGCGCGAATTGTCACGGACCTGCCGGGCGCACGTAACGGGACACCGTGAAAACTCGCGGTCCGGTCAGCTGCTGTTTGCCGGACGTATGACCGGTGTTTGGGCTGCGTAATGAACTGGACGTATGTCCTTACCCCCTCGACTGTGATCTGAAACCACCAAATTGCCACGGGGACAAACTGGTGAGATATTTTCGATACCGTCACGCGGGATCTTTTCGATACCCCTTGTAACCGAGGGTCCAGGCGACGTCGACAAGCGCGATCGCGTGGGTGATCCATGGTGAAGGGAACCGTATTACGGTGATTGAGCAAGCTTCTGGCGTCCGTGATCGCACTGCGCGCCGAACCCGTCGCGTGCCCGCCTGCACCACGCTGCCTCGGCTGCTGCTGGCCGCCGTCGAACGTGACCCCGCGGCGCCCGCGCTGTGCTTCGACGGCACCGAACTCACCTACGCCGAACTCGACCGGCAGTCCTCACGATTGGCCAGGGTGCTGATCGACCGTGGTGTCGGACCGGGTGCGCGGGTGGTGCTCGCGTTGCCCCGATCGATCGAGGCGATGGTCGCGCTGTGGGCGGTGGCCAAATCGGGTGCGACGTTCGTGCCGGTCGATCCACGCTATCCGGCGCAACGTCTGGCGCACATGCTCGCCGACTGCGGCGCCGGTTTCGGCATCGCGGGCAGTGCCGACGCGGCGCGACTCGGTGCCGGATTGCAGTGGCTCACACTGGATTCGGTCGAATTGCGAGCCGAATTGGCCGCTGCCTCCAGCGACCCGGTGGTGGCGGCCGATCGCACCCGCAGGTTGTTCGGCGACGATGTCGCCTACCTCATCTACACCTCCGGTTCGACCGGCGTCCCGAAAGGTGTGGCCGTCACCCACGCGGGTCTGGCCGGGCTGTGTGACGAGCTGATCCGGCGCTTCGCCATCACCGGTTCCGCACGCACGCTGCACTTCTCCTCGCCCAGCTTCGACGCCAGTGTCCTGGAATTGCTGCTGGCCGTCGGCGCCGGTTCGACGATGGTCATCGCGCCGCCCGACATCTACGGCGGTGCCGAGCTCACCGATCTGCTGCGCGCACAGCGGGTGACCCACGCGTTCATCACGCCCGCCGCGCTCGCGGGTCTGGACGAGTCGGGGTTGCCCGACCTGGCCGCGGTCCTGGTCGGTGGCGAGGCCTGTCCGCCGGAGTTGGTGTCGCGGTGGTCGGTACCCGGTCGCGCGTTCTTCAACCTCTACGGACCCACCGAGATCACCGTCGCCGCGTCCATCAGCGATGCCCTGATCCCGGGCGAACCGATCAGCATCGGCGCCCCGATTCCCGGAATGCGCGCGCTGGTCCTGGATTCCCGTCTGCATCGGGTGCCCGACCGGGTGCGCGGCGAACTGTATCTGGCCGGTGCGGGGCTGGCGCGTGGTTACCACGGTCGCGCGGGACTCACCGCGACCCGTTTCGTCGCCGACCCGCTCACCGGCGGTCGGCTCTACCGCACCGGTGACCTGGTGAAATGGGAACCCGACGCGGACGGGGTGCCCCGGTTGGTGTTCCTGGGTCGCACCGACGCGCAGGTCAAGTTGCGCGGCTTCCGCATCGAGCTCGGCGAGATCGACGCGGTGCTGACCAGCGACCCGTCGGTGCGCTCCGCGACCACCCTGCTGCGGACCCTGCCCACCGGCGACGCACTGGTGGCCTATGTGATCGCGCAGCCGGGCGCCACCGTCGACCCGATCGCGTTGACCAGGCTTGCCGCACAGCGACTTCCGCGGCACGCGGTGCCCACCGCGATCGTGCCGATCCAGCGGCTGCCGCTGACCCCGGTCGGCAAGCTCGACTACCGGGCGTTGCCGCAGCCGCAGCTGACCGTGCGCGGGTTCGAAGCGCCGCGCACCGACACCGAGGCGGCGGTCGCGGCGGTTTTCGCCGAATTGCTCGGTGCGAAGCAGGTGGGCCGCGATGACGACTTCTTCGCGCTGGGTGGCAATTCCCTGCTCGCCACGCAGTTGGTCGGGCGGCTCGGTGCCGGCGCCGGGGTGCGGGTGCCCGCGCGCCTTGTCTTCGAAGCGAGCACGGTCGCGGACCTGGCCGACGCGCTGGACGCGCTGGTCATCGACGCGAGGGCGCGGATCCCGCTGACCCGGCGTGACCGCGGCGAGCAGGTGCCGCTGTCGTTGGCGCAGCAGCGCATGTGGTTCATGGCGCGACTTGACCCCGACTCCAGCGCGTACAACATCCCTGTCGCACTGCGTCTTTCGGGCCCGTTGGACATCGCGGCACTGACCGCGGCGCTGGACGACGTGCTCGAGCGGCACGAAGTGCTGCGCACGGTGTACCCCGAGCGCGACGGCCAGGGTGTCCAGTGCGTGCTGCCGGTCGCCGTAGCACGCCTGGACCTGACTGTCACCGCGATCACCGAGGACGCGCTGGCAGCGGAGCTCACCCGGTGCACGGTCGGCGGCTTCGACGTCTGCGACCGAGTTCCACTGCGCGCCAGCCTGTTCCAGATCGGCGCGACGGATCATGTGCTGGCAATGGTGGTGCACCACATCGCCACCGACGGCTTCTCACTCGGTCCGCTCACCCGCGACCTGATGACGGCCTACGCCGCCAGGGCGAACAACATCGCACCGAACTGGGCGCCGCTGCCGGTCCAGTACGCCGACTACACCCTGTGGCAACAGGAAATGCTCGGTGCCGCACAGGATTCCGGCTCGCTGCTGGCCGAACAGCTCGACTACTGGCGCACCGCACTCGCGGGTGCGCCCGCACTGCTGGAACTGCCCACCGATCGCCCACGGCCGCCGGTGGCGAGCAGTCGTGGCGCCACCCATCACTTCACACTCGATGCCGCACTGCACCAGGCGTTGGAAAGCCTTGCGCGCCAACACAGCGCGTCGCTGTTCATGGTGGTGCGGACCGCACTGTCGGTGCTGCTGGCCCGGGTGGCAGGCACCGACGACGTCACCCTCGGTGCGCCGGTGGCCGGGCGTGGTGAGCCCGAACTCGACGACCTGGTCGGCATGTTCGTCAACACCGTGGTGTTGCGCACCCGCATCGACGCGGCCGAAACCTTTGCCGCACTGCTGGATCGGGTTCGGCGCGACGACCTGGCGGCCTTCGCCAACGCCGAGGTGCCGTTCGAACGTCTTGTCGCGGAACTGGATCCGCCGCGCACCCAGGCCCACCACCCGCTGTATCAGGTGGCCCTGTCGTTCCAGAATCTCGGGCAGGCTCGCTTGGACCTACCCGATCTGGTGGTGACCTCGGTGGATCTGGGCGAGCCGACCGCCACCGTCGACCTGCAACTGACCGTCGTCCCGGAGACGGATGCCAGCGGAATGCGCTGCTCGTGGCGCTACGCAGCGGACCTGTTCGACGAGTCGACCATGGCTGCCCTGGGTACGCGGCTGACCGGGCTGCTCACCGCGGCCGTGGCGGACTCTTCCCGGTCGGTGGGTGACCTGCCCTTGCTGACCGAGGACGAACGCAGCGAACCGTCCGGCGAGGTGCGGGCGGTCACGGATCCGACCGTGCTCGACGAATTCCAGGCGCAGGCGCTGCGGCGGCCCGACGCACCGGCGGTCACCTTCGCCGAGTCGACGCTGAGTTACCGCGAATTGGCAAGTCGGGTCAATCGTTTGGCCCGGCTGCTCGTCGCGGGCGGCGTCGGGCCCGGTGCCACGGTCGCGGTCGCGATCCGGCCCTGCGTCGACCTCGTCGTCGCCATGTACGCGGTGTTCGCCGCGGGCGGGGCGTATGTGCCGATCGATCCGGACTCCCCGGTCGAGCGGCGAGCCGACATCATGTCGGTGGCCGATCCGGTGTGCGTGCTGACCACCGGCGCCGACACTGTCGACAGCACCGACGTGCCGGTGGTCTCGGTCGACCTGGTCACCGATTCCGGTGTGCTGTCGGTGTTTTCGGATCATCCGGTCACCGATCTCGATCGACGGGCGCCGCTGCGATCGGCGGATCTGGCGTACGTGATCTTCACGTCCGGGTCCACCGGTAAGCCAAAGGGTGTCGGGGTACCGCACGCGGCGCTGGTCAACCAGGCCGCGTTCATGGTCGGCGAGTACGCGATATCACCCGAAGATGTGGTGCTGCAATCGATTCCGTTCACCTTCGATGCGTCGATGATCGGTTTCGCCGCTCCGCTGCGCGCCGGCGCCCACATGGTCGTGGCCGCTGCTTCCGGACTCACCGACCCGGCGTACCTGGCCGACGTGATCAGCAGGCACCGGGTCGCCGGCACCACGATCGTGCCCTCGGTGCTGCAGATGCTGCTCGAGCTCGCGCCCGCGGGTTCGCTGCGTTCGATTCGCGCGGTGTGGTGCGGTGGCGAGGCGCTGCCCACTGCCACCATCGCCCGCTTCACCACCGCCACCGCGGGCCGACTGCACAACATGTACGGGCCCACCGAGGCGACCGTGTCCATCACCAGCGCCGACGTCACCGAGATCGGCGACGGCACGGTCTCGATCGGCAAGCCGCACTGGAACTCTCGCGCTTACGTGTTGGATCACCGGCTGCGTCCGGTGCCGCTTGGCACCCCCGGCGAGCTGTATCTGGCCGGTGCGCAGCTGGCCCGCGGTTATCTGGGCAGCCCCGGCAAGACGACCGAACGTTTCGTCGCCGACCCTTATGGGCCGGTCGGTGCGCGGATGTACCGCACCGGTGACCTGGTGCGCCGGTTGGCCTGCGGTGACCTGACCTATCTGGGCCGCACCGATGTTCAGCTGAAACTGCACGGCTTGCGCATCGAACCCGGCGAGATCGAGGCCGCGTTGCGCACGCATCCGGCCGTCGCCGGTGCCGCGGTGACCGTGCACCACGACCAGCTGGTCGGCTACGTCACCGCGGCCGCCGAGCAGACCGTGGACACCGCCGACGTCGCGGCCACGATCCGAACCCTGTTGCCGCCATACATGATTCCGCAGCGGCTCCTGGTGCTGGAACAGTTCCCGCTCGGCGCGACCGGCAAGCTCGATCGCAAGGCGCTGCCCGCACCCCCGGCAGCGATCCGCGAATACGTGGCGCCGGTGACCGCCGACGAGCAGGTCGTGGCCGACGTACTCGAACGGGTGCTGGGACTGGACCGGGTCGGGCGCACCGACGACTTCTTCGTTCTCGGCGGCACGTCGCTGTCGGCCATCCGGGTGCGCGCCGCACTGGCGCAGCAGCTCGGAATCGACGTGCCGTTGCGGCTGCTGTTCAGCTATCCGCTGGTCAGCGACCTGGCGTTGGCCGTGCGCGACGAGGCCGCGGCGAGCGCGACAGGCCCGGATCCGGCCGCCGACATCGTCCTCGACCCCACCGTTGACCTCACCGATTGCGCGCCCAGCCGCGGCGGTGAACCGGCCACCATCCTGCTGACCGGCGCGACCGGTTTCCTGGGCAGCTTCCTGCTGCGTGAACTGCTCGAGCAGACCAGCGCGACGATCTACTGCCTGGTCCGCGCCACCGACGACGCGAACGCGGTGGACCGCATCGTGTCCACCGCCGCGGGATACCACCTCGACCTGACCCCCTTCCTGCACCGAATCGTCGGTGTCCCAGGCGATCTCGCGAAGCCCCGCCTCGGGATCGACCCGGTCCGCTACGCCGAACTGGCCGCCGGGATCGACGCGATCTACCACAACGGCGCGCTGATCAACCATCTCGAGCCCTACGCCCGGATGCGCGACGCCAATGTCGGTGGCACCACCGAGGTGCTGCGGCTGGCGACGACCACCCGACTGACTCCCATCCACTACGTGTCGACACTGTCGGTGCTGGCGGGCATCCCGCAGGACAGCGGCGTCCCCGGCGGCATGCTCGGATACGCGATGACCAAATGGGTGGCCGAACAGCTCGTGCACGCCGCGATCGCGCGCGGGATACCGGTGGCCATCTACCGTCCCGGCCTGATCACCGGGGATTCCCGCACCGGCGTCGCGCCCGCCGAGGACGCGTGGTGGACCATGTTGCGTGCGATGTTGGTGCTCGGTGTCGCGGTCGACGTGCGCGCGATCGGGGTCGAGATGGCACCGGTGGACCACGTGGCGGCCGGCATCGTGCGGCAGTCCAGGCAGCCGGAGTCGATCGGCAGCATCTACCGCGCGTCGGGGGTGGAAGTGTCGCTGCACGCGGTGCACGCGGAGATCATCCGTCGGGGGTACCGGTTCGACTTCATCGATCCGATGGCATTCGGTGTCGCGTTGACCACCGCCGCCGAACAGGTCGGCGCCGACCCGATCCTGGCGCGCGCGTCGGCGCTGAGCGGCAACTACGCGGCGGCGGTCGGTGCGGCCACGCCCGCCACGGTGCTGAGCGGGGTCGAGTCAGCGCCCGCCGCGGCTCCGTTCCGCGGGATCCCGCTCGAGTTCCCCGCGGTCGACACCGTGGTGTTGGGTCGATACTTCGACCACTACATCGACATCGGTTTCTTCCCGGCGCCGCAGGCTCAGAATCTGATGCCGGCCTGAGGTCCGCCCGATGTCCCGCGGGAGCGCAGGCTCCCGCGGGACACAGGTGTCACTTCGCGTAGTCGTAGAACCCGCGGCCGGTCTTGCGGCCCAGTCGACCCGCGTCGACCATGCGGCGCAGCAGGGCGGGCGGGGCCAGGTGCGGCTCGGCGAACTCGGCGTACAGGGACTCCGACGCGGCCAGGGCGATGTCCAGGCCGACGGTGTCGAGCAGGGTGAGCGGGCCCATCGGGTAGCCGCAGCCGCCCTTCATGGCCGCGTCGATGTCCTCGGCGGTGGCGTAGCCCGACTCGAGCATCCGGATCGCCGAACACAGGTACGGGATGAGCAGCGCGTTGACGATGAACCCGGAGCGGTCACCGGCCTGCACGGCCATCTTGCCCAGGGTGTTCTTCACGTAGTCGGTGACGGCCTCGGCAGCTTCGGGCGCGGTGACCAGGGTCGAGATGATCTCGACCAGCGGCATCACCGGCACGGGGTTGAAGAAGTGCACGCCGACCACGCGCTCGGGACGCTGCGTGGCACCGGCCACCTTGATCACGGGGATCGAGGAGGTGTTGGTGGCCAGGATGCCCTCGGGCTTGACGATCTTGTCCAGCTTGCCGAAGATCTCGTACTTCAGCGACTCGATCTCCGGGGCGGCCTCGATCACCAGGTCACGATCGGCGAACTCGTCCATGTCCAGGGTCACGCGCACCCGCGCGAGCACCGCGTCGGCCTCGTCCTGGGTGATCTTGCCCTTGGTGACGGCCCGGCCGATCGAGGTGGCGATCCGCTTCTGCGCGGCCTCCGCGAACTCCGGCTTGGTCTCGAGCACGAGCACCGAACTGCCCGCCTTCGCGCACACCTCCGCGATCCCCGCGCCCATCGTGCCGCCACCGATTACACCGATCAACTCCACTGGAGTACTCCCAACATCGCATTTTCCCTGGTTGTCTCCGGCGATTATTTCACCTGAGCTGGCACGCAGTGCCACAGGCTGTCGGAACGTGGGCTATCGCACCGGGGAGTGGGGCGGCGGCGGGCATCACCTCGGCGAAGCCGCCGGTTCAGAATGTGCAGTCGCCGGGACGGCCTGCCCAGCCGCCCTTCAGGAAAGCCAGGACCGCGCAGAAGATGTCGGCGGAGGTCGAGCCCACCACCGGCGTCGCGACGGGAGCTGCCGACGCGACGGTGATCGACGGCGAAACACGGTGCCCCGGCACGGTGTGCGTGTGCACCATCGGTGACAGCACGACACCGGCCGACAGCGCGCACAGGGTGAGGCGGGTGACCATGGACATGCCATAACAGTGCGGTCCCGGATCGCGTCGGCCCAGGCCACAGAATTGGCTAGCCAAAAATTGGTCAGTCAGCGCGTGCTGCCGCGTGGTTTCGCAGCGCGGTCTCGGTCGGTGAACCGGGCTCGACAACCAAGACCGTGAAAGTTTGGTCCAGACTCTCGCCGGGTTGCATCGTTTCGATCGCGACCTCGAGTGGACCCAGTTCGGGGTGTTCCAGTCGCACCCGGCGTGGCGGCCAGATGCCGACCTCGTGCTCGTCCCACAGTGCGCGAAACTCCGCGCTGTGCTCGCATAACCAGGCCAGATGGGTGGCCAGCGCCGGGTCCCCTGGATGGCGACTCCAGGCGACCCGGATGAAGGCCACTTGCGAGCGCGCGATCTCGAGCCAGTCGGCCGCGGAGAACATGGCGCGAAACGGCGAATCGAGAAAGATCAGGTGCGTCCAGGTGCGCAGGGCGGGCGGTACGGCGGCGAAGTCGTGCAGCACGGTCGTGGTCATCGCGTTCCACGTGAGCAGATTTCCGTACCGGCCGGTGATATACGCGGGCGCGCAGTTGATCGAATTCACCAGGTGCGCCAGTGCCGGCCGCACTTCCGTTGGCCCCGAACACAACTCGCTCTGCGGCGGATGGACCAGATTCCCCAGGTAATGACGCTCGACATCGGTGAGCCCCAACGCCGCGGCCACCGCGTCCAACACCTCACCGGAAATATTGCGACTACGCCCCTGCTCGAGGCGCACATAATGCGTGACACTCACCCCGGCCAACTGCGCGACCTCCTCCCGCCGCAACCCCGGCACCCGCCGCCGATCCCCATAGGAAGTCAGCCCCACCTCCTCCGGCCGCAACCGTGCCCGGCGCGACATGAGGAAGCTGGTCAACTCCGAACGCCCGTCCATCCCGCGATCCTAACCAGCGAATTCCCCTGGTAAACCATAGATTTCGCTACGGTTCACGCGCCAGGACCGGCGGTCCGTGGGAGCGCCGGTCCTGGTGGGGTGTGGTGGGTTAGCGGGCGGGTGTCAGCTCGGGGTCGGTGGGGTGTTGCGCGCGGCCGAGTAGGGAGTGTCGGCGGCCGTAGGCGAAGTAGACGATGACGCCCAGGGCCATCCAGATGAGGAAGCGCAGCCAGGTTTCGATCGAGAGGTTGACCATCAGCCACAGGCAGGCCAGGGCGCCGAGGATGGGGACTACCGGGACGAAGGGGACGCGGAAGCCGCGGGGTAGGTCGGGGCGGGTGCGGCGCAGGACCAGGACGCCGAGGGAGACCAGGACGAAGGCGACCAGGGTGCCGATGTTGACCATTTCCTCCAGGGTGCCGAAGTCGACGAAGCCTGCCAGCAGGGCGCAGACCACGCCGACGAGCACGGTCAGGCGGACGGGGGTGCCCTTCTTGCCGGTTTTGGCCAGGCTGCGGGGGAGCAGGCCGTCGCGGGCCATGGCGAACAGCACGCGGGTCTGGCCGAGGAACATCACCATGACCACGGTGGACAGGCCGGCCAGCGCGCCGATGGAGATGATGTTCTTCACCCAGGTGTCGCCGTGGATGGCGAAAGCTGTTGCCAGCGTGGCATTTCCGTCGGCGAGTTCGGTGTAGGAGACCATGCCGGTGAGGACCACCGACACGGCGATGTAGAGCACCGTGACGATCGCCAGCGAACCGAGGATGCCGCGCGGGATGTCGCGTTGGGGGTTGCGGGTCTCCTCGGCGGTGGTGGCCACCACGTCGAAGCCGATGAAGGCGAAGAACACCAGGCTGGCCGCGGCGAGCAGGCCGTACCAGCCGTAACTGGTGCCGCCGGAGCCGGTGACGAAGGCGAACAGCGACTGGTGCATGCCCTCGGCCTTCTCCGAGGGTTGCGCGGGTGGGATGTAGGGCGTCAGGTTCGACGGCTTGAAGTAGGTCGCGCCGACCACCAGTACCAGCGCGATCACACCCAGTTTGATCGCGACGGCGATGGCCGAGATCCGCGACGACAACTTGGTTCCGGTGGCCAACAGCACGCCGACGACCGCGATGATCAGCACCGCGCCCCAGTCGAAAGTCACCGACCCGAAGTGCACCACCGGCGCCGACGATCCGAGCACTTCGCCGAGGTATTGCGACCAGCCCTTGGCCACCACCGACACCGCGAGCGCGAACTCGAGGATCAGATCCCAGCCGATGATCCAGGCGATCACCTCACCGAAGGTGGCGTAGGCGAAGGTGTACGCGCTGCCCGCCACCGGCACGGTCGAGGCGAATTCCGCGTAACACAGGGCCGTGAGCCCGCACGCGATCGCGGCGAACACGAAGGCCAGCGAGACCGCCGGTCCGGCGACGGTGCCCGCGGTGCGTGCGGTGAGGGTGAAGATGCCCGCGCCGATCACCACGGCGACGCCGAAGATCGTCAGGTCTTTGGCCGTGAGGTCCTTGCGGAGCTTGGCATCGGGATCGTCGGTGTCGCGGATGGACTGTTCAACGGATTTCGTGCGGAACAAGCCGCTCTTGATCGCCACTGTGTGGTGTCCTGTTCGAAGCTGGGGCTCAGAGCGAGCGGGGGATGGCGTCGAGGCGGCGCTCGGCGAATCGGTTTGCGGCAGCGCCGGTTCCGATGCCGGCGGTGACGGCGGCGGCGATGATCTCGCGGCAGCGCGGGTAGATGTCGGCCACCTCGGCTTCGACTTCGGCCGGGGTGGCGGTGCGCAGTTCACCGGCGACTTGGATGAGGCCGCCTGCGTTGGCGACGAAGTCGGGCACCCAGGTGATTCCGCGATCGGTAAGGGCCCGTTCGGTTTCGGGGGTGGCGAGTTGGTTGTTGGCTGCGCCGCAGATCAGTTTCGCCTCGATCGTGGCGGCGCTGGCCGCGGTGAGGGTGGCGCCCATCGCGCAGGGGGCGTAAACGTCGACCGGTGCGGTGGAAACCGCCGACAGCAGTCGGACGGCGGGGTGTTCCGCGGAGATACGGTGCAGCGCTGCGTCGTTCACATCGGTGACGCACACGTCGGCGCCGTCGGCCAGTAGCAGGGCGGTGAGCTCGCGGCCCACCTTGCCGACACCCTCGACGCCGACCGTGCGACCGGCCAGTGTCGGTGCGCCCCAGACAGATTCGGCACCGGCACGCATCGCGTGGAAGACGCCGAGCGCGGTCAGTCGGGCACTGTCGCCGCTGCCGCCCGCGCCGATGCTGCGGCCGGTGACGTGGCGGGTGTGCTTGCCGATCACATCGAGATCGTCGGTGTTGGTGCCCACGTCACCGGCGGTGATGTAGCGCCCACCCAGGGTTTCGACGAAACGCGCGTAGGCGGCGAGCAGTTCCTCGCTCTTCAACGTCGCCGGATCGCCGATGATCACCGCCTTGCCGCCGCCGAGGTCGACGCCTGCCGCGGCGGCCTTGTACGTCATGCCCCACGACAGTCGCAGCACGTCCTGCAGGGCGGCGGATTCGTCGGCGTACGGGTAGAAGCGGGTGCCGCCGAGAGCCGGGCCGAGTGCGGTGGAGTGGATGGCGATGATCGCCTTCAGCCCGGACCTGTCGTCCTCGCAGAACACGACCTGCTCGTGGGCGCGGGCGCTGAGCTCGTGCGATCGGCCGAAGACTCCAGCCTCGGGGTGCGCAACGGTCACTGTCGATTCCTTTCCGATTCCGCGCACCAGGGTTGTGCCCTGGACTTGCGGTGAAGTGGTGCCGCGGGTGTGCGGCGGTCAGTAGTCGATGCCGAGTTCGCGCAGTCCGGCGCGGTACAGCTCGACATTGGCGAGTTTGATGTCCTCGTAGCCGCGCACCACGTCGGGCAGGGCGGCGGCCGCGGTGGCGGTGTCGTAGTTCTCGGTGGTCAGGTCGTCGGCCAGGCGGTGCACCATGTCGGTGTAGTGGGCCAGCAGTTCGCGTTCGACCTTGCGAACATGGGCGTAGCCGAAGGGGTCGAGCTTGGTGCCGCGCAGGAACTTGGCCTTGGCCAGAACCTTCAGCGCCACATGCGATTTCGGCCTGAGTCCGATCTTCTTGTCGCGACCCATCGCGCGCAGCACCGGCGGATGCAGCTTGTAGGTGAGCTTTTCGCCGCCTGGTACCTGGGCTCGCACCTCGTCGAGGAATGCCGGGTCGACCAGAAGCCGGGCCACTTCGTATTCGTCCTTGTAGGCGGTGAACTTGAACAGGCCACGTGCGACCGCCTCGCTGAAGTCGGTGCGCTCGGTAACGGAACGTTCTGCGGCCCAGGCGCATTCGACAGTGTCGATGTACCGGCGGGCTACCGCGGCGTTCTGATAGCCGATCAGTTGGCCTGCTCGCAGTTCCACGAGGCGGCGTACTTCGCCCTCGAAGTTGGTGTGCGCCAGCAGTTCTGTGGGCGCTACGGGGGTACGCCGCGTGGGCTTGTCGACCGCCGCAGCGAACGCCGCCGGATCGGCGATGGCGACACGTCCCCAGCGGAAGGCCGCGATGGTGGCGTCCACCGCGACGCCGTTGATCCCGATGGCTTCCTCGATCGCCGCGACGGGCAGTCGCAGCCCGCCGGTCTGGACTGCGGCGCCGACGATCAGGAAGTTGGCTGCGGCGGTATTGCCGAACAGGGTCTTGGCGGCCTCTAGCGCGTCGAAGTGATTGATCGAATTCGTCGCTGACGCAAGGAGATCCAGCAGTGCTTCCGTCGCGGGGTAGGCGACAGACTTGTCGTAGACCATGTCACCGGTCGGGGTCTGGCTCGTAGACGCCACGGCCACGGTGCTGTTCGCATCGCCGAACTGCAGGTACTTGGGATCGGTGGCGGTGAGCAGGTCGACGGCCAGCAGGCAGTCCGCGCTGCCGGGGGTGAGCCGGTTGGCGGGCTCCAATTGTGTTGCGGCGAAACGCAGGTGGGACAGCACCGGACCGGCCTTCTGGCTCAGACCGATCTGATCCAGACTCTCGACCTCGTAGCCGGCACGCAGCGCGGCGGTGGCCAGCACCTGGTTCACCGTCACGATGCCGGTGCCGCCGATGCCGGCGATCAGTACGTTCTGCGTGCGCAGTGGCACGTCCACGCCCGGATCGGCCACGGCGGGCGGCTCGATCACCGTGCGGCGCTTGGCCTTTGCCGGGTCTACCTCCACCGTCACGAACGAGGGGCAGTCGCCGTCCAGGCAGCTGTAATCGGTATTGCACGAGGTCTGATCGATGCGGGTCTTGCGCCCGAACTCGGTGTCGACGGGCTGTACCGACAGGCAGTTCGACTTGGCACCGCAGTCACCGCAGCCCTCGCAGACCGCCTCGTTGATCACGACCCGCGTGTTGCGGACCGGCAGCGTGCCGCGCTTGCGCTGCCTGCGGGCGTCGGCCGCGCAGTGCTGGTCGTAGATCAGCACGGTCACGCCCTCGACGTCACGCAGCAGTTTTTGGGCCTCGTCGAGCCGGTCGCGATGCCACAGCACCGTGCCCTTGGCCAGCGCTCGCTTGCTGTGCCGCTTCGGTTCATCGGCGCAGATGATGATCTTTCGGACACCCTCGGTGGTGAGCTTGTGGGTCAGTTGCGCGACGGTGAGCCCGCCCTCCACATCCTGGGCACCGGTCATCGCGACGACTTCGTTCCACAGCAGCTTGTAGGTGATGTTCACCCCGGCCGCGACGCACGCCTGGATGGCCAGCTGTCCGGAATGGAAGAACGTGCCGTCGCCGATGTTCTGGAACAGGTGCGGCACATCGGTGAACGGCGCCTGCCCGATCCACTGACTGCCCTCACCGCCCATCTGGGTGAGCCCGGTGACCGCACTGTCGGCGCGCCCGGACAGGGTGACCAGGGTGTGGCAGCCGATGCCGCCGCCGCCGATCGAGCCCTCGGGCAGGGCGGTGGAGCGGTTGTGCGGGCAGCCGCTGCAGAAGTAGGGGGTTCGCTTGGCGGAAAGCACTTCCAGCGAAAGGGCGGGTGGCGCTGCTCTTTTCAGTTCGACATGCTCGCGCAGCACCCGGCGCAACGGCGCCAGCAGGCGGCCCGCGGTGAGTTCGCCGTCGACCGGCATCAGTCGCGCGCCGCGCTCGTCCAGCTTGCCGAGCACGCGCGGCGCATCCGGTGTGCCATAAAGGATCTCGCGGACCTGGGTTTCGATGAACGCGGTCTTGTCTTCGACCACGATCAATTGCTCGAGTCCACGCGCGAACTCGGTGAGCGCGGTGGAACCGAGGGGATACGGCATCCCGATGCGCAGCAAGCGGATTCCGGCCCGGTGCATGGCGGCTTCGTCGACGCCGAGGTCCAGCAAGGCCTGGCTGACCGCATCGAAAGTGGTTCCGGTTGCGGCGATTCCGACCTTCGCCTCGGCCGGATCTACTTCGATCACGTCGAGGGCGTTGGCCGCGCCGTAAGCGTGCACCGTCGCCCAGCGCGGCCCGTACAGGTCCGCCTCGGCGAGCACGCTGTCGGTCGGCGCCGCCATCGGACGCTGCCGGTAGACGAAAGGCTTTCCCTCCCACTGGACTTCGGGCACGGTGACAGTCAGGTCGGCCACACCCGCGCCGATCGTCCAAGCCCCGTCGGCCACATCGGCGACGATCTTCAACGCCACCACGCAACCCGACGCCCGCGACATCGCGATGCCCTGCATACCCAGTGTGATGATCTCCTCGGCATTGCGCGGGAACAGCACCGGCACCCCCATCGCGGCCAGCGAACGTTCACTCACCGCGGGCACCGTCGACGACTTCGACGCCGGATCGTCGCCCACCAGCAGCAGCACTCCGCCGCGCGGATTCACGCCATACATATTGGCGTGCCGGATCGCGTCGGTCGCGCGGTCGACGCCGGGACCCTTGCCGTACCAAACCCCGATCACGCCGTCGTGCGTCGGCTGCCCGGCAGGCAGATCGGCCTGGCTGCCCCAGACCGAGGTGGCGGCCAGCTCTTCGTTGAATCCGGGCACGAAGGTGATGTCGTGCTCACTGAGCACCGCCGGCATGCCGAGCAACATCTTGTCGACGCCGCCCAGCGGGCTGCCCTGGTACCCGGAGACGAACGTCGCGACGCGGCGACCGGCGCGGATATCGCGCACATGCTGTTCCACGAGCAACCGGGCGATGGCCTGGACGCCGGTGAGCAGAACGGGGCCCGCTCCGGATCGATAGCGGTCGGCGAGGTCATAAGGGGCGGCCGGCTGTTGGGTAGTCGGACAAGCGACGGTGGTCATGTCGTATCACCACACTTTCCACAACCCAGGTCGTGAGCTGCGCAACGAAGGAAACTTGCTATCGGTGCTGCGCAATGTCTCGTGAAATGGTGATCTGTGTCAACAGTCAGCCGAAAAGTTGATCAGACTGCTCAAAAGTGACCTACGCCACTGACCTAAAGGTGGCAATCTGCTCGATTCTCAGAGACCTACGTCACATCACGAGGCCTGGTCAGGTGATCGACCAACGGCAGGCTGCGGTAGCCGATCGGCGTGGCCAACGCGAGCATCGTCTCGGTGTGTTTCACGCCCTCGATGGCGTGCACCCGCTGGATGATCTCCAAAAGATCCTGCTGCGACTGCGCCGCGATCCGCACCAACAGATCAGCGCGCCCGGTGGTCGCGTGCACCTCGAGCACATGCGGAAACCCACGCAACGTCTCGATGATCGGATCCATCTTGTTCTGATCCAGCTCGATCCCCAGAAACGCGTGCACCGCGAACCCGATCGCCTGCACATCGATATCAGGCGGATACCCCCGCACCGCCCCCGACGCTTCGAGCCGCTTCATCCGCGCCTGCACCGTATTGCGCGCCACCCCGAGCCGCTGCGCCAACTCGAGAATCGGCGCCCGCGGGTCGCGAGCCAACTCGGCGAGCAACGCCGCATCGAGCGCATCGAACTTGATGGTCATGAATGGATCTTGACACGCCGCCATCGCGGTCTGGCTGCACGAAGTCCTCGGGACCGCCTGCGGCGCGCGATGAGCCGTGCGGGGTCAAGACGGTGGAATGTTGAAGTTGATCCGGAACATGTTGGTGGGGTCGTAGCGGGCCTTGAGTTCCCGCAATCGTTCGAAGTCGGCCTCGCCGTAAGCGGTTCGCACACGGGTGAGCGCAGTGTCTTCGACACCGGCGAAGTTGAGGTTGATCGCGCCTGTGCCGTGGGGTCGCAGCCGGGTGAGCAGATCGTCGCGCCGTCGCAGGATTTCGGGTCGGGGGTCGGCGCCGGTGAACAGGGAGAAGGCCGCGTCGCGACCGCCGACACAATTGGGCACTGCGGGCGGTCGGGCATAGGCGCCGCCGAAATGGCGCAGTTCGGTGACGAATGCCGTGTCGATCGGCTGTTCGGCGAGCGCGACGATGGCGTCGACCGCGTCGGCTGTGAGTTCGCGCAGCAGCATGTTGCGGTCGTAGGCGACGAACGGCGCGGAGGTCGGTTCGTGGTGAATCGACCCGACGTCGGCGTAGGGCATGTCGCGCACGGTGTCGAGCAAGGGCGTGCCCAGGTCGCGCAATGGTCGGAGGAGATGCGCGCCCTGGCCGTCGGTGCCGCTGTAGGCGATGCGCACATGGGTCACGAACCGACCCCGCAACGGCGCGGGCACTTCCGGTATGTCGGGGTTGTGCGCCAGCAGCACCGACGACGCCATGTCCTCGGGCACGTGCCGGGTCCATTCGGCGTAGGCGCGCATCACCTCGTCGGTGGACTCACCGGCGAAATACAGTCCGCCGCCGTACAGTCGCGAGACGGGAAACAGCTCGATCTCCATCCCGACGACCACACCGAAATTGTCATTGCCGCCGCGCACGGCCCAGAACAAATCGGGATCGGACTCGGCCGTCACCTCCCGCAGCCTGCCGTCGGCGGTCACCATGCGTAGCCGCCGCACATGATCAGCCGCGAACCCGAAACGCCGCCCGAGCAGACCCGCGCCCCCGCCCACCAGATACCCCACCGCGCCGACGTTGGGGCTCGAGCCGTTGAGCGGGGCCAGTCCGTGCCCGGTGGTGCTTTCGAGCACCTGCCTCCACCGAGCACCCGCCTCGACCCACGCGGTCCCTCGTTCGGCATCGACCTCGACATTGCTCATCCGTCGCGTGTTGACCAGCACCGCGTCCTGCGCGGGCACCGTGGGTCCGTGCCCGGTGGCCAACACCCCCAGCGGCCGCCCCTGCGCTGTCGCCAGCTGCACCGCCGCCACCACATCGCGCTCGTCGACCGCAGCCACCACCGCCGCGGGCTGGGCAGCCGCGGCGCGATTGAGCCCCATGCTCTCCTCGTCGAACCCCTGCTCACCCGGGCGGAAGATCCGATCGACACTTGTGGCCATACCGGTCAACCTAGAACAGGTGGTGGCCTGGGTCTTGAACGAATCGGACACACAGCCGATCCGCCTCGTCACGGTCCGTCGCGGGGGTTTCGGGAATACCTGGCAGCCGCAGTCGGGTTGAGGATCGTAGAAAGCCGGGGCATACCCCGAAGATGTGCAGGTCAACGGTGGGATAGGCTCTATCGGTCATGAAGTCGGCTAATTCGGGTCCGGTCAACGGTGCACCCAAGACGGTCTACCTCGATCACGCGGCGACCACTCCGATGTTGCCTGCCGCGGTCGAGGCGATGACGGCTGCCCTCGGGGCGGTCGGCAATGCCTCGTCACTGCACGGGTCGGGGCGGGCGGCGCGGCGGTCTCTGGAGGAGGCGCGCGAGTCGATCGCGGCTGATCTGGGGGCGCGGCCGTCGGAAGTGATCTTCACTTCCGGGGGGACCGAGAGCGACAATCTGGCGGTCAAGGGGATCTTCTGGGGGCGGCGCGCGGTTGATCCGCGGCGCACCAGGATTGTCACCAGCGCGGTCGAGCATCATGCGGTGCTGGATGCGGTCGAGTGGCTCGAGAAGCACGAGGGCGCGCAGGTCAGCTGGTTGCCGGTCGACGAGGCGGGCGTGGTTTCGCCGCAGGTGCTGCGCGCGGAGCTCGCCGCGCACGGTGACGAGGTCGCGCTGGTCAGTGTGATGTGGGCCAACAACGAGGTCGGCACCATCGAGCCGATCGTCGAATTGGCCGCTGTGGCACAGGAATTCGAGATTCCGATGCACAGTGACGCCATTCAGGCCGTGACGCAGGTTCCCCTCGATTTCGCCGCGAGTGGACTGGCCGCGCTCAGCGTGGCCGGGCACAAGGTCGGCGGTCCGCACGGGATCGGTGTGCTGCTGTTGGGTCGGCAGGTGCCGTGTGTGCCGCTGGTGCACGGTGGCGGACACGAGCGTGATCTGCGATCGGGGACGTCGGATGTGGCCGCGGCGATCGGCTTGGCCGCTGCCTTGCGCGACGCGGTCAGTGAGCTGCCCGCGCGTGCGCAGCAGTTGAGTGTGCTGCGCGATCAGCTGATCGCCGGTGTGTTGGCCGCGGTGCCCGACGCGGTGCTCAACGGTCCTGCGGATCGACTGCCCGGCAACGCCCACTTCACGTTCCCCGGTTGCGAGGGCGATTCGCTGCTGATGCTGCTCGACGCGGCCGGTATCGAATGCTCCACCGGTTCGGCCTGCAACGCGGGTGTCGCCTCGCCCAGCCATGTGCTGATCGCGATGGGTGTGCAACCGTGGCAGGCGCGCAGTTCGCTGCGCTTCACGCTCGGTCATACGTCGACCGAGTCCGATGTCGAAACATTGTTGACCGTGCTCCCGCAGGTCATCGATCGGGCCAGGGCCGCTGGCCTGGCCGGCGCTAGAGGAGGTGCCCGATGAGAGTTCTCGCCGCGATGAGTGGTGGTGTCGATTCCGCGGTGGCCGCGGCGCGGGCCGTGGACGCCGGTCACGAGGTGGTCGGGGTGCATTTGGCGCTGTCGGCCAACCCCGGAACCTTGCGTACCGGGTCGCGTGGTTGCTGCTCCAAGGAGGACGCCGGTGACGCGCGTCGCGCCGCCGATGTGCTCGGAATCCCGTTCTACGTCTGGGATTTCGCGGATCGGTTCAAGGAAGACGTGATCGACGATTTCGTCGCCGCGTACGCCGCGGGGGAGACGCCGAACCCGTGCCTGCGCTGCAACGAGAAGATCAAGTTCTCGGCGCTGGCCGATCGTGCCGCGGCACTGGGCTTCGACGCGGTCGTCACCGGGCACTACGCCCGACTCGACGACGGTGTGCTGCGTCGTGCCGTCGACGCCGACAAGGACCAGTCCTACGTGCTGGCGGTGCTCACCGCCGAGCAGCTCGCGCGGGCGATGTTCCCGGTCGGTGACACCCCGAAGCCGCGCATCCGCGAAGAAGCGGCCGAGCGTGGGCTGGCCGTGGCGAACAAGCCCGACAGCCACGACATCTGCTTCATTCCCTCCGGCGATACGCGCGCGTTCCTCGGCGCCAAGATCGGCATCCGTCCGGGCGCGTTGGTCGATTCCGACGGCACGGTGCTCGGCAAGCACGAGGGTGTGCACGGATTCACCGTCGGCCAGCGCAAGGGTCTCGGCCTGAGCCACACCGCCGCCGACGGCAAGCCGCGCTACGTGACCGGGATCGACCCCGATTCGGGGACGGTCAAGGTGGGTTCGGTCGAGGATCTGCAGGTCGACACGATTTCCGCCGACCGGGCGATCTGGACTTCCGGCGTCCGGCCGACCGGGTCTGTCGAGTGCGTGGTGCAGGTTCGCGCGCACGGCGGCACCGCGCCCGCAATGGTCGAGCCGCAGGGTGACGGGTTCGTCGCCCGCCTGGGCGAGCCGCTCACCGGTGTCGCGAAGGGGCAGGCCATCGTGCTGTATCTCCCCGATGCCGAGGGTGGCGACACGGTGATCGGCAGTGGCACGATCAACGGCACCGACCGCGCCGAACTCGCCGCCGACGTTTCGGCCTGATCACCTGCCGGATCAGCCCGCACCGACTTGGTGTGGGCTGACGTTCGATGAATCGAAAGGTGTTGAGCGCGTGACACTCTGGCGAAGCGAGCATTCCCAGGAGACCGCGGCACCGGAGCCGGTCGAGCTGCTCGTCGGCGGCATCGCCACCGGCGTCGGCTCGTGGCCCGGCACCGACCCGCTCGAGGCCGCCACCACGATCATCGGCGAACTGCCCGCCCTTCCGCACCTGGTCGAACTGCCCGAGCGAGGCATCGGCGCCGACATGATCGGTCGCGTCTCGGCCCTGCTGGTCGACCTGCGTTTCGATTCCACGACCCGCGGCTACCGGCTGGCCGACCGCCGCACCAACGTCTCACGCCGCGCCCGCGACTTCCTGCAGGCCGACCTCGATGCACTCGAAGAGGCGTGGGAGACAGCGGGTTTGGCCGGGACCGGCCACGTGATCAAGATCCAGTCGGCAGGGCCACTCACCCTCGCCGCGGAAGTCGAGCTCCCCGGCGGCCACCGGATCCTGACCGATCACGGTGCGGTGCGCGATCTTTCGGAATCCCTCGCCGAAGGACTGTCCCGGCACGCCGCCGAAATCCGCAAGCGATTGGGCGCCGAGGTGATCATCCAGCTCGACGAACCCCAGCTCGACACCGTCCTCGAGGGCGCGCTGCAGGGCCCGAGCATCCTGAACACCATCCGCGCCCTCCCGGAACCGGATGCCTTGCACATCCTCGACACCGTCATCAACGCCCAGTCGGCCCCGGTCCTGTTGCACACCTGCGCATCTCGCCCCCGACTCACCACGCTGGGTCGCACGGCGGCGGCCGCGATCTCCTTCGACGCTTCGACGATCACCACCGCCGACCTCGACGCTCTCGGCGAGATCATCGACTCGGGCAAGAAGATCGCCCTCGGCCTCACCCCGGCCGAACCGCCCACCGCTCCCATCACCTGGCGTGACGTCGCCGAGCCAGCCGCCCGCCTCATCGACCGCCTCGGCTTCCCCCGGACCACCCTGTCCACCCAAATCCTGGTCACACCGGCCTGCGGCCTCGCCGCGGCACCGCTTCCGTGGGCCCGCAAAGCTCTCGCCCTCAGCGCCGACGTCGCCCGCGCCTTCACCGAAGACCCGGAATGGTCGCCGCAGTAGCGTCGCGCTGAGCGGTCGCTGGCACGAAAGCCGCCGAGGCGGAATAACTCGGCGTGCAGATCCTCGACGGGGACGGCTTCCGGCTACTGCTCGACACGGGACCGCTGGCCGTGCGCCCGGATTCGGCCCAGCGACAGTAGCGCCGTTGAATCAGGAACGCGGACAGCGGAATCGGCCCGTCTGACTACACTGGCCGTAGACCTGTTCGAGGAAAGGCATGGGGGCGGAGTGGTTCAGCTCGTAGAGGGCCAGACCTTCGCCGACTACACCATCGAGGGAACGCTCGGCAAGGGCGGCATGGGCAGTGTCTACCTGGCCCGACATCCCCGGCTCGAGCGTCGGATCGCGCTCAAACTGCTCGCTCCCGAGGTGTCGTCCGATGCCGACCTACGACGGCGATTCGAGCAGGAAGCACAGGCGATCGCGCGCCTGGACCATCCGAGCATCGTCGGTATCCACGATCGCGGGATGCACGACGGGCAACTGTGGATCGCCATGCAATACGTGCAGGGCACCGACGCCTCGGCGCTCGATCCACGAGATGTCGGGTTGCGGCGGGCGTTGCGGATCGTCGCCGAGACGGCGTCCGCGCTCGACTACGCCCACAGTCGCGCGGTGCTGCATCGCGACGTGAAACCCGCCAACATCCTGCTGTCCGCGCCTGACACCGGCCGTGACGAGCGCGCGGTGCTCACCGATTTCGGCATCGCCCGCCTGCTCGATGCCACCACCGAACTCACCGCCACCGGAATGGTCACCGCCACTGTGGCTTTCGCGTCCCCCGAACAGCTCGGCGGTACCCCGGTCGATCACCGTGCCGACCAATACTCGCTGGCCTGCACACTGTTCGCGTTGCTCACCGGACGGCCCCCGTTCGCCGGGCGCGGCCCCGGCGAGATCGTCGCCGCCCACTTGGGGCAGCCGTTGCCCGCGCTGAGTCGGCTCCGAAACGATGCCCCGGCACAACTCGACGAGGTGATCGCTCGCGCCACGGCCAAACGCCGCGAGGACCGTTTCGCCAACTGCACGGAATTCTCGGCCGCGGCCATCGCGGCAGTCGACGGGGCATCGATGGACGCGCGGCGGGCACCCACGCGGGTCGCGCCCCACGAGCAGGTGACGGCGTCCGCCCGGTCGGTGCCGCGCGAATCGCCCGGGCCACGGGAACAGTCCGCGGCGATGGCGCGACCCGCACCGCCCGCGATGCGCGGCCCGCGGCCTGCCCACCCGGCGTCGTTCCCACTGCCGCAGGACAGGGTCGCGTCAGGGGGCCGATCCGCGAGGCAACCGTCCGCGCCACGCACCCCGCCTCGGGAACGGCCGGACGAACGGGTGCGGTCCGACCAACAGACGCGATCGGATGAACGGGTGCGGTCGGACGAGCGGGAGCGGCCGGATCGGTCGGTGGCACGCTCCGCTTCGGTGTCCCGGGATTCGCGCGCGCCGCGTCAGGCCGGCTCCGAACTTGCCCAGCGAAACCCGGTCCGCCGCTCGACGCGGTCAAGTCGGGTGGTCATCGCACTGAGTTGCGTCGCGCTCGCCGGTGGCCTGTACGCGGCTTTCGGGGCGTACCGACTGTGGGCGCAGATCCGCGCGAGGGACGAAGGTGGGCCTTCGTATCAGATGACCGGTGGGTACGGTCCGCTGCCGGTCGAAGATCTCGCTGTGCTGACCGTGGGGGTGGCCGCCGTCGCGGTCCTGTTGTCGATCGGCGCGGCCGGACTGCTGGCCAGGAAGGGATTCGGCCGGTGGGCGGTTGCCCTCGGCAGCGCCGGTCTGGTCGGGATCACGATCTTGCAGTCGCTGCAACTGTACTCGTGGGACCTGAAGTACAAGATCCTGCGGGACACCACCATCGATCCGTACGTCCCCGACGTGCCCGGCGCCGTGGTCTACAGCATCGTGGCGATCACCGCCGTGACAACAGGATTGATGGCGCTGTGGCGGCACCCGGGCCGGTGACCGGCCGCGCGACGGTCAGTTGGCGGTGACGGTGACCGTGTTGCCGATCTGGGTCTTCATGTCGAAGGACGCGCACTGGCCGTTGCTCAGTTCCTGGGTGCGCAGGGGGCGCTTCTTGATGTTGGTGCGGATCTCGACTGTCACGTCGGTGCCCGACATCGAGCAGACCTTCGACACGGGGGCGTCGGTGTAGGACACCGAGCCGGCGCCCTGGCACGAATTGGTCGAGTTCCCCAGGAACACGCGGGCGGTGCCGGTCGGGCACGGGTCGGCCATTGCGCTGGGTGCGGTCAACAGGGCGGCGGGAACCAGTGTTCCAGCCGTCGCCGCCGCAACGATCACTCCGCGAACCATCATCCGAACCGCCATCACGCGCACCTGTCCTCATCGCCGAACGTCCACACCGCGACATGCCAGCCGCAGTGCCCAGCACCTTAGTCCTTCCGGCCGTGTCCCGCCCGACCATCGCCACATCCGGCACCGTGCGCTGACCTCGCCACGCCCGACCGCCTGCCGCGTCGGTAAGTCCTACCGTCCCTTAGTCTTGCCAAGAATCTCGGAGAGGCGGACCCTTGCTGCGCAGTTTTCAGGTGACCAACCATGGATCGTTGGCGCAGGCTCAGCAGTTGCGGCTGACGAAGGGGGCCGGGCCGCTGGCGGTGCCGGTCACGGCCGTGCACGGGGTGGCGGCCTCGGGGAAGACGAGCTTGATCGACGCGCTCGGGCAGATGCGCGACGCGGTGTTGCACTCGGTGAGCGGATGGGATCCGTACGCGGGGCCGGTGCGGCGACCGCATCTCGGGTTCGCCGATCAGCCAACGGAATTCGTGGCCGGGTTCGTCGCGGAGGGCGTGCCCTACACCTATGGGTTCCGGCTCGACAACGCCGATGTGGTCGCGGAGTGGTTGCATACGCATCCGCGGTCGCGCAAGCGGATCGTGTTCGAGCGTGAAGGCGACGAGGTGAAGATCGGGCCGATGTTCGAAGCGGCCCGGTACGGGGTGGCGGCGTTGGTGCCGTTGTTGCGGCCCAGCGCGTTGCTGTTGAGTTTGGCGGGGCAGATGTACGCGGAGGCGTTGGTGCCCGCGTATCGGTGGTTCGCGGCGAATCTGGTTGTGCAGCAGGGTGATATCGACAGCGATGCGCTCGCCCATGATCTCGGCAGTCACATCTCGCGTTCGCCCGACAATGCCGTGCGGCTGCTGATGCTGTTGCGCACGGCCGATCTGGGGATCGAGGATCTGCTTGTCGCCGAACACGATCCGATGTACGCCGATTACCTGCGTGACCTCGATGCCGAAATCGGTGCGTTGGCAGGTCATCTCGATCGTGGTGATGTCGATCAGATTCTGGTGGAGCGTGAGCTCAGTACGTTGCGTGCGGCGCGTGACGCGCTGTACCGGCGGATGGTGGATCGTCGCGGTGCGGGGCTGAGTCTGGTGCACGAGGGCATCGACGTGCCGTTCGAACTGGCCGACGAATCCACCGCCACCCGCTCGCTGCTGCGTGTGCTGCCCGCCATGCTGGAAGCTCTCGACACCGGTCAGGTCCTCGCGGTCGACGATCTCGGTGCGGGTCTGCCGGTGGAGGAGACCGATCGCCTGGTCCAACTGTTCCAGAACCCCGAGACCAATGCCCGTGGCGCACAACTGATCTACACCACCGCCAACCGCACCCTGATCGACCGCGGCAACGGGCGCTCGCAGCGCACCCGCACCGCGGTGTGGCAGGTGCGTCGGGAGTTGGGTGTCAGCGAGCTCACGCCGCTGTAGACCGGCGTAATCGACCAATCGGCCGTCCGCTACCCCCGATTTTCGACCCAACGGCGACGAAGTGGACGAAAATGCCGGGGCATAGCATGAACGCATGCTCGAAGTGGTGATGGCGGTCGCGATGGTGACGATGCTGGCGGTGACGATCGGTGCCGTTGTCGCCGGACGGTCCGGCCGGCCGAGGGCGAGCCTGGAACACGGCTCGCTGTACATCACCGGCGTCAGCCCGCTGCCCGAGATGACCGGCGAGCACTACGTGACGATCACCGGCACCATCACCGGCCCCACGATCACCGGCAAGGTCGTCTACCGCCGCTTCGTGTGGGACGCCGCGCACTGGCCCGCCATCGGCGACCACCTCACCATCGCCTACCCACCCCACAACCCCGACAACTGGCACGCCGACCACCCAGGACTTCGCCCCTACCTGGGCTCCTGAATCGGGCCTGGCGGGGTCTACCGTCGCATTCGTAGCGAGTTAGTCCGGGTGCGGTCGGGGTCACATTTGTTCGGGTGCGATCATGCCTGGATGCATGGCAACCACGACCAAGCCGGACTGTTGATCCGTTCCGCTCATCCTGACGAGTACGACGCGATCGCCGCGCTGACCGTTGAGGTGTATGTGGGGGACGGGTACGTCACCGATGGGGACGACTATGTGCGCGAACTCGCTGATGTCGGGCATCGGGCGGCGGAGGCCGAGGTGCTTGTCGCCGTGCACGAGGGGCAGGTTGTCGGGTCGTTGACTGTGGCCAGGCCCGGTACGCCTTATGCGGAGATCGCTCGGCCGGGGGAGCTCGAGTTCCGGATGCTGGCTGTGTCGAAGCAGGCGCGGGGGCTCGGGGTTGGTACCGAGCTGGTGCGCGCTGTCATCGACGAGGCGAAAACGGGTGGGTACGAAGCGGTGGCGTTGACCACCATGTTCTCGATGGTCGACGCGCATCGCCTGTATGAGCGGCTGGGGTTTGTCGCTGTGCCGGAACGCAATTGGGCCACCCATGACGGGTTGCAGCTGTTCGTGATGCGACTTGCCTTGAGCTGACGGCTGACTCGCGGCGGCAGTCTTCGGTCAGTTCAGGACGGTCGCCACGATGCCCGCGAGGTAACCGAGTCGGGCTACCTCCGACGGGCGGAAGTCCGGCCCACCGGGTCGGCCGAGCAGCAGTGCCTTGCCCGTGCTGCCCAGCGGAGCGGCGGCGAGTTTGGTGTCCATGTCGCGCCAGATCTGCGGCACCCACTCGGCGTCACCGTCGAGCCACAGCGGCTTCTCGATCGGCATCCAGGGGGCTGAACCCGCTTGTGTCTCAGGCGCACTCGGGCTGCCGACGATTCGGTACGCGCCGGTGGGCCCCATGCCGATGATCGTGGACCAGCCCACGCGCAGCACGCGGGGGCAGCCGTCGACCAGGACCTGGAGGCGGTCGTCGCGGGCGCTGGCGACCTGGTCGATCAGCTCGAGCTCGCGGTGCGTGTCGAGTACGCCGGAGTACGGGCGGATCGAGTCCACGCTCACATCGCGCACGGATTCCGCGGCGGTGATCAGAGTGTCGGGCAGTGCGCCGGTGGGCACCTCCACGACCAGATCGTCGATGGCGAAACCGGCGCCGCGTTCCACGACGTCCAGCGAGAGAATGTCCGCGCCGACCCCGCCGAGGGCGAGTGCGAGGGAGCCGAGGCTTCCCGGTCGATCCGGAAGTTGCACGCGGAGCAGGTATGACACGTGCGTTCCTTTCCTTGCCGGCCGGGGCTGTTCGAGACGAATACCCGGTGAAGCAATACTTACACCCCTGAACGCGGGTTATCGACCCGAAGTATGACCCCATCGACGCGACATGCGCGAACTTTCGTGTGAGGCGGGTGCGTCCGACGTCTGGGACGGGCGCGTCAAAACCTGTCAGGGCAGCCAATTAGGCTGTACCGACTACTGCCCACCGAAGCCGAAAGGGGTCCCGCGGTGCCCGCAATCTCCCGTGACGAGGTCGCTCACCTCGCCCGGCTGTCCCGGCTGGCGTTGACCGACGCCGAACTCGACCAGTTCGCCGGTCAGCTGGATTCGATCCTCAGCCACGTGCAGACCATTACCGAGGTCGCCGCCGACGTCCCCGCCACCGCGTCGCCGAACCCGACGACGAACGTGACCAGGCCCGATGTGGTCATCCCCGGCCTGACCCCCGAGCAGGCGCTGGACCAGGCGCCCGCGGTGGAAGAACAGCGTTTCCTGGTCCCGCAGATTCTGGGAGAGGGCGAATGACTGATCTGACGCAGCTGTCGGCGGCGCAGCTGGCGAGCAAGATCCACGGCGGCGAGGTGTCCTCGACCGAGGTCACCCAGGCGCATCTGGACCGCATCGGCAAGGTCGACGGCGAACTGAACGCCTTCCTGCACGTGGCCGGTGACGAAGCTCTCGCCGCGGCTGCTCTGGTGGACGCGTCGCTGGCCGCGGGGGAGACGCCCGCCTCGTCGCTGGCGGGAGTTCCGTTGGCGCTCAAGGATGTTTTCACCACCACCGACATGCCGACCACGGCCGCCTCGAAGATCCTCGAAGGCTGGATGTCGCCGTACGACGCCACGGTCACCGCGCGGCTGCGCGCCGCGGGCATCCCGATTCTGGGCAAGACCAACATGGACGAGTTCGCGATGGGCTCCTCCACTGAGAACTCCGCCTACGGCCCGACCCGCAACCCGTGGGACACCACCCGCATCCCCGGTGGCTCCGGTGGCGGTTCGGCGGCCGCGCTGGCCTCGTTCCAGGCGCCCCTTGCCATCGGCACCGATACCGGTGGCTCGATTCGTCAGCCCGCCGCGGTCACCGCCACGGTCGGCGTCAAGCCCACCTACGGCACCGTGTCCCGGTACGGCCTGATCGCGTGCGCGTCGTCGCTGGACCAGGGTGGCCCGTGTGGTCGCACGGTGCTGGACACCGCGCTGCTGCACGAGGTGATCGCCGGGCACGACCCGCGTGACTCCACCTCGCGCGATGTGCCGGTCGCGCCGGTCGTGCAGGCCGCGCTGCAGGGCGCCAACGGTGACCTGACCGGTGTGCGGGTCGGTGTGGTGCGCGAATTGCATTCCGACAGTTACCAATCCGGCGTGCTGGCCTCCTTCGATGCCGCGGTCGCGGTGCTGAAGGAACTGGGCGCCGAGGTGATCGAGGTGTCGTGCCCGAGCTTCGAGTACGCGCTGTCCTCGTACTACCTGGTGATGCCGTCGGAGGTGTCGTCGAACCTGGCGCGCTTCGATGCCATGCGCTATGGCCTGCGCGTCGGCGACGACGGTAGCCACAGCGCCGACCAGGTGATGTCGGCGACCCGCGAGGCCGGTTTCGGCCCGGAGGTCAAGCGCCGCATCATGATCGGCACCTACGCGCTGTCGGCGGGCTACTACGACGCCTACTACGGTCAGGCGCTGAAGGTCCGCACGATGATCGCGCGCGACTTCGACGCGGCCTACGAGAAGGTCGACGTGCTCGTCTCGCCGACCAGCCCGTTCACGCCGTGGAAGCTGGGCGAGAAGGTCGACGATCCGCTGGCCATGTACCTGTCGGATCTGTGCACCCTGCCCACCAACCTGGCGGGGCATCCCGGCATGTCGGTGCCGTCGGGTCTGTCGGCCGACGACAACCTGCCGGTGGGTCTGCAGATCATGGCGCCCGCCCTGGCCGACGACCGCCTGTACCGGGTCGGTGCTGCCTACGAGGTGGCGCGCGGGGCGCTGCCGACGCCTGGGGCGGTCTGAGAAAAGCTGTTCCGAAGCGGGGCGTATCGGGCTGAAACAGCCTGGTGCGCCCCGCTTTTCGTGCACGGCTGCCGCAGTACAACGAAACGTGCATTCCAAAGGAGCGTCCGCCCCTGCACTACCTCCCGCGCATGAGCCGAGCGCTGTGTTACCCCCACAGCCGGACGGTTGCGCGCTCTGCCGGCGCGGTCCACTGGTGGGTCACCACGCTCAGCGCCCACTATTCGACGAAACGGTCGAAATCGGAACCGTTTGTGCCGATAGTGTCCGCTCAGCGTGGGTGCCGACGACTCAGGCGACAGCCCGATCGGCAACGCCCCGCGTCATCGCGCCGAACCCCGCGCGCAGGTGCTTGCCCAGCGCCAGGTTCACCACGGGGCTGAGCCAGCCGGCGAGGGTGAAGCGGGACTCGTAGCGGCAACGGTCAGGACCGAGGGGGACCACGGTGTGGGAGCGCAGGCTGTGCAGGGCGCCCAGCGGTACCGGCTTCATTGTGTAGCTGAACTCGACGCCGGGGGTGTGGGTGCGGATCCATTCGCGTTGGGGGCGGCGGTTGGCGCCCAGTTGGACCTTCATGTCGATGGTCGAGCCGGGTTCGAGGGTGCTCGCGGCCTCGTAGCAGAAGGTGTTCCACTCGCCGTAGCGGTCGAAATCGGTGAGCACCTCCCACACCTTCGCGGCGGGTGCGTCGATCTCGATCGTTTCGTCGATGACTAGAGACATGCGTGAAAACTAGGACATGTTCTAGTTTTCGGCAAGTGGTCAGACGAAGCGGCGACGCAGCTTGCGCAGCGCGTCGATGATCACGGCCGAGGCCGCGGTCACCGCGAACAAACCCAGTACCGTGCGGGCCAGCGGCCACAGGTTGGGGCGGTCGGCGGGGTCGGTCTGGGCGAAGACGTTCTCCACCACCGGTGCCGCGTACTCCTGGCGGCGCGAATTCACGTCGACGGCGGTGAACGCGATGTCGGCCATCACATTGCACCGGGCCCGGGAGAACTCGTCGTCGCGCAGTTCGCAGGCCGCGTGGATGCGCCGGTTCAGCGCCGCGTCCACCGAGCGGCGGGCCCACGGACCCAGCGGTTCGTCGAGGCGTTCGGCATAGCGCAGCATGTCGTAGCCCAGGTCGTGCGCCTTGCAGGCGGGCTCGAACTCGGCGGGCAGGGTCACCGGCGAGGAGCAGTCACCGTTCGGGTTCACCAGCAGACCGGCCTGGTCGGCGGGGTCGTAGCCGAACTTGTAGCCGAAGTCGCGCGGGATCAGCGAGGTGGCGTCGGGGCTGTCGTCGATCAGCGCGTGCACCGCGGCGGCGGCCACGGCGTTCTCGGTGTTCGGCGTGGTGCCACCCATGGCACCCGGTGCCGACATGACCACGGCGGCGGCCATGGCCAGCCCGGCCGTGCACAGGGCAACGCCACTGCGACGGCGGTGCTGCGCGGGAACGGAGGCGGAATCTGCGGTACGGGCGTCGGAAGAGGCGGGTACCTGGCGAAGCGGGGTGTTCATGGCCTCCGACGATAAAGAGCACGTCACGCGGTGGGCATCCCACTGCGGACTGGTTCAACGGGGCGCGCGGGTGGCAGACCCGGCGCCGGGGTCACACCAGGGTAGGGGGTCGCATTCGGTTCGTGGGTATGAGGTCCGCTGACCGGACGGTTCGTAGGCTTCGGAGTATGACCGCACCACAGCTGCCCGCCGCGCGCCGAATATCCCCGCAAACCTGGTTCGATTTCGCAACGGTGCTGGTCGCGTTGGTTTTGTACAGCATCGCCTGGCCGACGCTGTTCGTCACGCACGAGGTGTCGCCGGTCGCCGCGCCGTTGTTGGCGGGGTTGGCGGTGTTCCCGATTCTGTTCGTTCGGGTCAACCCGGCGATGGGGTGGGCGATCTCCGCGGGCGCGGCATTGCTGATCTCGGTGGGCCTGCAGCCGGGCGCGGACAACGATCTGCCGTTCCAGGTGGTGCACATCATCGTGCTGTTTGTGCTGCTGTTCGCGGTGGCACTGCGTGCCTCGGTGCCGATCGTGGTGATGGCGTGGGCGGCCACCTCGATGCTGTTCGCCACGACCATGCCCGGGTCCGCGGAGGGGCCGCTGTGGGGGTGGGCGATCGGGTTCGGGGCCCTGGCGCTGTTCGGGTATCTGGTGCGGATCCTGCTGGCGTCGCGGCGCAAGCTGGAACGTCAGGAAGAGGTGACCGAGCTCGAGCGGGCACGCCGGGCGATCCTCGAGGAGAAGGCGCGGATCGCGCGTGACCTGCACGATGTGGTCGCGCATCACATGTCGATGGTGGTGGTGCAGGCGCAGACCGCGCCGTATCGGATCGCCGATCTGGACCCGGCCGCGCGCGCGGAATTCGAATCCATCGGGGCCACGGCCCGCACCGCGCTCAACGAGATCCGGGGGCTGCTGGGGGTGTTGCGCAGCGATGGCCAGTTGCCCGAGCACGCACCGCAGCCGCGGGCGGCGGACGTGGTGGCGTTGTGTGAGTCGGCGTTGCGGGCGGGATTGCCGGTGCAGTGGTCGGTGAGCGGGGAGTTGACATCGGTGCCGGACACGACCGGGTTGGTGGTGTATCGGGTGGTGCAGGAGTCGATGGCCAACTGTGCGCGGCACGCGCCGGGGGCGGCGGTGCACGTGGAGTTGGCGGTCGAGCCGGGGATGGTGTCGGTGCGCGTGCGCAATGACGCGACGGCCACGGTGTCGCAGCCGGGTGCGGGCGGCGGGCACGGGATCGAGGGGATGCGCACGCGGGTGGTGGCGGTCGGCGGTGAGCTGCACGCGGGCTCTACTGCGGCCGGCGGATTCGAGGTCGCGGTGAAACTACCTATCTCGTAAGGCATTACGTGCACTGCGGCCGTGCGAAGAAGTACGTCGCGGCAGTGCCCACGAAACCTTCGTCGCTGCCGTGCGCGAAAGCCTTTGGGCCGCGTCCTGGCTGAGCCCATTATGCGAAACCCTCGCGTTGCCGCAGCCGTGCACGGAAGACGGGGGAACGCTCGGTGGCTGGGCGCATTAAGGTGGGCCGGGTGGCTATAACCGTGTTGATCGCCGACGACCAGGCGATGGTGCGCCAGGGTTTCGGTGCTCTGTTGGGTGCGCAGACCGATATCAGCGTCGTCGGCGACGCGCCCGACGGGAAAGTGGCGGTGGCCGAGGCCAAGCGGCTGCGGCCCGACGTGGTGCTCATGGATGTGCGGATGCCGCAGATGAACGGTCTCGACGCCGCGCGCGCGATCCTGTCCGCGAATTTCGATCCGCCGGTGCGGGTGCTGATGCTGACCACCTTCGACATCGACGACTACGTCTACGAGGCGTTGAGCATCGGCGCGAGCGGGTTCCTGCTCAAGGACGCGCCCGCCGAGGAGCTGGTGCGCGCGGTGCGGGTGGTCGCCGACGGGGAGGCGCTGCTGGCGCCGACCATCACGCGCAGGCTCATCGCCGACGTCACCCGCAGGCGCAACAGCGTGCGCACCGCCCCCTCGCCCGCGCTGGGCACGCTGACCCCGCGCGAACGCGAGGTGCTGGAGCTGGTGGCCAAGGGCCTGTCCAACACCGAGATTGCCACGGCGTTGTTCGTGGCCGAGCAGACCGTGAAAACCCATGTGTCCAAGGTGTTCTCGAAGCTGGGGTTGCGTGACCGCGCCCAGGCGGTGGTGCTGGCGTATGAATCGGGCCTGGTCGTTCCCGGCTGAGCCGGTGTGCTCAGCGCGGGCAGACCCCGCCGCGCAGGTTCGGCAGGTGCCGGGCCAGCAGCAGCGCCATGCGGTCCAGCAGGGCGGTGGTGTCGTCGAACGAGCCCGAATCCGCCTGCGCGGCAAGGGCTACCGCGAGCTGCCCGCTGCCGACGGGAATGAGGCCGAACTGGCGCACCGTGTAGACCCCGGTGACGTCGTCGGGACCCCAGCCGCCCTTGAACTCGGTGTTGTCGAGCAGGCCAAGACCCCAGCTCTGGTCCTCGCTGATCTCGCCCATCAGCGAGGTGACCACCTCGGCCTGCGGCAGGCACGGCAGCCGCGACGCGAACCGGACCTGGTTGGCCAGCGACCATTCGGTGCCGCCGAATGCGGTGTCGTCGAGCTCGGTGTGCGTGCCCGCCACGCCGGTGGGGGTGTCGCCGGCCTCGTCCAGGATCTGCTGCACGGCCTGCGCGGCTTCGGGTGCGTTACCCAGCGATTCCCACAGGCCGTAGGCGGCGTCGTTGTCCGACACCGTGATCGCGGCCTGCACCATCTCGAAGATCGACTGGTCCTGGTCGTGACGCAACGCGGCCACCGCCAGCGGGATCTTGATCGTGGACCAGGCGATGCCGGTGGACCAATCACCGTAGATGGTCATCCGGCCGCCGCCGACCGGCATCAACGCCATACCCACCTGCCCGGGCAGCCTGCCCTGCAACTGGGTGAACTCCGAGGCCAGCGAGTCGGGCTGCTTGATGGAAAGCCCAGGGTGCCAAGAGTTCTCGCTGTTGACGGTGACCGTGGGGGCGCTCATCGGGGTCGGGGTGCCCGACTGGGCGCACGAGGTGGACAGCGCGGCGGTCGCCAGCATCACACACAGCAGCAGCCTGCGACAGGCAGCCGCCTTTCCGGTCGACTTCACTACCGAATCCTCCCCACCACCCATCACGCGTGCTCCGGCGGTGCAAACTTCTCGTCGAGCGCGTCCGGAAACTCCCGGACGACTATCAGCAAGTTTCACCGATTTTCGGCGAGAATTCGAATGAACGTGGTCACACGGTCGGAAGGGGGTCGTGGTGCACGACATCGGTGAGGTGTTCGCCGGGTTCACCATCGAGGCGATGTTGGGCCAGGGCGGCATGGGGACGGTGTATCTGGCCCGGCATCCGCGCCTGGATCGACTGACCGCGCTGAAGCTGTTGAACCGGGATCTGTTCGCCGACGAGCGGGTTCGCGCCAGGTTCGAACGGGAGGCCGACCTCGCGGCGGGACTGGACCACCCCGGCATTGTCACGGTGTTCGATCGTGGGACCGAGGGGGAGCAGCTGTGGATCAGCATGCAGTACGTCGACGGGATCGACGCCGCCACTGTCGACCCGATGGCTTTGCCGCCCGAGCGTGCGGTACAGATCATCGAAGGTGTCGCTGACGCACTGGATTACGCGCATGGTCGGGGGGTGCTGCACCGAGATGTGAAGCCCGCCAACATCTTGCTGGCCCGCTCGAGTGGGGGGCAGGGGGAGCGGGTGTTTCTCACCGACTTCGGCATCGCCCGTCTGCGCGCGGACTCCACGCACCTGACGCAGCAGGGAATGTTCACCGCCACACTGGCTTACGCGTCTCCCGAGCAGATGACGGGTTCGGAACTGGATCACCGGTCGGATCAGTATTCGTTGGCTTGTTCGCTGTACTGGTTGTTCACCGGGATCGCGCCGTTCGATTCGGTGGATCCGAACGAGATCATCCGCGGGACGCTGTACGGTCCGCCACCGCCCCTCGCGTTGCGGCGGGCTGGGCTGCCGCCGAGCATGGATGCGGTGCTCGCTGCCGCGATGGCGAAACATCCTGCGGCGCGGTTCGATTCGTGCGTGGCGTTTGCCAAGGCGGCTCGTCAGGCGCTGACTTCCACGACGCCGCCTGTTTTGCCGCGGCCACCGGCGAATCCTGCGGCTGGGTACTACCCTCCTGCGGGCGGGCCCGCGCCGTTCCCGCAGCCGGGGATGGCGCCTCCGGGCTATCAGGGGTCGCCGATGCAGCCTGCGCCACAACCTAATTGGCAGCCTCCGCGCCCGCCCGCTGCTGTCCCACCGCCGGCGGCCCCGGCTCAGGCTTCTGCACCGCCGCCAGTCGTGCCGGCTGCCGCGGTCGCGTCGCCTGCTGCAGCACCGCCTGTTGAGGTTGCGCCTTCCGGGCCGAGCGGCGACGCCGCGGCGATGTCCACGCCACCATCTCTGGAGAAAAAGCCGAAGTCGGACGCGAAGACATCCGGTACCGCAGAAGAGGTATCTGCCACGGCGGCAACGGATGTCCTGGCGACGCCTGGTGCCGGTGATGTGGACGCGGCGAACGCGGCGGCCTTGACCACAGTGACGTCGCTCGCGGGCCCGTCAGAGGCGGCTCCCGCGGGCATTGTGCCGAAGCTGGGTCAGCCGGGCCTGGTGAACCAGGTGGGTCAGCAGGTCGGTCCACCACAGGTGAGCGGTTCGGGGCAACCCGGCGGGCCCCTGCCGCTCGGAACTGCGGGCGGGCCAGTACCTGGGGGTCCTGTGCGGGGGGCGTGGGTTGGTCCGCATCGGGGGCATTGGCCGGTGCCACGGCGGGTTTCGGGGATGCGGCGGTTCGGGTGGGTGTTGTTGGTGGCGCTTGTTGTGGTGTTGGTGGCGTTGGCCGGGATCGTGGTGGTGGCGTTTCTCGGCGATGACGACGGTGACTTCGAGTCGAGTGCGGGTGCGCACGGGCCGTCGAGTTCGGTGGTGGCCGTGGGGGATTCGTTCGCGGGTAGTCGGCGGGTGTTTCCGACCCTGGTGCCGCAGGGGCAGATGAGCGATGGGATGGGGTATCAGGGGGCGCGGTGTGTGGGGGTGCGGCATGTCAGCGAGTTGGAGTGGAAAGAGACTGCGCTGCAATGGAGTCCGATCACGGTCGGGTGGCAGTGCAGGGGAGCCGAGGGTCAGCCGGGTGCGGTGAGCTATCTCGTTCTGGAGTACGCCGACGCCGGGCAGGCGCGATCGGTGGCGGAGGCCATGCCGGGGCCGATTCGCAGCGAGGGGGACAAGGATGGGGTGCCGTTCTCGTTGCGGCGGTGGGTCATTCAAGACCCGGCCAATCCCCGCACCCAGACCGCGCACCAGGTGCTGAGCTTCCCCGAGGACTCCGACCGCGCCAATTATGTTGTCGTGGTGAGTCGTCGGGGAAGCAGCGGTGCGGCAGGTGCCCCGCGCCCCACCGCACAGGACGACGTCATCGCGTGGTGGAACGACGTCGACCTGTGATCGCGACGTGAAACCTCAGTCCACCGCCAGCGCCGCCACGATCGGCATCCTGGCGGCTCGCAGGGCGGGCGGAATCGACCCCAGCAGTGCGAGGCCGAGTGCGACCGCCCCGTAGACCGCGATCATCGGGCTCGGGCGGTAGATGATGTCGATGGTCATCGCGTGCCCGATCGCCACCGTGGCCAGGTATTGCACCGCGATGCCGACGACGAGTCCGATTGCGGCGCCGATGATTCCGATGCCCGCCGCTTCGGCCAGCACCGAGCGCAGCAGGAACTTGCGGTTGGTGCCCATCGCGCGCAGCACCCCCAGTTCCCTGCGGCGTTCCAGTACCGACAGCATCAGGGTGTTCAGCAGTGCCACCGTGGCCACCAGCACCACGATCCACAGGATCATGTTGCTCATCGCCGCACCCTGCTCGATGCCCGAGGTGATCCCGCTCAGCATCTCGTCGCCGGAATCGACATGGATGTCCGCGGGGACTGCCGCGCGCACGGCGGCACGGACCTGCTCGGGGTCGGCGCCGTCGGCGAAGCGGACCGACAGGGTCGTTTCGCCGGGCCGCTGATACCACTCCCGCATCTGGTCCAGGTTCATCATCACCACACCGGACACGGCGGTGAAGTACGGAATCACCTGCAGCACAGTGGTTGTCTGCGCACCGGCGGGTGTGGGCATGGTGATCCGGTCACCAGCCGACAGCGACAACGACCGTGCCACATCGCGGGTGATTACCACGCCTTCGCGCCGTTCCATCTGATCGATCACCGCCGGATCGACCGCCCCGAGCCGGGCATTGGAGGGGCTGGGCGGGTACCCCTGCAACATGACCCGACCGCTGCCGATGGTCGCGAACGCCATCTGGGCGGGATATACCTTCGCCACGCCCGGCACCGCCGCGACCCGGTCGGCCAGCCCGGCGGGCAGCACAGGTCCGGTGGGGAACTCCTCGATGGGGGTAGGACTCACGTAAAGGTCTGTGTCAGCAAGGCTTTGGAACGAGTCGGTCGCCGACTTCACCATGTTGCCCGCCGCCCCACCCAGCGCGACCACCGCCGCGACGCCGATCATCACCGTCATCGCCGTCGCCCACACCCGCCGCGGCGCCCGCTCGAGCGTGGTCGCGCCGAGCGCACCCGGCGCTCCGAACCAGCGGGCGATCGCCGCGGACCCGCGCACGATCGGCCCGGTGGCGGCGAAACACAGCAACACCGTCGCGGTGAACGACATCGTGATCGAGGCCAACGACAACCGGCCGAGATCGAGGAAGGCGACCACGACGGCCCCCGCACCCAGCAGCAGCCCGAGCGCCAGCGCCACCCAGCGCAACGCGGAACTGGTGGCCGCGACATCACTGGACTCCACCGGCGCGAGTGCCTCGACCGGCGCGACCTTGTAGACCTGCCGAGCAGCCACCGATGCGGCGAGCACCGTCGCCACCACGCACGCCAGAATCGCCAGGGGGATAGCGTAATTCGGCACCTGGAACTCGGTCCGCGCCTCGACCGACTGCACGATCGCCGCAGGCAACCTGTCGATCGCGAACCGCCCCATCAACGCCCCGATCCCGGCACCGATCGCCCCACCGACCAGCCCGAGCAACGCCGCTTCCACGACCAGATCGCGCACCATCGGCCCCCGCTTGCCGCCGATCGCGCGCAACAGCGACAGCGTCGGCCTGCGTTGTGCCACAGCCATACTCATCGCGTTGTAGATCAGGAACGCCGACACGATCAACGCCGCCGCCGAGGACATCAGCGTGGAGTACCGCACGATCTGAATCGCCCCGCCCGCCTGCACGGTGCGCAGACTCGGCTCGGCCACCACCGCCCGCCCGTCCACCGCGTCGGTGAGCGCGGTCCGCAACGTGGCGATGTCGGTGCCGGGTGTCACCACGATCTGCACCGAGTCGAGCTTGCCGACCCGGTTGGTGAGGAACTGGGCCAGCGGCAGCGGCGCGGCGACCAGGTGGCCGCCGTTGAGCCGGTTGCTCGCCTCGGAGTCCAGGACCGCGGCCACCGTGGCCGTGCCGGACCCGATCGGCACCGGGTCGCCCTCGAGCAGACCCATCGCGGCCCCGACCAGCACGCCACGCGGCGTGCTGAGCAGTTTGGACGTGTACTGCGACATCGGCCCGGTCAGATCGCTACCCAGTGCGGCGATGGTCTGATCGGCGCCGATCAGCAGGGCCCGATCCGGCCCCGTGCCCAGGGTGCTGCGCAGCATCGGCACCGCCGTCGCGACCCCGGGTGTCGCGGCGATCCGGGGCAGCAGCGACTGTTCGAAACCGGCGTCGGTGATCCCGGTGATCTCGAGCTCGGCGGTGCCGGCCAGTCCCTTGGTGAGCTTGTCGACCGACCCGGTGACCGAACCGGAAATGCTCAGCACCGCCACGATCAACGCCGCCGACACCCCCATCACCGCGCCGGACAAGAACGTTCGGCCGGGATGACGCAGCAGTTCACCGAAGTTGAACAGCCACAACCGATTCCAGGCGGCGATCACGCGTCCACCCGCGATCCGATGCGTTCGTCCGCGCCGATCTGCCCGTCGCGCAACGTGATCACCCGGTCGCAGTAGTCGACCGAACTCATGTCGTGCGTGACCATCACCACCGAATTGCCCTGCGCCGTAATGTCACCCAGCAGCGAGAGAATCGCGGCACCGGTTTTGGAGTCGAGGTTGCCGGTCGGCTCGTCGGCCAGGATCAGCGGCGGATCCATGATCAAGGCCCGCGCCACCGCCACCCGCTGCATCTGCCCACCCGACAGTTCCGCGGGCCGGTGGTCGGCCCGATCACCGAGGCCCACCAGCTCCAGCAGTTCCAACGCGCGCGGCTTGGCCTTGCGTAAACCGGTGCCGTCCAACAGTTTCGGCACCGCGACGTTCTCCCACGCCGACAACGTGGGCAGCAGATTGAAGAACTGGAACACGAACCCCACCTGCTGCAGCCGGAACGCGGCCTGCGCGTCCTCGCCCAGATCGCCGATCTCGGTGCCGCGGAACCGAATCGACCCCTCGTCGGGTCGGTCCAGCGCGCCGAGTAGGTGCAGCAGGGTGCTCTTGCCGGAACCGGAAGGGCCGATGATCGAGGTGAACCGGCCCGCGTCGATGCGCATGCTCACCCCGTCGAGTGCGCGTACTTCCTGGTCGCCGACGCGGTACTGCTTGACCACCCGCGTCAGCTCCAGCATCGGCAGTTCGAGTTCCGGCATAGCTTGTCCCCCTGGGGAGTTCGAGTGTCAGCGAGCGAGTGCGCGGTCGCGGAAGTGCTGCGCGACCGGCGAACGTGCGTCGAGTAGAGCACGCAGTGCGGGTTGTTCGGCGGCCAATTCGAGATAGGCCTCGAGCGGTGTGCGACCATCGATTTCGGCCAGTTCCAGTTTGACGCGCAGGTGGTTGTCCCAGCGGTTGGCCAGGGCCAGCAGCAGGCCGTCGATGCCGCCGAACAGGCGATCCAGGTCGGCGATGTCGTCGAACAGCGCGGGATCGTTCGGATCGATCGCGGCCCTGGCGAGCACGGTGTGCGTGATCTCGGTGCGGTGGTGCAGGTCGGTCCAGGTCATGGGCTTCACCTTCCGTGGGCTGGTGAGTCAAACGCTACGGTCGGCGAAACGGTGAAACGTCGTGCCGGGGACCCGACTTCTTCTCCTACCCCGGTAGGAGATCGGCCCCGTTCCCGGGACGATGCCCGGCCGGTAGACGGCGACTAGCCTTACATCATGGATGTGAGCCACGCCATCCCGGCGGAGGCGCCGGAGCGGGAGAGTCGCCGGCAGCGGCTGCTCGCCTGGTCGGGGCTGTCGCGGGTGTTCGCCGACGCGCGCGAGCGCATGGAGTCGCTGCCCTACGACTACCCGCCCGCGGTGGTTCTCGGTGCCGACCTCGCGTTGCTGATGGTGACCACCGCGGCGGTGATCCAACGACACACCTACTTCCCGAGCCTGCTGCCGTGGTTGGCGATGGCCGCGGTGTTCCTTCCGGTGCCGCTGTTCGTGTTCTTCCGCGTGAACCCGCACCCGATGCTGTTGGGTTCCAGTGCGCTGCTGTCTTGTGCCCTTTTCCTGTTGCAGCCGGTCAGCGGCGATTTCGCGCCGTTCGTGTTGGTGATCGTCGTCGGCGAAGTGGCGGCGGTGGGCTCGCGCCGGATGGGGGTGGGGTTCGCGCTGGTCGCGCTGCTGGAATTGGTCGCGTTCGACGTGGTCGGGCACCTGCAGTGGGGTGAGACCGGGCGGCGGCTGGAAGGGCTGCCGATGTACGTCATCGGCGTGATTCTCGGCATGATGGTCGGAGTGCTGCTGCAGTACCAGCGCCGGTTCCTCTACCAGGAACGCGAGACCCAAGCGATTCGCTCCAGCCACGCCGCCGACGAGGAACGTCGCCGGATCGCCCGCGAGGTCCACGATGTGATCGCGCATTCGCTGTCGATCACCCTGCTGCACCTGACCGCCGCCCGCCGCGCGTTGCAGACCGACGACGACCCGGCCGAGGCCACCGAGGCATTGGTCGAAGCCGAACGACTCGGCCGTCAGGCCATGGCCGATATCCGGCGCACCGTCGGGATGCTGGACGCGGGCCCCGCGCAAACCGCCCCCGAGCCCAGCGCCGCCGATATCGACGAGCTCGTCGGCGACTTCCGCCGCGCGGGCCTGACCGTCGACTACGCCCGCACCGGCGAACTCGCTGCCGTCAGCGGTGCCATCGGCCACGCGCTGTACCGGATCGGCCAGGAATCGCTGGCCAATGTCACCAAACACGCGCCGGGCGCCGTGGCCACCGTGCGTTTGGACGTCACGCCCGACGCGGCCACGCTGCTCGTATCGAACCCACTCCCGCCCGGACCCGCGCCCCGCCGCGACACCGGCATGGGACTGCGCGGGATGCGCAAACGCACCGAACTGCTCGGCGGGGCGATCAGCGCGGGAAATGGTGACGACGGCTGGACCGTGCGCGCCGGATTCCCCCTGAAATCGGGCTCGTGTCTGTCGAGCGTGCTGCCGGGCCTGCTCCGCACCAAACCCCAGGAGGACGCGTGACCACCGCTTCACCGATCGAGCAGCTGGTGACCGTGCTCGTGGTCGACGACCAGGAACTCGTGCGGGGCGGACTGCGCCGCATCCTGCGCCGACGCGACGGCTTCACCATCGACGAATGCGCCGACGGCGACGAGGTGGTGGCAGCGGTCGCCGCGCAACGCCCCGATGTGGTGCTGATGGACCTGCGGATGAAACGGGTCGGCGGCATCGATGCGACCAGGTTGCTGCGCGCGCGCCCGGACGCCCCGCCGGTACTGGTGCTGACCACGTTCGACGACGACCAACTGCTGTCGGGCGCGTTGCGCGCGGGCGCGGCGGGCTTCCTGCTCAAGGACTCACCCGCCGAAGACCTGATTCGCGCGGTCCGCACGGTCGCCGCCGGTGGGGCGTGGCTGGACCCGTCGGTGACCGGACGGGTGCTGTCGGCCTACCGAACAGTGAAACCGGTCGGTACGCGCACCGACCGGCGACTGGGCGAACTGACCGCCCGCGAGTACGAAGTGCTCGAATTGATGGGTTCCGGCCGGGTCAACAGCGAGATCGCCGCCGAACTCGGGATCTCCGAAGTGACGGTGAAAAGCCACGTCGGACACATATTCGGCAAGCTGGATCTGCGCGATCGAGCCGCCGCGATCGTGTTCGCGTTTGACCACGGCGTAGTCACACCGGGAGAATCTTCCTACTGAGAAGCAGGTCCGGCGGACCTGCCAGAAGTGGGAGGCGGACGCTGGTGCACGCACCTGGGTCACGGGCGGGGACCAGATTCGGCCCGTACGAGTTACGGTCGATGCTGGGCAAAGGCGGGATGGGCGAGGTCTACGAGGCCTACGACACCGGCAAAGACCGCGTGGTCGCCCTGAAGTTGCTGGCGCCCGAACTCGCCCAGGACCCGGCCTACCAGGTCCGTTTCCGCCGCGAATCCCAAGCTGCGGCCAAGCTGGCCGAACCGCACGTCATCCCCATCCACGACTGGGGCGTGATCGACGGGGTCCTGTTCATCGACATGCGGCTGGTCCCCGGCGACGACCTGCGCACCGTGCTGCGCGCGAGCGGGCCGATGAGCCCCGAGCGCGCGGTGGCCGTGGTCGAGCAGATCGCCGCCGCCCTGGACGCCGCGCACACCGGTGGGCTGGTGCACCGCGACGTGAAACCCGCCAACATCCTGGTCACCCCCGCCGACTTCGCCTACCTCGCCGACTTCGGCATCGCGCACACCGAAGGTGACAGCGCGATGACCCAGGCCGGAATGGCGGTCGGCTCCTACATCTACATGGCGCCCGAACGTTTCGACGTCGGCCCGATCTCACACCGCGCCGACATCTACTCCCTGGCCTGTGTACTCCACGAATGCCTCACCGGCGCTTCACCTTTCCCCGCCGCGAGCATGAGCGTGCTGGTGCGCGCGCACCTGTCGGAGGCACCGCCGCGACCCAGTGAACTGCTGCACGGGATACCTGCCGGGCTCGACGACGTCATCGCGACCGGCATGGCCAAGGATCCGGCTGACCGCTACGCGACCGCCGGTGAACTGGCCGTCGCCGCCCGTCGCGCGTTGGCCTCGGCTGTACCGGGCGGGGGCGCGTTCGCAGCGAACCCTTCGGCGATGCAGGGCGGGGGCGCGTTCGCCGCGAACCCCTCGGCCGCGCAGGGCGGGGGCGCGTTCGCCGCCAACCCCTCGGCCACGCAGGGCGGGGGCGCGTTCGCTGCCAACCCTGGGGCCGCACCGGCCCTCCCACGTCGTGATGTGAACTCCGGTTCTGCTGAGGGTGCGCCGTACCGTGCCCCCGCTCGCCCGACATCCGCACCCGGCCCCCTGCCCGCCGCAGGGCGCGGATTCGCCGCCGCGGCCGGTTTCGCCGCCGGGGCGGGACGCACTCGTCAGACTGGCCCTGACTCGGATGAGTCGGGGAAGGAGCAGCCGCCGACGCCGACGGGGGAGTTCCGGGTGATCGGGGCGGTGACCGCTACCGGTGGTGTGGAGACTTCGCGCAGTCAGTCGACCGCGACCGGTGCGCAGCCGACGTTGATCATCCGGCCGCCCGAGTCGCGGCCCGGTGGCCCGGATACGACCGGTTTCCGTCGGGTGCCGACTGAGGGCACCGGTGAGATCTCCGCGGTGATCCAGCCGACCGGCCCCGCCGAGATCCGCCCCGCCGACACCTACTTCGCCCCGCTCCCGACCACCGAGGAACCGGAAGCCCCCCAGCCGCCCCCTGCCTACACTCCCGACCAGGGCCTGCCGCGGATGCGACCCTTCCCAGACGCACACCTCTACGACGGGGGCGCCCAGCCCGGCGAAACCTCCGCGCCGCTGCTGCAGCCACAGCGCCCCACCGCGGCCACCCCCTACCCGGCGCCCACCGGTCCCCACGGCCTCCCGCCCCAGAACCGAGCGGCCCCCACCCAGCGCTACTCCGCCGAACACCCCATCCCGGCCCCCTTCACCCCGCCGACGGAGCAGTACAACCCTCCGGCGTCGAACCCGAACCCGCGTTTCCCGTCGCCTGCAACGCAATTCGGTGATGACCGCACCGAGGCGTCCGCGTTCACTCCGCCGACGGAGCAATACAACCCCCTGGCGTCGAACCCGAACCCGCGCTTCCAGTCGCCCGCACCGCAATTCGGTGACGATCGCGCCGACCCGCCTGCGCTCACCCCGCCCACAGAGCAGTACTCCGCTCCCGCAGCGCAATTCGATGACGACCGCACGCATCCGCCTGCCCGCCGCACGGATCCGACGCAGAATGCCGGCGGCGGCTTCGATGATCCGCGAGACCGCTTCGGTGGTCCAGCTGGTCAATTCGGTGGGCGCGACGAACCGCAGGACGGTATCGATCCCCAAAGATTCGCTGCCACACAGCATTACGGTGGCGCCCCCGAGGGGAACTTCGCCCCCGCGACCGAGCAGTTCGACCCCACCGATCAGCAGCGGTCCGCGCCGACCCAGCACTACGGCACCAACCCCGCCGACGAACCGGACCCGCGCCGTTCCCAGCCCACCCACCAATACCGTGGCGGCGCAGCACCGTTCGGCGCACACCAGGCCGAGGACCCGGCTCGGTCGGCCGACGCCCGGCCGTACGCGGGCCAGGAGAACGCGTACTCCAACTACGACGAACCCCCCAGCGCCTACGGCGACCACGCGTATCGCGATCCCGGCTACGGACCGGCCTACGGACCCGACCCCGCCTACGGACCGGATCCCGCGTATGGACCAGATCCCGCATGGGGACACCAGGATTCGGGCCGCAACCGCTCCTACCTGCTACCAGCCCTGGTCGGCTTCTTCGCCGTAGTCGTGCTCGTGATCGGTGGCGCGATCGGCTGGCGCATCATGTCCGCCGCGGAACCCGAACAAACCACCGCCGCCGCACCGACCTCACTGGTCACCGCGGGCTCGGGCAAACCCTCCACCCCGCGCGCGACCACCGCCGCACCGACCACCTCGGCAGGCCCCGTCACCCTGCCCGTGGGCGCGCAACCCTGCGAATCCGGCGCCGCCTCAGGCACTTTCAGCAAGGTCGCGGTCGGCAGTTCGGTCACCAGCTGCGGTTTCGCCGAAGCCGTTCGACAGGCCTACGCGGGCGGCGGCGCCAGCGGTGCGCGCCCGGTGGTGGCGACCAGCCCGGTCACCGGTCGCACCTACACGATGAACTGCGCCCCGGAAGGCAAACTCGTCACCTGCACCGGCGGCGAGAACGCCGTGGTCTACGTGTACTGACATAAAAAACGGCCGCGGCCTCGTGAAAGAGGCCGCGGCCGAACATCTCTCAACCCGCCGAAGCCACCGCCACCACGGTATCCCCGAGCCGGTTCAACGTGTCGGGATCACTCCACGACCCGGTGATCGACACCCCGTCGGCCACCACATCGGCGCCGGCCTTGCGCAACCGATCCGCCATGTCCTGATTGATCACCTCACCGGGCCCCACCGTGATCACCGCGACCGGTTTCCCGCCGATCGTGGGCGCGGGTTCGGGATTGGCCAGCCACGCGATCACACTGGCGGCCAACGGCGGCACCGAATCACCTTCGGCGGCGAACAGCAGCACCCCGTCGGCTTCGATGGTGGAGCGCCGCAACTGATTAGCGATCAGCGGCCGCCCGTCCTCGGTGTCGATGGCCGCACTGTAGGTGGGCAGGGTGTCGAGCTCGGCCAAGGTCACCACGTCGACATTGTTGCGAATCGCGACCCGCTGGGCCTCGGTCGCCAGCTGCGCCGAGGTGGAATTGTCGCCGGGTTCGGCGACCAGTGCGAGCAGATATGACATCCGTGGTCCTTTCTACTTCGCGTTCTTCATGATTTTCTGGGCCGCGGACTCGATGGCCGCGTCATTGGCCGCGCTGAGATCGATCACGCCGACCCCGGCGATCCGCTTCGCCAACGGCGGATTGATCTCCTTCAACCGCTTCACGAAATCGTCGGCCACATCGGAATTGCCGCGTCCGTGCCCGAGCAGCACGAAATCCTCGGTGCCGATCTCCTCGATCAACGCCACCGCGATATCGTCGAAATACTTCAGGAACACCTGCGGGTCGTCGTGCCCGGTGTGATGTTCGACGGTGCGAATGTGGTGCGCGACTTTGTCGTGATTGGTGACATCGTGTTCGGTGTCGGTCACGCCCGGAGTCGCGAGGTCGAAATGCAGGACCCGAGCCTTCTCGCTGTCCATCACCACCACGAACATGTCACCCGAACCCTTGAGTTCGGGATGGTCTTTGAGCAGTTGGCGCGCGTGTTCGATGTCGCCGATGGACACCCGCCCGTTGTGCTGACGGTGGAACACCTCGCGGTGCCCGTTCATCTTCACCGCCAGCCGGTCGCCGTGTTCCTGTTCGACCTCGTCGGCGATGTCCTCCCACATCGTGATGAACTGCGTCCATTCGATATCGGTGGGCGCGGGATGCCCCTTGATCGAAGCCAGGGTCTTGCGCGTGTGCTGGTTCATGCGGATCTCCTCAGCGAAGAATTCAGCTCGACGGTGTGACTGTCACTTTCACGCTCTTCATCAGTGGTTGGTCGCTTTCGGTGCTGTAATCGCCGATCGCGCACAGCACATTCATCTCCGGCATGTACCCGGCCGCGCACCCCACCGGAATGTCGTATTCGACGACCTTGTATTTGTACAGCGAGCGCTTCGACCCATCGCGGGCGGTGCTGGTGATATCGACGGGATCGAATTCCTTCAGGCCGCGCTCGTGCATATCGTGTTTGTTCATGAAGATCAGCGTGCGCAGGTTCTTCACCCCGCGGTAGCGATCGTTGTTGGTGTAGATGGTGGTGTTCCACTGATCCTGCGAACGCTGCGTGGCCAAGGTGAGCACGCCGGGCGGATTGGTGGTGTCGGGCAGTGTCACCGCGGAGAATTCGGCCTTGCTCGACGGCGTGAGGAAGATCAGTTCGCGCGCGGGCTGCCGAATGCGGAAACCCAGACCCAGGCGCACGCGGCGGTTGTAATCCTCGAACCCCTCGAGCACCTTCGACATGGTGTCGCGGATGCGGTCGTAGTCCTCGACGTAGTACTCCCAGCGCGTATTCGTCTCCGGCAGTGCGGCTTTGGCGATACCGGCCAGAATCGCGGGCTCCGACAGCAGGTGCGGCGAGGCAGGTTTGCGCATGCCACGCGACAGGTGTACCACGGCCATGCCGTTCTCCATCGAGATCACCTGCTTGCCGCTGCGCTGGTGGTCGTGTTCGGTGCGCGCGATGCAGGGCAGGATCAGCGCGCGTTTGCCGTGCACGACGTGGCTGCGGTTGAGCTTGGTGGACACGATCACGGTCATGTCGGTCTTCTGGAACGCCTCGAAGGTGTAGGCGCTGTCGGGCGCGGCCTGCACGAAGTTGCCGCCCATGCTCATGAAGAACTTGAGCTTGCCCTTCTGCATGGCCTCGATGGTGGCCACCACGTCGTACCCGTCGGCGCGCGGCACGTCGATCTCGCAGACCTTGGCCAGCCGGTCCAGGAATTCCGCGGGCGGGTTGTTGTCGATGCCGCAGGTGCGGTTGCCCTGCACGTTGCTGTGCCCGCGCACCGGCGAGGGGCCCGCGCCTTCGCGACCGAGGTTGCCGCGCATCAGCAGCAGGTTCACGATTTCGCGGATGGTCTCCACGCCGTGTTCGTGCTGGGTGATGCCCAGGCACCAGCTGATGATGCTGCGGTCGGCGTCGCAGTACACGCGTGCGGCCTTGCGCACCTCGGCTTCGCTCAGGCCCGACTGGGTTTGGATGTCGGCCCAGGTGGTGGCCTTGACTTCGTTGACGTAGTCGTCGAAGCCGACGGTGTAGCGCTCGATGAACTCGTGGTCCAGCGCCTTGGGGTTGGTCTCGGCTTCCTCGAGCACGGCCTTGGCCATGCCGCGGATCAGCGCGAAGTCACCGCCGATGCGCACCTGCAGGTTGAGCGTGCCGGTCTTGGTGGGGTGGAAGGTGGCCATGGCCACGAAGTTGTGCGGAATGATCGTGTCGCGCGCGCCCGCCTCGATCAGCGGGTTGACGTGCACCACCTGCGCGCCGCGCTTGTACGCCTTGGCAAGCGCGGTGAGCATGCGGGGCGCGTTGGACGCGGCGTTGATGCCCATGATGAACAGCGCGTCGGCCTTGTCCCAGTCCTCGAGATCGCAGGTGCCCTTGCCGGTGCCCAGCGACGCCTGCAGGCCGCGACCGCTGGCCTCGTGGCACATGTTGGAACAGTCGGGCAGGTTGTTGGTGCCGTATTCGCGCGCCATCAGCTGGTAGAGGAACGTGGCCTCGTTGGCCAGTCGACCCGAGGTGTAGAACGCGGCCTCGTTGGGATCGGGCAGCTCACGCATCGCCTTGCCGACCATCTCGAAGGCGTCGGGCCAGCTGATCGGCACGTAGTGGTCGGTCTCGGGGTCGTAGACCATCGGCTCGGTGAGCCTGCCCTGGTCCTCGAGATCGTAGGAACTCCAGGTGGCCAACTCGGTGACGGTGTGTTCGGCGAAGAACTCCGGGGTGCACCGCTTGTGCGTCATCTCCCAGGTCACGTGCTTGATGCCGTTCTCGCACACGTCCAGCACCAGGCCGTCGGTGGCGTCGGGCCACGCGCAACCGGGGCAGTCGAAGCCGTGCACCTGATGGTTCATCTTCAGGATGGCCTTGGTGCCGATGAACGGCTCGTGTTCCTTCAAGACCATGAACTTGCCGACCGCGATCGCCGCGCCCCAGCCGGCGGCCGGGTGACGGTAGGGGGGATCAGCTTTCGGCACCGCCGCCAGGTTGGCCGCTTCGCTCGGACCCTTGTCGGGATCCCATGTGGTGTACGGACCGTCAGCCATCAGAAAATCTTCCCTTCGCGTGAATGCGGATCGAGAAAGATAGAGCTCTGTGCAGTGTCTGTCTTGGATTGTCTACCGTCGAGATCACGGATGGGCGTAGGCCCACTGTCGGCCGTGTCGTGCGTGGGGTCCAAGACCGGTTTCCGACCGCCCGATAGGGCGCGCCTATCACCGCCGGACAGCGACCCGGCCGCCGAAGCGAGGCGGATCACCGCAGGTTGACGGTGTGCGCGCCGGTGCGGCACCCTTGATCATCGGCCCTACGGGCAGGCCCCGCGACCGACTTCGGAGGAACCCTTGCGCACCACGCAGACCTGGGCGCACCAGCTTCATCGACGGTTCATCACCGAGATCGATCATCTGCCCGCCGCCCGCGTGTTCATCGGCCTCGCGATCCCCGGCCTCGCCCTGATCGCGGTGGGCCGCACCGACCTGCTCATCTACGCGGTGTTCGGATCGTTCGTCGGCATGTACGGCTTCGCGGAATCGCCGCGGCAACGGCTGATCCATCAGAGCGAAGCGGCGGTGATGCTGGTCGGCGGGGTAGGGGCGGGCATTTTGCTCGCGAAACTGGAGGCCCATCCCGCGGTGTTGGTGTCGGCGGTGGCGGTGTTCGCGGCAGTGGCGTCACCGATCACCGACCGGCTCGGGCTGCGCCCCGAAGGGCCGTTCTTCGGGATCTTCGCGTTCGGCGCGATCGCCATGGTGGCCGGTATGCAGCCCGATCCGATCCTGGCGCTGCTGTTGTGCGCGGGCACCGCGGTGTTGTGCGTGGTGGTCGGCTATCTCGAGTCCTCGCGTCGGGTTCGCCGAGGTGGCGCGTGCGCGGACGGGGTGCGCATCGCCCCGCACCGGACCGGGCGGGTGTCGATGGCGCAGGCCGGTCGGTACGCGATGGCGATCTCGATCGCGGGCGGGATCGGGGTGCTGTTGGGTGTGGGCCATGCCAATTGGGCGATGGCGGGTGCGGCGGTGCCGTTGGCCGCGGCCAGTTCGCGCGACCGGATCACCCGCGGGATGCACCGGGTGGTGGGCACGTTCATCGGTCTCGTGGTCACCGCGCCGCTGCTGATTCCCGGTCCGAGCGCGGCCATGTTGGGGCTGGCGATCATCGCGCTGCTGTATCCCACCGAGCTGTTCATGGCCCGGCACTACGCGGTCGCGATGGGCTTCTTCACGCCGCTGATCATGTCGATGACCGAACTGGCCGACCCGACCGATCCGTGGACCATGCTCACCGAACGCGGGGTCGACACGGTGATCGGTGTCACGGTGGGAATCGCTGTCGCGCTGCTCATTCGCGAACCCGCTACCCCCGCGTTACCCGCACCCGAGACGCCGGTATGCGAAACGTTGCATACTGTCGATATGGCTGATGACAACGATTGGTACTACTGCCTCAAGCACCGCACCGTCGAGCAGGGCAAGGGCTGCTGGTACGCCGACCGGATGGGTCCCTACCCGGACAAGGCCACCGCGGAGAAGGCACTGGACATCGCGAAGGCGCGCAACAAGGCCGCCGACGACCAGGACGACTGACCAGCCCCTAGATGCTGTTCCGCCAACTCGAATACTTCGTCGCCCTCGCCCGGGAACGCCATTTCGCCCGGGCGGCGAAGGCCTGTTACGTCTCGCAGCCCGCGCTGTCGGAGGCGATCCGCAAACTCGAACACGAACTCGGCGTGCCGCTGGTGCGCCGAGCACGCACGTTCGAGGGACTCACGCCCGAAGGCGAGCGCCTTGTCCTGTGGGCCCGGCGGATCATCGCCGACCGGGAGGCGCTGGAACACGAGGTCCGCGCGCTGCAGACCGGTCTCACCGGCGAACTGCGGATCGGGGTGGTGCCCGCGGCGTCGAGCACGGTCGCGCTGCTCACCGACCCGTTCTGCACCGAACATCCGCTGATGCGGGTGCGGATCGAGACCAGTCTGCGGTCGCCCGACATCGTCGACCGGATCCGCCGGTTCGAACTCGACGCGGGCTTGGTCTACGTGCAGGGCGTCGACACGACCGGGCTCACGCTGACCCCGCTGTACCGCGAACGCCACGTCCTCGTCGCGGGCACCGCACTGGTCTCGGGTCGCACGTCGATCTCCTGGGCCGACGCGCTGGAACTGCCGATGTGCCTGCTGCCGCAGGGAATGCGCGGCCGCCAACTCATCGACGACGCGCTGGCCACCCTGGGCCTGACCGCGACCCCGCAGCTGGAAAGCGACTCCGTGGCCACCCTGCTCGAACACGCGCGCACCGGTCGGTGGGCGTGCATCGTGCCGCAGCCGTGGGTGTCGGCGCTGGGACCCACCGCCGACGTCCGGGTGTTCGAACTCGCCGAACCGATCGTCACCGCGCAGATCGTGTTGGTCACCGCGGCGGGGGAGCCGGGGTCGGTGCTCACCACCGCGCTGATCGAGACCGCGGCAGCCACCGACTTCGACCTGGCACCGCGCCCGATCACAGGGTGATCTAATTCAGCTATAACCGGGCAACCTTGGGTTACTGTGCGAAACCATGAGCAAACGGTTGCTGCTGTCAGCTGTTTTCCGACTCGTCGGATCGGTGATCGTCGGCGTGATCGTCGGGCTGGTGGTCGGGCTCGGACACGAAGCGCCGCTGGGCATTCTGGCCGGAATCGCTTCGGCGGCAACCGTTTTCGTCATCGCCGGATGGATCGTGCTGTGGCCGATGAGTCCGGAGGAGACCAAGAAGCTGGCCCGGCGCGAAGACTTCCAGCCCTTCATCGAAGAACTGTCGGTGGTCGCGGCGGCGCTGAGCGGGCTGGTCGGCATCGTGGTGGTGCTGGTGCTGCGGCATTCCAACGCGACCAATATCGCCGCGGCCGTCGCGCTGGGCGGGGTGTTCATGGCCTGGGGTTCGGTGCACCTGATGTATGCCGCGCGCTACGCCTACATCTACTACGAGGCGCCCACCGGCGGTATCGACTTCAACATCTCCGAAGATCCGGACTACCGCGACTTCTTCTATTTCAGCTACAACCTCGGCATGACCTACCAGGTCTCCGACACCAACGTGTCCAACGAGACCATCCGCGCGGTGGTCCTTCGACACTGCCTGCTGTCCTACATTTTCGGCACGGTCATCCTCGCCACCACGATCAATCTCGTGGCGGGCCTGGCCACCAACTGACGCGTGATCGAGCGCGCCGATCAACCGATCGGCAACCCGTGTTGATCGCAGCCCTCACAGTGAGCAGAGTCATGGGATGAGCAGAGTCACCGCACGGCGCAAGACGACCCGACTGTCGCCGACCGGGCGGATCCAGCGACCTGACACGCTCGCGGTCGAAGAGCCGCTCGAGATCCGGGTCGACGGGCAGTCGCTGTCGGTCACCATGCGCACTCCGGGCGACGACATCGACCTGGTGCACGGGTTCCTGTTCGGCGAGGACATCATCGGCAATGTCGACGACATCGTCAGCGCCCGGTACTGCGCGGGCACCGACGACCAGGGACGCAACACCTACAACGTCCTCGACATCGCGCGGCGAACCCCGGCCCCGATCCACACCCGCAACTTCCTCACCACCGGCGCGTGCGGACTGTGTGGCAAAACCGCTTTGGACGAAGTGCGCACCCACACCCGGTACCCGATCCCGCACGAGTCGGTGTGGATCAGCACCGACACCCTCGCCGACCTGCCCAAACAGTTGCGCGCCGGGCAGAAGCTGTTCGACGTCACCGGCGGGCTGCACGCGGCAGGCCTGTTCACCGCCGACGGCACCCTGCTCGCGCTGCGCGAGGACATCGGTCGGCACAACGCCGTGGACAAGGTGATCGGCTGGGCGGTGCGCGAAAACCGGGTTCCCGCACACGATCTGGTGCTGGTGGTGAGCAGTCGCGCGTCGTTCGAACTGGCGCAGAAGGCGGTGATGGCGGGGATCCCGATTCTGGCCGCGGTGTCGGCACCGAGCTCGCTGGCGGTGGACCTGGCGGCGGAGTCCGACCTCACCCTGGTGGGGTTCCTGCGCGGCGAAACGATGAATATCTATACCGGCGAACATCGTTTGACCTGAGGGTTCTGTGTGCGAAGTGGGCGTTGGAGCATATGTCGCAGTACGGTAACGGGACGGGCTGCCAGCGTCGAACGCCCGGGGGAGTTTACGAACAAAGATGCTTCACAAAACGAACATTGATCGACGCCACCGTGGCCGGGTGGCACTGTCCGCGTTGCTGGGCGTGGTCGCGCTGGTCGGCGCGGGCTGCGGCACCGAGCCGAAGGCCGCGCCGCCCCCGGTGACAACCACGGCCTCGGCCGCCGTCGACCCCGGTCCCGTGAGCGGGAACTACTCCATCGCGGTACCCGGCAGCCTGGCCGCGGATTTCACCGCGCTACAACCCAGTCTGCGCGGCAATGCGGGGCTGGCGATCATGCCGGTCGGCGGCTCGAAGATGGTCACCTTCGGCAACTGGACCACCGGCCCGGCCTGGTCGACGATCAAGGTGCCCATGGCTATCGCGGCCCTGCGCAACAGTTCCGCCTACTCGTCGTACGCCGCCGCCGCGATCACCGCGTCGGACAACGGTGCGGCCGACTCGCTGTGGGCGTCGCTGGGCAGCGGCACCGACGCGGCCAAGGCGGTGGAGGGCGTGTTGCGCGAAGGCGGCGACACCCGCACCACCGTGCCGTCCACCCGCACCCGCACCGACGCGTCGGTGTACGGGCAGGCCGAATGGGCGCTGGCCGACCAGGTCCGGTTCGCCTCGCAACTGCCGTGCCTGCCGCAGAGCGAGCGGGTGGTCGGGCTGATGCAGCAGATCATCGTCAGTCACCACTGGGGTCTGGGCGCGTTCGGCAGTGCCGAGTTCAAGGGTGGTTGGGGTCCCGACACCTCGGGCAAATACCTGGTCCGGCAGTTCGGCCTGATCGACTCGCCCACCGGCCGGATCGCGATCGCCTTCGCCGCGCAACCGGATTCGGGCAGTTTCACCGACGGCATGGCCATGCTCGACAAGATGGCCACCCTGATCTCGGGCCATCTGGACGAGCTCGCCGGAGGTCACTGCCCCTGATCGGCACCGGTGCGGCAAGATGAACGCCATGCGCATCGGAGTCTTGACCGGAGGCGGGGATTGTCCAGGTCTGAACGCGGTGATCCGGGCTGTGGTCCGCACCGCGAACGGACGCTACGGCGATGCCATCGTCGGCTTCGAGGACGGGTGGCGCGGGCTGCTCGAGGATCGAAAGATCCGCATCCACAACGATGATCGCACCGACCGCCTGCTCACCAAGGGCGGCACGATGCTGGGCACCGCGCGCACCAATCCCGAAGTGCTGCGCGAAGGTCTGCCCCGCATCATGCGGACCCTGGACGACAACGGCATCGAGGCGCTGATCCCGATCGGCGGCGAAGGCACCCTCACCGCCGCGAGTTGGCTGGCCGACGAGGGCGTGCCGGTGGTCGGCGTGCCGAAGACCATCGACAACGACATCGACTGCACCGACGTCACTTTCGGCCACGACACCGCCCTGTCGATCGCCACCGAGGCCATCGACCGCCTGCACACCACCGCCGAATCGCACCAGCGCGTGATGCTGGTGGAGGTGATGGGCCGCCACGCCGGCTGGATCGCGCTGAACTCCGGCATCGCCGCGGGCGCGCACCTGACCCTGGTGCCCGAGGAACCGTTCGACGTGGCGCAGGTGTGCGCGATGATCAAAAGCCGCTTCCAGCGCGGCGACAAGAGCTTCATCTGCGTGGTCGCCGAGGGCGCGCACCCGGCCGAGGATTCGGGATTCGCCCTGCGCGAGGGCGGAATCGACGAATTCGGGCACGAGCGGTTCACCGGCGTGGCGCAGCAGCTGGGGTCGGAGATCGAACGCCGCATCGGCAAGGAAGTCCGCACCACGGTGCTGGGTCATATCCAACGCGGTGGCAGCCCGACTCCGTACGACCGGATCTTGGCCACGCGGTTCGGCGTGCATGCCGCCGAGGCCGTGCACGCTGGGCATTTCGGTCAGATGGTGGCCTTGCACGGCACCAAGATCGGACTGGTTCCGCTGGCGGAGGCGACCAAGCAGCTCAAACGTGTTCCGCCGGAACGACTGCGTGAGGCGTCGGCCTTCTTCGGCTGAGATCTGCGCGGTTCGCGGTTTTTGTCGGTGGGCGTGCGTACCGTTGATTCATGCGCACCGGTTCAGTGGTCGTTTCGGTTCTGTTCGTCGTCGCCGCGTTGGTGACGGGATGTTCGTCCGCGCCCGAACCCGCCGCTCCCGTGGCGGTGGAAAGTGGTGCGCGGCCGCAAGATCCGAAACCGCCGTACCCGTATCGCAGCGAGGACGTCACCTACCGCAACGGTGACATCACCATCGCGGGCACCCTCACCGAACCCGAAGGCAGCGGACCGTTTCCGGCGATGTTGCTGATCACCGGCAGTGGCCCGCAGGATCGCAACGAGGATCTCAGCGGGCACCGGCCGTTCTTACTGCTGGCCGACACGTTCACGCGGGCGGGGTACGCGGTGTTGCGCACCGATGATCGCGGGGTCGGCGGGACCAGTGGGGTGCTCGACGAGGCCACCTATCCCGATCTCGCCGCCGATGCCGCCGCGGGGGTCCAATTCCTGCGTGGCCGTGCGGAAATCGACCCGGAGCGGGTGGGGCTGTTCGGGCACAGTGAGGGTGGGTATCTCGCGCCGCTGGTCGCTGCCGGGCCCGAGAGCAATGTCGCGTTCGCCGTGCTGATGGCGGGTCCGTCGGTCCCCGGTGCTGACGTGTTGATCGAGCAGAACAAGGTGGTCATGGCCGCGGCGGGAGCACCGCAGGCCGATATCGACACGCAGGTGGGTTTTCTCACCGAGTGGACGGCGTTGCTGAACGCGGGTGACATCGCGGGCGCCAAGGCGTTCTCGCAGCAGCACAACGATTCGCTGCCAGAGGGTCAGCGACTGCCGCAACCGGTGCTGGATTCGTTGAACGCCCCGTACATGAGCGCCTTGCTCACCTACGACCCGAAACCGGCGCTGGAAGCCTTACGGATCCCGGTGCTCGCCTTCTTCGGTGGCACCGACATGCAGGTGATCGCCACCCAGAACGAACCGCCGATGCGCGCCGCGCTGGCCGGTGATCCCGACGCGACCGTGCACACGTTCCCCGGGCTCAACCACCTGATGCAGCCGTCGCAAAGCGGTAAGCCCAGCGAGTACGCGACGATCGAGACGACCATCGACCCGGCTGTGCTGACCTATGTCACCGACTGGCTGAAGCAGCAGGTGCCCCCGCGCTAGGACCACCGGCGGAACTCGTCGGTGGCCTTACATAGACTGTCTGACCATGAGCGCACCCACGGTCGAGTTGATGGATTACACCGACGTCCTCTCCCGGTACGAGCCCGTGCTCGGCATGGAGGTCCACGTCGAGTTGTCCACCGCGACCAAGATGTTCTGCGGTTGCCCCACCGAGTTCGGCGCCGAACCCAACACCCAGGTGTGCCCGGTGTGCCTGGGCCTGCCCGGCTCGCTGCCCGTGGTGAACGAGAAGGCCATCGAATCGGCCATCCGGATCGGTCTCGCGCTGAACTGTTCGATCACCCCGTGGGGCCGGTTCGCGCGCAAGAACTACTTCTACCCCGATCAGCCGAAGAACTACCAGATCAGCCAGTACGACGAGCCGATCGCCACCGAGGGCTACCTCGACGTGACTCTCGACGACGGGTCCATCTTCCGCGTCGAGATCGAGCGCGCGCATATGGAGGAGGACACCGGCAAGTCCCTGCACGTGGGCGGCGCGACCGGTCGCATCCACGGTGCCAGCCACTCGCTGCTGGACTTCAACCGTGCCGGCGTGCCGCTGATCGAGATCGTCACCAAGACCATCACCGGTGCCGGTGAACGCGCCCCCGAGGTCGCCCGCGCGTATGTCACCGCGCTGCGTGAGGTGCTGCGGTCGCTGAACGTGTCCGACGTGAAGATGGAGCAGGGTTCGCTGCGCTGCGACGCCAACGTGTCGCTGATGCCGATCGGCGCGAAGGAGTTCGGCACCCGCACCGAGACCAAGAACGTGAACTCGCTGCGCAGCGTCGAGGTCGCGGTGCGCTACGAGATGCGCCGTCAGGCCGCGGTCCTGGCCGCCGGTGGCGAGATCATCCAGGAGACCCGCCACTTCCAGGAGGCCGACGGCTCCACCGCCGCCGGTCGCCGCAAGGAAACCGCCGAGGACTACCGCTACTTCCCCGAACCCGACCTCGAGCCGGTGGCCCCCGCCGCGGAGTGGGTCGAGGAACTGCGCGGCACCATCCCCGAGTACCCGTGGCTGGTGCGCGCCCGCATCCAGGCCGACTGGGGCCTGTCCGACGAGGTCATGCGCGACCTGGTCAACGCCGGTGCCCTTGACCTGATCATCGCCACCGTCGAGGCCGGCGCCCCCGCCAACGAGGCCCGCTCGTGGTGGGTGGCCTACCTGACCGAGAAGGCCAAGGAACGCGATATCGCCCTCGCCGACCTGCCGATCACCCCGGCTCAGGTCGCCGCGGTAATCAGTTTGGTAGAGGCCAAGACGGTGAACAACAAGGTCGCCAAGCAGGTGGTCGACTTCGTGCTCGCCGGTGACGGTGAGCCCGCCGCCATCGTCGAGGCCAAGGGGCTCGGCATGGTCAGCGATGACACCGCGCTGCAGGCCGAGGTCGAGAAGGCCCTCGAGGCGAACCCCGACATCGCCGAGAAGATCCGCTCGGGCAAGGTGCAGGCCGCGGGCAAGATCGTCGGCGACGTCATGAAGGCCACGCGCGGTCAGGCCGACGCGGCCCGCGTGCGTGACTTGGTCATCGCAGCCTGTAGCTAGGCGCGAAAACCCGGCCGCCCGTTCTGCTTTCGCAGAGCGGGCGGCCGTTTCGTACCCTAGTCCGGGCCGCCCGCGCCACCCTGCGGCGGCGGGATGCGCACGACGCGGTCGTCGAATTCGCCCGGCTCGCCGTCGGTTTTGTTGGTGGTGGTCACCCAGATGCTGCCGTCGGCGCTGGCGGTGGCGCCCAGCAGTTTGCCGTACTTGTCCTGGGCGATCAGGGTCGGTGCGGTGGTGACCGCGAAGGTGGTCGGGTCGGCGGCGACCGCGGCCAGCGCCTTTCCTTCGCTCAGCGCGATGCCGACGCCTTCGCCGGTGGCCGTGCAGCCGCCGACGCCGGGTCGGTCGGGCCAGGTCCAGGACACGGTGAGGGTGCCGTCGGTGCCCAGGTGCTGCAGGCGGTCTTCGGCGGCGGTGCGGTCGGTGACCCACATGCCGTCCTTGCCGTCGCGGCAGATGTCACCGGCCGTGCCGATCCCCGACGCCACCACCTGCGGGGTGTTCTCGCCCGACGAAGGTGATTCCAGCCGAAGCAGTTTGCCGCCCAGTGAGCCGGGATCGGTTGCGGCACCAGGGTTTCCGGCATCGCCGGTCAGTACCATCAGCTGGGTGGGTGACGACCATTCCAGCGCGCCACGATTTCCGTTGGCGCCCTTGGGGATTCCGGTGAGAATCGGCTTCGGCGCACCGTCCTTGGACAGGCGCACGACCCGGTTGTCGCTGCCGGTGGTGATGTAGGCGTACATCAGCCCGTCCTCGCCGAACGTCGGCGACAGCACGATATCGGACAGCCCACCGTCGCCGGACCCATCCACGGGCACGCTGGTGATCTCCACCGGCGTCGGCTGCGGAGTGCTCGCGTCCACAGCGGTGACCTGCAGAATCCGCCCGGTCTTACGTTCGGCCACCAGTGCGCCCTCGCCGACGCCGATCAGCCCGGCACCCGATTCCATACAGGTGGCGATGACATTGGGGTCGGGGTCGATGCACGGTCCGGTCGGTCGCGGCGCCTTCGACGGATCCTCCTGCGGCTTCTTCGGTTCCGCACCCGACCCACCCAGTTGCGGTTCGGTGGTGAACGGACTCGACGCCGACTCGTCGAAACGGGCGCACCCGGCGATCAAAACGGTGCCGATAGCCACCCCGACTGCCACGCGGCCCGCGATTCCCGAACTCATGTCCCAGACGTTACCGGCACCGGTGCGGGCCGGGCACGCCCGTCGCGTCCGAAGGCCGCCGATCGGTCGAGTGGGGCTGACACGCTGAGGAAGCGTTGGGGCACGCACCGCGACGACCCGTCATAGGGTGGTCCGGTGACCGACAAGTCGAAGGACATTCCGAACGCCGATGATTCGGCGCGGGCCGGACAGGGCGCAGCGGCGGCTGGTCGCCCGGTGACCAGCCCGTTCGATTCGCCGACGGGACAGATGCGCAAGCCGAATCCGAAGGATATTCCGCGCACCGACGAGGACCTGGGCCTCGACCCCGGCGACGAAGTACCCGGCGCATCCACCGCCCATACCGGCCGCGACAGCGCCGGCGAAGATTACGGGTACGCGACGATTCCGCCCGCGACCGCCACCTCCGCGGAAGCCGTGCGCCTGCAGCGCCGCAACCGCGAAGCCCGCCGCGGCACGCTGGATCTTGGTCTGTTCGTGCTGCGACTGGTGGTCGGCTACACGTTCATCTACCACGGCCTGCAGAAGCTGACCGGCTGGTTCCACGGGCCCGGCCTGGACGGCACCGAGCTCATGATGGAAAGCGGCGGCTGGGATTATCCGTCGCTGGCCACCGCGCTGGTGATCGCCGGTGAACTCGGCGGCGGCATCCTGCTGGTCGTCGGCCTGGCGACTCCGCTGGCTGCGGGCGCCGTGCTGGCCACGATTCTGAACGCGTGGATGTGGAAGCAGGGCATGGTTCCCGGTTTCCAGTACAACGCGGGCACTCCCACGGGCGTCGAGCTCGACAGCGTGCTGGCCGGCGCGACCCTGGCGATCATCCTGACCGGCCCCGGCCGCTGGTCCTTCGACCGCACCCGAGGCTGGGCCACCCGCCCCGCCTACGGTTCGTTCGTGGTGGTCCTGCTGGCAGTGGCGGCCGCCATCGCCACCTTCTGGTTCCTGCACGGCGGCAACCCATTCCAGGGCGTGGGCCCCTTCTAACCGATCGGTGGCTGCGGCGGTGCGGGCTCCGCCAGGTGGGCGGTCATCGTGGCTTGTAGGTCGGCTACGAAGGACTCGAACCGTCGCAGTTCCTCGGGGGAGTACTTCCCCATGACCGTGTCCACCTTCGCGCCGAGCGGGCCGAAGAATTCGTCGGCCAGGGCATGGATGCGCGGCGTACTGCGCAACGTGATGACGCGGCGATCGTCGTGTTCGCGACTGCGCACGATGTGACCCGCCTGCTCGAGCCGATTCAACAAGGCCGTGGTTGCGCTGTTGGACAACGAGATCCGCTCACTGAGCCTTGCCGGTGACAGCGTGCCCCCGCGTTCCTCCGCGGTGAGAATCTCGATCAGCGCCTCGGCATCGGTGGAGTGCAACCCGAGCCAGGTCGCGAACCGGCGCGTGAACTCCCGATAGTTCGCGCCGTATGCCCGCAGACCCTCGTCGAGTCGTTCGTGCTGGGCCGCGGCCTTCGACTGGCTCATAGGTTCCTTTCGCGTCGTTTGACATCCTATTGCCCCCAATATACTTTTACCGTGGAATTATTCCACCGTGGAAATAGGAGTGTGCGATGAGTCAAGAGTCGTCCCTTCGCCGATGGCTCGGCTTGATCGCCATAGCCCTCGGCGTAGCGCTGATCGTGGTCGACACCACGATCGTGAACGTGATCATCCCGTCGATCATCGGTGACCTGAACACGGGTTCCACTGAAGCGCAATGGATTCAGGAGTCCTACGCGATCGTGTTCGCGGCGCTGCTGCTGGTGGTCGGCCGCGTCGCCGACATGGTCGGAGCACGTCGAGTGTTCGTGGCCGGTGTCGTGGTGTTCGGCGCGACCAGCATCCTGGCCGGGCTCGCCCCCAACGGCGAACTGCTGGTCATCGCCCGATTCCTGCAGGGTGCGGGCGCGGCGATGATCCTGCCGACGTCGCTGGCCCTGCTCAACGCCACCTTCACCGGCAAAGCCCGTGGTCAGGCGTTCGCGGTCTGGGGTTCCACCATCGGTGCCGCCGCCGCTCTCGGCCCGCTGCTGGGTGGTTGGCTGGCCGAACATGTGACATGGCGCTGGGCCTTCGGCATCAATGTGCCCCTGGCCGTGCTGATCGTGGTCGGCGTCATGGCGTGCATCGCGCCCTCGCCGAAGATCGCCGGACGCCTCGACGTGGTCGGCTCGATCCTGTCGGTGCTGGGTCTGGGCCTGCTCGCCTTCGGACTCGTCGAAGGCCGCACCTACGGCTGGATCACCACCACCCATCCGATGGGGATCGCCGGATTCACTTGGGGCAGTGGACCTTCGCCGGTGCTGGTCGCGCTGCTGCTCAGCGTGCTGGCGTTGGGCGGGTTCGTCTTCCGGCAGGTGCTGCTTCGCCGCAACGGCAACGCCGACAAGGCGCTGATGGACCTGAGCCTGTTCTCGCTGGCCTCGTTCCGCAACGGCAATATCGCCACCCTGATCATCGGCCTCGGCGAGTTCGGCGTGGTCGCGGTGCTGCCGCTGTGGATGCAGTTCACCCTCGGCTACAGCGCCCTGCAGGCCGGTCTGGCCCTGGTCCCGATCGCCATCGGCAGCTTCATCGCCAGCGGCGCCAGCTTCGGCCTGGCGGGCAAGGCATCCCCGCTGAACATGGTGCGCCTGGGTCTGGGCCTCGAGGTCGTCGGCCTGGCCGCCCTGGGCTTCTTCGCCGCCACCGACAGTTCCTGGTGGTCGATCGCCCTGGTCCTGTGCGTGTACGGCGTCGGCGTCGGCTTCGCCACCGCCCAGGTGACCAACGTCGTGCTGGCCGACATCCCCGAAGCCGACAACGGCCAAGCCTCCGGCATCCAAAGCGCCTTCCGCCAACTGGGCTCAGCCCTGGGCATCGCCCTACTCACCACGGTCTTCTTCACCACGTTGAGCGCCAACGTCGACAAGGACCTGACCGCAACAGGCATGCCCGCGGCCCAATCCCAGCAATACGCCCACGCCATCACCGGCAGCGCAGGCGCGGCAATCGAAACCTTTGCCGCCCAACCGGATACACAACAGGTAGCCTCCGCAGGCAAATCCGCCATGACCACCGGCGTCAACCTCGGCGCCTACCTGGCCGCGGCCTTCGTCCTACTCGGCCTGATCGCCACCGCCCTGATCCCCTCCCGGACGGGCCGTGACGACGAGTCGTCAACGCGGACAACGCAACCCGCGCTGGTCTGATCAGCTCGAATAAATACACGAACGGCGTCCCTCGAATCCGAGGGACGCCGTTGGTGTTTCGCCAGTTTCTTACGGCACGTGCCGAACGGCGCCCTTGTCGGCCGACGTTGCCAAGGCCGCGTAGGCGCGCAGGGCGGTGGTGACCGTGCGGTCGCGGTTCACCGGCTTCCAGGGGCGTTCGGAGGCTTCCATCTTCGCGCGGCGTTCGGCCAGGGTCTCGTCGGAGACGAGCAGTTCCAGGGCGCGGGTGTGCACGTCGATGCGGATGCGGTCGCCGTTTTCGATCAGGCCGATCGCGCCGCCCGAGGCGGCCTCGGGGGAGATGTGGCCGATCGACAGGCCCGAGGTGCCGCCGGAGAAGCGGCCGTCGGTGATCAGCGCGCACACCTTGCCGAGGCCGAGGCCCTTGAGGAACGAGGTGGGGTGCAGCATTTCCTGCATGCCGGGGCCGCCCGCGGGGCCTTCGTAGCGGATGACGACCACGTCGCCGGGCTGGATCTTCTTGCCCAGGATCATCGACACCGCGTCCTCCTGCGACTCGACCACCACGGCCGGGCCTTCGAAGGTGAACAGGTCTTCGTCGATGCCCGCGGTCTTGAGGATCGCGCCGTCGGGGGCGATGTTGCCGCGCAGCACGCACAGCCCGCCTTCGACGGTGTAGGCGTGCTCGACGTCGTGGATGCAGCCACCGGCGGCGTCGGTGTCGAGCGAGGACCAGCGGTTGCTGGTGGAGAACGGCTCGACGGTGCGCACGCCACCGGGCGCGGCGTGGAACAGTTCCAGCGCCTCGTCGGATGCCTTGCCCGAGCGGATATCCCAGGTGTCGAGGAATTCCTCGAACGAGGCGGTGTGCACGGTGGTCACGTCGGTTTCGAGCAGGCCACCGCGACGCAGTTCACCGAGGATGGCGGGAATGCCACCGGCGCGGTGCACGTCTTCCATGTGGTAATCGGAGTTGGGGGAGACCTTCGACAGGCACGGCACCTTGCGGCTGATGTCGTCGATGTCCTGAAGGTCGAAGTCGATCTCACCTTCCTGCGCGGCGGCCAGTGTGTGCAGCACGGTGTTGGTGGAACCGCCCATGGCCACGTCCAGGGCCATCGCGTTGCGGAAAGCCTTGGCGTTGGCCACGTTTCGCGGCAGCACCGAGGCGTCGTCGTCCTGGTACCAGCGCTTGGCGATATCCACGATCACGGTGCCGGCGCGCTCGAACAGCGCACGGCGGGCGGAGTGCGTGGCCAGCGTCGAACCGTTGCCCGGAAGCGCGAGACCCAGCGCCTCGGTCAGGCAGTTCATCGAGTTCGCGGTGAACATGCCCGAACACGAACCGCAGGTCGGGCAGGCGGACCGCTCGACCTCGTCGAGGCCCTCGTCGGACACGGCCGGGCTCGCGCTCGCGGAAATCGCGCTGACCAGGTCGAGCGGCGCCTGCGCGACACCGTCGACGATCACGGCCTTACCGGCCTCCATCGGCCCACCGGAGACGAACACGGCGGGGATGTTCAGGCGCATCGCGGCATTGAGCATGCCGGGCGTGATCTTGTCGCAGTTGGAGATACACACCAGCGCGTCGGCGGTGTGCGCGTTGGCCATGTACTCGACCGAGTCGGCGATGATCTCGCGCGAGGGCAGCGAGTAGAGCATGCCGCCATGGCCCATGGCGATGCCGTCGTCGACGGCGATGGTGTGGAATTCGCGCGCGATGCCACCGGCGGCGGCCACGGCCTCGGCGACGATCTCGCCCATGTTCTTGAGGTGCACGTGACCGGGAACGAACTGCGTGTACGAGTTCGCGATCGCGATGATCGGCTTACCGAAATCGGAGTCGGTCATGCCGGTCGCGCGCCAGAGCGAGCGTGCGCCCGCTGCGTTGCGGCCGATGGTGGTTGTGCGTGAGCGAAGCGGTGGCATGCGAAGTCCTTGGGGGGCTGACCTGCGGGTTGACGGAGTCCGGCAACCTTCCACAGTACTGCGCGGCCTTGGTGGGCGTCGCGCCGGTGGTCGGAGTGCCGGTGGTTGCAGCGGGGCGGAAGCGGAGGTATCGCTTCGAAGGGTGTCGCCGCGGTCGTGCCGTCGGCGCGGGGGTGCCCGTCGCCGTCAGCCTACCTGGATGAACAGTCGCGCGACCGCGCCGATTCCTGATGTGGTGGATATCGCCTAGTCGGTGGCGGCCGACTCGTCGATGACGTCGGCTTCGGCGCGTTCGGCCTCCTCGCGGGCCTTGCGCGCCGCTTCGATCTGGGCGGCTTCGGCGGAGGCGAACACGTCGGGCAGTCGACCGCCGGACGCGTCGATCAGCTCGCGCAACCGGTCATAACCGACACCGGGCAGCGTCACTTCGGCGTCATCGGTGAGCCGGGCGCGCACATACCCGCGCTTGGGAATGGTGATGCCCTTGATCTGTGACCAGTCCAGGTGCTTGCGACGCACCATCGAACTCAGGTCCAGCCCGGACGCGGACACGGTCGTGTGGGTGCGAGTCACCCACCACACCGCGATCACCGGCAGCAGCAGCAACGGCCACAGCAGGGCAGGCCACCCCACGAACGGGAAGAACACGCAGAACGCCAGCACCAGCACGCCGATGTAGGCCAGCTTGGGCACGCCGATCACGTGCACACCCGGCGTGGGCGTGTTGGTCTTGCGCGGCACGAGCAACCACACGATCACCGCGGTGGGCACGACCATCCCGACCAGGGTGCCCAGCGACCAGTCCTGCACGGTGCCCACGACAACGAAGGTCAGGTACGCCAGTACCACTGCGCCGATGGCGGCGAGCCGTCCCGGCGACGCCGAGCGCAGGCCACCGGGTCGCGAGGGGCGACCCGTCTGGGTTCCCTCGTCGGTGGTGTGGGACGATTCAGACGGTGGCACGGACTGATGCGGTGAGGACACCCTCCCATCCTCGCATCTCGGTACACGGACCCACGCAACCACTCGAGTCCCACAGAATGGGACCGGAGCGGTAAGCCTGTTTGACTCGACGCAGTACGCGCGCCTAACGTCGTACGTGTGATTCGAAACGAGCTCGTACTTCGCCCGGCGCGTCCAGCGTCGAGCCTGACTTTCTAGTCGAAATACGTCAGCTCGCGTTTGCGACGCGCCACCCTCGAACAGCCATGCGCTGGGCGGGGGCTTTTTTGTGTTCGGGCGAATGCCAGTGGCCCAGTCGGGTCAGTCCGAGTCAGAACCAGACAGTGAGGAACGAAGACGGTGAGTGCACCAACCGCACGACCCGGGCCATCGGCCCGCAGGTCAACGCCTTCCGCTACCCCCGCGGGTAGCCCGGCGACCAACCCCGCCCGTCGTCAGGTCGCGCCCGAGCGCGTCACCGGCGCCCAGTCCGTGGTCCGGTCGCTGGAAGAGCTCGACGTCGACACGGTATTCGGCATTCCCGGCGGCGCGGTCCTTCCTGTCTACGACCCGCTGTTCGATTCGAAGAAGGTCCGGCACGTGCTGGTCCGGCACGAGCAGGGCGCCGGTCACGCGGCCACCGGTTACGCGCAGGCCTCGGGCAAGGTCGGTGTGTGTATGGCCACATCAGGTCCCGGCGCCACCAACCTGGTGACCCCGCTGGCCGACGCGCAGATGGACTCGGTCCCGATCGTGGCGATCACCGGTCAGGTCCCGTCGAGCCTGGTGGGCACCGACGCGTTCCAGGAAGCCGACATCTCCGGCATCACCATGCCGATCACCAAGCACAACTTCCTGGTGAAGGACCCCGCCGACATCCCGCGCACCCTGGCCGAGGCGTTCTACCTCGCCGCCTCGGGTCGCCCCGGTGCCGTGCTGGTCGACATCACCAAGGACGCCTTGCAGGCGCAGACCACGTTCTCGTGGCCGCCGGAGATGCGTCTGCCCGGCTACCGTCCGGTCACCAAGCCGCACGGCAAGCAGGTGCGTGAGGCCGCGCGACTGATCCTCGAGTCCAAGCAGCCCGTGCTGTACGTGGGCGGCGGCGTGATCAAGTCCGACGCCTCGGCCGAACTGCTGGAACTGGCCGAACTCACCGGCATCCCGGTCGTCACGACCCTGATGGCGCGGGGCGCGTTCCCCGACAGCCACACCCTGAACATGGGTATGCCCGGTATGCACGGCACCGTCGGCGCTGTCGCCGCGCTGCAGCGTTCGGACCTGCTGATCACCCTCGGTGCCCGTTTCGACGACCGCGTCACCGGTCAGCTGGACTCCTTCGCCCCCGACGCGAAGGTCATCCACGCCGACATCGACCCGGCCGAGATCGGCAAGAACCGGCACGCGCACGTCCCGATCGTGGGCGACGCGCGGGAGGTCATCGTCGAGCTGATCGAAACCCTCAAGGCCGACCCGCAGTCCGGCGCCGCGCCGCTGCTCGAGCTGGGCCCGTGGTGGACCTACCTCAGCGGCATCCGCGACAACTACCCGCTGGGCTGGAAGACCCCCTCCGACGGTTCGGTCTCGCCGGAGTACGTCATCGAGACGCTGGGTCGTCTCGCGGGCCCCGACGCGATCTACTGCGCCGGTGTGGGCCAGCACCAGATGTGGGCCGCGCAGTTCATCAAGTACGAGAACCCGCGCACCTGGCTCAACTCGGGCGGTCTGGGCACCATGGGCTACGCGGTTCCCGCGGCCATGGGCGCCAAGATGGGCGCGCCGGACAAGGAAGTCTGGGCTGTCGACGGTGACGGTTGCTTCCAGATGACCAACCAGGAACTGGCCACCTGTGCGATCGAGGGCGTGCCCATCAAGGTCGCCCTGATCAACAACGGCAACCTGGGCATGGTCCGCCAGTGGCAGACCCTGTTCTACGAAAAGCGTTACTCCAACACGGATTTGGGCACGCACACCCTGCGCATCCCCGACTTCGTGAAGCTGGCCGAAGCGCTGGGTTGCGTCGGCATCCGCGTGGAGAAGGAGTCCGAGGTCGAAGACGCGATCCGTCAGGCCCAGGCCATCACCGACCGTCCCGTCGTGATCGACTTCATCGTCGGCAAGGACGCTCAGGTGTGGCCGATGGTCGCCGCGGGCACCAGCAACGACGAGATCATGTTCGCCCGCGGTATCCGTCCGCTGTTCGACGAGGACGAGTCGGTCTCCGAACCGGCCGTCATCCACGAAGCGATGGAACGCGAGCAGGCCGCATTCGAGAAGGGCACCGACGAATGAGCACCACCCACACTCTGAGCGTTCTCGTCGAGGACAAGCCTGGTGTGCTGGCACGTGTCGCGAGCTTGTTCTCGCGCCGTGGCTTCAATATCGAATCCCTGGCCGTCGGTGGCACCGAGATCCCCGAGATCTCGCGCATGACGATCGTCGTGACCGTCGACGATCTGCCGCTCGAGCAGGTCACCAAGCAGCTCAACAAGCTGATCAACGTCATCAAGATCGTGGAGCAGGACGCCGACGCCTCGGTGGCCCGCGAGCTGATCCTGGTGAAGGTGCGCGCTGACGCGTCGGTGCGCACGCAGGTGATCGAGGCCGTGCAGTTGTTCCGCGCCAAGGTGATCGACGTGTCGCCCGACGCGCTGACCATCGAGGCCACCGGCACCCGTTCCAAGCTCGACGCGCTGCTGCGCATGGTCGAGCCGTACGGCATCCGCGAGATCGTGCAGTCCGGTGTCGTGGCTGTGGGCCGCGGCCCGAAGTCCATCACCGCGACCCGCTGACTTCCACTCAGCAACCCCCGCGATAAATTTTCCTAACCATCATTTTCAGAAGGGACCAATCAAGTGGCAGTCGAGATGTTCTACGACGACGACGCTGACCTGTCGATCATCCAGGGCCGCAAGGTCGCCGTGATCGGTTACGGCAGCCAGGGCCACGCGCACTCGCTGAGCCTGCGCGACTCCGGCGTCGACGTGCGCGTCGGCCTCACCGAGGGCTCCAAGTCCCGCGCGAAGGCCGAAGAGGCCGGTCTGACCGTCGGCACCCCCGCCGAGGTCTCCGAGTGGGCCGACGTGATCATGGTGCTCGCGCCCGACACCGCCCAGGCGTCGATCTTCACCAACGACATCGAGCCCAACCTGAAGGACGGCGACGCGCTGTTCTTCGGCCACGGCCTCAACATCCACTTCGGCCTGGTCAAGGCTCCGGCCGGCGTCACCGTCGCGATGGTCGCCCCGAAGGGCCCCGGTCACCTGGTGCGTCGTCAGTTCGTCGACGGCAAGGGCGTTCCGGCTCTGATCGCTGTCGATCAGGACCCGACCGGCGAGGGCCAGGCGCTGGCGCTGTCCTACGCCAAGGGCATCGGTGGCACCCGCGCGGGCGTCATCAAGACCACCTTCAAGGAAGAGACCGAGACCGACCTGTTCGGTGAGCAGGCCGTGCTCTGCGGTGGCACCGAGGAACTGGTCAAGATCGGCTTCGAGGTCATGGTCGAGGCCGGCTACGCCCCCGAGATGGCCTACTTCGAGGTCCTGCACGAGCTCAAGCTGATCGTGGACCTGATGTACGAGGGCGGCATCGCCCGCATGAACTACTCGGTCTCCGACACCGCCGAGTTCGGTGGCTACCTGTCGGGCCCGCGCGTCATCGACGCCGGCACCAAGGAGCGCATGAAGGCGATCCTGACCGACATCCAGGACGGCACCTTCGTCAAGCGCCTGGTCGCCAACGTCGAAGGCGGCAACAAGGAGCTCGAGGGCCTGCGCAAGGAGAACGCCGAGCACCCCATCGAGGTCACCGGCGCCAAGCTGCGCGGCCTGATGAGCTGGGTCGACCGCCCGATCACCGAAACCGCGTAATTCTCGCACCCTGAAAGGCCCGTTCGCCCCGTGCGAACGGGCCTTTCGGCATGGTTGCCTGCTACCTGCCCGCATGCTGTCATCGCATGGTTATCTGCAGGTCCTTGCCGTGGTGGTTCGGTAGCGGCAGACTTGCTCGATGACCACGGTTGAGGAATTCGATCGGCAGGCGGAAGACGTCGGTAAGGACGCGCGGAAGCGGGTTTCGCGGTCGGAGTTGGGGCAGTGGCGGGCGGAGCCGGGCAGAGAAGACCCGGTGGGGATTCTGTTGAAGCAAAATGCCGGGCGGGTGCAGAGTCTGGTGCCGATTCGGATGGCGCGAATGGCGGTGTCGCCGTTCGCGTTTCTGCGGGGATCGGCGGCGATCATGGCGTATGACCTGGGGTGTCATCCTGATACCGGGCTGACCGCGCAGCTGTGCGGTGACGCGCATCTGGCGAACTTCGGGCTGTATGGAACCCCTGAGCGCAACCTCGTTTTCGATGTCAACGATTTCGACGAGACGTTGCCGGGGCCGTTCGAGTGGGACGTCAAACGTCTGGTGACCAGTGTCGCGGTCGCCGCGCTGGGCAATGGTTGCACCGACGAGGATGCGGCGTCGGCGGCGGAGGCGGCCGCGCGGGGGTATCGCGAGGGCATCGAGGCGATGTCGGAGCTGGACAGTCTCGAGATCTGGTACGAGCGGGTCGATGCCGACCAGGTGATCGCGCAGATCCCGAAGAAGAAGTTCCGCGAGAAGGCCGAGAAGACGATGGCCTCGGCGAAGAAGCGCACCAGCTTGCAGGCGTTCGACAAACTCACCGAACCCGACGCCGACGGCATCCCACGGATCAAGAACCAGCCGCCGCTGCTGGTGCCCATCACCTCGCCCGACGAGGCGACGGTGAAGTCGGTGCTCGCCGAATACCGCCGCAGCCTGCCCGACCAGATGCGCGTGCTGCTCAACCGCTACACCCTGGTCGACGCCGCGGTGAAGGTCGTCGGGGTCGGCAGCGTCGGCACCCGCTGCTTCATCGCCTTGATGATGGACAAGGAATCCGGCGCACCCCTGTTCCTGCAGATGAAGGAAGCCGACACTTCGGTGCTGGCCCCGTACCAAAAGCCAAGCAAGTACCAGCAGCAAGGCCACCGTGTCGTCGCGGGCCAGCGGCTGATGCAGGCGGCCAGCGACATCTTCCTCGGCTGGGCCACCGGCGCCGAGGGTGTGGACTTCTACTGGCGCCAGTTCCGAGACATGAAGGGCTCGGCCGACATCGAGAACATGAGCCACCGCCAACTGTCCAACTACGGCGGCCTGTGCGGCGGCGTCCTGGCCCGCGCGCACTGCCGTTCCGGCGACCCCCTCGCGATCAACGCCTACATCGGCGGCAGCGACAAGTTCGACAAGGCCCTGCGCGATTTCGGCATGTCGTACTCGGACCAGACCATGGCCGACTACCGCCTGTTGCTGGCCGCGATCAAGGACGGACAGGTGCAGGTGGCAGCGAACCCGTACTGACCGGCGCCGTGCGATACAGCGCGGCTCCGATGGCGAACAACCACAGCATGGTGAACCCGCCGACGGTCGCGGTGGTGCCCCATCCGTTGGCCGCGTAGAAGTCGGCCGGCACGTTCCCGAAGTACAGCGACGGCACGAACGCGAAGTTCACCGCCGCGAGCGCCCAGCTGGCCGCGATGCACCAGCGGGGGAGCAGTCGTGCCGCCGCGATCGCGAACGCCACCAGGAACAGTCCTTCCATCAGCCGCGACACCGTCCCGTACAGCACGTAGGTCCCGGTCACGGAGATGGTGGGGTCGATGGGCTCGGGCGCGGCGATCACCGCCCCGATCTCGAGCCCGGTCGACACCAGAACCACTGTGAGCCAAGCCGTTCCAGCCGTGGCGGCCAGCGACCCGAACCATTCGCGTTCGGGATCACGGTGTTTCACCAGGTACGCGACCCCGCTCATGAACACGATGAACAGCGTGATCCCGACCAACCCGAGCAGGCATCGCGTGAGCACATTCGCATCCGGCGGCGCTCCCGCATACACGAAGTACAACGGCAGTTCGATCAGCGTGCACCCCGCGCCGAGGAACGCGGCCGCCCCGGTGATTCGCTGAATCCTGTTGATATCCATGATCATTCACCCCTTGTTCCCGGCCGGCCCCAACCGCCCGGAGTTAGTATATGAATGAAACTATAAGCCATATGCTAATCTGTGGGAACCCCCGAACGAATGAGGATTCTGTGGCACGAGACCGGCCCGAACAACCCGCACGTCTCAACCTCTCGGATCTGTCGGCGGAGGATCTCGCGGTCCTGCGTCGAAAGGTCAAGGCCGACGGATTCGATCAACCGTCGGCAGTTCGCGCGCGTGTAGGTCGCCCGGCCGAACTCGACGTGGAGCGCATCGTCAGCACCGCCATCGCGCTCGCCGACCGTCATGGGCTCACCGGCGCGTCGTTGACGAAAGTCGCTGCGGCCCTGCATGTCACACCCATGTCCCTGTACCGCTACGTCAAGTCCAAAGACGGTCTCACCGACCTGATGGCCGACGCCGCCTTCGGCCTTCCGCCTGTCGCAGACCCTCAGTGGCGCCCCGCGCTGCACGGCTGGGCGACCGCACAACTGGACGTGTTCGCCCGCCACCCCTGGCTGGCCCAGATCCCCATCAGTGGCACCCCGCGCGGCCCGCACGCGATCGCCTGGATGGACGCGGGCCTGGCCGCCCTGCGTGAAACGAACCTGAGCTGGGGCGCCAAGATCGGCGTGATCACCGTGATCGGCGGCTATGTCCGCCAGGCGTTCGTCACCGGCCGCCACCTCGCCGAACGCCGCCTGGTGGAACAGATCGACGAAGCGGAATCGCTGCGGATCTATCAGGAAGAAGTCTCGGCCCACCTGGATCCGACCCGCTTCCCCGAGGTGGCGCGCCTGTTCGCCGATCAAGCCTTCGCCGAGGTCCCGCCGGATCAGGAGTCCGCCGATGCCGATTTCGCCTTCGGCCTCGACCTGATCCTGGACGGCGTCGCCGCGACGATCAGCCGCTGACGCCCCCGCCTATACTCATTACTGATGAGTAACTTCTTTGCCTCGGTGGACCAGGTAACCGCTCGCCTCACGGCCGCGGGCTACCTGCCGTCCCTCGACATCGCGACCGCGGTCTTTCTCGCCGACCGCCTCGGTAAACCCCTGTTGATCGAGGGTCCCGCGGGCGTGGGCAAGACCGAGCTGGCCAAGGCCGTCGCCGCCGCGACCAGCGCCGAACTCATCCGTCTGCAGTGCTACGAGGGTGTCGACGAGGCCCGCGCCCTGTACGAGTGGAACCACGCCAAACAACTGCTACGCATCACCGCCACCTCCGGGGAAGACTGGGACAGCACCCGCGACCACGTCTTCACCGAGGAGTTCCTGCTCGCCCGCCCCCTGCTGGCGGCGATCCGCAACCCCGACCCCACGGTCCTGCTCATCGACGAACTCGACAAGGCCGACGTGGAACTCGAGGGTCTGCTGCTGGAAGTTCTCGGTGATTTCCAGGTGAGTATCCCGGAGCTGGGCACGGTCAAGGCCGTGCGCAAGCCCTTCGTCATCCTCACCTCCAACGCCCACCGCGACCTATCCGAGGCGTTGAAGCGCCGCTGCCTGTACCTGCATATCGACTATCCGACAGCGGAATTGGAGAAGTCGATCGTCGCGCTCAAGGTTCCGGAACTGGATGCGGCCCTGGCCGAACCCGTGGTGGCAACCGTGAGCGCGCTGCGTCAACTCTCGCTGCGCAAGGCACCTTCGATCGCCGAAACTGTTGACTGGGCTCGAACTTTGGTCGCACTCGGCACGAAAACACTGTCCAGCACCGTGGTTCGCTCGACGCTGGGTGTCCTGCTGAAGTACCAGTCCGACCACCGCGTCGCGATCGAGCGCCTCGGCCTCGATGATCAACCCGACGGCAGTGTGACGCGATGAATCGGGCCCCCACCCGCTTCGCCCCGACCACCGCCCGCCTGGTCGATTTCGTCACCCTGCTGCGCGAACACAACATTCACGCCGGCCCCAGCGAAACCATCGACGCCGCAGCAGCATTGGTCGCCCTCGCCCCCGCAGACCCCGCCATCCTGCGTTCCGGCCTGGCCGCCTGCCTGCTCCGCCGCAACGGCCAACGCAAAACCTTCGACCAACTGTTCGACCTGTATTTCCTCGGCTCGGAACTGCCACCCGCAGTCCCGAGCGAGAACGCGGATTCCCTGCGTGAGCGTCTCATCGCCACCCTCATTCAGGGCGAAGACACCGCCGAACTGGCCCGAGAAGCCCTCAACACCTTCGGCGCCTACGGCGGCGCGGGCGAGAGCGCGGGCAGAGTCACCCAGGCGTCCGGCGCGGGCTGGTCGTCCTACCTGACCATGAAATCCCTACGCCCAGACGAAATCTCCGAAGAAGTAGCCCAAACAATGGGCGGCACAGGCCAATTCGACACCGCAGTCCGCACCATCGAAGCCCGCCGCCGAGTCGACCGGTTCCGCACCGCCGTCCAAACCGAAGCCCGCCTACGCTCGGCCGAACTCCGAGGCACCGACTACATCGCCCGCCGCGGCGTCGAAACCGCTGCGGACAGAACAGATTTCCTCGGCGCCCGCGAACAAGACCTCGCCGAAATGCGCAGACTGGTCCACCCTCTGGCCCGCAAACTCGCCACCCGCCTGGCCGTGCGCCGCAAGAAGGCCGTCCGCGGCCAGATCGATCTTCGTCGCACCCTGCGCCGTTCGATGGCCACCGGCGGCGTCCCCGTCGACCCCGTGCTGCGCGCCCGCAAACGCGGCCGCCCCGATCTCGTTGTGCTGGCGGATGTTTCGGGCTCGGTCAGCGGTTTCGCCGAGTTCACGTTGCAGCTGGTGCAGGCCCTGCAGGACCAGTTCAGCAAGGTCCGCAGCTTCGGTTTCGTCGACACCTGCGCCGAGATCACCCACTACTTCACCCCCGGCGAACCCCCACCCCCCGGCTTCGCCCAGAACATCGTCCGCGAAGGCGGCGTGGCCCGTTTCGGTTCCAGCAACTACGGCGAGGTCCTGCAGGGTTTCGTCGACCACTACCTCGACGCAGTCGGCCCGAGAACGTGCGTGCTGATCCTGGGCGACGCCAGAACCAACCGCACCGACCCGAATCTCGAAGCCCTGCAAGCGATCACCGAACGGGCAAAAGCCGTGTACTGGCTCAACCCGGAGCCCTCGCGCTCCTGGTCGACCGGCGATTCGGCCGCGCAGGACTACACCGACATCGTCACCATGCACGAATGCCGCAACGTCGCTCAGCTCGCCGAGGTGATCGGCCGACTCCTGCCGGCCTGATTCACCGGTACTGCGTGGTGCCCGCCGACCCGCGCGAATTGCTCACCAGTTTCGCGAAGCACTCGTCCACAGCGATCCCTTGCGCATCACACCAGGCGTTGGCCGAGCCCGGATCGGAGAACGTGACCCCAGCCAGGGTCACCCACCATCCCTGCAGGTCGAACGTGCTCCAGTCGTCACTCCAGATCAGCCGCGCCCCCGGATACCGCTGCCGCAACCGCTGGTTCTGGGCGAGGATCTCGCTGTCGGTCCAGTTCACCATCCGCCCGTCGACATCGGCCGCGTACAGCCCGTTCTGTTTGGCGGACAGCTGCGGCACCCACCGGTCGGCCAGATTCACGGCCACGAACGGTAGATCGGCGTTGGCCTGCGCACGCAAGCTGTTCTGGGCCTGAATCTGCGGGTCCACCGGGACGGGCGGAACATAGGTGATGTCCGGCCCGGTGGCCGCGATGGTCGCGGCGGTGAGCGGGGCAGCGGCGGTGTCGGCGTCGCGATCGCGGTTGCGTTGCATCACCACGATGATCCCCGCGGCGATCACACCGACAGCCAACGCGGCGACCACCACCAGCACCGCGAGAACCCACGGCCACCGCGACGGTCGCGGCGCGTACGGCCCGTTCGGCGGGTATCCCGGATAGCCCACGATCCACCTCCGCATCGGCAAGAGCCATCAGCTCGCTCCCCGGCCTGTCGATCAGTCTAAAACCGTTCGACAGGCCCCTCAGCTTTCGTTGCGCAACCGACACGCACCCTCACACGGCCGCCAACTCCACCACCGTGTACTCCCGACCGGCCTTGGCCTGGTACTTGTTATACCGGGGCTGTGCTGCGGCGATGCCCGTCCAGGCGGCCGCTCGCTCCGCTCCTTCGAGCACCCGTGGCGTCACAGAAACGGCATCGTGATCGGGTAGCTGAACGGTCGCCTGTTCGGGATGCCCCATCAGATTGCGGAACCAGTCCGGCTCCCCGTCCTTGCCACCGGACGCGACCAGCAACCAGGTCCCGTTCTCGCCGGGGAACCAGCTGATCGGAGTCTCACGGGAAACCCCGCTGCGCCGACCGACCGTGTGCAGGATCAGCACATCCATTCCCATGAAAGTGCCTTTGCCACTGCGGATCTTGCGATTCATCCGCGCGTTCATCCGGTGCTGCATCCACCGCGAGAACCCGCTGTGGCTGGTGCTGGTGTTGGTCGACATGAGGGAATTCCTTTCAGGAGTTGGGGTTTTCAGCCCCACGCGCCGGCGATTTGACGGGTGGTGGCGTTGAGCCGGTTGAACATGTTGGTCACGCCGATCATGAGCACGATCGAGGCGAGCTGCTTCTCGTCGAAGTAGCTGGCCGCGTTGTCCCAGATCTCGTCGGTGACCGCGTCGGGGCGGTCGGCCATGCGGGTGGCGGCTTCGGCCAGTTCCAGCGCGGCGCGTTCCTCGTCGCTGAAGAACGGCGTCTCCCGCCAGGCGACGACGGTGGCCAGGCGCTCTTCGCTGACGCCGGCCTTGCGGGCGGTGGTGGTGCCGCCGAACACGCAGGCCGCGCAGCCGTTGATCTGGCTGACCCGCAGGTGCACCAGCTCGAGGAGTTCGGACTCCACGCCGCCGGTCTCCACGGCCTTCAGCACCTGCTGGATCGGGCCCATCGCGTCGGCGAGGATCATGGCCGGGTTCTTCATCCGAGACTGCATTTTCTTCTCCTTGTTCGTTGCTTGCGGTGTGCCTCAATAACAGCCCGTGGCGCGCTGGAACAGAATGGTTGTGGGACACTGTGGGACAGCGGAAAACGGCTCTGACCACCGGCTTGTCGGTCGGAAAATTCCTGGTCCGGGCCGGGACAACGGGAGTGGTAACGGTGGTTGTGCAACAGCGGGCGTACCCGCAGGACGAGCTCGCCTCGCGCCTGCGCCTGATCCAGGAACTGTCCGGGCTCGGCGTGCGCGCGCTGGCTCGCGATACCGGCTTGAGTTCGTCGTCGCTGTCGCGATACCTCAGCGGCCAGACGGTGCCGCCGTGGCCCGCGGTGCTGGAACTGTGTCGCCTGGTCAAACGCGATCCGCGCCCGCTGCGCCCCCTGTGGGAGCGCGCCAACAACCCGCTGCCCGCCCCGCCGAAGACCAGCCGCCAGATCGCCCCGCCGTCCCCGCCCGCCGACGCCCCACCACCCCCGCGCAACGATCTGCCGCGCGATGTCCCCGACTTCACCGGCCGCGAACAGGCACTGGCCGACGTGCTGGCCGCCGTGGCATCCGATCGCGTGGTCGCCATCGACGGCATGGCAGGCGTGGGCAAAACGTCGCTTGCGGTGCACGCCGCCCACCAGCTCACGGACCGATACCCTGACGCCCAACTGTATTTGGACCTGCACGGCTTCACCGACGGCCGCCAACCCCTCGACCCCGACGGCGCCATCCGCGCGCTGCTGGCCGCGTTGCAGGTCCCGTCGGAGAAGGTCCCGCAGGAGGGGGGAGTCGAACTGCGCGCGGCGGTGTGGCGTTCGGAACTTGCCCGTGTGCGGGCCGTGGTGGTGCTGGACAATGTCGCCGATGCCGCGCAGGTCAGCCACCTGTTGCCGGGTGCGGGGGAGTCGGTGGCCATCATCACCAGCCGCAACCGCCTGCTCGAACTCGACGAGGTCCCCCCGGTGACCCTGGACGTGCTCACCGCCGAGGAGAGCGCCGAACTGTTGGCGCGCGCCAGCGGCGACGCGCGCACCGGCAGACTCGCGAAAGAACCCGACCAGACTGCCGAAGTCCTCCGCCTGTGCGGCAACCTACCCCTGGCGTTGCGCCTGGCCGCCGCCCGACTGCGGCACCGTCCCGGCTGGTCGATCGGCATCCTGGTCGAGCGAATGGCCGAGGGCGCAAGCGAATTCGACACTGCGTTCGGCATGTCGGTGCGCCAACTCAACCGCGACCAACGCCGCCTGTTCCGCCTGCTGGGCCTGATCCCCGGCTCCACGTTCACCGACTACGTCGCCGCCGCGGTCGCCGATGTCCCGTTGCGCACCGCCCGCACCATGCTCGAAGACCTCCTCGACGCCCACCTGGTCCAACAACCCGCCGAGGGCCGCTACCGCCTGCACGACCTGGTCCGCCAACACGCCCGCCAGGCCACCGTCGAACACGACACCCCCGCCGACCGCGACCGCGCCCTGCACCGCATCCTGGACTTCTACGTGCACGCCGCGGCCGCCGCCGACGCCGCCATGCCGTTCCTGTCGCCCACCCGCGCCGTCTCCGCGGGCTCCCCGCCCGCCGAACTCCCGCACTTTCCCGGCCGCGACGCCGCGTTCTTCTGGTACGTCACCGAGTACACCAACCTGATGTCGGTGTTCTACGCCGCCGTCGAAGCGGGCGCGCACACCCACGTGTGCGAACTACCCCGTTTCATGCGAACGTTCTTCGCCCGCCGTTGCGGCACAACACATCTCAACTCCCTGTTCGAGCAATCCCTGTCCGCCGCACAGACTCTCGACGACCCACGACAGCTGGCCGAAGCCCACAGCGACCTGGGTTTCGCCCGCTACAACGCAGGCCGCATGACCGAAGCCGCCGCCGCCTACGCCGCCGCGGCCCCCCTGATCGCCGCAGCAGGCGACCCCCTACCCCGAGCCGAACTGACCATGCGCTGCGCCCAATTACGTTGGGACGAAGGCAATATCGAAGAACCCCTAGAGCTGTTCCGCCAAGCCCGAGACCTCTACACCACCAGCGGCTGCCCCACCAGCGCCGCCGACGCCATAGCCAGCGAAGCCTGGGCCATGCTCCAACTCGGCCACCGCCCCGAAGCAGCCCAACTGGCCCGCGAAGCCCTGGCCGTCCCCACCGAAAACCCGTCCCTACAAGCCCAGATCACCCTGGGTGTAGCAATAGCGGCCGAAGAGCCCGAAGAAGCTCTCTCCCACCTGAATACGGCCCTGACGCTAGCCCGAGAAGACGGCCACAAACACAACGAAGCCTGGTGCCTGAACTGCCAAGGCATAGCCCTGAGAGAAATGGGCCGCCCCCAAGAAGCCCTGGCCAGCCACCAAGCAGCCTTCACCCTCCTCGACGACCTGTTCGAACCCCACTGGAAAATCCACTTCCTCAACAGCTACGCCCAAACCAGCCACCAAGCCGACCTCCCCACCCAAGCCCTAACCCTGTACCGCGAAACCCTCACCCTCGCCCCCCAGCTGGGCCACCGCTTCGAAGAAGCCATGGCCCACCAGGGAATAGCCGAGGTCCTCGACCCCACAGACCCAACCGCCGCCGCCGAACACCGAGCAGCAGCCGAGTCCCTCCTCGCCGAGATCACCCCATCGACTTCGCCCCATCCAGCGATTCCCGGATGATGTCCGCGTGCCCCGAGTGCTGGGCCGTCTCGGTCATGATGTGCATCAGCGTGCGACGCGCGGTCCAACGCCCACCCGGCTCGAACCACGGCGCCTCGGGCAGCGGCTGGCTGACGTTGAGGTCGGGCAGGGTGCGCACGAGTTCGTCGGTTCGCGCGGCCACCGCGTCGTATTCGGCCAGGATGTCGGCGAGGGTGTCGCCGGGCAGCATCTGAAAGTTCTCGCCCCACTGCGCGAGCTGCTCTTCGGTCATCGACTCGAAATCCGGGGCGTCCGCGGGCCCGTTGACGATGAATCCGGCCCAATTCGCTTCCACCGCAGCGACATGCTTGATCAGCCCGCCCAGGCAGAGCTCGCTGGCGGTCGTGCGCAGGCCGGCCTGTTCGTCGGTGAGGTCGCGGACGGTGAAGCGCAGGAAGTGCCGGTGCTTGGCGAGCATGTCGAGGAGGTCGGTGCGCTCGGTGTCGATCAAGGTCTCGGTCATGTGCTGATCCTTTGCTTGTCGGTGTTGTTATAACCCAAGGTAGAACCCATTGCGGCCAGTTTCTGTCCGCAATTGCGGGATAATCGAAAACATGGCCGATACGAGCGCACGTACCCTCCGACTGCTGTCGCTGCTGCAGACGCATCGCTATTGGCCGGGCACGGAACTATCTGAGCGCCTGCGTGTTTCGTCCAGAACCCTGCGTAGAGACATCGAGCGTCTACGCGAACTCGGCTACCCCGTAGACGCCCGCCCCGGCGTAGACGGCGGCTACCAACTGGCCGCAGGCGCCGCCCTGCCACCCCTGGTCCTGGACGACGACGAAGCCGTCGCCATCACCGTGTGCCTGCAAGCAGGCTCCCAAGGCGCAGGCGACGGCCTAGCCGAACCGTCCATCCGCGCCCTGGGCAAACTGGTCACAGTCCTACCCACCCGCCTACGCCGCCGCGTCGACGCCCTACGCGCCATGACCGAATCCGCCGCCTGGACCGCCGTGCCCCTGTCCGACGTAGACCCCGCCGTCCTCACCGACCTGGCCCTGACCTGCCGCCGAGAAGAACGCCTCACCTTCACCTACACCGCCGCCGACGCCCGAACCAGCACCCGAGAAGTAGAACCCCACCGCCTGGTCTCCCAGGGCCGCCGCTGGTACCTGGTCGCCTACGACCTGACCCGCCACGACTGGCGAACCTTCCGAGTAGACCGCCTCTCAGCCTCGTCCACCACCGGCACCCGCTTCCGCCCCCGCACCCTCCCCGCCCCCGACGCCGCCACCTTCGTCCGCACCGCCATCGGCGCCCGCCGCCCCGGCTACACCGTCACCGCCGAAATAGAAGCCCCCACCACCGAAGTCCACACCCGAGTAGGCCGCTGGTGCACCATCACCCCCCTCCCCGCCAACCGCACCCACATCGAGATGACGGTCGACAACCTCGACTGGCCAATCTTGTTGCTGGGCAAGGTGGAAGCGGAGTTCCGAGTACTCGGACCACCGGAACTGGTTGCGCGACTACGAGAGTGGGGGAGTCGGTTCAGCACGTCAGCTGGGTAGTCGAGAATACGCAAAATTGGTCGCGGGTAGTGCGCGGTCGAATACCTATCCGGGCGACCCTGTCATCGCCTGCTTGCATGACTGCGGCGGATGGCCGGATCTTCACTTAGTCGTTGTCGGACCCCGCAGTCGACCCGATGATTGTGGAGGGTCGGCGATCGTGGCAACGAGGTTCGACCAACTCCAATGTTGATCATGTATGATCGAATCAACATTACCAACATGGAGGTGTGGGATGACGGTAACCCAGATCGACCTGGATGACGACGCTCTCGAGCGCGTGCTGGCGACGTCGGATGCCAAGACCAAGAAGGACGCGGTCAATCTCGCACTCCGGTTCTACGCGGAGAAGCAAGATCGTGCGGCACGAATCGCGAAGCACTTCGCGCGGGCGGCGAAGTGGGGTGCAGTGGAGGATGCGGAGCGTCGGCATCTGGCCGAGAAGAATGCTCTGTGATCTACCTGCTGGACACATCAGCACTCGTTCGGCTCTTGGCTGATCCGGTGTTACAAGAAGCCTGGGCAGACTCGATTGAGGCAAATGTCATCGCCTCGTGTTACCCGCAGCGCGCTGAGTTTCTTTACAGCGCACGCAACTCGGCGGAGTACGACGAAATTGCCGAGATGTTCGGCGACATGTACCCGGATCGCGCCGTGCCCAGGGCCGCCGGTCGTTGGATCGACTCGGTACAGCGCCAGATGTCACAGCATGGCGAGCACCGCAGCGCCTCGGCGGTCGACCTGATGATCGCGGCGACTGCTGCTCACCACGGATTGACCGTCCTCCACCACGATGCTGATTTCCGAACTGTCGCGAAGCACGCACCTGACGTATCGGAGCACGACGTCACGGACATCCCGGACTGATCTTCGCTCTAGCTGGGGCGCTACCAGGCCCCTCTGCCGATGTTGCGCCGGTCTATCAGGGTCGGTTCCCGTGCTGATGTCGCTGCTGCGGCGGCTGATTCGACTGTCCCCACTGACCGGGCGGCGGCCCATACCCGGGAACTGGTGGCATCCCCGGCCGATACATCGCCGGCTGAACCCCGTGCGGCGGCATCGGCGCCCCGGATCCCCATGCTGACTGTCGAACCCCTCTGCACCACCGACGAGTCGACGGCAGAACCGCGAGCGCGAATGTCACGAGGGGAAACCCGAGCAGCAGCACCGAAACCACAGTCGGCAGGTCAGTCTCCACGGTCCCCGCCACCATCGCGTCCACACTCGTCTGCCTGAGCGCATATTGGATAGACCTGCCACTGATGTCGCCGTACTCCGCCATCTGACCCAGCGTTGTCACTACCGACACCGCGTAGGCCCCGACCACCCCGATGCACCCCAGCACCGTCAGCGTGGGCCCCGAATGTCGCCGCCGAAAAATCAGAATGGCTCCCGTGAACAGCAGCACCGCGGCGACCACCTCGACGATCAACGCCAGTGCCATCGCCACCGAAGCCCACGTGGGTGCCAGTCCCCACCAGAAAACCGAGTTTGCGAGCACCATGATCCGCACGATGGAGACCGCCCCACCTAACCCGGCAAGCGCACCGAGAACGGCCAGCACCGCCGCGGTAATCGCAGTCCCTCCTGTAGCAGGTCGTTGATCGGCAGCGTGGTACATGGTGGTCCCCCTCGATCGACTCCGAATCCACCCCCACTCTCCCGCAACCAGCCGCGATTGTCGCGCCCTCCCTCCGCCGAGCACCGTCAGCCGCAGCGCGCTATACCTGTCCCCATGAATCTCTCCCAGCTGAGCTCGGCGATCGAGGCGGCTGTCTCCCAACACCTCAACGAACTCGGCCGAGCGCACGGCCTGCTCCCGCTGAGCTGGTATGTCGCCCCGTCGGTGACCAACGACGACAGCATGGAAGCAGTCATGTCGCTCGAAGGCCAAGTGGGGAGCCATCTCTCGCAACATCCCGGCTGGGTAGTCGATCAATGGGCGAACGCCCTCGGATTGCGTCCGGTGCATTGGCCAACAGCGGGAGTGCACGCGATGGAAGGCCTCATCGAGCCCGCACCCGACGAATACCGGCTCGAGATTCGCGTCTGGGGCGTAGTCGACCCGGCCGCCCTGCACGCCCAAAGGGACTGGGGCAGATGGCAGGGCTAGCCGCGATTGTCGCGCCCTCCCGAGCGAAACTGGGCAGGCGCACCAACGCACGCCTGCTCGGCACCTCGGGTGCGAATCAGTCGACACTGCCGAAAACGCCACGCGGCAGCACATGATGCAACCACTTGCGGATCGGATCGTGCCCGAGGTGCAGCCCGTTGTCGTCGTGCCACCCACGATCCACGAATTCGAGTGCAGCAGAACTGGATTCGGCCTGGGCCGAGGCGGTGCCGGCGACGCCGACGAGGGGAGTGGCGATGATCGCCGCGACCACGGCGAAACGAGCGAGAGTCATCGGTAGATCCTTTCGAGCGGAGACGTCCTCTCACCGTTGCGCATTCGGTGCAGATTGTCACGCCCCGAACAATCAGCGACGCGCATCTTCCGCAGCATCCCGGTTGGTGGTCGACCTGCGAGAATCAGCACCCCGTTCCCAAGACCCGGTGTCCTGCAACGTTTTACGAAGGTGGACCACCCCGGTGGGCGCATCGCGATCTCGGCGCGAACTGCTAATCTCCTGCCGACCCGCGATAGGCGGGAGCGAGCGTTATGGGGGAGGTCCGATGCGGGCTGTGTACTGGGTGCTGTTCGGTGTGATGATCGCGATCGGCGGCTTCGCCAACAGCTTCGACAAGTTGGCCGAGCCCCAGGCGTCGTGTGGCTACCAGCAGATGAGCCACAGCGACCGCTGCCAGGAGATCGACGGCTCCTCGGTGCGTGTGCGCAGCTATGCCGAGCAGCGGTCAGCCAATTACAGTGAGGGCCTGGTATCGCTGGTGGTCGGCTTCGTCGCGCTGGTGGGGACCCTGATCTATCTGACCATCGTGATCGGACAGCGCGCCGAGACCCACCGCAGGACCTGACCCGATCTGGTCGACTGTGGCGCCCGCTGCGTCAACCGTTGCGATTTCGCCCCTTCTGCCTCCGCTGATAAAACAACAAATCCACCTCCACCGGCTCCACCAAAGCCGTGATCTCCGCCAACCGACTGTCATACCGCAGCTCGGTAATACACCGATGCAGATAGGCCCGCCGCTCCGGCCCCAACTGCGCCCACACCGCCCCGAACCGAGCCTGCCCCCGCTCCCCAGAAACCGCCACCAAGTCCAATAGCGCAGGCCAACAACCAGTTTCGGTAGCCCGAGCAGGCAGCTCCGCCACCGCCGACTCCGGCAACATCGCCAGCGCATACCCCGCCGCCGCCCGCACATTCTCATCCATCCGAGCCATCAACGTGAACAACCCACGCCAACTCCCCGCATCCCCCCGCCCGTCCATCTGCGCAACCAGATCAACCCCCACGTCGGGATCGTTGAACACAGGATTACCGACCAACGTCCACATCCCCAACGGCGTGAGAGACCCTGCCAGCGTAAGCAATTCGGGAACAGCCCGCAACGCGATGGCATTGCGAACCAGCCTCGCCACATCACCGGGCTGCGCATTCCCGAACAGAATGTCGCCCACCCGCCGAATCACATCGGGCGCACACCGCGAAAACACCGACAGCGCAGCATGTTGCAGATCAGCAGACCCTGCCAACACCACCCGCGTCATCCGAGGCACCCGCCGATGCGGCCCATTCAGCAGCTGCCGAACAACCGCACTGATCACCTCGACGTCATAGGAGAACGCAGCCGAGAAGATCAACCCGGCATCATCGCGCACCCCCGCCTCGACCGCAGCAATCAATTCCGGTGTGGCACAGGCCAAGAACGGCCCAGCCGTCACAAAATCCCGCCGCCGCAACAACTCGTTGACGATCTCCACGATCGGCCCCGGCGCCATGTCCCCCGCCAACTGCTCGATAGCCCGCGGATCCAGATAGGGCGCACAGTCCGCCGCATACCCCGCATCCAGCATCGTCAACGTCTCCGCGGCCTTCCCCGGATGATCCAACCCCACCGACCCCGCCGCCCGCCCCGTCATCATCGGCGGAACCAGCTTCTGCACCAACGGAATCGAGATCGTCAACGGAATGAACGGCACCAACGAACTGATCCGCCGAAACATGTCCGTGTGCTGATCGAACAACACCCCCGAAATCTGTTGCTGCAGCGCATGTAACCGATCGGCCCCCAGATACCGCAGGTGGTCCAACCGCTGCGGATGAACGTGCAATGTGCGAGCCAACAGAATCAACTGCGCCCGAGTAGTCAGATCGGTCATCGCCCGCCGAACATGATCTTCTTCGTCACCCGACGCAACGGCCGCGGCAACGCAGAGACCATCGAATCGATGGACTTGTCCAACGCCGCCGCTTCGAATGTGCTTGCGGCGCGCATCAACTCGAACAGGTCCCGCGCCTGGTCAGCGGGCAGCTGCTCCAATGCGGGCAAGGTCTGCGGCAGGCCACCCTCATGGTCCCCTCTGACAGTCATGCGGCTCCTGAATACGCGATCGTCTCCTTCTGAGGGTCCGCCATTCACTCGCGGCCCGCCACGGCTTTGCGAATTACTGTGCACAACAACGAAAACAGGTACCCGTTTGCATGTGAACAGACGTGTCTCGGCGATGGCCGCCGCTTCCTCTCGGTTCCCCAACTGTGATACGGGCCACCGTAGAATGATCTACGCTCTTGGACGTAACCGGAACAGTTTCATGGCGTGGGAGTTCGTGATGCGGGCAGCGAAGATCGCGACATTGCGTGCGGCAGCGGTCGGCGCGGTTTTCGCGCTGGTAGCAGTGTGCGCGGGTGGGGCCGCGGCAGTGCCGCTGCCGCAACAGGATTCCTTCTACACCGAGCCGACCGGACTCGCGGACCTACCCAACGGAACAGTGCTCGCGTCCCGGACGATCGAACCGCAGACGTTCGGACTCCCGCTGCCCGCGGATGCGTGGCAGGTGCAATACAAGACGATCGACAACGATGGCTCCCCCCGTGCCTTCGTCGCGACAGTGCTTGTGCCACAGGGGCAGTGGACGGGAAGTGGCCCGCGTCCGCTGCTGTCGTATCAGGTCGCCGAAGACGGTGTCGGCGCGAAGTGCGCACCCTCGTACGCGCTGCGCGGTGGACTCGACGGCGGCCCGAGCAACGCGTACATCGAGACCGGCATCATGGGACTTGCGCTGCAACAAGGTTGGGCCCTGGTCGTGCCGGACTACCTCGGACCCGACTCCGACCTGTTCGGTGCCGACGGCGCCGCCCACGGCGTACTGGACGGCATTCGCGCCGCCACAGCGTTCACACCCGCTGCCATCGACCCCGCGGCACCGATCGGCATGTGGGGCTACTCCGGCGGAGCGCAGGCCACCGCCGTCGCCGCGCAAGCGCACAGCACCTACGCCCCTGATCTGCGATTGTCCGGCGTGGCACTGGGCGGGGTCGTCGCGGACCTGGAGTCGACCATCTCCGACTTCAGCGGTGGCATCGCCGGCGGTGCGGTCGCGGTCGGCCTAGTGGGGTTGAACCGGTCGTATCCGGAAGCCGACGTGGCTCAATACCTCAACGAATCAGGCCGCGCGATACTGGCCGCAAGCCAGTCCGACTGCCTACTCGACGCCGGTCTCGCCCACCCCTTCCTCGATGCGGCGACACTGGAAGCCTGGCCCGGATCCCTCACGAACAACCCCGAACTGAGCAACGTGATGCGCACGGCCAGCCCGCTGTTCATTCCCGGCCTACCAGCCGCGCCAGTGCTGATCCATCACGCTGTCGCCGACGAGTTCGCCCCCATCGAAGCGGCGCGCGCACTGGCCGAAAAGTACTGCACCGCAGGGGTTCCGGTGCAGCTGGTGGAGAACCCAGTGGGCGAGCACGGCACCGAAGCAGTGGTGGGCTTACCGACGGCCCTGACCTACCTGTCCGACCGATTCGCCGCGAAGCCCGCACCCAGCACCTGTTGAGCAGTGTCGGGCCTCGCTGAACGGACGGTGGCGCAACTCGCGTGGTGGTTATGGCGGCAAGCCATCCTCGATCTACGGGCGCGACCTCTCCGACGATCCGCCGGTAGTGAATTGTCGAATCACTGTGCCCCGCAGGGTAAACCCCTGCGGGGTCAGTATCTTGACGTACAACTTCGAGGCTATGCGTAATCGGGCAACCTACTGGCATCGTAGGGCGTCGGACACGTCGAGAGTCTCCAGCACGCCCGGCTCGACGCGCAATCCGCACCACGGCACCAGTGGACCCGAACTTATCGAACCTGGTCAACTGTTCGAGATCTGTTCTCGCTGACCATCATCCGCGATGACCCGCAGTGCTGTCGTCGAGAGCGGAGCCGGTGCGACGAAGGATCGTGTTCTCAGTCCAGCCGGTAGTATTCGTCAGCGGGCAACCCTACCGTCACCTGCTCGAAGGGGTCGAGTGAATTCCGAAGACTGCACGTACCCGCACGGCGACAGGGTCATTCGCGGTGGTTGCGCTTGGCAGCACACGCCGGACGCGGATGCTGGGCTCGCTCAGCTTCGAGCCTCCGACCCTTTCGCCTTCGGCAATCTCCAGGGGCAGATCCAGGAGTCCGAGAACAGCGGCCTCGGATCGAGCACCTACCGTGCACCAGTGGACTACCGATGCCCACTCGAGTTCGCACCGACGAATGAGCCCGACGCGCCATGGCTAGGCGAGTTGAAGGCCAGCGGAAAGAAGGGCACCCAGTGGCGCTTGTACTTCGGTGAGCCGATCAATCACCAGGTCCTGGTGGTCGGCATCTCACTTCGCGACAGCAAGAGGGCGAAGCTGAGCGTGGTCCAGAATCGCGGCCGCCAGCGTCAGCACATTACGCAGGCGATGCGCTTCCTCAAGACCTATTTTCGCAGCCAGGGCTTCCGTTGGGCGCCGTTTCCTCGCGGTTCCAGGTAGGTCACAACAGGCTCGCAGGCTCATATGTTGCGCTACAGTGCAACGTATGAGGCCATGGCGGAAGCAGACCGAGCAGTTGGATCTGACCAGCGATGACTACATCAGAAACGCGATGGAGTTGACGCAGGCCCGGCGACGACTGTTCAACGATCTCATTGGTATCCGGGTGCAGCGCGGCATCCCGCAGGCGAAGGTTGCCGATGCGATCGGCATCAATCGCTCCGGGATCAGTCGGTTCGAGGCGGATATCGAGACCAGTAACCCGACCTTCGATGTCGTGTTGCGGTACGCACATGCGGTTGGCGCTGCACTCACGTTGCGTGCAGAACCAATGGAGGCACGGGCGCTTCCTCTGCTGCCTTCGGTCGGCGAGGCATTCGTGTGGCACGCCACCATGCAGCCCTCGGCACTCAGCATCGGCGGCTTCATTCCCGATAGTTCACTCGCCGAGCCGTCCGCAGGCGACTGGATGGTCGATCAAGAAGCAGCTGCGTTGTGAATGGTGATCGGGTCGAGGCCTCAGCGGGTCCGAGTCCTCGCGACCGTGCGTCGGCACTGCGATTCGCTATTCGGTTGGACCGAGTCGAGACGCGGTCTGTCCATGTCGAGCGGTGGGAAGGCGGTTCGCCACCGGACTGGGTCGGAGAAGAAGGCTCGGTCACTGTCGATTTGGGTGCTGAACCCGACAGTCGGGTTGTTGTAGCGGTCAAACTGCTTGCCAGAGATGATCATCCGCGCGCGGTCGAGGCGAACATCGCGGCGATCTACGAGGTTGCGATCGTGCCCTCTGGCGAGGATGCGCCTACGCGCGGCAATGTCACTGACACGACCGCGTTCATGGGTTCGCTCGATCGTGCCGGGATCAAACGGATTGCCAACCAAGCCCTTCGAGACATCGCTCCCTACATGCGTGAAGTGGTACAGAGCATGTCAGTGCGAGTTTGGCCCGAAAACCCTATTCCGTTGGCGGGGGGCATCCCAAGGCTTCCGGCGGACTTCGAATACGACAAGCTCGTCAGCACGTGACCGTTGGGGCGAGGTCCGGCGGGTGCGAAACCTTGCGGGCAAACCACCCCGGATGGCGCGAATTGCGGTGCACGACAACGAAAATGCAGTCCCCTGTACATGTGAACGGACGTGAACTCGCCGACCAGTACTGTCTGGCCCTGTGAACGACACCGCAAGGCGCACCCTGCTCCGACTGGTGTTCGTGGCGGGCGCGCTGATCGGTGTCCTCGGCGGGCTGATCGGCCTGGGCGGCGCGGAGTTCCGTCTGCCGGTGCTGATCGGTCTGTTCGGCTTCGCGGCCCTGCACGCGGTGATTCTGAACAAGGCGATGAGCCTGCTCGTAGTGCTCACCGCACTTCCGGTCCGCCTACTGACACTGCCGCACAACCAGATCACCACCCACTGGCCGATCGCCGCCAACCTCCTGCTCGGCAGTCTCGTCGGCGCGTGGCTGGGCGCCTCCTGGGCCACCCGCATGCGCTCCCGCTCCCTCTACCGCGTCCTGGCGGTGCTGCTGGTCCTCATCGCCGCCGCCCTGGCCGCCACCCATCTCGGCCCCATCGGCACGCTCGACCTCCCGCCGATCCCGCGATTCGTCGTCACGGTCATCGCGGGCGTCGGCATCGGAACGGTCGCCGCCCTGATGGGCGTTGCAGGCGGTGAGCTGCTGATCCCGACAATCGTGCTGCTGTTCGCCGTCGACATCAAAACCGCCGGAACCCTGTCCCTGATGGTCTCGCTACCGACAATGCTGGTGGCCTTCGCCCGCTACACCCGCGACGCCAGCTTCCAAATCCTATACGCCAACAAACGTTTCGTCCTCACAATGGCGGCGGGTTCGATCGCCGGAACCATAGTCGGCGGCCTACTCCTCGGCGTCGTCCCCAGCCCCGTCCTCATCCCGATCTTGGTCGGCTTACTGCTCGCGTCCGCGGTGAAGGTCTGGCAGCACCGGTAGTTGGACTGGCCGTTCTCGACCCACCCGGCGACCGGCGGACCGAAACCCCGCTGGGAGCGGGGGAGCGAAGGGAGTGCAGGGGTACCCCGGTACCGCGAGGTACAGGTGCACCCGTGACGCGAGCTCCGCCGGTCGGTCGCCGCTACGGTCGCTTTGGTGATGCACGCCCACCGGAAATTACTCGGCAAGGGCCGGGACTGGGATTCTGCACAGAGTCGGGAACACCCAGGGGAACCCCGGTATCCATGCCACCAACCACGGTGGAGCCGTCCGAGTCCGCCTTTACCGGCCGACTCTGTGTCATCGGAATGGTTGCAGCGGCCCCTCTGACGGGCGACGACTGCGCGAGTGAGGCGCATCACCCGCACAACTCGCCCGGGCGCACAGCGGCAAGGGGGGAGATTGGCGGAGATGCCAGAATCATCGGTAGGCTGCTGCCCACGGCGTTGAGTCTGCTGAACCCAGATTCTCGCCCAGGGCCTCGGCGGTGTTGACGCACCTCCGGGGCCTGACTTGTAGGCCGACCGTACCATAGCCTTCGGCTATCCAAGAAAAGTCGTCAAATCCTCGGACCACCGATCCTGGTCTGACACAGCCCTTTTCCACCCTTTGGGCGGCGGCCAGGGCACACCCCAGCTGGCCAGCACGGCCTGAGTGAACCCACCCTTCGGGGTCTGGTTGGCCAAGATCTCGTCGGCAGAGACGTAACGCACTGGCTCCCAATCGGTCACAGCATCAAGTATGCCCAGCGCCGTCGACTTGAGCGCTACCTGGTTGTGTGTGGCCGGTCGGGGCGCGCGAAGCGGATCCTGAATCAGCGGGTAGCGGCGGTCTTTTCGCCGACCATCATTCGAATCCCTCACGAGCCCATTGCCTTCCGCTGTGCACCGGTGAAGATGGGCGGAATTTGGCGCAAAGTCAATTCCGTCGTGTTGACAGAATCCCTGCGTTTCATCGGATGGTCAGTCCCAACTCACCCTGGCGCGCAGGTTGGGCAGGTTGGGTAGGTGATCACTGCTCGAACAGATAGTTGAACTGGGGGCAGTAGGTGGCTACGGCCGCACCGACCACGTATGCGGCGTCCTCTGCGCTGTCGAACTGGTCAACGGCGGCCAGGGAGGCGCCAAGGGCAAAGGCCAGGCTGGGGCTGCCTTCCTCGATGAACGTCGCGCACACCACGTCCTTGCCGAAGGTGACCAGGTCGACGTTGCTGTTGCGCAACTCGGTAATGCCTTCCGCCTCGAGCACGGCAAGGTATATCTGGTCGACACTGTCGACCTCGGGGGTCGTAGTTGCCTCCTCCTGCGCGGTGGCGGGGAAGACGCGCTGCTGTGCGGTCGGTGTGGGCTCACTCTCGGTGGAGGAACAGGCACTCAGGAAGAGGGCGGCACTGGCGCCGAAGGCGGCGAGGGCGACCGAAGGCGTGCGGTTCATGACGGGGACTCCACTTCTGGTCTTTAGGATCCGCGATCGGGCAAGTGGCCGGGCGACGTGGTGTTCCCGTCGTGTTCGAGGCCTGTTGAGGCGACCTTGGCCGGGGTTGTAGCCCGGTCGGTCATCTCTCTTGTTGTTCGATAGAGAGGTGAGATTCGTTACAGTTTGTTCAATATCAAACGGATTCATTCTCATTGTGATAGGCGATCGTCGGCCTCTGTGGGAGGGTTCCTCGGAGGCAGGCCATCAGGGGCCTCACCGCATCCGCTACCCATTGACATCCGATCGCCCCGCCATCGAGAATTCGCACGGACGCGGCATGAAAAGCATTGCAGGTGAATGAAGTTCGATGCGGGGGGATCGTCACGATGGCATGGATCGACGGCATGATCGAGAACAATCAGCGGATCGTTCCACAGAAGGCGGAGAAGAGTGTCGACTGTGGATACCAAGTCATAGAAGACGAAGACGGCAGGCGAATCATCCACCTGACGACCCACGGATCGAAGCATCGAGCGTCCCCGCCGAAGAGCAGCCAGTCCATGCAGTTCGGCCAGACCGTGGCCGAGACTCTGGTCGACATCCTGTGTGAAGCATTCGATCTTTCGCACCCGTCGGGCTCCGGGGTGGAACCAGAGGTGAGGGCCGCATATCAAGCGAACCCGCACCTGTTCCGGGAACTGATCGCGGCTGACGTCGAGGCCGCGGATGTCGTCGGACTGGCTCGCCGTCGAGCCCAGGTCGACCGCTTTCGCAAGTTGCTGACCGACGACGTCGCATTTCGTGCCGAGATGGACGCGTTGCCCGGCAGTGGCAAGGAGAAGGTCTGGCAGCAGTTCTTCGAGCAGAATCCGTGGATCCTCGGGACATCGCTGGCGACGCAACTGTTGACCTCATGGAACGACAAACTGCTGGAGCAGGTTGTCGCTGGCTATTCGATCGTTGACGTCGGCAAACGGACCGATGCGTTGCTGCGAACGTCGGGGCGAATCAGATCCATGGCGTTCGTGGAGTTCAAGACCCATACGACGGACCTGCTCGCGCCCAAGCCCTACCGCTCCGGAGTGTGGAAACCGTCGTCCGAGCTCACGGGTGCCGTGGCACAAGCCCAGGTAACTGCTCACCGGGCCTCCAGGGAAATCCAGGAGCGGCTTCAGTCGAAAGACGTTGATGGTGGCGATATTCCAGGCGATTGGACGTATATGTTTCGGCCCAAGTCGTACGTCGTTGTCGGTCAGCTGGGGCAGTTCGTCGTCGACAGTGGGGGACACCACGAGCAGAAGATCCGGTCGTTCGAGCTCTACCGCCGCGAGCTCTCCACACCCGAGGTAGTCACCTTCGACGAGCTGCTCGCCAAGGCCGAGTGGATGGTCGCGACGCCCCCGAGCGAGTAGCTACCGACCTCGGCGCGTCGCACTCCGATTCGCATGTAACACAGCGCACTCCGCAACTGATCAATCCGGAGAGCGTTCGACAACAACGGTGCAGGTGACTCGGGGTGTGGCAATGACGGCTGACTGGCAGTTCGATGTACCGACGACAGGGCGGAAGTACCTACCGCCGGACGCCCGGTACATGGAGGCTTTGACCAGCCAGGGTTACGGGTTCGAGGCGGCCGTTGCCGACCTCGTGGACAATTCGATCGACGCGGGCGCCAAGGACGTCGTCATCCACTTCCTTCGTGACGGTGACGACCTGTTGAGCCTGCTCATCATCGATGACGGCGTCGGCATGACCGAGGACGAACTCGAAGTCGCGATGACTGTCGGTGGGCGGCGCGACTACGCGGAGAACTCCCTCGGTATGTTCGGCACCGGCTTGAAGTCGGCGTCGTTGAGTCAGGCCTCGGCCGTCACCGTGGTCAGCCGGACCAGGAAGACCAGGCCCGCGGGATTGCAGTGGGTTATGGAGCGGGCGCGTGACGGCTTCCAGTGCGACATCGTCGAACCTCGGTATGCCCAGTCGCTGATCGACCGCTACCACCAGTGCCCGATCGAGTGGCACGGCACCGTTGTGCGGTGGGACGGTGTGAAGGACTTCCCGCGCAACGTCGGCAGCGCGCAGACCGGCCGCTACCTCGACCGCATGATCAACCGGCTCGGGGCGCATCTCGGGTTGCAGTTGCACCGTTTCTTAGCGCGTGAGGACTTCAACATCACCATCGCGGTGGAGGATGTGCAGACAGGCACGGTCTACACCAATCTCGGCGTCGTCGGCCTGAATCCGTTCGGATATCCGGTCACTGGTCATCGCGACTACCCACGTGCCTTCGTCGCCGACATCGACTCGATCGGAAAGGTCCAGCTCACCGCGCATATCTGGACTCCGCGTTCGTCGGTGAGCGAGTACAAGGCGGTGGGTAGCGTGCTCGATCGCCAGGGCTTCTACTTCTACCGCCACGGGCGGATCGTGCAGGCCGGTGGTTGGAACAACTATCGGCAGCCTGAGCAGCACCTCTCGCTGGCGCGGGTCGACGTCGACCTGCCGAGCACGTGCGCGGACGTGTTCCGACTGACGGTGAAGAAGGAAGGCGTCGAGGTCTCGCCCGAGTTCGTCTCGGCGATCGAGACGGCGACCGATGATTCCGGCCGTACGTTCGCCGACTACATCAACGACGCTCAGACGGTCTACCGCGAGGCGCGTCAACGATCCGGCTCGACGCGCAAAGCGGTGATTCCGCCGGGGCGCGGATTCGCGCCTGCGGTCAAAGACACTATCCTCGACGAACTTCCGCAGGTCCCCGGCGAGGATCCGATCGGCATCGAGTGGCGGGCACTGCCTGACGACGTCTTCTTCGACATCGACAACGAGGCACGAATGATTTTGCTCAACAAGCGGTTTCGGTCCGCGATGCTGGGCGGTCGCAATGGCAGCCTCAATGACGCTCCAATGCTCAAGGCGCTCATGTTCTTTCTGCTGCATGACGTCTTCGGCAAGGAACGCAACGGGCCGCGAATCAAGGACAATCTGGCGCTGTGGCAATCGGTGCTCATTTCCGCTGCACGCGTCGAGCGCGACCAGGCGGGACTGTAGATCATGCTGGAAAAGCCGACACCGCAGTCAGATTCAGCGCGACTCGACCTTCATCGGGCCGTGCTCGCAGATCTGGCGGGCAGCAAGCCGAAGAGCCTGGCACGGGCGATGCGATACCAGGTGTACGACTTGCCTGGGGCGCAGTCGTACGCCGACGAAGACGACTTCCGTGCCGCTCTACTGGCAGCCGGGCACAGTGATCAGTTGGTCGACATGTGGCGAAAGCAGTTGACGCACTGGGATTTTGCCGAGCGACCCTCCTGGTCCTCTTCCGAACCGCGAACTGACCAGCGGCGCACCGACATCTACGATCTCCTCGACCTGGAACCCGTCACGCGCAAGCTGTTGGAGGCCTGCGCGCCGGTGATGAAAACACCGCCGCCCGTGGTGATCAGCGAGCAGTTCGAACCCTGGTATCGCACGACCACGAAATACGGCCGCGAATGGTACTGGCCGGCGTACCGGAATCTGTTGTCCGCCAAGGGCTGGTCCGATGACGCGGTGGCCAGTATGGACATGGCCACCGACAGTGTCGTGGAGCGACTGTCGGATCCGTCCCGCCCCGAGGCGTTCCAGGCGAAGGGCTTGGTCGTCGGCTACGTCCAGTCGGGCAAGACCGCGAACTTCACCGGAGTGATCGCCAAGGCGGTCGACGCGGGGTACCGCCTGGTCATCGTGCTCGGTGGCACGTTGAATCTGCTTCGCGCCCAGACACAGCGACGGCTCGACATGGAGCTGGTGGGTTGGGAAAACATCCTCCGTGGCGCCAGTGAGTTCGAGTCGGACTACGCCGACGATCCGGCGTGGAACCAGGGCAAGTTCATCAAATTCGGCGGTCAGCCTGCGGCTTTGGGCGCCTTCGACATTGTCCGGATGACGACCCGCGACGACGATTACAAGAGCCTTCGGCAGGGGATCGTCGCGCTCGAGTTCGAGAAGCAGCAACCCGCGCTGCCGCTGTACGACCCGGTCAACCTGCATCGTTCGTCTGCGCGGTTGATGGTGGTGAAGAAGAACAAGACGGTTCTCGGCAAGCTCGTTCAGGACCTGAAGAAGATCAAGACCCCGCTCGCGGAGATCCCGGTCCTGATCATCGATGACGAGTCCGACGAAGCGTCGGTGAACACCGCACGGCAGAAGCCGGATGCCGAGCGCACCGCCATCAACAAGAAGATCTCCGAGCTGCTGACGATGCTGCCGCGGGCACAGTACGTCGGATACACCGCGACGCCGTACGCCAACGTCTTCATCGACCCCAGCGATTCCGCCGATATCTTCCCGAAGGATTTCATCGTCTCGCTCGAGCGGCCCCACAACTACATGGGCGCTCGCGACTTCCACGACCTCGACGACGACATCCCCGAAGACGAACGCACGTTTGCCAATTCGAACGAGAAGGCGCACGTGCGCAGCGTGCAGGTCGACGGCTTGGACGAGGTCGACACCGCGACATTGCGCCAGGCGATCGATATGTTCGTGCTCACCGCGGCGATGAAGCTGTATCGCGAGGAGCGCGGCGGTCTCGGCGACGGGTACTTCCAGCACCACACGATGCTGATCCACGAATCGAGCTGGACTCTCGATCACCGAGAAGTGTTGGGGCGCATCACCAAATTGTGGTGGGACTCCGACTATTCCGGCCCCAGTGGACACGAACGGTTGCGCACACTGTTCGACAACGATCTCGCCGAGGTGTCCGCGGTCCGTGCGGACGGGCACGTCGTGCCGCCGAGTTTCGCTGAGCTGCAACCATATATCGGAGCCGCTGTGTTCAGGATTGGCGGCGACCAGAAGCCGATCATCGTCGTCAACAGCGACAAGGACATCGAGACCGGCGAAGCGGACTTCGACAAGCGGCAGATCTGGAAGATCCTGGTCGGCGGTCAAAAGCTTTCCCGTGGCTTCACTGTCGAGGGACTCACGATCTCGTACTTCTTGCGTCGGGCGTCGAATATGTCGGCGTTGATGCAGATGGGCCGCTGGTTCGGGTTCCGGCCCGGCTACCGCGATCTGGTGCGTTTGTACATCGGTCGGGAGCAGCCGGGAACGGGCGCCAAGGGGATCGACCTGCTGCGCGCGTTCGAGGCTGTCTGCCGGGACGAGGATGCCTTCCGCCGCGAGCTGCAGCAGTACTCGGTTCTTGTCGACGGAATGCCGCAGGTGACGCCGGCGCAGGTGCCGCCGCTGGTCTCGCAACATCTGCCGCAGTTGAAGCCGGCCAGCCCGAACAAGATGTACAACGCGAAACTGGTCGAAGTGCGCTCTCCCGGCAAATGGTTGGAGCCGACTGCCTATCCGACCTCGGCACCGCAGTTGAGGCACAACACCGCGTTGTGGACGCCCACGTTTGAGCAATTGTCTACGGAAACAACACGTTTCGCTTATCACTTCCCTGCGCAGAGCGGACGACATGCCAAGGACCTGAGTCCGACTGTGCATTACCTGACGGCACTGACGGGCAGGCTGGCCCCCGACGAATTCCTGGATCTCGCGGAGCAAACGAAGTGGCGTGCACCCGGCGAGTTCGGCCCGCACCTCGAATATTTGCGCTCGATCACGCGCGGAGTCGGACGGGCGGTGGACGAGTGGGTCGTTCTCGCACCGCAACGCGACAAAGGCGATCAGCAAGTTCGCGTGGGCAGCAGGCTGATCACCCGATGGGACCGTTACCGACGTCGCGACCCGCTCTTCGGCTCGATCAGCACGAGCCGCCACCGCAGCATCGCCCTACGAATCGCCGGGGCCATCGGTGACTCGAAGGACCCGAACACCGAGCGGTTCGTCGGCGAGCGCACCGGTGCCATCTTGATCCACGCCGTCGTCGAGCCGGGCAACGTCGCCAGTGTGGGCGCGGACGGGGTGATCGATCCGGGCAAACTGGTGCTGGCGTTCGGCTTCGTCGCTCCGGCCTCGGCCTACCCCAGCGACAACCGGGTGGTTCGGTTCACCACTGTAAATTCAGCCACTGCCGCCCCGATTATCGACTTCGACACAGAGGAATGACCCCTGAGCCGGACCGGTGGACGACGAATCCGCCAGTCCGGCCTAGGTTGTCAGCAGCTTCGGTCCGACGACCACGGGATCGATTCGTTGGAAGTCGTCCTTGCCGACCCGAAGTCCCTTGTCCCCGTTCTTGAACTCGTCAAAACGTTCGCCGAGACGATCCGGCTCGGGGTAGAACGACTTCTTGTCGGGCAACGTGAGGCGAACGTTGTTCATGCCTTTGAGCCCGAACTTGAGGATCGGCCCCTCATTGTCGGCTTCGGTCAACGCCGGGCCGATGTGAACCCGATAGTCGCGCGAGATCCCCATGAGGTTCCGGTCGTACGCGGCATGGTGGATCTTGCACAGGCTCAAGCCATTCGGAATGTCGGCGATCCCGTGCTCTTTGCCATCGGAGATGATGTGCGCCGCTTCCAACAACTGCGGTCGGCCGAGCCTGCACACCGCGCACCGGTTCCTGTACGCCATCAGCACCCGGCTGCGGAACTGCGGCTGGTGCAGGCGTTGATTGGTCATCCGCTGCACGTACCGCCGCTCGGTCTCGGTCAGGTGTTGCGGATCGCCGACGACGCGCAGCGATTCATCGAGCGCGAGCAGCACCCGGCGATTGGCCGGATCATCGGCGACGACGTACACCGGAAAGATCGGCAGGTACCGAATGTCGGGACCGACCTTCATCCACCGAAGCAGAATCAGCGGCAGCCCGGTCTCCGCGGATTTCCTGAGCTTGACGTTGTCGCCGGCATCGATGCGCCCCTCGCGGTAGTCATAGGTGAACAACGAGTCACCGACCACCGCGTCCTCATACGGGCTGCCCGGCTTGGACATGATCGACAGCGTCGACGCGAGATCCTTGGGGTTTCGAATCCCGCGATTGCGGTCGACAAGCTGAATCGGATAATTCCCGACCTGGAACTCCAACAAATCGGCCCGAGTGACCGAACCGCCCCGCTCCTCCACCAGTTGCCTGAGCACGTGAAAGATATCCGAACGAAACGCGCGCTCATCCCCAAGGTCCACAGATGAAGTGTGCCACGGGCATCCGACAGATTCGGGGGGATGAGCAGGGCGGCCTGCTCGGTGGAGTTGGGGGTCGGTACAGCGAGTATGTCGCGGCTCGATGGCGACGAGGATCCCGGCCGCCGCGTCGAGACCGCTGACCACCCCAAGTTTGGGGGCACCGAATGGCGGTCATCTGAACCGCGAGTGAGTCAGAATTGTCCATCGGTAAGCGAATGGAGAGCGAAGATGCGTAAGACGATGGTGGCGGGCGTGCTCGTTGCGGCACTGATGGGTGTGGGCAGCGGCGTTGCGGGTGCTGATTCGGCGCCGGTTCCGGTGGCCGAAACCGGTAGTTCAGGGTCGGGGTCCCTGTCGTCTGTACCGAGGGACCCCGAGAACCCGCTGTTCTGGGTGTTGGTAGCTCAGAACATGCTGCGGTGTGCGTTCGCGGCTACGGGCAGCCTCGGGCCGTGCGATCTGAGTTAGGAAACCTTCGCGCGGATCCGTGGGTGAGCTCAGAGTGCTTCCCACCGCCAGGGCCGTGCGATTTCGCCACGTAGACAGGCAAGTCGATGTCGCACCTGTTCGCTCGCCTTCGCGTTCGTTTCCGATTGGGACAACGCGAAGGCGGTCCAGCGCAGTTCCTGGATGTTCGCGAGTAGGCGAAACGAGCCGTGCGCGGTGACATCGCAGTCGTACGCGTCGACGAACGATGCGTAGTCGTGCGAGGACAGGCGATCGAAATCGACGTAGTCGGCGGCGATTTGGACGAGGTCCCACTCTTTTCGGCCCATCGAGACGCGCTCGAGGTCGAGGATCGTGGGAACCCCGTCGGACGGCACAACGACGTTCCCCTGCCACGCGTCGCCGTGAATGACGGCTCGCACAGCCGGGGGATCGAGGTTCATGTAGTGATCGAGTAGTGAATCATGATGTGCAAGAAGCCAATTGCGGTCCTCGACAGCAAGGTCGCCGGCGACGACGATCCGTTGGCGGATTCCGAGGAACGGGTCGTAGTCGGGGAGGGCGAACGCTGTCGGGGGAGCCAGGTCGTGCAGATGTTGTAGCGCGGCGCCGAGTTCGGCCGGAGTTGATGGACGATGGTCGGGGATTCGCTTCCACCAAGTGACCGGACGACCGTCTACAACCACCATTGGGATGGCGACGTCGGCTGCTTCGACTGCGGGCAGGCCAGAGTGGCTGAGCCACTGTGAAATACGTAGCTCCTGCTGCGCGACTTCTGCCGCACCTGTGGTGCCGATCCGGGCTATCAAGTCGCCGATGCGATAGATCGAGTTCGATCCCCTGCGAATGAGCACAGCGCCGTCGGGATCGATCCCGCTGATCGTCGCCGCCTCCTCGAGGACTGACCGAGTCCCGGTTCCATCGGTGCTCATGACGACGAGTTACTCAGGGACGCAGTGGAAATGAGTTCACGCAGCTCGCGGACTACGGTGATGCTGCGGTGTCTGCCCGCAGTCATTGCCAGCCTTCGAAGCTCAGTCGAGATGCGCGCCGATTTCAGCCCGCGGGCGTGGCCGATCGCCTCCGTGCCGATCGCGGCGGCCTGCCGCGGGTCTCCTAGTTGCATCGTCAAAGTGGCAAGTCGAATCTGCGAAAATGCCCGTGAGCGTGGATATTCGGAGCTGTGCAGGTTGACGGCATCGAGTAGGCGTGGCGCAGCGATGTCGATCGAGTTGGATGCCACCGCGGCCAACGCCAGTGCTTTGCCGGTACTGCCGAGGTGCTCGGCGGTGTCGTAGTAGCACATCCAGGGCGGCTCGGCTTCTGGTGTGCGGGCCGCGAACATGTCGTCGGCCCGCGCGACCTCCGCCAATGCCTCCTCGGTGTGTCCTATGGCCGTCAGGTACTGGGCTCGCATGGCACTCAACATCGCGCGAATCGTGAATGTCAGTCGGTCCGAACGTACTTGGGCGAGTTCGATGAGCGACAGTGCGTTGTCGGGATCGCCGACGAATGCCGCTCGACGTGCCATGTCGGCCAAGGAGCTGGCCCGCAGATCCCACGACCCGGCGGCGTCGGCGCACCAGAGGGCGAACTGGAAGTACCGATCGGCGTCGGTGAGCTCGCCGGCGTCGAAGGCCGTGTAACCCACGACGCTGCTGAGATTGCCGACTGCCTCGAAGAGCGAACGCCGCAGATTCGCGCTGACCGTGCACTTCACCATCGGTGCGAACTGGGTGAGCGCCTGGTGCGCGGTGCCCGACGAAGAACCGCCACCGTGCAGATTCTCAGTCGACGCGGCCGTCCGCGTCGCGGCTCGAATCGCATCGACCTCGGTCTTGCCGATCCGCCCCGCCCATCGGCCGACGAACTCGGAACTGATGTACTCCGGGGACCGGCCGAAAGGGCTGAACAGGTTGACCGCGAGTGCGCGATCCGGAGAGATGCCGGCGGGCTTGTGACGGCGTGCGGGCACGAATCCGAGCTCGGCATCGGAGGCGCAGAGAATGTGGCCGAGCGCGCGGCGATAGTCCGAATTCGGCCACCGGACGACACCGCGTTCGTATCTGGCGATCGCATGGGCATCCAGATCGCGGCGTAGACCTGTTGTGCGCCAGAGGTATTCGTTGACCGCCTCGGCGAGCTCGGCGCGACTCATCGTCGCATCAGGGACAACTCGAGACGGCGTTGCTTCTCGTCGTTGCTGCAAGTGCACGTTCGGTGGGATGTCGACCTCCGCGGCTCTGGACGCGATCGAGTGTAGTCGGCGGGGTCCCCGCAAACGGGTCGCGCGGCAGTCTGCCCCGTAACTTGCCCTCCTGCTCGGCCTTTCGTCATCGGATGCTTGAACGTGCCCGCATCGGGGGAGAACACGCAATCCAGGAGGCAATGATGTCCACTGTTGACCAGGCCCTCGTTCTGCGCATTCTGCAACCTGGCGGACAGCTCACCGACCGCCAGATCGCCGCCGACACAGGGCTGTCCATCCGCAGGACCAGGCGAGCGCTGCGCATCCTGCACTTCGACGGGCTCCTCCGCCAAGTCACCCACCGTGACGCGTGGGAACTGTCGCCCTGTGGCAACGCCTACACGGCGACACCGTCGGGCCGGGCGATGCTCGACGTGCCTCGGTCGGCGCTCGCCGGATGAAGCCCGTAGCGATCGGGTACCTGCGATCCGACATCTCCGGACCGGGGCAGAACTGGGATGAGAAGCGACTCGGTTGTGCCTCGCGGGAAAGATCGTGTTCGCCGTGCGAACTCACTATCTGCCACTGAGAGTCGTTGTGGCGGAATATTATCGACCAGTGCAGCCGGGCTACGTGACGCGAACTCGCTGGCCGGAGTTCGGCGCGGATCCCAATTGGACAACCGCCACCTGCCGGATAGCATCAGCATCCATGAGCATGCCTGGGGGAGAAGGATCGTCGCTGTCTGTGGTGCCGGAAAAGGTCCGCGATGTCGGCAATTACGTTTACGGTCTGGCGGACGTGCTACGTCAAGCGCTTGACTCAGCTGCTCGCGAAGTCGATGCCTGTGCTGGTGCGAGCTGGACAGGCGGCTCCGCTGAGGCGTTTGCTGAGGGTTGGTCCGAGACGCGCACTGGCGGCAACGCAATCATCGGGGCACTCACTGAGATGGCAGAGAAGCTCGGTGTCTCTGCCGATTCCTACGCCAAACGCGATGAAGCGAGCGCTGCTGCGCTCGGCACGTTCAGCCTCGACCTTTAGGGATTGTGATGGCAAATTTTACTGTTGACTTGGACCACCTCGACGTCATCGTCGCCAAACTCGCTGGCCTATCTGGATTCATCAACGACCATCTCGACGAAGTCGATGATCGGGTGGCCAGTCTACTCGGCACTGGCTGGGAATCTGTCGCCGCCGAGGCGTACGACACCGCCCACCGGAAGTGGGCGGTTGGTGCCCGCGAGTTCGTCGAAGGTATTCGCGAAATGAGCGATGCGGCCAAAGCGGCGCACGGCGGCTACACCAATGCGAGCGACCTCAACAAGCGCATGCTACGGGGTGGATGAGTGGCACCCCTCGCTGTGGACGCAGATATCTATTACGCGGCAGCCAAGAACCTCACGGCACTTGCCGACGAGATATCCGCAGCGGTCATTCGTGACCTTGCTCCCGGTCTGTCTGCTAGTCCGGGCATGGGCGGAAACTATCCGGCGGTTGCGCCGTGGTGCTTGGCGTACCTTGTGCATGCCAACGACGTCAGGACAGTCCTGCAGAACTACACTGATGCTGCTCGACATTTCGGCGACATCGTCAATGCCGCAGGCTACAATTGGGATACTGCCGAGTTCAATGCGAACCGCAACCCGGAAAAGGGTGCGGCGCCACCGCATCCGGTACGTGTAGTCGCACCTACGGCGGTCTTCCCGCAGATCCCGGTTGTGAGCGGTGAGAACGGTGCTGGGGCGATAATAGCGCCAGCCGGGCAATCCTCGAGTTCGTGGACGGGGGCTCCGAACGGCCGGGCCGCCGCGCTAGAGACGACTGGTCTTGCTTGGGAAAATTTCGGCTACTGCCAGGAGTTGATGACTGCGCCCAGTACTCTGCGAGCTGTCCGCGATTCATTCAACGGTGTCCAGGCGCCCGAAGTGCCCGATATTCAAGAGGCTCTGGATGTACTGCGGAGTGCCGCAGAGCAGATTCGCACTGTAGCAACAACTCTCGGGTCTGAGACTCGGATCCACGGCGACAATCTGGTAGCCGCGAGACAGCAACTTTCAACGGCGGCTGCTCGTGCTTTCCCGAACAAACCCGCTGCACAAATAGTCACAACAGTGGCCGACTCTTCCATACACGTTTCTGTGTCCGAGGCGCTAGGCGCGGATGACATTGCTGGCGCTGAGGCTTTCATGAGCGCCACACTTAGAAATAGCACATTGTTTGCGGTGTTCTCGAAGGTTGGACGTGATGGGCAGGGGTTCGTTGCTGATGATGCATTGAACAGTCTCCCAAAACTTAAGGCGATTATAGGCCTGCCGCTCATCTCGGAATCCGGGAATCAAAAAGATAATGAAGTCCTCAGTACCGAGTGGGACAAGACATCGACTTGGACTGATCCGGCGGTGTCTCTCGCTGCGGTAGATCTCAGTGCACTCGACGCGTATGGTCCCCAAATGAAGACTTGGGCGATCCTGGCAGTAAAGTACGGCAACGAAGCTGGAGTCGATCCGCGTATGGTGCTGGCGATGGCGTTGCAAGAGGGGGCGCCCCTTCGCTCGGGTCTCAATAAGGACTTCTACAAAGCGCTCGAAGGCGACCCATCCTCTTACAAGCCACTGGCGGAGGGGCCGAACAGGGGTGCTGCGTACGATCAATTTCGCTACGACCTTTCTAGGCAAGGGGTCGACAAGGGGCACGGCGCTGGGAATTCCATTGGTTTGACAAATCAGAAGGAAGCGCCATTCCTTGAAACCAAGGCTCGGTATCCAGGGCAGTTCAAGGACGATGAATGGTCCGATTTGATCGGAAACGATGATCTGGCACTAAAATCTGCAGCCTACAATTTGAAGACGCTTCAGGAAGAAGCGGCGACCCATGCAACGCCAGAAGTCCGTGCGAGCCAGCCACTTAATCAGTTTCTTAGTTCGGGGTACAATGCTGGCGGGACCGCTGAGCGATCATACAACGTTGCCACTGGTAGTGAGGTATTCCACAATGGAGCTGACGGCAAAAATAGCGAGATCGAACATGGTGAAAGCACCGTGAAGCCGGGCGGAACATTCGATCTAGCGAATAAAATCCTTTGCGGCAGTGGGGCGTTCCGATGAGTGCGTCTCGGCGTCACTGGACGCGAGTGCGGCGATTTGGCTACTTTGCAGTCGCGGTGGTCGCTATCGGTGCAGTGGTCGGACTCGGTTGGCAGCGATTCCAGAGTGCTCGCGACTTGCCGACAGAGGCTAGGCGAATCGCTGAGTCGGTGGCTGTGGCCGGATTTGTTCGGACGGCGGTTGTAGACGTCTTGGATAGCAATGCATCTTATGCCACCGCGTATTTTATCGGACCTTCGCCACAACCTGATCCACTGGCCGTCATTACGGTACCCACAATGGAATTGAAGGTGTCCGATCCTCCACCTCGAAGATCGCCATATGGAGGACCCAGGCCTCACACTATTGTCGCGAAAGGGGCACGCCCAGATGGGTGCCACGCCACCGTGGTAGTCAATACGGATCCGAGAATTTCAACATCCGCAGTGCCTCCGATTCAGATTGTCACTTACGAGCAACGTGCAGCCGTTCGCAACGGGGATCAAGTATTAATAGAAGTTCTAATCGGAGACTGTGGTTGGTAAGTTGGCTTCTTCGGGCTAGTCCGTTGGCTCAAGGAGCTACAGATTCTTATGGATGCACTGGGCGAAACTCGGCAGGAGGCGTGCCCGATATGGGGTCTAATGATGATGAAACCGACTTGGACGCTGCCGCATGGTCGAGCGAGCAGACCCCGCCGCAGATCGAATTCATCGAATTTCTTGCACGCGTCGAGCCGGAGTTCGGCCAGATTGTGTCGGAGCATGAACGAGACTACGGAGAAATTCTTCCCACGCTTGTGATGGGTGATATCGCTCGCAGGACCGCGGCGATCGCTAATGCTGGTGGTAGTGAGTCGAACCCTCGGCTGTCGAAAGTCCTTGATGCGGCAGATCGTGACGGATGTCTTAGATATCCCGCATCGCAGCCAGAGCTGCACGAGCGGCTGCTACCACATGCGGCCACTCGGAATCTCTCAGGTATACCGCATCCGGTGCGTTTCCTAATCGGCTGATCATGGGGCCGAGCACTTGGTCCAACTCGATCAGTCGGTCGACCTCTGGTCCATCTACGAGCACGGTTCCGATCCTGCTACGAGCGTCGGGGACGACTACGCAGTCGTCGTACAAGATACTCACGTTCAAGTCCAGGTCGTCGTAAAAATTCGCGTGCGGGAATTGGCGATTTATCCAGACTCGCCTTTGATAGTCTGGATCGGCGAATGATTCGAGTGCATCTATCACGGACATGCGCATTTCGGGATATTGAACAGCGGTCATGGTTGATCCCAACTCCTCCAAGTCAGCCAATAGGCGCCGTTCGCGTCGACAGGGCTTGTCGATCGAGCTGGTCGTTGTCCCAATTATGCAGGTCACGACCTCACGTCACGGCTTCGCCACAGTGCTGTCAACGACTCCACAGACCAATTCAAACGGTTCTCGGTGGACGTTCGAATTGTGATCAGAGTCTCAGGCAGGCGCCGATCGGCCGTCTTCAAGGTGTGCCGCGAAGCTGGCACAAATGGGTTCGTTCCTAGGGTGCGAGCGATTGCCCGGATCTGGTCGGGTGGGTAGCGTAGCTGACGATGGGCGGGGATCCCCCTGACGACCAACACAATATTGAGGAGGGGTGGGGTGCGGCGTAGTCGGGTTGGGTTGATGGCTGTTGGTGCGGTCTTGCTGGTCGCTGGGTGTGAGTCCTCGACTGACGGCCAGGCGGTAGGGCTCGAGGCGACGACGAGTGGGCAGGGGCTCGCGGCGGACGTGCCGGTGGGGTTCGATCCGTGTCGGGATATTCCGAAGTCGGTGTTGGATTCGGAGGGGTTGCACAAAGCCAGTTCGAATAACAACGCTGATTTCGACGGGGCTGGTGGGGTCAAGTGGAGAGGGTGTAGCTGGGTGGTGTCCGACGGGTACGCGGCCGGAATCACGACCACAAATCTGACTGTCGATAAGGTTCGGTCGAACACGAAGCTGACGGTTCGGGGCGAGTACACGATCGGTGGACGATCGGCGGTGGCCGCGAGCCGTTCCGACAACAAGAACCCTCGCTCGGTGTGTACCCTCACGGTCGCGATGCAGGGCGGGAGCCTAGAGTTTTCCCTCGACAATCCGGACTCGAACGAGTTGACCGGTCAGCGCGATACGTGCGAGCTCGCGCGCGGTCTTGCGGAGAAGGTCGTTCCGTTGCTCCCAGCTGGAGCTTGACTCGATAACATCAACTCGGACTTGAATCAGGGGGAATCTGACCATGAGTGGTGAAAGACCGTTGCAGGACCTGCTTGCCGAGGCGCAGGAGGGTCGGCTGACGATGAGGTTCGGCGGCAGCGTTCGGGTGGACGCCGAAGAGTTCGTCTACATCGAACGAGAATGTCAGACCTTCAAGGACCTGATCCGCGAGCTCCAACGGACCGCGACCGCAATTTCCGAGCGTGAGGTGTGGGGGCTGGGAGAAGCGGTGGCGGAGTTGATCTCTGCGCAAACTATGGTCCGTCGGTTCCGGGAGAAGGGGCAGGGGTCGGACAACAGCGTCCACGCGATCCTCGACCAGCACTACAAGATCGTCGATGACCTACAGGAACTCCATCGACTGATCGCCCAGCGCTACCAGGAGACCGACGCCGAATTCGCCTCCTACTACAAAGAACTCCTCGCCGCAGCACCCGCGCCGGGCACCCCTGGCGGCGGCGACACCCCGGCCGAGCGCGTCTAGCGCCCGCCACCTGAATCACGAGCGACGGCAGGGCGACGATGGTTTTCGAAGACAAGCAGATTCCGAAGCAGGAGCACACCCCTGACTTCAGGCACCCGCAGATCAATGGCGCGTTCAAGCCGTTGGAGCCGACAGGCAATGCGTTGGCTGCGGCGGGGCAGTACAGCCAGATCGCTCAGAAGTGGCGGGAGGGTGTCACCGATTTCGCCGCACGGATGAATCGTGCCAGTGCTGCGGCGTGGGACGGTCAGGCGGCGGAGCGGTCTCGTGAGGCGATCAAGAATTACACCCAGCGCGCCACGGAGTTGACCCCGGAGCTGGAAGCGTTGGCGACCCGAGTGGGGCAGACGGCACAGGCGATCACCACTACGAAGGATGCGCTGCCCGACCCCGGTCAGAGTTTCGAATTCACCTCGCCCAGTACTTGGGATATCTGGAACAACAAGGACCCGGACGAGCAAGAAGAAGTAGCCCGCCGGGTGATGGCGCAACATTATGTGAAGCCGTTCACTGAGGCCGATGCGGGCATTCCGGTGTTGCCGACACCGGTCAGTCCGACGAATCCGCTGCATGGGGCGATCGACGACGGCACCGGTGGTGGCGGAACTGGTGGTGGTGGAACAGGCGGCGGCAGTATGAAACCCGGCGACGGTTCCGGCGGAACCTCCGAGCCCGCGACCACTGAGGATCCGGCAGCCCAGCAGGAAGTCGAGGATCCCGCCGCCGCGGCGGACGACGATTCCACTGACGACGGCTCCTCCACCAGCGACGAAAATGGTGGAGGTGACGAGACCGCACCGAGCAGCGCAACGCCAGAAGGTGCCACCGCACCGGCAGCAGCTTCTCCTGCAGGGGGCACACCCTCGACCGGATCACCCGGCGGCGGCGCTGGCGGTGGTGGCGGAGGGACGCCGGGTTCGCCTGTGGCAGCGCCTGTTCCGGGTCGCGCTGTCGCTGGTGCGCCGACGGCGGGGACGCCCACCGGTATCGCCGGTGCCGGGTCGGGGTCGTCGAGTGCGGGACGCTCGGGTATGCCGGGAATGATGGGCGCGCCCGGTGCCGGACGCGGCAAAGGTGGCGAAGACGATGACACACACCAGATTCCGGACTACCTGATCACCGCGGAGAACACCGAGGAGCTGTTGGGGGAGATGCCGAACACGATCGCGGGCGGGGTCATCGGTGGCGATGCGCCATCGGCGAACACTCCGCCGCCGGCGCCACCGCGACCGCAGAACTGAATAGGAGAACAAGCCCTCGATGGCTGAATGGGTTTGGGCGTCAGACGATTTCGCAGCACTCTGGTACAGCGACGGGATCGACCGGTTCCCTCGACCGCTGCATTATCAGAGTCGGTTTCACTACGTCGAAGACTACGAGTCTCATCGTGCTCATGTCCTCGCTGCCCTCGACCAGGACGAGAGTGAACTGATCAGGCTGGCGTTGCACACGTTGACCTTCGGACAGTTGCGTATCGAAATACGTGGTGGCTCAACGGCTACCAACCCGGGGACGATGCGGGAGTATCGGATCGTCGGTGCGCAGAACGGTCAGCACGGTGTGGTGTTGGCGCAGGCGATCGTCAACGGGGTCGATGGTCCGATCCATGGTCGGCTCTTTCCGTCCGAGCACCTGCCGAAGCGTCTTGCCGAGCGGGTTCCACGCTGCACACCGGGGCGGCAGGTGCCGATTTCTGTCGACGTCCTCGATGTCGAGTCCGGCGCCGCACACCAGTCGTACGCGCGGCGCAGTCCCCGCGAAGAATACGAAGCCCTGACCCGCCGCCCGATCGACGGCAGTGGTCAGGCGCGACTGCTCGTCGGTCATATTCTGGACCGCCCCGAACCGTGGTACACCACGCAGTGGGTAGACCTTTCCGACGATGGTCGCTACCTGCAGCGACGAACCCGGGATCGGATCACCGTTCGGCCCGCTGTCGCTGATGATCTGAGCGTTGGATTCGCCGGCTGGATCGAGCGCGCGCAGAGGCGGCTCAGGGAGGAAGAGCCTGCCGTTTGGTGAGGGCGTGCTGAGACACTGATGCCTGCCGGTCTTGTGTATACGTATACATCTACGTATAGTCAAGGGTCGTCAGGCAGCATGTTCGTTCCGATCGAGCGTGCGGATTCGGCAGTGACCGCGCCGCAGATCATCCACCCGGGAATGCTCCCCACCAGCGCCTTCACGGCGTGGATTCCCGTGCCGCGCAATGATTTCGGCCGGGTGCTGCAATACCTGCGCAGCGACCACGCCTTCGCCCAACTGATCCGATTCGCCCTGGTCGGCGGTGCCAGCAACATCGCCTATGTGCTGCTGTTCATGACCATGCACGGCAGCGGACCGCTGGTCGCCAACGTCGCCGGATCGATGGTGAGCACGGTGATTGCGAACGAACTGCACCGCCAACTCACCTTCCGGGCGGGCAATCGTGTCGGCGGGTTCACCGCACAGTGGGAGGGCGGCGGGCTGGCGTTGCTCGGACTCGGGATCAGCACGGCAGCACTGGCCGGACTGGATGCGGTGGCACCGAACCTCGGTGGGGCCGTGCAGGCGGGCGCCGTACTTGCGATCATGGCGGTGGTCGGCGGACTGCGCTTCCTGGCGCTACGCAGTTTCGTCTTCGGCTCGACTAGACCCGGTGGGACCCCGGCGATGTTCAGGTCGCCGGGCGCAAGTACGGATCGACTCCGGGCACGTGGACTGGAGTGAGCATCGTGTCCGGGTGGACGACCGTGACGCGGGGGTTGATGAAGTCGAACTCGCGATCGAACGGATAGGTCCACCGGACTGCCTGGATGGGCATCTGCTGTTGGACGAACAGGTAGTACGCCGCGTGCGGTGTGTCGTCGCGATACGTCGGAGGGAGGTTCTTCCAACATACGTCGGCGATCCCGCTGGATGAATTCAATTCGGCCGCTTCGGTTCCCGGGAAAACGACGACAATGCGATCCCATTCGTCCTTCAGGCCGGCGGCCCGTGTCACATCTCGCATGGACAGCGGCTCGTGCCCCAACGCAACTGTGCGCGCGGCTCGATGGAGCCACGCGCCGTCGCCGAGCGGTTGTTGCGACGACCGGAAATCGAACGTTGCCGCGCAGTTCTCGATTGGTTCCGGCTGATTCGACCCGCATCCCGAGATCAGTGCCGAGAAGAGCAGGACCGATCCGGCGGTCAGCCTGCGACCAAGACCCCGACCTGCGACAGTAGGTGCCACGTGCACGATCGGACTCCTCGTCTACGAGATCACCAGGCGCAGTGGGCCGGGCACCGTGGACAGTACCCGGCGGCGCCGCTCGCCCTCCACGTCGCGCAGCAGCCACGAATAGTACGGTCGAAGACCGCGTAAACCGATGCGGCGGCGCATCTCTCGGTCCAGCAGTGACCATTCTCGATCGTTGATCAACGGCAGTGTTTGCTGCTCTTCGTGCTGCAGGTGGTTGTGCAATAGCTCCGACAATGCCACCAGCGTCGGTCGCGCGGCTTCCGGTCCTGCGGTGTCGAAGGCCCGATTCGCTTGGGCCAGTAGGGGATCGATGCGGTCGTGTTCGGCGGCCATCGCCTCGACCAGCTGCGCGTCCACGCCTCGGCGGCGCAGGCTCGGCCAGAGCACGACGTCCTCCGCGGTGTGGTGGACCGACAGTTGGGTTCGGAACTGCGTCCAGCGTTCATGATCCGGGGTGGTGGACAGGGCGCGGAGGTCGCGCCGGAACGCATCGTGTGCTGCGTACATCATGGTCATATCGCGTTCGGACATCTGCCTGGCCCTTCGTCGTGCGGGGTGATCCGCGTCTTGGATCAATTACATCCGCGTGGGAGGAGGCAGAACATCGTTCATTCGCCCACAGACATGCGTGAGCGTCTCTGGGCATGAGTTGACTGTCGTCAGCGGGTAGGCGGCACCGAAATACCGCGCGCAAGAGGGCATTCTTCGACAAGCTGGTGCTGCCGACGACCTGAGAATCAGGGGAGGTGGCGAGGGTCGACTTCGACAGGACGTTCGCTTCTCCATTGTCGGACAGTGGTGACCGTTTCGACATCGAACGATTCGGCAGCGTCGCGGACTGTCGCGACGACCTGATCGAGTCGGCGAACCTGGGTGAACAGGCCGGGTACCTCGGGAACCGAGATGGCCCACCATCCACCGCTGCGGGAGGCGTGTGCGGTGACGTCCATAGGGTTAACCCTACGTTCGGCAACCGCAAGCGTGGCGTGCTGTGAGTTTTGCGGTGGGGGATTTGCCTGATTCGAACGGCTGTTCGAAAATTGATAGTCTCGCCGCATGATCAGCTCATCGCATGAGGCGATGCACGGGATCTTCACCTACGACGCGGCCGCAGTCGGACGCGCCTTCCGTGTGCTCCGTCTTCCGTTCCCCGATCCCATTGCCGTGGAACAGATTTCGGTCGATCTCACTACGACGGCACCGGTCGAGCGGCGTGCGGACACGATCTTGCGGGTCACGACCGCGGAGGACGAGTTCCTGCTGATCGTCGAAGCGCAGTCGTGCAGGGATCTCACCAGGATCGCCGCGTGGTCGTATTACGTGACGTTCCTGCACAACAAGTACGAGCTGCCGGTGGTGTTGGTGGTGGTCTGCCATGACAAAGAGACCGCCGCGTGGGCGAGTAAGCCATTGACGCTGACCTACCGGGGCTGGACTACCTTCACCTTGCAGCCGATGGTTCTCGGGCCGCACAATGTGCCCGCGATCACTGACCCCGCGGAGGTGCTCGCCGACCTGCCGCTGGCCGCGCTGTCAGCGATTACTCATGCCCGCGAGCCGGAGATCAATGCGATACTGGAGGCGATCATCGTGGCTTTCCGGAGACGGGGGTCCGATGATGAGACCGAGTTCTACGCCGAACTGATCGAACAGGGAATCTCGCACACCGACGCTGCCCAGCTCTGGAGGGACAAAATGGACATGGATCTGGCGTTCTTCCGGTCGGAGTCTGCGCAGCGGTTGCGGGCTCAGGGGCGTGAGCAGGGTCGTGAGGAAGGGCGCGCCGAGGTGCGAGTCGAGGAAGCTGCACGCGCTGTGGTGACCGTGCTGACCGGCCGTGGAATCGAGCTTTCCGTCGCCCAGCGCACAGTGCTTGCCGAAACTGTCGACGTCGATCAGCTTCATGCATGGCTGCTGCAGGCCGTGACCGCGACTTGCGCGGGCGAACTGTTCGACTGACGATCGGCCGTCATAGGGTGCCAACCCGCGATGATCACACCCCCGTCTGCATCCGAGGATCCTCGGTGGGGTCGGAGTATTGCGGTGGGCAGCCGTCGGTGATGGCTTCGGGGCGCAGTTCGTAGTGCCAGGGTTCGTTGTCGTAGATCTGGCACAGGCCGTAGGTGGCGCGGCACCGAACGCGTGCGTACCCACCACACCGGCGACGGACTCGGCCTGGCCATCGTCAACAGCATCACCCGAGCCCACGACGGAACTCTCACCTTGACCCCGCGCGAGGGTGGGGGGTTGCGGGTGACTGTGCGACTGCCGTCCGGCGGGGCTTTCCTGCGCAACACTGAAATGATCCGCTGAGCGGGTGCCTTGCCTCCACAATGGGTACATGAATTCCGTTGTGCAGCAGTTGATTACCGTGGCTGGGGTCCTTCTGGGGGCGGGGGCGACGTTCGCGGGGGCGGCGTTGACCGAGCGGTCGAAGTGGCGGCGTTCGCAGCGAAGTCGGTGGGATGATCGGCGGCTGGTGGCGTACAGCGAGTTCGCTCATGCGCTGAAGCACTTCTCGGTGGTGTCGCAGCGGATGGCGGCGTCGAGGGGATTTCCTCATGCGGGACAACCAATTTCAGCTGAGGATGGTGCGTTGCTGCTGGCTGACGCGGATTCCGAGAAGACGTTGAAGTGGGAGATGGTGCTGCTGCTCGGGTCACCGGAAGCGGTTGCGGCGGCGCGGGTTTGGAACAAGGCTGTGTGGGAGCTGAGTCTGGTCGCGCTGGGTGAGGAGATGAGCCATGCCGACTACCTCAGCGCATACGAGGGCACGGGTCACAAGCGGAACGCCTTTTACGAATGCGCCCGCAAAGACCTCGGGGTTCGGAGTGGGGAGCTGCCGTTCGGTGATGGACCGTGGTTGCCGCGGAGTGTGCAGTTGACGCCTGGAGATGTTGATGTTCCAGCGACAACAGGGTCGGGTCGCTGTGAGGATCCCGGCTACTCGGCGGCCGTCCGTTCGTTCGGCAACGGTTCCATCACGCGAAACTGGTACGAGGTACGCGACTGCGGATCGTTGTCAGCGACAGCCTGGAACTCGTATCCGCCTGGGGGCGTAGGCATTCCTGCCGGAATCTGAACCGCGAATTGGATCCGGACGGATTCGTACTCTGCCAGATCGTCGGCGCGGCCACCGTCCAATCCGACGTCGACGCGGATCACCTCCTCGTCGAGATCTCCCCTGAACGGGTTGCCCGCGCCGTCGCAGAGAGTGATCACTATTTTGTGTGGTCGGTCCGCTTCGTCACGCCCGAGCTCGGCGAAACCTAGGACGACGAATCCCCGGACTGGGTGAGATATCCGTGTCCAGCCGGCGCCGAGCGCGCTGATCTTGCCGTTCGGCGCGTCTTGAGCCGCATCGGCGAGCAGGATCGTCAACTTCACCGGAGCCCTCCGGTCGACGTTGTGGTGTCGTTCGTGTGTGCGGGTAGGTGTCCGCGCAACGGCACCCAATGGTCGGCGATGTGGCGGTTCGTGACCGGCTCATCCGTGGAGCGAGCGTTGCCGCGGCGTCGTCGGTGGGAGCTCTGGGGATACGACGGCGTGCCGTCCTCGATAGGCGTCAGGGTAAGGCTCAGCGTGTAGCCATACGCACGCGCATACTTTGCCAACGCGGCCACAGTGACGTTGCCGTCGCCGTTGAGGACCTGTGAAACGCGACCTTCCGACACTTTCAGCAAGTCGGCGATCTGCTTCTGTTTCGGGCCTGACCTCGTGCTCAGCCAGCGGAACAGTCGAGACACCTCCGCTGTCGCAGACGCTGCCGCCAGTTCGATCGCGCCCTGTGCCGTGGCCGCGTACCGCGCGTACTCGGTGTCATTGTTTGTCATGACCGAGGTCCTCCGTCCGTACTTTTCGTGCGAACCCGATGTCGCTGGGCTTCGCGAGTCTGCCCTTCTTCGGCCAGCCGTTACACAGTCTGATCTGTGGATCGAGGTCTGGGATGAACCAGGTCGCACTGTCGGGATAGGGGGCGCTGTCTCGATCGCGAAGCTTTCGCTTCGGGGTGTGTGACCCGTCGCCGGGTGTGTCGTAGAAGGCGATTCGAGCTCGACCGGCTTTGAACTCGAATATGCCGTCTTCGAGTCCGTTCATCGACTCGCTTCGGTCGCCTTCGCCGTGCTCGGCGTAGTACTGCATCGTGTGCATCAGTTTGGCGTAGGTGTCGACTTGCTCGTCTGCGTGCATCCCATTTTCCTCGCCGCCTGCCCAGGTTCCCTCGCTGAGGTACGACATCACCTCCTTGGCGGGTGCCGTTGTTCCATCCGTACGCACTGCGTACGAGATGCGGCACCAATTGCCCTCGCAGACGGCCTCGCGCTCGAGCGGAACTTTAGTCAAGGCTAAACCATTTCTGCACGATTTCGCACGATCGTGACGAGATCGACCCGTGCCACCGCGCGCCTAGTTGTGTGAGTGTTCTGATCTTCAGCTTGCGAGTGCGGCGAGTTGGCCGACGCTGCCGCCGAGTAGGTGGCGGGCGCGGACCATATGGTCTGCGGCGGCGACGATTCGGTCGTGGTACGTGGTCGTGTCAGGAATTCCGTAGTGCTCGGCAAACCATCGGGCGACTTCGGTCCATGAGTACAGCGAGTAGCCATCGCCGCTCATCGGTGCAGGGAAGCCGCCGGGCCCGCGCTCTCCTTGTGCGAGGCGGCGGACGCCTTCGTATGTGCGGGCGGTTCGGCCTGCGATGGTCTTCAGGGCGACCAGGTTCTCTGTGCGGACGCCGACAACGGTGAAACCGGCAGCCTCGGCTTGGCTGATCGTGCTGACGATGGCCGACGCCAAAGAGTCGTCGCTGCGGTGAATATGCAGGACCGGGACGGTTCGGGGGCCGAATTCGGGTGTCGAGTCGTCGAGTCCGGCATCGTGCAGTGAGTCGAGTTCATCGTCGGTGGGTGTGCGATCGAGAACCAGGGTGAATTCATGGTCGCTCATGTGGTGTGACTGTACACCAGATGGTGCATAGTCACACCACATTGCTCTACTGGGTCACACCACCTTCGCGAAGAAGTCGCGGATGTCCTGGGCCAGTAGGGCGGGGACCTGGTAGGCGGCCCAGTGGCCGCCTGCGGTGTATTCGCGCCAGTGGACGAGGTTGGTGTGGTCGCGGTCGGCGAATTTGCGGGGTGGGGTGAAGTCGTCGCCGAAGGCGGCCAGGCCGATCGGGACGGTGGTGGGGGTGGTGGGGGTGGGGGCGTGGGCGCTTTCGAAGTAGAAGCGGGCTGAGGAGGCTGAGGTGTTGGTGTGCCAGTAGAGGGTGGCGTTGGTGAGCAGGGCTTCGTCGGAGACGTTGTGGGCGAGAAGTTGTGCAAGCCAAGCGAGTTGGCCCGCGGGGGAGTCGGATAGGGCGTGGGAGAGGGTGTGGGGTTGGGCGCGTTGGGAGCTGTCGTGGATGGCGCGCTGGAGGTAGTTCTGGCCGAATTCCAGGGCGGCGTAGTCGTCGGGGCCCAGGTCGTCGAATTCGCCGGGGGCGCCTACGGGGAAGGAGAAGATCTGGTCGACGTGGATGCCGATCACGTTTTCCGGTGCGCGCCTGCCGATTTCGGGGGCGATGATGGCGCCGGCATCGTTGCCGTGCACGCCGTAGCGGTCGTAGCCCAGGCGTTCCATCAGGGTGGTCATCGCGGCGGCCATCCGCTGGGGGTTCCAGCCGCTTTCGGTGGTCGGGCCGGACAGGGGGAAGCCGGGGTAGGACGCGATGACCAGGTGGAAGGCGCAGGACGGGTCGAGGTCGGCGGCGCGGGGGTCGGTGAGTTCCGGGATGAGATCCAGGAATTCGACGAAGGAGCTGGGCCAGCCGTGCAGCATCAGCAGCGGTACCGCGTCAGGCTCGGGTGAGCGCACGTGCGCGAAATGCACTGTCTGGCCGTCGATTTCGGTGACGAACTGCGGCACGGCGTTGAGGCGCTGTTCTACTGCGCGCCAATCGAATTCGCGCCACTTGTCCAGCAGTGGTCGCAGGTAGGCGACGGGGACGCCGTATTCCCAGCCTGCGGGGATGGGAATACCGACATCGACGGCGGCGGGGTCGGGGATGTCGCTCAGCAGGCGCGTGTTGGCGAGGCGCCGGGTCAGGTCGTGCAGGTCGGCGTCGGGGATGTGGAGGGTGAAGGGGGTGATGTCGGTAGTCATGGGACAACGGTGCGCCGGGGGGAATTCTCGAACAACGGGCAGAACCGTTGCGTGGGGATCACTTTCGCTTATCGGTGCTCTTCGCGAAGGTGCCGGCCCGCTCCATCGCCTCGTCGGCGTCGGGCAGAATCGACCAGAACGCGTGGAAAACGTGCTCTTCGGCGGCATAGGTTTCCAAGGTGATGTCGACGCCGCACGCGGTGGCTCGCTCGACCAGGGTGCGGGTCCGGTGACTGTGGATGTCGCCGCTGGCGATCTGCACCAGCAGCGGCGGCAGGCCCGTCAGGTCGGCGGTGATCGGGTCGTCGCGCTCCCATTGGGTGCGGTCGGCGCCGAGGTAGGCGGCTGTCGTTCGAAGGTAGAGGCGTTGCTCCCAGGACAGTTCGGCGGAATCATCCTGTTGCGCAACATGTCCCGCGGCTGGACACAAAAGAATGGCGGATCGGGGCATCTGCCCGCCCGACGCGGCGATGCGCAGCAGGGTCGACAGCACCAACGCCCCACCGGTCGAATCACCCACCAGCACAATGTCATCGGGGTCGGTGCCGCGTTCGCACACCCACTCGTACGTGCGCACAGCGTCGTCGAGTCCCGCCGGAAACGGGTGCTCGGGGGCGAGCCGGTAGTCGGGGACGATGGCGGTGGCGTCGGCTGCCACTGCCAGGCGACCGGCCAGGCCGCGATAGCCGTACGCGGAGCCGAAAACCATTCCGCCGCCGTGCAAGTAGACGATCGTCAAGCCGGTGCGCCGCGCGGGGCGCAGCTCGACGCCGGGCACGCCGCCCGCGTTCACGGGGCGAATTTCCACGGAATCGGGTGGGGGATAGTGCGCGTAGATGCGCTCCAGCTCCGAGCGGATTCGCGAGAATTCCGCGTCGGCTTCACACATTCGCGCGATCGGCTCCCACAGTTGCCGCACGAGCACCGCGGCTTCGCCCGCGGCATCGCGCACCGCCGAGACCGCGGTATCGAGATCGGCCAGGACCAAGCGGGCGTGCGGCAGCAGGGCATTGCCTGCGGCGGTCATGCTCACGCTGTGGCTGTCACGGGCGAACAGTTGCGTGCCCAGCAGGCGCTCCAGCTGCCGGATCTGCCTGCTCAGCGAGGGCTGCGTGAGGTGCAGGCTGCGCGCGGCTCGGCCGAAATTGAGCGCTTCGGCCACCGCGATGAATGCGCGCAGGTGACGTAATTCGAGGCCGGAGGGGGTGAACATCGTGGGCACCGCCGTTTCTGGAATGGCCGAACGCTATCACCGTAGACGGCTATACGCGCGGCGTATCGCAACAGTGCGCGATCGGAACTTCCTGCACGTCGCGGTCGGTGCGACAGTGGAGAAGACAAGGGAGCACACGATGGAACTACGCGATATCGAGATCCTGCTGACGCTGGCCGAGGAACTGCATTTCGGCCGCACCGCAACGCGATTGCACCTGTCGCAGGCGCGGATCAGCCAGTCGGTGAAAAGCCAGGAACGACGGATCGGCGCACCACTGGTGGACCGGGTCAACCCGCGCGCGGTGGGGCTCACGCCGCTGGGAATCCAGCTGGTCACCGAACTGCGACCCGCCTACCACCGCATCGTCCGCACGATCGACCACGCCCGCCTGACCGCGCACGGCGTCACCGGGGTGTTGCGGATCGGGTTCCAGCCGGGCGCCGAATACGAACATTCACCGGCCGTGATCGCGGACTTCACCCGTCGAAATCCGGCGTGGCAGGTGATGCTGCGGCAGGTGGGGTTCGCTGATCCGATCGCCGCGCTCGAGGCAGGCGAGGCGGATGTGGTGTTCGCTCGGGCGCCGTTCGAACGGCAGCAGCACTATCGCGTGACAGTGGTGGCGACTGAACCGCGGTGGGTGATTCTGCCTGTCGGACACCGGCTTTCGACCGCACCGTCGGTGCCGTTCACCGAACTGCTCGATGAGGCGTTCGTCGCGCTGTCGCGCGAGACCGGGTGCGCGCGGGCGTTCTGGTTGGCCGAGGCCGACCGTGGGCGCGCGCCGGTGCGGGTGGCCACCGAGGTGAACGGGATCGGGGAGCTCGTCGCGGCGGTGGCGCACGGGGCGGGGATCGGGCTGACCGCGGAGTCCACGCGACTGTTTCATCGTGATCCCGGGGTGGTCTTTCGGCCGGTCGACGGGATCGGGCCGTGTGAGTTGGTGGTGGTGTCGCGGCCCGCGGACGATCGGCCGGTGGTCGCGGATTTCCTCGGGGCCTGTGCGGGAGTCAATGCCATGGAGATCACGATCTGAGGCGTTGGTCGGGCGATTGTGATCGTTTGGGATGTCGGCGATCGACCCGATCTCTCCTAGTCTGGTTGACGGTTCACCAAGTAATCAGCCTGGGTCGGGACTAGGACTGAAAGCAATGCGGAATCTTCGGAAAACGCTGGTCATCGTGGGTTTGTCGGCCGCGCTCGCTTCGCCTGCGGCGGCTGTGTCGGCCTTGCCGTTGCCCATTCCGATTCCACCGTTCGGGTCGGCGGGAGCGGGGTCGGCGGGTGCTGGATCGTCGGGGTCGGCTGATCAGATGCCGCCTGGGTCGGCGGAGGAACCACAACAGCCGATGGCCGTGCAGGACGCGGGGACCATGCGTGCGCAGGTGCTCGGCCTCGTTAACGCCGAACGTGGGCAGCACGGGTGTGCGCCCTTGCAGGAGGACTCCCGGTTGGCGGCCGCGGCGCAGGCGCACGCCGATGACATGGCCGCTCGGGGGTACTTCAGTCACAGCTCACCGGAAGGTCTCGCGGCCGCGGATCGGGTCGCGGCCGCTGGTTACGCGCCCGCGCAGATCGTCGCGGAGAACCTGGCGGGTGGACAACAGACTGCACAAGACGTGGTCGCTACGTGGATGGGCAGCGTCGAACACCGCGCCAACATCGTGAACTGTCAGCTGGTCGACACCGGTGTCGGCGTGGGATTCGGTGCGCAGGGCCCGCAGTGGGTGCAGGACTTCGGCACGCTCTAGGGCTGCGCCTCGCGGACCTTGATCGCGTCGCGGGAGATGTAGACGTCGTACTCGCCGGGGGTGGCGATGACGGCGTTGCCGTAGGCGGAGCGGATGAAAGGGTTGGTGTACCAGCGGTTTTCGTTCATGTCCTCGAAGAAGTCGCGGTCGCCGCCGTTGAGCAGGACGTGGTCCTGGTTGGTGGCCTTGCCGTCGGTGCGTTGGCCGTAGAGGCGGCTGATCTTGTAGCCGGAGTGGAAGCCCAGGGCGTTGACCCAGGGTTCCAGTTCGACGATGTTGGACTGCAGGGTCCACTGGTCGCCGGTGATGCGGTGGGTGGACTGGGTGGTGGTGCCGTCTTCGTTGAACTGGGTCAGTTCGATGTCGAGTTGATGATCTTGGCCCGCAACGGGTTTCGCGATCACGTGCGCGGCTTTGATTTCGCCGGTCAATCCGAGATAGGTCTGCAGCAGGGTGGCGATCCAGAGCAGAACCACCGCCACCAGCAGCAGGGCGAGGCCGGGAAGTGCGCGGCCCGCAACAGCTTTGGGGCCGCGGCGGCGGGCGGACACGGCCATGATCAGCAGGGCGACGGCGAGGACGATCAGTGCCAGGAGACCGACCTGGGCGAACCCGAAGGACACCGGGAAACTCATGATCTGGGTATACCCGAAAACAGCTGTCGCAGGCGCGGTCTCGCCGTTCCGGGATGGTCGATTCGGCAAGGAGGGTTACGGCTGCGGTGTCGCGGGGCGGTGGTGCATCAGCGACCACACCGCGATCGCGCAGCCCAGCGCGACCACCATCGCGACCGCCCCGGGGCCGAATCCGCGATCCACCTCGGAGGTGCGGTACCACGACGAGGAGTAGGCCAGATGGCCGAAATCGCTGTCGCTGAGCGCGACTCCCACCGACGGCACGAACAGGGTCGCCAGGCCCACGACGCCCGCGGTGGGACTGATCGGCACCGACGTGCCCAGGCAGTAACCGGCGACCGCGCCCAGTGCCAGGCAGCCCAGCGCGGCGGTCAGGCCCGCGTGCGGGTGGACGATGTCGGTGGCGAACACGAAGCAGGCCAGGGCGAACACGCCGGCCGCGGCCACCAGCGGACGGGGCGTGCGGATGCCGAACCAGAGGGCGACGGCGGTGGTGGCCAAGGTGGCCAGGTCGATCCAGCCCGAGCGCGGCAGCGTGACGACCAAGCTGCCCGCCACCGAGAAACCGCTCATCAACAGCAGCAGAATGCCGTCACGGCCGGGCAGGATCAGCGCGGCCACGACCGCGGCGGCGATGACCACGATCGAGGCGATGATCAGATACGGGGCGCTGGTCTTGTGCGCGGCCACGGCCAACGCGGTGACGATAGTGGTGGTGAAGGCGATCAGGGCGGCGAAAACCGGCGCCAGCGGGATGGCGTTTTCGGCGGTGGTGCGGGGTGGTGCCGGGGTGGTGAGCGCGAAATAGGCCAGGGTGAGCACGCTGGCCGCGATGAACCACAGCGGCATCGTGCCGCCCAGTGCGCCGCTCAGACCGTCGGAGTCCGCGTCGGTGGGGGACTGGGTGAGGTCACCGAGGATGGTGGCGCCGAGCATGGCGAAGATGTGCACCGTGCGCAGCAGCGGCTCGCCCCACACCGCCACCGCCAGCGCGCCCACGACGATGCCCGCGAGCAGGGCATCGATGAAATTCAGAGTGGGCAGCGACAGCCCGTCGAGGCCGTCGGTGCTGCTGTTGGCCAGGGTCAGGTGGTTCAACAGGATGCAGGCAAGGGCCAGCAGCGCGGTCCAGCGGGCCGTGCGCACCCCGCCGATCGCCACGGTGACCGCGCCGGTGATCACCGCCATGAACGCACCGCCGGTCATCGCGCGCGGAACATTGAACACCAGCAGATCCACGTGCACCGACGACGCCAACGACGCGAAACTGATCGGCAGCATGATCGCCAACACGGCCACCGACGTGGCGACGAAGATCGTCACGGCCTCCACGGCGCAGCGAACGGTCGAAGGGCGCACCGAATCTCCGTTCTCGCGCAGACCCGGTCCTGCGTGGACCGTACTTCGAGCTTATCCAGTGCGCGACCGGGGACAACGCTGTCGGCGATCCCCGGTCTTTCGTGTCGGACGCCCCGACGTGCGACGATGGACGAAACAGGCTGGCAGGCACAGGAATCGGAAGGTCGGTTGATGCCAAGCGGGGTCGTGACCTGGTTCGACAGCGGCAAGGGGTTCGGTTTCATCACCCCCGACGCCGGTGGTCCCGACGTGTTCGTCGAGTACACCGAGCTCGTGGGCGAGGGTTTCCGCACGTTGCGCGACGGTCAGCGGGTGGAATACACCGTCACCGAGACCCGGCGCGGCCCGGAGGCGCACAACGTGCAGGCCGGTTAGTTCTGGCCGCTGGGCCAGAAGCGGCTCGCGCGCTGACGGTGGGCAGGCCTTGTCAGGCTGGGGTCCTCGGCTTCGGTGATGCCGACCTGCATCAGCAGGATCATCGTGATCATGCTGATGCAGATGATCAGTGGGGTCAGCAGCTGCGCGGCGGTGGCGCCGGAAGCGTGGTTGACCGTGGCGGTGGTGTGCGCGCTCATCGAGAACATGCCGGTGTAGTGCATGCCGCACACGGCCACGCCCATCAGCAGCGCGGCGGCGACGGTGGCCAGGATGCCGTGCACGTGCAGGGCGAACCACAGCGCCGCGGTGGAGGCGACCACCGCGATCACCATCGACACCGCGACCACGAGCGGGTCGTAGACGATGGCGATGTCGGTTTTCATCGCGTACATGCCCGAGTAGTGCATCGCGCCGACGCCCAGTCCGGTGATCGTGCCGCCCACCGGCAACGCGGCGCTGTCCCAGCTGCGACGCACCACGATCGACAGTCCCAACCACACCACGCCCATCGCCACCGCGGCGCTGAACAGGGTGACCGGGACGTTGTAGCGGATGGTCGCGCCGTGCACGGAAAAACCGAGCATGGCAATGAAATGCATGACCCAGATACCGGTTCCACCCAGTGCGATCGCGGCGGCGGTGAGCCAGCCTCCGTGGCTACCGGAAGCGCGCGAGCGAACCATGCAACGTAGCGCCAGCATCGACCCGATGACCGACATCAGATAGGCCAGCAGGGGCGTTACCCAGCCGTAAGTGAAATGGTTGATATGCAGCACTGTCAGCTCCTAGCGTGATTTTCCGTGAGCCGTGCGATCCCTCACGAACTCGGAAAATACGCTGGTAGAGAATTTGCCGTACTGGGTTTCTGGAAAATGTAAAGGGCCGCTGACGATGATGCGTCACTAATGCATAGGTTTCTCGATGGTGAAGCGTGCCAGTCGGTTTGGTGTGTGCGGCCGGCTAATCCGGCATCCGGGGAGCAACTACCTCGGCATACGCCCAGCATCCACCTCCATAGCGAGCTGGGTCACCTTCTGTGACACCTCCAGCTGGCAGCATCTGCGGGGGTTGCCTTGCTCACAGTTCGCACACTTTGCACAGTGGGATGTGGAGGAATTCGCAGATTCGTGGCAGAGTGGTCATCGAGACCAGGGCCGGACTATTAGGACCTAGCTCATCTACAGAAGGTTTTTGAAATGGCACAGGGTGTTGTTAAGTGGTTCAACGGCGAAAAGGGCTTCGGCTTCATCGCACAAGACGGAGGCGGCCCGGACGTCTTCGTGCATTACTCCGCGATCGGCGGCTCCGGCTTCAAGTCCCTCGAAGAGGGCCAGCGCGTGGAGTTCGAGGTCGGGCAGGGTCAGAAGGGCCCCCAGGCTCAGGACGTTCGCGCCATCTGATTCTGCGCTGAACAGCGTACGAATGTGAAGCTCCGCACCTGTTGGTGCGGAGTTTCTGCTTTGTCGGGGTAGGTCTACTACCTCAGCGCCTCCGCCCGGAAGAACTCGTCGGTGATCGCCCTGGCCGCAGTCAGGTCACGCGGACCGCGCGAGGCGAACTCCGCGGTCGCCCGTTCGAACTCGTCGGCGATGAACGCCGCGATCACCGCGGGCGGTTCCGCCATCCCCATCTCCCTGGTCCGTGACTTCAGCTCGGTCAGGTCGGCGATCGCGGCGACCAGATCGGCGGGCAGCTCGCACTGTGCGAGCAGCGTCGGCAGGTGCATCGGCGCCACCGCGGCGCCGGGATGCTCGTGCAACCAGCGCAACGCCATCGCCGGACGCAACGAATAGAACACTTTCTTCAAGCCGCCCTTCTGTGCCTGCAGTGCCCACTGGCGCATCCCGAGGTGCAGGTAGTGCCGCGCGATGCGGTCGCGGTCGGCCACCTCGGTGGCTACTTCGCGTAGTCGGGTGCGAAACGACTCGTCGCCGCGGTAGACGATCGGCGACATCAACCACTCCACCAGCACGGCGTTGCCCGCGACCAGCAGACGCAGGGCCTTGGCCAGATCCCAGCCGTTCACGTCGAGCAGGCCGATCAGCGGGGTTTCGATGACATCGCGGGTGCGCCACGGCGACAGGTAGGTTTCCAGGCCTGCCACATAGACGAAACGGCAGTCGTAATCGGAGTCCGGGGAGGGGAAACCCCAAGCGCGACTGCCACTTTCGATGGCCAACCGCACAGTCACGTTGTGCTGCGCGCACACCTGGTCGAGCACGGTGTCGACGGCGGCCACCACGGCCGGATCCATCGAGTCGGGGACAGTGCGCAAGGACATGAGGTGAGGTTAGCGGCGACAGGGCCCAGCGTTCACCCGGTTTTCGGGCAGGGGGGTAAGGACAGCCTGCGGTGGGCGACTATTCTGGGCGGCGGTAACTGCCGACCCCTCTCTTCACCAGGAGTACCCCACTGTGAGCCAAGCAGGCCGTCCAGTAGTTCTGATCGCCGACAAGCTCGCCCAGTCGACCGTCGACGCACTCGGTGACGGTGTCGAGGTTCGCTGGGTCGACGGCCCGGACCGCGCCGCCCTGCTCGCCGCGGTGCCCGACGCCGACGCGATTCTCGTGCGCTCCGCCACCACCGTCGACGCCGAAGTACTCGAAGCGGGCAAGAAACTGCAGATCGTCGCACGTGCGGGCGTCGGCCTGGACAACGTCGACGTGCCCGCCGCCACCGAGCGTGGAGTGATGGTCGTCAACGCGCCGACCTCCAACATCCACACCGCCGCCGAGCACGCGGTCACGCTGCTGCTCTCGGCCGCGCGGCAGATCCCCGCCGCCGACGCCACCCTGCGTGAGAAGACCTGGGCGCGAAGCAAGTTCAACGGTGTCGAGATCTTCGGCAAGACCGTCGGCGTGATCGGCCTCGGCCGCATCGGCCAGCTGTTCGCACAGCGTCTTGCCGCCTTCGAGACCAAGATCGTCGCGTACGACCCCTACACCTCGCCCGCGCGCGCCGCCCAGCTCGGCATCGAGCTGCTGACCCTGGACGAGGTGCTCGAGCGCGCCGACTTCCTGTCGATCCACCTGCCCAAGACCCCCGAGACCAAGGGGATGCTCAACGCGACCACCCTGGCCAAGACCAAGCCGGGCGTCATCATCGTCAACGCCGCGCGCGGTGGCCTGATCGACGAGCAGGCGCTGGCCGACGCGATCAAGTCCGGCCACGTGCGTGCCGCCGGCCTGGACGTGTTCGAGACCGAGCCGTGCACCGACTCGCCGCTGTTCGACCTGCCGCAGGTCGTGGTGACCCCGCACCTGGGCGCCTCCACCTCCGAGGCGCAGGACCGCGCGGGCACCGATGTCGCCAAGTCGGTGCTGCTGGCACTGGCCGGGGAGTTCGTGCCCGGCGCGGTGAACGTCACCGGTGGTGCTGTGACCGATGAGGTCGCGCCGTGGCTGGATGTTGTGCGCAAGCAGGGTGCGCTGCTGGGTGCCATCGCCAACGAGCTGCCCGTCAGCGTCGAGGTGCAGGTGCGCGGCGAGCTGTCCTCGCAGGATGTGGGCGTGCTGGAGCTGTCCGCGCTGCGCGGGGTGTTCTCGGCTCTGGTCGAGGACCAGGTCACCTTCGTCAACGCGCCGGCGCTGGCCAAGGAGCGTGGGATCACCGCTACGGTCACCACCGCTTCGGAGAGCCCGACTCACCGCAGTGTTGTCGACCTGCGTGCGGTGTTCGGCGACGGGTCCACGTTGAATGTGGCCGGCACCCTGACCGAGCCGAACCTTGTTGAGAAGATTGTCAACATCAACGGGCGTAACTACGACATGCGTGCCGAGGGGTTGAACCTGGCGGTGCTGAACTACAGCGACAAGCCGGGTGCGCTGGGCAAGATCGGCACGCTGTTGGGTGAGGCCGAGATCGATATTCTGGCTGCGCAGTTGAGCCAGGATGTGGATGCCGAGGGTGCGACCGTGGTGTTGCGCGTGAACGCCGATGTTCCGGCCGCGGTGCAGACCGCGATCGCCGAGGCTGTCGGTGCTGCCAAGGTCGTTCTCGTAGACCTGGTCTGAGTTGTTCGTCCCGGTCAGCCGGGACATCGGCAGCTGCGCGCCGTCACCTCACGGTGGCGGCGCGCACCTGTATCCCGGCGCGGCATCGTCCGCCCCGACTTCGAACGGAGCTAGTTCATGAAGCTTGCAGTTATCGCCGGTGACGGCATCGGTCCTGAGGTTATTGCTGAGGCGCTCAAGGTGCTCGATGTGGTGTCGCCGGGGGTTGAGCGGACCGAGTACGACCTTGGTGCGGCTCGCTACCACCGGACTGGGGAGATTCTGCCCGAGTCGGTGCTGCCCGAGTTGAAGCTGCACGATGCGATTCTGTTGGGCGCGATCGGTGATCCGTCGGTGCCCAGTGGCGTGCTCGAGCGTGGGTTGTTGCTGAAGACGCGTTTCGCGCTGGATCACCATGTGAACCTGCGGCCGTCGAAGCTGCACTCGGGCGTCACCAGTCCGCTGGCCGGCAACCCGGATATCGACTTCGTGGTTGTGCGTGAAGGTACTGAAGGTCCGTACACGGGGACCGGTGGTGCGATTCGGGTCGGCACGCCGCACGAGGTGGCTACCGAGGTTTCCAACAACACTCGCTTCGGGATCGAGCGGGTGGTGCGGTACGCGTTCGCGACCGCGCAGGCTCGTCGTAAGCATCTGACGCTGGTGCACAAGAACAATGTGCTCACGTTCGCCGGGTCGCTGTGGCAGCGGACCGTCGACGAGGTCGCGGCCGAATTCCCTGATGTGACAACGGCTTACCAGCACATCGACGCCGCCACCATCCACATGGTGACCGATCCGGGTCGCTTCGATGTGATCGTCACCGACAATCTGTTCGGCGACATCATCACCGACCTGGCCGCCGCGGTCAGCGGTGGTATCGGCCTGGCCGCCTCGGGCAATATCGACGCCTCGGGTGTGAACCCGTCGATGTTCGAGCCGGTGCACGGCAGTGCTCCCGATATCGCGGGCCAGTCCAAGGCCGATCCGACCGCCGCGATCCTGTCGGTGTCGCTGATGCTGAACCACCTGGGTAACACCGAGGGTGCGGCACGCATCGAGTCCGCTGTCGCCAAGGACCTGGCGTCGCGCACCGGCACCGCCTCCACTGTCGAGGTCGGCGACCGGATCGCCGCTATCGTCTGATCCTGTACGTCAAAGGCTCGCTCCGGCTGAACGTCGGGGCGAGCCTTTGTCGTTCGCGGGTATCTCTGCGAATTGTCTTCGGCGAGTATCGAATACGGGTATTCAGCTGTGCTGGAGAGGATTTCGGATGGGGTGATGAAAGTAGTTGGTGGGCAGCTACTTTCGTGGGCTGCGCGGTACCAGCGGGATCGCGGCCGCGGCGCCCACCGCAGCCAAGGCGTAGACGGTGGGGAAGCCGGTGGCGGCGATGACGGCGCCGAAAACTGGTGGGACGAAGGCTATTGCGAGGTTTTGGCCGGTGTTCTGGATGCCCAGGCCTCGGCCGGACCAGAAGGGGCCCGCGATTTCGGCTACGGCGGTGAAGGCTAATCCGTTGTCGGAGACCGAGATCACCGAGGCGGCGACCATCAGGGGGACCGCGGCCCACCACCAGTCGGTCCAGGTGGTTACTGCCAGGGCGGCCATGGTGATGGCGGCGGCGATCGCTACCTGGCGCAGGGGAGTCAGGCGGGAGCCGACTCGGTCGGACCAGGCGCCCGCGCCGATTCTTCCTGCGGCGCCCAGGAATTGGGTCACCGTCATCAAAGCGCCTGCGGCGGCCAGTGACCAGCCCAGGTCGCTGTGCAGCCACAGCAGACCGAAGGTCCACAGGGTGCCCTGGGGGATGACGAGCAGGATCGAGACGGCGTGGATGCGCCACAGGGTGGAATCGCCGCGGTAGGGATTGGCGCGATCGGCGGCCTTGGTGGGTGGGCGGGCCGGGTCGATCACGCCGATCAGGCAGCCGATCGCGGCGAGGCCGCCCATGATCGCGGGGACCAGCAGCGCGGACGAGATGCCGTGGTGTTGGGCGACCCACGGGATGGTCATCGCGCCGATGCCGACGCCCAGCGGCTGCGCGGCCTGGCGGATTCCCATGGCCACGCCGCGTCGGTCCGGCGGGAACCAGCCCACGATCAACCGGCCGCTGGCGCTGTTGGAGCTGCCGGCGCCCATACCGCCCACGAACAGCAGCGCGGCGAAGGCGATCGGGCTGTCCACCAGGGCCGCGCCGATGCCCGCGACGCACATCAGCAGTGCTCCCGCCACCAGCGCGACCCGTTCGCCGATCTTGTCGACCACGTACCCCCAAGCGATCAGGGTGCAGACCAGACCCATGGTCGGCAGCGCCACCAAAGCCCCCGCCGACGCCAGCGAATCACCGCGAGCGGTCAGTGCGGGCAGCAGGAAGGGTGTGCCGTGGATGAAGATCGAACTCGAGGTCTGCGCGAACACGCCGAGCGCGAGCATCAGCCACCGTCTGGCATCACGGATCTGCGACACGTCCACGATCATCACCTCGCTGAATTGCACGATTGCGTCTCAATATTTGAGATTGCAGTCTCATTGGCTGAACATCGATGCTCACGGTACACCGATGACCCGTGGATGTGTCGCGTGCCCGAGGTGTCTGACAGGTCACACTGCGCGGTGCGCGAATTGCGTAGGCGGGCAGCGTCTTCGAATCACATCGGTGTGAGCTTGCCCGCACCGCGCGTGCGTCGCTATCGACCGTGCCGTGTCCCGTCGCGGGCGCGTTCGGGCAGGTAGTCGCGCCTCGATAGACTCCCTGCCATGCGCTTAGGTCGAGTAGCCAGTCCCGATGGAGTCGCGTTCGTCAGCATCGAAGGCGACGGAAGCGATGCCACCGCCAAGGAGATCGCCGAACACCCGTTCGGCTCGCCGACGTTCACCGGACGGAGTTGGCCGCTGGCCGACGTCCGCCTGCTGGCGCCGATCCTGGCCAGCAAAGTGATCTGCATCGGCAAGAACTACGCCGCCCACGCGGCCGAAATGGGCGGTGTGGCACCGGTGGATCCGGTGATCTTCATCAAGCCCAACACGTCGATCATCGGTCCCAACGCGTCGATCATCCTGCCGCCCAGCTCATCTCAGGTCGACTACGAGGGCGAGCTGGCCGTGGTGATCGGCCGTCCGTGCAAGGACGTGCCCGCTGCCAAGGCCGCCGAGGTGATCCTGGGTTACACCGTCGCCAACGACGTGACCGCCCGCGATCAGCAGCGCCACGACGGTCAGTGGACGCGGGCCAAGGGCTACGACACGTTCTGCCCGCTGGGCCCGTGGATCGAAACCGCCCTTGACCCAACCGATCTGGAGATCACCACCGAAGTCGACGGTGAAGTTCGTCAACGCAGCCGCACTTCGCTGTTCCTGCACGACATTCCGGAGATCATCGAGTGGATCAGCTCGGTGATGACGCTGCTGCCCGGTGACGTGATCCTCACGGGCACACCGGAAGGCGTTGGTCCGTTGCAGGCCGGTCAGAGTGTGTCGGTCACCGTCGAGGGCATCGGCACCCTCACCAATCCTGTTGCCACCAAGCGCTGAATCCAGCGGAGAAGGAAGTCATGACTGAAGTTCGCGTCCGTTTCTGCCCGTCGCCGACCGGCACGCCGCACGTGGGCCTGGTCCGCACGGCGCTGTTCAACTGGGCGTACGCGCGCCACCACGGCGGCAGCTTCGTGTTCCGCATCGAAGACACCGATGCCGCACGCGATTCCGAGGATTCCTACCAGGCACTGCTGGACGCGCTGCGCTGGTTGGGACTGAACTGGGACGAGGGCCCGGAGGTCGGTGGCCCGTACGAGCCGTACCGGCAGTCGCTGCGCCGCGACCAGCACCTGGACGTGGTGCGCAAGCTGCTCGAGGCGGGCGAGGCCTATGAGGCGTACTCGACACCGGACGAAGTCGAGGCCAGGCACCGCGCGATCGGTCGCGATCCGAAACTGGGTTACGACAATTTCGACCGCGATCTCACCGCCGAACAGATTGCCGCCTATAAAGCCGAAGGACGCCCCGCGGTGGTGCGTTTGCGGATGCCCGACGAAGATCTCGGGTGGAACGATCTGGTGCGCGGAGAAACCACGTTCAAAGCCGGAACCATCCCCGATTTCGCGCTCACCCGCGGCAATGGCGACCCGCTCTATACCCTGGTCAATCCCGTCGACGACGCCATGATGCGGATCACTCACGTGTTGCGCGGCGAGGATCTGCTGTCGTCGACGCCGCGTCAGCTGGCGCTGTACGCGGCGCTGCAGCGCATCGGGGTGGCCGAGTTCACGCCCGAGTTCGGTCATCTGCCGTTCGTGATGGGCCAGGGCAACAAAAAGCTGTCCAAGCGCGATCCGGAATCGAATCTGTTCCTGCATCGCGACCGCGGATTCATTCCCGAGGGTTTGCTGAATTACCTCGCGCTGCTGGGTTGGAGTATCGGCGAGGACCGCGATGTCTTCTCGATGGCGGAAATGGTCGCGGCATTCGATATCTCGACCGTGAATTCCAATCCCGCGCGTTTCGATCAGAAGAAGGCCGACGCGATCAATGCCGAGCAGATCCGTCTGCTCGAGCCTGCTGATTTCGCGGAACGTTTGCGCGAATATCTGACCGCGCAGGGTCACATCGGCGCCGACATCGACGAGAAGAGCTTCGCGGTTGCCGCCGATCTCGTGCAGACCCGGATCGTGGTTCTGGGTGACGCGTGGGGCCTGTTGAAGTTCCTGTTCGTGGCGCCCGTGGAGTTCGCGATCGATCAGGCGGCAGGCAGCAAGAACCTCGGTGCCGAAGCCGACGCGGTTCTCGACGCCGCTATCGCTGCTGTGGAGCCCTTGGGCGAGTGGACCACCCCTGCCCTAGAGGAGGCGCTCAAAAAGGCGCTCATCGACGATCTGGGGCTCAAGCCGCGTAAGGCCTTCGCGCCGGTGCGGGTGGCGGTGACGGGTTCGCACATCAGCCCGCCGCTGTACGAGTCGATGGAACTGCTGGGCCGCGAGGCTTCGCTGGAACGTCTGCGGGCCGCCCGTGGTTGGGTGCCTGCCGCGCAGTAGCTGCGGGAGCGGGTGCGGCGAGTGCGTCGCATCCGCTCGGATGGCCCGAAAACGGCCGAAAAGGGCCTTCTGACCAGGCGATTTGTAGTTTACCCCCTAGTGTTTGGTAATCTTCTCATCGCCGCGGAACACGGCCTCGCAACACCGACAACCACTCGGTGGAGATTGCAAGGTGGGCGTTTCGGTCTTTGGGGTATGGTGTAATTGGCAACACAGCTGTTTCTGGTACAGCCATTCTAGGTTCGAGTCCTGGTACCCCAGCAAGGTTTCACACTCGGTTAGATTTGTGAGATCGTCCTGGCCCCGTCGTCTAGCGGCCTAGGACGCCGCCCTCTCAAGGCGGTAGCGCGGGTTCGAATCCCGTCGGGGCTACAAAGCAAAGTAAGGCCCCCGGTCGAATCCGACCGGGGGCCTTCTTCGCGTTTACAGTCGCTTGTGCAGTGCCTCGGCCGCCGCGACCAGATCCGCCGCCCAGCGCGCACCCGGCCGGCGACCCATCCGGTCGATGGGTCCCGAGACCGACACCGCGGCCACGATCGCCCCGTTGGCATCGCGCACCGGCGCCGAGACGCTGGCCACACCCTGCGCGCGCTCGGCCGCACTTTGCGCCCAGCCGCGCTTGCGCACCTCGGCCAGCGCGCGATCGCCGAACACGGCGTCGGCCAGGACGGTTCGCTGCAGTTCCGGATCGGCCCACGCCAGCAACACCTTCGCGGCCGAACCCGCGGTCAACGGCAGTCGGGAACCGACCGGCACCGTGTCACGCAGGCCGACCGGGGGTTCCAGCGCGGCCACGCAGACGCGGGCGTGCCCGTCGCGGCAGTACAGCTGCACGCTCTCGCCGGTGATCTCGCGCAGGCGGGGCAGAATGACCCCCGCGGCCTCCACCAGTGGATCGGCCGCCCCCGCCGACAACTCGGTGAGCGCGGGACCGGGACGCCACAATCCGTTGCCGTCGCGGGCCAGCAGCCGATGCGTTTCCAGCCCGACCGCCAGCCGGTGCGCGGTGGCGCGTGGCAGGCCGGTGCGGGTGCACAGGTCGTTGAGACCGCATGGTTCGTCGGCGACGGCGTAGAGCACCGCCACGGCTTTGTCGAGAACACCGATACCGCTATGCTGTCTCATAGAACGATACTAACGTCTCAAATGCTGAGATACCAAGTATGCCCGTCGAAAGGTGATCAAGCAATGGCCGAGCGCGCTCGCACACTGGCCGAGAAGGTGTGGGAACAGCACGTCGTCGTCACAGGCGAAGGCGAGGGTTCTTCCCGCGAACCTGATCTGATCTACATCGATCTGCACCTCGTGCACGAGGTGACCAGCCCGCAGGCCTTCGACGGGCTACGCGCGGCAGGCCGTCCGGTGCGCCGCACCGATCTCACCATCGCCACCGAGGACCACAACGTCCCCACCGCCGATATCGACAAGCCGATCGCGGATCTCGTGTCGCGCACCCAGGTGGAAACGCTGCGCCGCAACTGCGCCGAATTCGGCGTGCGGCTGCACTCGATGGGCGATGTGGAACAGGGCATCGTGCACGTGGTCGGCCCGCAGTTGGGTCTTACCCAGCCCGGTATGACCGTCGTCTGCGGTGACAGTCACACCTCCACGCACGGCGCGTTCGGCGCGCTGGCGATGGGCATCGGCACCAGCGAGGTCGAGCATGTGCTCGCCACCCAGACGCTGTCGCTGCGCCCGTTCAAGACCATGGCCATCACCGTGGACGGCGAATTGGCGCCCGGCGTCACGAGCAAGGACCTGATCCTGGCCGTGATCGCCGAGATCGGCACCGGCGGCGGCCAGGGCTATGTGCTGGAGTACCGCGGCGAGGCCATTCGCAAGCTGTCGATGGAAGCGCGGATGACCATCTGCAACATGTCCATCGAAGCGGGCGCGCGCGCGGGCATGATCGGCCCCGACGAGACCACGTACGAATTCCTGAAGGGCCGCCCGCACGCCCCGCAGGGGGCCGACTGGGATGCCGCAGTGGCGTCCTGGGACGCGCTGGTCACCGACGAGGGCGCGGAATTCGACGCCGAGGTCCACATCGACGCCTCGACGCTGACCCCGTTCGTCACCTGGGGCACCAACCCCGGACAGGGTCTGCCGTTGGGCGCGAACGTGCCCGACCCGGCGCAGATCGTCGACGAGAACGAGCGCGAGTCCGCCGAGAAGGCGTTGCGCTACATGGACCTGACGCCGGGTATGCCGCTGCGTGAGGTGAGCGTGGACACGGTGTTCGTCGGTTCGTGCACCAACGGCCGGATCGAGGATCTGCGCGCGGTGGCCGACGTGCTGAAGGGCCGTCAGGTCGCCGACGGCGTGCGCATGTTGGTCGTGCCCGGTTCGATGCGGGTGCGCGCGCAGGCGGAAAAGGAAGGTCTGGGCGAGATTTTCACCGCCGCGGGCGCGGAATGGCGGCAGGCAGGCTGCTCGATGTGCTTGGGCATGAACCCCGATCAGCTGGAGCCGGGGCAGCGGTGCGCGTCGACGTCGAACCGCAATTTCGAAGGCAGGCAGGGCAAGGGCGGTCGCACGCACCTGGTCTCGCCGCTGGTCGCCGCCGCCACGGCAGTGCGAGGAACCCTGTCCTCGCCCGCTGATCTGGCCTGAGTCACCGATCACCGACAGATCGAAAGGGAATCGTTATGGAAGCCTTCACCGTTCACAAGGGCATCGGTGTACCGCTGCGCCGGTCCAATGTCGACACCGATCAGATCATCCCCGCCGTTTACCTGAAGCGCGTGACCAGAACGGGTTTCGAGGACGGCCTGTTCGCCGGATGGCGTGCCGACCCGCAGTTCATTCTCAACACGCAGCCGTACAGCCGGGGCAGCGTGCTGGTGGCCGGACCGGATTTCGGCACCGGCTCTTCGCGTGAGCACGCGGTGTGGGCGCTGTCGGACTACGGATTTCGGGTGGTCATCTCGTCGCGTTTCGCCGACATCTTCCGCGGAAATGCTGGCAAGGGTGGGCTGTTGGCCGCGCAGATGTCACAGAACGATGTCGAAATGTTGTGGAAGTTGATCGAGGAACAGCCGGGTCTGGAATTGGTTGTTGACCTGTCCTCGCGCACCGTCACAGCGGGAACCGTCGTGTTGCCGTTCGATATTGACGACTACACCCGCTGGCGTCTGCTGGAGGGTTTGGACGATGTCGGCCTCACGCTGCGCCGCGCCGACGAGATCGGTGAGTTCGAAAAGGGAAGGCCGTCATGGAAACCCGTGACGCTACCGGAGCCTATTTCGCAGGCGTAATCACCTGCGGTGCGCAGTCGCTGTTCGGCGTTCCGAGGTAGCTGGACGTGTGCTAAACCACATGAATTTTGGCGTGGCACATAGACTCTTGCTCAAACTGGGTTTACCGTGGTACCTAGTCGGTCCGACGACGGGCCATTAGTCTGCGGAGGATTCAATGAACAAGGCGGAACTGATCGACGTTCTGACCGAAAAGTTGGGTACGGACAGGCGGACGGCTACCGCGGCTGTCGAGAATGTTGTCGACACCATCGTCCGTGCCGTGCACAAGGGTCAAAGCGTCACCATCACCGGATTCGGTGTGTTCGAACAGCGCAAGCGTGCTCCCCGGGTCGCTCGTAACCCGCGCACCGGTGAAACCGTGAAGGTGAAGGCCACTTCGGTGCCTGCCTTCCGACCGGGCGCACAGTTCAAGGCGGTCATCGCGGGCAAGCAGAAGCTGACCGCGTCCGGGCCTGCCGTCAAGCGTGGCGCGAATGCCCCGGTGGCGGCGAAGAAGGCGGCAGCCAAGAAGACCGCGGCGAAGAAGACCGCGGCCAAGAAGGCGACGCCCTCGAAGGGTCCGGCCAAGACCACGGCCCGCAAGGCCGCGACCAAGGCACCCGCCGCCAAGAAGACCACGCCGGCCAAGAAGGCCACGGCGGCAAAGAAAGTGACGGCGGCCAAGAAGGCGCCTGCCAAGAAGGTGACCGCCGCCAAGACCACGGCGGCCAAGAAGACCACAGCTGCGAAGAAGGCTCCTGCAAAGAAGACTGCTGCTAAGAAGACTGCCGCCCGTCGTGCTCGTTGATCCTGCCGCAGCGGGATCAGGTCGGGGAATGTGCATGTAAGCATCACCCACCACTGGACCGAGAACGGCCCCGGGAATCCCGGGGCCGTTTCGGCTGTTTCGAGGCTGATCGCCGGGGTCAGGTGGTCACGATTGCTGTCGACAGCGCCCGGTCCATATGGTTCGCCGCGACTAATCGGTCGCCCACGAACGACAATGCCCACACGCTGCCCTTGCGATTGCGCACCGAGGGCAAGGTGAGGTCGCCTTCGGACGCCAGCCACTGCATCAGATCGGGAATCACCCCGCCCTGACTGCACACCACCGGCACGCCGGTATCGGTGACCAACGACAGAAAACGTTGGCGCGCCGCACTTTTCGCGAATTCGTAACCTTGCTCGGAAAACAGTGGCTCGCAAATGATTTCGGTATCGAGCTGTTCCGCCAGCGGGGTCATCGTTTGGACGCAGCGCAGTGGATCGGCGGAAAAGATCTCAGATGCGCCGAACGCCAACAGATTCGGCGTCAATGCCTTGGACTGCTGTTGCCCGTCGGCCTCGAGTGGGCGCAGCTCGTCGGGGCCGTCGAAGTGGCCGCGCTTGCCCGCCTTGGCGTGGCGCACCAGCAGCACGGTGCTGGTGCGGGCGGGCAGGCGCGCGAAGATCCGCACGACCTGGCGGTCCATCGGATACGACAGCTGGTCCATCACCTGCGACAGCGGGATCCAGCGCAGATCGTCGACCTCGTCGTTGATCGCGAAATCGCCCTCGGGGGCCTCGGCGGCCCAGTAGTCCACCCGCTTGAGCTGACGGTGCCCGGGGATCGGATAGGTGACGTGGCCCAGATAGCGCCCCAGCGTGGCAGGCAGGCCGGTTTCCTCGCCTACCTCGCGCACGGCCGCGACCACCGGGGTCTCGCCCGGATCGAGCTTGCCCTTGGGCAGCGACCAGTCACCGTATTTCGGGCGGTGGATCACGCCGATCTCGGGTCCGTCGGCGCCCTCGCGCCACAGAACCGCCCCTGCCGCATGGATATTGGGTCGAACTCGCGGATCGCGCAACGTCTCCCGCCCCTTCGCGTTCACGGCTGATCGGGTCGACGCAGTCGCATGAGGAAGGTTTGGTGATCGCGCACCTGATCGGCCTCGGCGTCGGTGGGACTGGCCTGCCAGGTCCCGTCGGGCAGCAGGATCCAGCAACGCGTCATCGGGTCCAGCGCGGAATCGAACATCTGCGCCAGCTGATCCACCAGCTTGGGATCTTTCACCTGCACCATCACTTCGACGCGGCGGTCGAGGTTGCGGTGCATCATGTCGGCGCTGCCGATCCAAGTCTGTTGCTGCGCACCGAATTCCATCACGCGAGAGTGCTCGAGGAACCGGCCCAGGATCGAGCGCACCTCGATGTTCTCGCTCAGGCCGGGCACGCCCGCGCGCAGCCCGCAGATACCGCGCACCACGATCTGCACCGGCACGCCGGCCTGGGAGGCGCGGTAGAGGGCGTCGATGATCTGCTCGTCGACGATCGCGTTGGCCTTGATCCGAATCCGCGCGTCCAAACCCTGTCCGGCCAGCTCGATTTCGCGATCGATACGCTCGATGATGCCCGCGCGCACACCAAGTGGCGCGACCATCAGGTTGCGGTAGTCGTCCTTGCGGGAGTACCCGGTCAGCGAGTTGAACAGGTCGGTGAGGTCGGCGCCGATTTCCGGTGCGGCAGTGAACAACCCGACGTCCTCGTACAGGCGCGCGGTCTTGGGGTTGTAGTTGCCGGTGCCGATGTGGCAGTAGCGACGGATCGTGGAACCCTCGCGGCGCACCACCAGGCAGGTCTTGCAGTGAGTCTTCAAGCCGACCAGGCCGTAGACCACGTGCACGCCCGCCTGTTCCAGTTCGCGCGCCCACTTGATGTTGGCCTGCTCGTCGAAACGAGCCTTGATCTCGACCAGCGCCACGACCTGCTTGCCCGCCTCGGCGGCCTCGATCAGTGAGTTGATGATGGGGGAGTCGCCGGAGGTGCGGTACAGGGTCTGCTTGATCGCCAGCACCTGCGGGTCGGCGGCGGCCTGTTCGATGAAGCGCTGCACGCTGGTGGAGAACGAGTCGTAGGGGTGGTGCACCAGCACGTCGCCCTCGCGCAGCGCGGTGAACACATTGCGCGGGGTCTCGCGCTCGCCGAACGCGGCCGGGGTGGCCGGAACGTACGGGGCGTCCTTGAGTTCGGGACGGTCCACGCCGTAGACCTGCCACAGGCAGGACAGGTCCAGCAGGCCGGGGACCTGGATGACGTCGGCGGGGTCGACCTCCAGCTCACGTAACAGCAGTTCCAGCATGTGCTCGGTCATGTCGTCGGACACCTCGAGACGCACCGGCTTGCCGAAGCGGCGGCGCGCGAGTTCGCGTTCCATGGCCTGCAGCAGGTCTTCGTCGCGGTCCTCGTCGACCTCGAAATCGGCGTTGCGGGTGATCCGGAACGAATGTGTCTCCACCACGGTCAGACCGGGGAACAGCAGGTCCAGGTGGGCGGCGATGAGGTCTTCCATCGGCAGGAAGGCCGCGATCGCCGACGGTGCGTCGGTGCGGCGCACGCGCACGAACCGGTCGACGTTGTCGGGGACCTTCACGCGGGCGAAGTGTTCGCCGCCGGTGCCGTTGTCGCGCACGGTCACGGCCAGGTTCAGGCTCAGGCCGGAGATGTACGGGAACGGGTGCGCGGGGTCAACGGCCAGCGGGGTCAGGACCGGGAAGACCTGGTCGGTGAAGTAGCCCGAAAGGCGTTCGCGCTCAGTGTCGTCCAGATCGTTCCAGCCGATGATGTCGATGCCCTCGGCCGACAGAGCCGGGTTCACCTCATCGATGAAGACCTTCGCGTGCCGCTTCTGCAATTCCTGGGCGCGGGCGGTGATCATCTCGAGCTGTTCCGACGGGGAGCGACCGTCGGCCGAGCGCACCGAGAGACCGGTTTCGGCACGGCGTTTCAAACCGGCCACGCGCACCATGTAGAACTCGTCGAGATTGGACGCGAAGATCGCGAGGAACTTGGCCCGCTCCAGCAACGGCAGCGACGCGTCCTCGGCGAGGGCCAGCACGCGGGCGTTGAAGTCCAGCCAGCTCAGCTCGCGATTGAGGTAGCGATCGCGGGGCAACCGCTGCGACGTGGCGTCACCGCCCGCGGTGATGGCGGCCGCGGGTGGCGGGGAAATCGGGGGCAGCTGCTTGATGGTTTCCGTATCGCTCACGGGATCAATCATCCCTCGAGGAAGGGTCGCCGCGCATCACGACATCGTACGGTTCGTCCGATCTGCGACGAATCCGGCGATCGGTCAGCACACGGTGCGAACGGGATCACTTCTGTGCGCGGCGAATCCGAATTCGCGCAGCGTCGAGGTGGTGCATTCGCCGACGCCCAGCGCGGCGACGGTGTCCAGATCCTCGGGGGTGTCGACGTCGCTGCGCAGGCCAGGCCAGTGACCTTCCAGCACTACGGCACCGCTCTCACGGTGCGCGCGGGCGGAATCGGCGCCGAAACGGGGGGCCAGCGGGGCGGCGGGGTCGTGGATCAGCAATGCGGCGGTACCGGTGCCCGTGTGATCGATCACCACGCAACGACCACCGCGCGGCGCGACGGCGAGAACGTCGGCCAGTTCGGCCGGGCGCAGGGCAGGCAGGTCCGCTTGGAGGGCGAGCAGGCGGCTGGGGCCGTGGCGATCGCGCACGTTCTGCGCGCCCGCGGCCAGGGCGGTGTTGAGCGGGTCGTGGCCCGCGGGGGGTTCGTCCAACACATGTGCGCCCAGTTCCCTGGCACGCGCGGCAACCAGCGGATCAGGGGTGACCACGGTCAGCGACACCAGCTGCGGCACGGCCATGGCGGCCACGACCGTATCGGTGAACATGGCCAGCACCAGCTGCGCGCGCTGCGAGCTACTGAGCACGCTGCCCAGCCTGCTCTTGGCCCTGTCGATCTGCTTGACCGCCATCACGGCGTGCACGGTGTGCATGGGCTCGATCCTTGCATGGCATATTGGGCTGATGACGAGGGCGGCAGTAATGGGTGCGGGGTCGTGGGGTACGGCGTTCGCGAAGGTGTTGGCCGAAGCGGGCACCGACGTCACGATCTGGGCCAGGCGGGCGGAGGTGGCGCAGGCGCTGGACACCGAACACCGCAATCCGTTCTACCTGCCGGGGGTGCAGTTGCCGCCGGTGCGCGCCACCGACGATCACCGGGTCGCGTTGGACGGGGCGGATCTGGTGGTGCTCGCGGTGCCGTCACAGTCGCTGCGCGGGAATCTGGATGCGTGGAAAGGCGATATCGGGTCCGACGCCACCCTGCTGAGCCTGGCCAAGGGGATCGAGACCGGGACGCTGCTGCGGATGAGTCAGGTGATCGCGGAGGTCACCGGGGCGCAACCGGGGCGCATCGCGGTGCTGTCGGGGCCGAATCTGGCGCACGAGATCGTCGAACGGCAACCGGCTGCCACGGTGATCGCCTGCACCGACACCGAGCGGGCCGGAGCCGCGCAAAGAGCTTGTGCGACTGGGTATTTCCGGCCGTATACCAACACCGATGTGATCGGGTGCGAGATCGGCGGGGCGTGTAAGAACGTCATCGCGCTGGCCTGCGGCATCGCCTCGGGGATGGGGTTGGGCGACAACACCGTGGCCAGTCTGATCACGCGCGGGCTGGCCGAAGTGATCCGGCTCGGGGTCGCGTTGGGGGCACAACCGGTGACGTTGGCCGGGCTGGCCGGGGTGGGCGATCTGGTGGCCACCTGCACCTCGCCGCTGTCGCGCAACCGCTCGTTCGGATTCGCGCTGGGCGCGGGTGGCACCATGGCCGCCGCGCAGGAAGCCACCAATGGGCAAGTGGCCGAAGGTGTGAAGTCGTGCACATCGGTGCGGGCGCTGGCCGCCGCGCACGGGGTGGAGATGCCGCTCACCGACGCCGTGCACAAGGTGTGCCACGAGGGACTGTCGGTGAACGAGGCGGTCGGCAGCCTGCTCGGGCGACGCATCAAGCCCGAATAAGGGCGATAGCGCCACCACGGCGCGAACCTACTACGGTGACGTTCATGACGGAACGGATCAAGGTAGCTGTGGTGTTCGGCGGGCGCAGCAGCGAGCACGCGGTCTCGTGCGTATCGGCGAGCAGCGTGCTGCGCAACCTCGATCCGGCGCGCTACGAGGTGGTGCCGGTGGGCATCACCGCCACCGGCAGTTGGGTGCTGGCCGACGGGATCGGTGAGTTGGCGCTGAGTCACGGCGTCGAGCCGCAGGTCGACGCGTCGGGAACCGCACTCACCCTGGCCGCCGACCCCGGTCGTTCCGGTGCGCTGGTTGCCCTGGATTCCGGCGCCGTGCTGAGCAATGTCGACGTGGTGTTCCCGATCCTGCACGGGCCCTTCGGCGAGGACGGCACGCTGCAGGGGATGCTTGAGCTGGCCGGGATTCCCTATGTGGGTGCGGGCGTTCTCGCCAGTGCCGCGGGGATGGACAAAGAGTTCACCAAGAAGTTGCTGGCTGCCGAGAATTTACCCGTGGGTGTGCAGATTGTGCTGCGGCCGGGGATCGAGACTCTGTCCGATGACGACCGTGCGCGGATCGGGCTGCCCGCCTTCGTGAAGCCGGCGCGCGGTGGGTCGTCGATCGGCATCACCAAGATCACTGACTGGGCCGACCTGCCCGCGGCGATCGCCGCCGCGCGGGTTCACGACCCGAAGGTGATCATCGAAGCGGGCATCGTCGGACGCGAAGTCGAGTGTGGCGTACTGGAATTCGCCGACGGTGAAGTGCGCGGCAGTGTGGTCTCCGAGATCCGGATGCCCGATGCCGACGCGGCCGCGCCGCAGTTCTACGACTTCGCCACCAAATACCTCGACGACGTGTGCGAATTCGACGTGCCGGCCAAGCTCGACGACGAGGTCGCCGACGAGATCCGCGAGCTGTCGGTGCGCGCGTTCCGTGCGCTGGACTGCCAGGGGCTGGCGCGAGTGGACTTCTTCGTCACCGAGAACGGGCCGGTGATCAACGAGATCAACACGATGCCCGGATTCACGCCGATCTCGCAGTACCCGCGGATGTGGGAGGCCAGTGGTGTGGACTATCCGACGCTGGTGTCGACGCTGATCGAGACGGCGCTGTCGCGTGGGACCGGGCTGCGCTAGTTCTGTTCGGGCGCTTGGGTTTCGGGGTGCCGTTCCTGTAATGGGTTCGGGCTCAGGCTGTTAGCTCAGAGTTCGCCCGGAGTCGGTTCGCGCGCAGGCAGATTCGCGGTGATGGTGTCGGACACGATCTGCACCGCGCTGGTGCCCGAGTTGTCGGGGACTGTCAGGGCGATGTAGGTCTCGCGGTCCACCGCGAACCACGTGCCGGTCTTGCCGACCTCGTCGCGGACCTGGAACCACTTCACGCCGTCGATCTCCGTCAACGGGGACGCCCGGTTGAATTCCAGTGGGCGGTCCAGGCCGCAGCGCAGGGTGATCGGGTCGCCGCCGTCGGGCAGCTGCCAGGCGCGGGTGGCCGGCGGGGCGGGTTCGACGAGGGTGGCCTTGGTGTAGTCGCCGAGATCGGCGGGCAGGGCCGGGAGCAGGGTGTGGCAGGCGGGGCCGTCGGCGGCGGGGGCCGGGACGGGGCCCAGCGCGAGGGGTTCGCGTTCGACGGGGGCGCGTAGGGCGACGAAGGCGGCCACCAGGACTGCGACGATCAGGACGATGGGCAGGGCGACCGCCGTGGCGATGAGCGCGGGGGAGTGGGTCGGCTCGAGGTCGGTGTCGTCGGAGTCCGATTCGTTCGCGTCTGTGTCGGAGGCCGCACCGGCGCCTGCGTTCGCGGCGTCGCCCGATGTCGACTTGTCGCCGACCGCTTTCGCATCAGCAGTGACGGTGTCGTCGGGGGTGGTCGCCTGGTCGCGATCCTCCGGGTTCGAGTCCGCCATAGCTGTGTGGTCCTTCCGTTCGCGGGTTCGCCTGCACCGTCGGTGGTGCCCGATCGCCTTCGAAAGGGTACCGTCGGGGCGATTTCGTCGGTTCGCAGCACAGTGGGAAGGGGTCGGTCATCAGCGAGGACAGCCGTCCGCAGACAGTGCGTGAGCTGGGCGAATTCGCCCTGATCGACCGAATCAACGCCGGTCGCGAACAGGCCGCGCACGTGCTGCTGGGTCCCGGTGACGATGCCGCGCTGGTGGCCGCGCCCGACGGGCGGTTCGTGGTGAGCACCGACATGCTCGTGGAAGGCAGGCACTTCCGCCTGGACTGGTCCTCGCCGGTGGACATCGGCCGCAAGGCCATCGCCCAGAACGCCGCCGACGTCGTGGCGATGGGAGCCCGCCCGACGGCGTTCGTGGTCGCGCTGGGCTGCCCGGCCGATACTCCCGTGGCGGTGGTCGAGGGGATCGCCGACGGGATGTGGATCGAAGCCGCCCGCGCCGGTGGGTCCATCGCCGGTGGGGACCTGGTGCGCAGCGAACAGTTGGTCGTCTCGGTGACCGCGTTCGGCGACCTCGGCGGACAGGCCGCGATCACCCGCTCTGGCGCCGGAGTCGGCGACATCGTCGCGGTCGCAGGCGAACTCGGCTGGTCCGGCGCGGGGCTTGCCGTATTGACCAGCGGTGCAGACACATCCGACCCCGAGTTCGCCTATGCGCTTGCCACCCACCGTGTTCCGCAACCGCCCTACGCCGCGGTCGTCGACGCGTTCGGCACCGACATCCCGACCAGCCTCACCGACATCTCCGACGGCCTGCTCGCCGACCTCGGACATCTGGCCGCCGCCTCACATGTCGCCATCGACGTCCACAGCACGGCACTGACCGACCCGGAACTGTCCGCGGTCGCCAAGCGCCTGGACGCCGACGCCGCGCACTGGGTGCTGGCGGGCGGCGAAGACCACGCCTTCGCCGGAACCTGGCCCGCCGGTGTCGCATTGCCCGCGGGCTGGCGGCCGATCGGCGTGGTCACCGCAGGCAGCGGCGTCACCGTCGACGGCGCGGCACCCACCGGCGGCACCGGCTGGGAATCGTTCCGTGGGGCGGACGCCACCCGCACCGACGACGAACGATAGGTTGTGCGGTCATGGGTGCCAAACCACTGTCGGAGATCATCGATCCGGGCTGGGCCCGGGCACTGGAGCCGGTCCGCGACCGCATCAGCGAAATGGGCGAGTTCCTGCGCGAAGAGAACGCGGCAGGTCGCGGCTACCTGCCTGAAGGGGAGAACGTGCTGCGCGCGTTCACACGCCCGTTCGAGAAGGTGCGGGTGCTCATCGTCGGCCAGGACCCGTACCCCACGCCCGGCCACGCGATGGGGCTGAGTTTCTCTGTCACACCGCAGGTTTCGCCGGTCCCGCGTAGCCTGTCCAACATCTTCGCCGAATACAGCAAGGACCTCGGATTCGATACGCCGACCTGCGGTGACCTGAGTCCGTGGTCGGATCAGGGTGTGCTGCTGTTGAATCGGGTACTCACCGTCACTCCCGGCGCACCCGCGTCGCATCGTGGCAAGGGCTGGGAGGCGGTCACCGAACAGGCGATCCGGGCGCTGGTCGCCCGCGACGAACCGCTGGTGGCCGTGCTGTGGGGCAACGACGCCCGCGCGCTCAAGCCCACACTCGTCGACGCCGAGGTGCCCTATGTCGAATCGGCGCACCCCTCACCGCTTTCCGCCTCGCGCGGGTTCTTCGGTTCGCGACCCTTCTCCCGGGTCAACGAACTGCTCGACGAACTCGGCGCGGACCCCGTCGACTGGCGGCTGCCCTGACCCGGGGCGTCGCCCGCACCAGAAAATGATGAAGGAGCACAACCGGATGTACATCTCCACCGTTCGCGCCGCGCTTGCCACCGCCGCCGTCGCCGCCGCCATCACCGCGGGCGCGGGCGCGGCCTCGGCGCAGGGCCTGCAGCTCGAGCCCTACAACGAGCAGGCCGCCCCCGTCGCCACCACCCAGGTCGGCGAGGAATGGACCTCCACCGGCACCTCCACGATCTCCTCGGGCGTGAACGCGAAGGTGACCTGCCTGCTGCAGAACACCTTCAGCGCCCTCGGTGCCGCCTGCTGAAGGTGATTCAGCTCAGCCCGCGGTAATCGGGCTTGCGCTTGGCTACGAAGGCGTCGACGCCTTCGCGCCCGGTGCTGTTGTTCGCGGCGGCGGCGATGCCGTCGCGTTCGGCGTCCAGCTGCTGGTCCAGTGTCGCTGTCGGCGACTGGGCCAGCAGCTTTTTCATGGCCGTGTAGGTGGCGCGGGGGCCGGTGACGAAGGACTGGGCCACGCGCAGGGCCTCGGCGCGGATGTCGTCGTCTTCGACTGTGCGGCTGAGGATTCCGAGTTGAACAGCTTCGGTGGCATCCAGGACCGCGTCGGTGAGCAGGATCTCGCGGGCGCGGCTCAGGCCCACGATCCGCGGGAGGGTCCAGGACATGCCGCCGTCGGGGGTCAGGCCGATGCCGGGGTAGGCGGGGCGCAGTTTGGTGGACGGGCCGCCGATGGCGATGTCGGCGGCGCAGACCAGGCTCATGCCCGCGCCCGCCGCCCAGCCCTGCACGGCGGCGACCACGGGCACGGGGGCCTGCACCAGCGCGCGGACGTAGTCGTGCAGTACGGCGGCCTTGTCGAACAGGTAGGCGCCACGATCATCGGCGGCGGCGAAGTTGCGGACATTGCCGCCCGCGCAGAAGTTCGCGCCCGCGCCGGTGAGCAGGATCGCGCCGACCGACGGGTCGAGGGTGCGCAGGGCGGCGGTGCCCGCATCGATCAGATCGAAATCCATCGAGGTGCCCGCGGCGGCGGTGGCGATGGTCAGCTGCAGCACGCCGTCGATGATCTGGGCGGCGGGGACCGGTTCGGTGGTACTCATGGGCGTCACACTAACCGGGCTTCGATGCGCAACATTCGCGGGCTGCGTATGGCGCGCAGCGCCCGACGCGCAGTGGTCACTGTCCGCAGCACACGCGCGGGTACGCGCCGACTTCCGGCGTAATCGCCCAAAACGCTGCCTGAAAATCAGTTTTCTGACTATTCGGAGGCGTTCTGGGCGATTACGCCGGGTGCCGGGCAGTTCTCGGCGGTGTGCGCTGGCGCGGAGCCTCTTCGACCGCGCATGGTCGGTGGCGCAGGTGCGTCTAACCGGGGGCGCGGCGCCACAGTTGTTCGGGCAGCAGGGTGAACGGGTCGAGGCGGTGGATGCCGGTGTCGGTGAAGCCGTGGCGGCGGTAGAAGGCGTGGGCGCGCGGGTAGTCGGCGAAGACCCAGAGGGTGCACGGTGATCCGGGTGCGGCCGATTCGATCAGGGCGTCGGCGATGCCGGTGCCGTGCCAGGCGCTGCGGATGTAGAGGGCCTCGAGTTCGGTCTCGCCGGGTGCGGTCTCGGTCTCGCCGGGTGCGGGAGCGGTCTTGCTGACCGCGCATGACTTGTCGGCGATCTCGGTGATTTCGTCGTGGTCGCGATCGACGTGGGCGAGGGTTCGGCGGCGGTCGGTCGCGGAGGCGAAGCCGATCACACGGTCGTCGACGAGGGCGACGGGCAGCCGGTGGGTGCCTTCGGCGCGGCGACGTTCCCAGGTGATCGCCGAGCGATCCAGGTCGAAGCCGTCCAGGATGTGGGCGGGGACCAGGGTGTCGTAGGACTCGCGCCAGGTGGCGATATGGCAGGCGGCCAGTTCGGTGACCCGGTTCGCTGTCAGCGGCGCGATCCGCCAGTCACTCACGGACGACAAAACCCCCGATCACCCACAAGGGGGTGCCGGGGGACTGTCGGCAGAACGTATGGGCTGAAAATCAGCCGCGGGCGACCTTGCCGGCCTTCAGGCAGGAGGTGCACACATTCATCCGGCGAGTGTTGCCAGGGGCAACCTGCGCACGCACGGTCTGGATGTTCGGGTTCCAGCGACGGTTGGTGCGCCGGTGCGAGTGCGAAACCGACTTCCCGAAACCGGGGCCCTTGGCGCAGACGTCGCAAACGGCAGCCATGTCGCGAGCTCCTTCATGTCATAAGCGGCTAACGGCGCACGAATGCCCGTTGAACCGGAAACTGATTCAGTCAAATGCCTTGCCGACTGATGTCGGCCAGCGCAGACCCACGTGGGCCGCACGAGGCAACCCTGCAAGACTAGCGGGCCGGGCCTCGAACTTCCAAACCGGGTATCCCGGTCGAATCGCCGAGCACAGCCCGGACGAGGGCCCTTCCGGGAAACAGCATACCTGTTGCGGTTCTGCCGCTGAAACCGGTCGGGGGCCGGTGGCCACGAGCGTTCGACCGGAAGGACCCCACCCGCTGGGGTGGTGGTGGCGCGTGCGCAGGCCAGGCACGGTAGGCCGCCGCGTTCGCGTGGAGTGGTGGCGGCGGCGCGTGCCGCAGGCCAGGCACGGTAGGCCGCTGCGTTCGGGTGGAGTGGTGGCGGCGGCGCGTGCCGCAGGCCAGGCACGGTATGCCGCCGCGTTCGCGTGGAGTGGCGGCGGCGGCGCGTGCCGCAGGCCAGGCACGGTAGGCCGTCGCGCTCGGGTGGGGAGACGTCGGTGGCTGCCGCTAATCTGGCGTGCGTGCTCGGCGCGCGGGCACGCAGAACGGGGAGCGAGGTGGCGGTGGCGCACGTGCGGGACTGTCTCGACGGTGGTGACCTGCTGGTCTGGGCCCGTCATTGCCGCACCGACCTGGAACTGCGCCGCGCCGAAATCGACGCCCTCAACGTGTTTCCCATCGCCGACTCCGACACCGGAACCAACCTGCTCGCCACCATGCGGGCCGCGGTCGCCGCCGCCGAACGTGCGGTGCTCGAGACGCGATCCGACGCCGACGAAACCGGGGAGGTGACTTCGGGCACTCCGGCCGCAGGATCGGCGGATACCGGCGAACAGGTGTTCGATATCGCCGACCGAACGGGTGTCGACGCGGTCGCCCAGATGCGCACCGACCGGACGGCGGTCAACGCGCATCAGGCTGCTCAGGCGGGCGCCGACCGGACGGCGGTCAACGCGCATCTGCCCGCCCAAGCGCCCACCGACCGGACGCCCGTCAACGCGCATCTGCCCGCCCAAGCGCCCACCGACCGCACGCCCGTCAACGCGCATCTGGTCGCCCAGGCACTGGCTCGCGGTGCGACCACCGGTGCACGCGGGAATTCGGGGATCATCCTGTCCCAGGTGCTGCGCGGGATCGCCGAGGCAGTCATCGCAGGACCGCTGACCGGCGAGCGACTACAGGCCGCACTGCGCCGGTCGGCGATTCTGGTGCGAACCGGATTGAGTGCCCCGGTCGAAGGCACGATCCTGACCGTCCTCGACCGGGCCGCAGTAGCCGCCGCCGAATCCGCCGACCCATCGCTGGCCACCGTTGCCCGAAGCGCTGCCGACGGCGCTGCCCGCGCCCTGAGCGAAACTCCGGCCCAACTGGGCGTTCTGCGCGCGGCCGGCGTGGTCGACGCGGGCGCGCGCGGCCTGTTGGTGCTGCTGGACTGCCTGGTGACCGAAGTCTGCGGCGAAGCACCCACCCGGGTCAGGTACACGCGTGGAGACCGAGGCGAGCACGGCCCGCACCCTCGGTCCGGCGGTGACGGGGAGGCGTGCCCTACCGAGGAGCGACGCGACGACGACCCGGCACCGCGACTCGACTCGGCTGCGGCCGTCAGCGCCGACGCTGCGACAAGGGCGATCGACCGCGGATCGGGGCGGCGAATCGAGCCTTCGGACGATGATGGTGAGTTCCGTCATGCAGCCGCCGTGGGCGGAACGCGCGCGATGTCGGACACGCAATGCCGGGGGGCGAATGCCGATCAGGATCGCACCGATCCGCACTTCGAAGTCATGTACGTGATCTCCGGCACCGATGACGCGGCCGCTGGCGGTCTGCGGGATCGTCTCGCCGTTCTCGGCGACTCCGTGGTCGTCGTCGGTGACGGCGACACCACCTGGTCCGCCCACGTGCACTGTCGCGATGCCGGTGCCGCGATCGAGGCAGGGCTGGCGGTGGGGACGGTCACCGGGATTCGCATCGAGAGTTTCGCGGTGACCGCGCCGCTGGGCGGCCACCACGAGCTGCGCACCGAAGGGCGCGCCGACCATCACGGCCGGGACAATTCCGCGTCGCACGCGAGCGCCGGTGATCGGCTGCCGGACTCCGCGGGCCGCGATGGTGTGCCGGTAACCGGCGACGACCCCGTCCTCGGAGAGGTTGCGCGTGATGTCCTCGCGGACCGCGGCGTCCTGGCGGTTGCCGCCGGCGCAGCTGCCGCGCGCTTGTTCGAGGACGCCGGAGCAGTGGTGGTGCGGGGCGATCGGCAGGTCGATACGGACACCCTGCTGCGGGCGATCCGCGCGATGCCGAATCGGGAAGTGTTGGTGTTGCCCAACGGAGCCTTGCCCGCGCAGGAGTTGGTGGCCGCGGGTGTGGCCGCGCGTGACGGGTCACGTGACGTGTTGTTGTTGCCCAGTGCCTCGATGGTGCAGGGGTTGGCGGCGTTGGCGGTGCATGATCGGGGGCGGATCGCGGTCGATGACGCGTTCGCCATGTCGGAGGCGGCGGCGACCACCCGGTGGGGTGCGTTGCGGGCGGCTCGGGTGCGTGCGTTGACCATGGTCGGAATGTGTTCGCCCGGTGACGGATTGGGGCTGGTCGGCCATGATGTGGTGGTGATCGACCCGGACGTGGTCGGCGCGGGACGCATCCTGCTGGACCGAATGCTGGGTCTGGGTGGGGAATTGGTGACCCTGCTGATGGGTGCCGATGCGGGGCCCGAGTTGGCGCAGGTGCTCGCCGATCATGTGACGGCCGGTTTCCCCGGTGTCGAGGTGGTCGTGTATTCCGGTGGACAGCAAGCGGATCTGGTGCAGATAGGGGTCGAGTAGATGGCGACATTGAGTGACCGGCTCGACCACGTGTTGGGCGTGAAGGCGGCCGACCGGCTGACCGAGGCGTTCGACATGACCACCGTCGAGGACCTGCTGCGCCACTACCCGGCGCGCTACGCCACCCAGGGCCAGCCTCTCACCGAGGAGGAGCCGGAGGAGGGCGCGCACATCACGGTCATCGGCCGCGTGACGAAAACCGAACTGCGCCCGATGAAGAACCGCCGCGGCTCGCTGTTGAAAGTGCAGCTGGACACCGGCGCGCAACGTCCGATGGAGGTCACCTTCTTCAACGGTGACAAGGTGCGCTATCTGGTGAAAGAGGGTGTGCGAGCGATGATGTCGGGCACCGTGCACTGGTGGCGGCCCGATCGCTGGAACCTGTCGCACCCCGATTACCTGATCCTGCCCGACAAGGCCGAAGCGGGCGTGGAGGAACTGACCTCCGTGCGCGGCAGCGGTGCATTGCGTGGGCTGGCGCAGAGCGCGAAAGGCGCTGGGGGAGTGGATGCCTCGTTCTTCGAGCGCGAGTTCGTCCCCGTGTACCCGGCGACTGCGAAGGTCCAGAGCTGGGACCTGCTCGCGTGCATCCGTCAGGTCCTGGACCAACTCGACCCCATCGAGGACCCGCTACCCGAAGACCTGCGCGACGAACGCCAACTGCTCCCGATCTCCGACGCCCTGCGTCTGATCCACTTGCCCGAACACAAGCTCGACATCGAAAAAGCCAGGGACAGACTGCGTTTCGATGAAGCGCTCGCCCTGCAACTGGTGCTGGCCGAACGCCGTCACGAGGTAGAGGGTCGCACCGCCCCGGCCTGCCCGCCCACCCCCGACGGCATCGCCGCGACCTTCGACCAGCGTTTGCCGTTCGAGCTCACCGAAGGCCAGCTGCAGGTGCTCGAGGACATCTCGTCAGACCTGTCACGCACCCGCCCGATGCACCGCCTGCTGCAGGGCGAAGTGGGTTCGGGCAAGACGATCGTGGCACTGAACGCCATGCTGCAAGTAGTGGACTCGGGCAGGCAGTGCGCCTTGCTTGCCCCCACCGAAGTCCTTGCCTCCCAGCACTATCGCTCACTGCGCGCCATGCTCGGCGAACTCGGCAACGCGGGCGAACTCGGCGCCGCCGACAAGTCGACCAAGATCGTGCTGCTCACCGGATCCATGTCGACCGCCGCGAAGAAGGCCGCACTGCTGGACGCGATGACCGGCGAGGCGGGCATCGTCATCGGCACCCACGCGCTGATCCAGGACTCCGTGGAGTTCTTCGACCTCGGCCTGGTCGTGGTCGACGAACAGCACCGCTTCGGCGTCGAACAGCGAGATGCGTTGCGCGCCAAGGCCAAAGACGGCATCAGCCCGCACTTGCTCGTCATGACCGCCACTCCTATCCCGCGCACCATCGCGATGACCACCCTGGGTGACCTCGAAACCTCCACGCTCACGCAGCTTCCCAAGGGGCGCTCACCGATCGTGTCGAAAGTCGTTCCGCGCAAAGCACATCCGGGTTGGGTGGATCGCGCCTGGGAACGCATCGTCGAAGAGGTCGGACAGGGTCGGCAGGCGTACGTGGTCTGCTCGCGCATCGGCGAGGACCCCGACGCGCCACCGGCCAAGGGTAAGAAGGAGAAGGAGCCACCCACCACCGCCGCGGCCGTCGAGATGTACGAGACGTTGAGCGCCGGTCCGCTGTCCGGCGTGCGCGTCGGCCTGCTGCACGGCAGGCTCCCGTCCGACGAAAAAGACCACGTGATGCGCCAATTCAACGACGGCGCTATCGACGTGCTGGTCTGCACCACCGTCGTCGAGGTCGGTGTCGACGTCCCCAACGCCACGGTGATGGTGATCGTGGACGCCGACCGGTTCGGCGTGAGCCAGCTGCACCAGCTGCGCGGCCGCATCGGACGCGGCAAGCATCCCGGCCTGTGCCTGCTGGTCACCGATGCCGCACCCGGCGGCACGGCGATGGCCCGGCTCGACGCGGTCGCCGCCACCACCGACGGTTTCGAATTGTCGGTACTCGACCTGCGTCAACGCCGTGAGGGCGACGTCCTCGGCTCGGCACAGTCGGGCACCGCGCGCTCGCTACGTCTGCTGTCGCTGCTCGACGACCTCGAAGTCATCACCGCCGCACAGGAATTGGCCAGACAGGTCGTGGCCGAGGATCCCGGCTTGGTCAACCACCCCGGCCTGGCGGGCATGATGCACGCCGCCGTCGACGGCGAACGCCTCGAATACCTCGCCAAATCCTGAACTACGAAGGCACGGCTCGCGCCACCGCGTTCGTGGCACTGTACGGCAACCGCGGATACGGCAGATCGGTGCTGGTGTGCTCGACCACCGCCAGCGGCCGCCCGATCTGCGGAAACGCCCGCTGCGGGCACGCGGGCCGCTCGCACACCTTGCATCCGGCCCCGATCGGCACCGTCACCATGGAGTCGTCCAGCTGCAGCCCCTGCGAATACACCAGCCGGTCGGCGTATTCGATATCGCAGCCCAGCGCGATGACGAAGTTCTTCGCCGCCGTCCCGTGCCCCTGCGGCGCGGCCGGGGTGGTGCGCGCGATCCACAGGTAGCGGCGCCCGTCGGGCATCTCCGAGATCTGGGTCAGGATGCGGCCCGGTTGGGCGAAGGCCTCGTGCGTGACCCACAGCGGGCAGCTGCCGCCGACGCGAGAGAAGTGAAAAGCCGTGGCGGACTGACGTTTCGAGATGTTGCCCGCTCGGTCGGTGCGCACGAGGAAGAACGGCACTCCGCGCTGTCCCTGCCGCTGCAGGGTGGCCAGTCGATGGCAGATCGTCTCGAACCCGACCTCGAAACGCAGCGCGAGCAGGTCCACGTCGTAGCGCAGTTCCTCGGCCGATCGCAGGAACCGCCCGTACGGCAGGATCAGCGCGCCCGCGAAGTAGTTGGCCAGCCCCACCCTGGCCAGGGTGCGGGATTCGCCGGTCAGCGCCCGCGATTCGGCGAGCACCGTGTCGATCTCGCGGCTGTAGAGCAGTAGCCCGAGCGTGACCGCGATCTGGAACGCGCGCTGGCCCGGACGCAGCCGTCGGGCCAGGGTCAGGGTGCGGGTGTCGGGGTCGTAGTGGCGTTTGGGGATGGTCGGGTCCGCGCCGTCGCCGCGCACCAGCACCGTCACCCCGGCGCGTTCCTCGGCGATGCGGGCCAGCTGACGATCCAGCGAACCGATGCTCAGACCCGATTCCTCGAACAGTTGCTCGGCGGCGTGGTCGAGGGTCGAGATGTGGTTGCGGTGGTCGTAGAAGAAGTCGCGCACGTCTTCGTAGGGCATGGGGGTGCCCGGCGAGCCGGTCGGGGTGTCCACGCGTGAGGACAGCAAGTCGAGTTGGTCGGTGGCCGCGCGCAGCCGCCGGTGCATCGCGATCACGATCCGGGCCACCTCCGGCAGCCGCGTGGCCAGTTCCTCGACCTCGGTGATCGGTGCGGTATCGCCGCCCCCCGCGGCTTCCACCAGCACCTCGTGCAGGTCCGAGACCAGCCGCGCGTCGGAATCGGCGGCGAAGAACTGCACGTCCAGGTCGAAGGTCGAGTTCAGTTTCAGCAGAACGGGAATGGTCAGCGGACGCTGATCGCGCTCTAGCTGGTTGAGATAGCTGGGTGACAGATCCAGCGATTTCGCGAGAGCTGCCTGAGTCATTCGCCGTTCTTCGCGCAGCCTTCGTAGCCTGGCCCCCGCGTACATCTTCCGCACGAGCAAGATACTAACGCGCACTGTTCGCAATATTCGCTGAATGCGGACATTGCGTGCGGAGAAGTCCAGTGCTGCAAGGGATTCTACGCAAACCTACCCGTGCGTAACGTGCGAAGTAAGGCTCCCGAACGCACCGCGCAATCCCCGGTGACCTGCGTACACCGAGGTAAATCCGCGTGCTCGTGCATCTTTCGCACGCCGCGCCCTAAAAAATACGCCTGTTCAGGCAGTTTCGGTAGGTGTAGCCGTGCGGTTGCGTGTGAAAACGCCATCGGGAGTTCGCCCGGCCGCCCGCGCTGTGTAGTACTGCCACCCGACCCGCGCACCGCGCACCGCCGCGGTGGGTGAGATGTGACGGTCGGATTACCGCGACTTCGCAGGTGGACGCCCTGCGGTGTGAACAATGCCGCGAACCCACCTTGCCTGTTCGGCCCGCGCTCACAGCCGGGTACCGTAGGCCAATGTTCTCGAAAGTCTTGGTCGCCAATCGCGGCGAGATCGCTATCCGTGCCTTCCGTGCGGCCTATGAACTAGGCATCGGAACGGTCGCGGTGTTCCCGTACGAAGATCGCAATTCCGTGCATCGCCTCAAGGCGGCCGAGTCCTATCAGATCGGCGAAGAAGGCCATCCGGTTCGCGCGTACCTGTCGATCGCCGCGATCATCGAAGCCGCCAAGAGCGCCGGTGCCGACGCGATCTACCCCGGTTACGGCTTCCTGTCGGAGAACCCCGACCTCGCCGCGGCCTGTGCCGCCGAGGGCATCACCTTTATCGGCCCCACCGCCGAGATCCTCGAGATGGCGGGCAACAAGGCCACCGCGATCGCCGCGGCCAAGGCGGCCGGGCTGCCGACGCTGAAGTCCAGCGAGCCCTCGGCCGATCTCGACGAATTGATCGCTGCCTCAGCCGAACTCGAATACCCCATCTTCGTCAAGGCCGTCGCCGGTGGTGGCGGTCGCGGCATGCGCCGGGTCGCCGCACCCGAGCAGCTGCGCGAGTCGATCGAAGCGGCGTCGCGCGAAGCGGAGTCGGCGTTCGGCGATCCGACCGTGTTCCTCGAGCAGGCCGTGGTCAACCCGCGCCACATCGAGGTGCAGATCCTGGCCGACCAGCACGGCAATGTCATGCACCTGTTCGAACGCGACTGCTCGCTGCAGCGCCGCCACCAGAAGGTGATCGAGCTCGCGCCCGCCCCGAACCTGTCGCCGGAGCTGCGCGAACGCATCTGCGCCGACGCGGTGGCCTTCGCCCGGCAGATCGGGTACATCAACGCAGGCACCGTGGAATTCCTGCTCGACGAGCGCGGCAACCACGTGTTCATCGAGATGAACCCGCGCATCCAGGTCGAGCACACGGTCACCGAGGAGATCACCGACGTCGACCTGGTGCAGTCGCAGCTGCGCATCGCGGCGGGGGAGTCCCTGGCCGATCTGGGTCTGAGCCAGGAAACGGTGCAGATCCGCGGTGCCGCGCTGCAGTGCCGCATCACCACCGAGGACCCGGCCAACGGTTTCCGCCCCGATACCGGCCGCATCACCGCCTACCGCACCCCCGGCGGCGCGGGCATTCGCCTGGACGGCGGCGCGAACCTGGGCGCGGAGATCGGCGCCTACTTCGATTCGATGCTGGTGAAGCTCACCTGCCGCGGTCGCGACCTGCCCGCCGCCGCGGCCCGCGCCCAGCGCGCGCTGGCGGAGTTCCGCATCCGTGGCGTGACGACCAACATCCCGTTCCTGATGTCGGTGCTCGACGACCCCGACTTCCAGGCGGGCCGGGTGACCACCTCGTTCATCGACGAGCGTCCCGAACTGCTCACCTCGCGGGCCTCGGCCGACCGTGGCACCAAGATCCTGACCTACCTGGCCGACGTCACCGTCAACAAGCCCAACGGTGACCGCCCGACCACGGTGTACCCGTACGACAAGCTGCCCGCCGTGGACCTGACGCTGCCGCCGCCGGCCGGTTCGCGCCAGCGGCTGCTCACCCTCGGCCCGGACGGTTTCGCCAAGGCCCTGCGCGAACAGAAGGCACTGGGCGTCACCGACACCACCTTCCGTGACGCGCACCAGTCGCTGCTGGCCACGCGCGTGCGCACCAACGGTCTGCTCGGTGTGGCCGGGCACGTCGCGCGCCTGACCCCCGAACTGCTCTCGATCGAAGCGTGGGGCGGCGCGACTTACGATGTGGCACTGCGCTTCCTGCACGAGGACCCGTGGGAACGCTTGGCCGCCTTGCGCGAAGCCGTGCCGAACATCTGTTTGCAGATGCTGCTGCGCGGTCGCAACACCGTGGGCTACACGCCCTACCCCGAACAGGTAACGCGCGCTTTCGTTTCCGAGGCCGCCACCACCGGTATCGACATCTTCCGCATCTTCGACGCGCTGAACAATGTCGACCAGATGCGCCCGGCCATCGACGCGGTCCGCGAAACCGGAACTGCCGTAGCCGAAGTCGCGCTCAGCTACACCGGCGACCTCATGGACCCGAACGAATCCCTGTACACGCTGGACTACTACCTGAAGCTGGCCGAACAGATCGTCGACGCGGGTGCCCACGTGCTCGCCATCAAGGACATGGCCGGTCTGCTGCGCGCCCCCGCCGCCGCGAAACTCGTTACCGCCCTTCGCAGTAACTTCGATCTACCGGTGCACGTGCACACCCACGACACCCCCGGCGGTCAGCTGGCCACATACCTGGCTGCCTGGCAAGCCGGTGCCGACGCGGTCGACGGCGCCTCCGCGGCGATGGCGGGCACCACGAGTCAGCCCGCGCTGTCGGCGATCGTCGCGGCCACCGCGCACACCGACCGTGACACCGGTTTGAACTTGCAGAACGTGTGCGATCTCGAGCCGTATTGGGAAGCGCTGCGCAAGGTCTACGCACCGTTCGAATCGGGTCTGCCCGCGCCGACCGGGCGCGTGTACACCCACGAGATCCCCGGCGGTCAGCTGTCGAACCTGCGTCAGCAGGCGATCGCGCTGGGCCTGGGCGACCGGTTCGAAGAGGTCGAGGCCAAGTACGCGGCCGCGGACCGGCTGCTGGGTCGCCTGATCAAGGTGACCCCGTCGTCGAAGGTCGTCGGCGATCTCGCCCTTGCCCTGGTGGGCACCGGCGTCGATATCGAGGACTTCGCCGCCGATCCGGGCCGCTACGACATCCCCGATTCGGTGATCGGCTTCCTGCGCGGCGAACTCGGCGAACCCGCGGGCGGCTGGCCCGAGCCGTTCCGTACCAAGGCGCTGGCCGGACGCAACCAGCCCAAGCCCGAAACCCCGCTCACCGCAGCGGAACAGGCAGGTCTGGACGGCACGTCGGCGCAGCGTCGCGAAACGCTGAACCGGCTGCTGTTCCCCGGCCCGACCGCGGAGTTCAACGCCCACCGCGAGAAGTACGGCGACACCACCGGGCTGTCGGAGAACCAGTTCTTCTACGGTCTGCGCCGCGGCGAAGAGCACCGCGTGCAGTTGGAGAAGGGCGTGACCCTGCTCATCGGCCTCGAGGCGATCTCCGAGCCCGACGAGAAGGGCATGCGCACGGTCATGTGCATCATGAACGGGCAATTGCGGCCGGTAGCGGTGCGTGACCGGTCCGTCGCGTCGGAGGTGCCCGTCGCGGAGAAGGCCGACAAGAACAACGCCGGCCACATCGCGGCACCGTTCGCCGGCGTGGTCACCCTGGCGGTGTCCGAAGGCGACGAGATCCACGCCGGTGACACCGTGGGCACCATCGAGGCGATGAAGATGGAAGCCGCCATCACCGCCCCGCGCGGTGGCGTGGTCGGCCGGATCGCGACCACCAAGGTCGCGCAGGTAGAGGGCGGCGACCTGTTGGTGGAACTGGTCGCCCGCGAGTCCGAATGACCCGCATCGTCGCGGGTGTAGCCGGTGGGCGGCGCTTGAAAGTGCCGCCCGCCGGAACCCGGCCTACTTCGGATCGGGTGCGCGAAGCGCTGTTCAGCGCGATCGATTCGCGCCTTGATCTGGACGGAACACTGGTCCTGGACCTGTACGCGGGCTCGGGAGCGCTCGGCTTGGAAGCGCTGTCCCGCGGGGCCGCGCAGGCACTGCTGGTCGAATCCGACCGCAAGGCCGCCGACATCGTGCGCGCCAACATCGCCGAAATCGGCCTACCGGGCGCGGAATTGCGCCTGGGCAGCGTGGCCTCGGTGCTGAAACAGACGGCGCCGAGGGCCTACGACGTGGTGTTCTCGGACCCGCCGTACGACGTGAGCACCGACGACGTGATCGCCGACCTCACCGCACTGGCGAACAACGGCTGGCTCGCACCCGACGCGCTGGTGGTAGTGGAACGGTCGAGCCGTTCACCCGAAATCGTCTGGCCCGCAGGCTATGTGGCGTTGAAGACCCGCAAGTACGGGGAGACGAGGGTCGAATTGGCTGAATTCGGTGCTACAGCGTGTCCGGAAACCTAAAGGGTCCCGGACACCGCCCTTCTCGGGCGTCGTTGGTTCACGCCACAAGCGTGGCGTGAACCTCGGTTCCCGCGTCTACCAGGACGGTTTCGCCGATACCCACAGGGGTTCGGTCAGCGCCTTCCCGTCGGCGGACATTGGTAACCCGGCCTCCTGCTTGGGGGTCCGGGGATCGTGAAAAGTCTTGTTCGATGGTCGGCCACAGTGCGAGGTTGACCGCCGCGTTATGGTCGCGATCAGCGCGAAACCCGCACCCGCAGACGAACACTCGATCCGTCAACGCCAGCCTTTGGTTGAGTGAGCCGCAGGTCGAGCACCTTTTACTCGATGGAAACCAACGATCCGCGACGGTGACCGCGCCACCATGCCAGGCCTGCTTGTAGACCAACAGCCGCGCGAAATCCGCCCATCCGACATCGCTGATCGCACGTGCCAAACGTCGGTTGCCGAGCATTCCTGCCACGTGCAAGTCTTCGACAACCAGCCGGTCGTGGGTCTTGACCAGCTGGTTAGCGACCTGATGAGCGAAATGACGGCGAATATTTGCGACCCTGTGATGGTGGCGGGCCAACTGGGCGACCGCCTGCTGATGGTTGTGGGATCCTCTCTGTTTCCGAGACACCGACTTCGCGAGCCGTCGTTGCCGATCCAGCCCAGCGGCCAGTGGTTTAGGCGCGGTATTGATGCGGGCAACCTCAGTACCGTCAGCGTTCGCGGCGACAGCGAAGGCGGTCAACCCGCGGTCGATCCCGACCCAGCCACCGTCATCACCATGGTTGCGGGGCCGGTGATGGTGGGATGTGTGGAGATCGGAAGCTTCGACGGTCAGACTGATCCACCAGCGTCGCACCCGATAGGCAACGGTGACGTAGAGGATCCTCGCCCTGCCCTTGGTGAGCATCCGCCGCAAACGGCGGGTGTCCTCGCGAACCCGGATCGCGCCGAACCCAGGCAAGGTCACTGACCGAGCGCAGCCCTGGTCACCGACTCGGGTCGATGCTCGCCCCGTCTTGGCTGGTTTGTTGCGGATCCGGAACGCCGGGACGGTTTTAGCCTTCGCCTTGAACCGGGGAAACCCGACCGGTTTGCCCGCGTGTTTGCCGGTTCTGGAGTCAGAGAACGCGGCCAGCGCGCGACCACAGTCGACGGCGGCTTCCTCGAAAACTTGCTGAGACACCTGGCCACGCCATGCCAACCCGGTCACCTGGACTTCGGCGATTCCGGCCGCGTCGACAGTGAAGACCCGTCCTGCGGCTTCGGTCTTCTTCCAGGTGTTGAACGTTTTGATCAGGTCGAACCGGGTCCATGGGACCGGATGTGCTGGGCTGGTTTTGCGTTGAGCGAGAGCGGTTTTCACGAAGTCGAGGCTTTGGTTGAACGCGAAACGGGCCGCGCCAGCATGCCTTGAGAGCATGTCGGACTGCTCGACTGTGGGGTCGAGGCAGTACCGGAAAGTCGTGTGGCGGCTCATCATTGACGAGTGTGACACACGCCACCGACACTTCTTCGCCTGCCCGGTTCAGCGGCGGCGCGGCTTCCGCTGACACTTCGGACAGGAAAACGACGACCGATTCATGAACTGTTCCCGAACCAATGCCGTACCGCACCGATCGCACGGTTCGTCCTCGCGCCCGTAAGCGGCCAGCGACCGGGAGAAATAACCGGATTCGCCGTTCACATTCACATACAGGGCATCGAAGGACGTGCCACCGACGGCCAGTGCCTCGGTCATCACCGCGGTGACCCCGTCGAGCAGGTTCCGCACAACCGGCCGGGTGAGTTCGGCGGCGATTCGGGTGCCGTGGAGTCCGGCGCGCCACAGCGCTTCATCGGCGTAGATATTGCCGATGCCCGAGATCACCGTCTGATCCAGCAGGACGCGTTTGATCTCGGTGTTCTTGGCGCGAATAGCCGCGACCACGGCTTCGCGGTCGAACAGCGGGTCCAGCGGATCGCGTGCGATATGGGCGACAGAATCGGGCACCACGGACCCGTCGACCTCGACGAGTCCACCCAGCGCCCAGCCGCCGAAGGTGCGCTGATCCACGAATCGCAACTCGGCACCGTCACCGAGCACGGCCCGGATGTGCGCGTGTTTTTCGACGGGTGCGGCAGCGGGTTGCACGAGCATCTGCCCGCTCATGCCCAGATGCACGACCAACGCCAGATCGGGTTCGTCGAAGGTGAGCCAGAGATATTTTCCGCGACGCTGGGCGGAGTCGATCCGCAACCCGGTCAGTCGTGCCGCCAAATCAGCACCACCCGCGGCGTGCCTGCGCACAGCTCGCGGGTGGGTGACTTCGACGGAGTCGATGGCGCGACCAACAGCGTGATCGGCCAAACCGCGCCGAACCACCTCTACTTCGGGCAGTTCAGGCACGGATCAAGCTTCGGGAGTAGCAATTTCGTCGGTCAGCGCCTTGTAGGCCGCACCGGCTGCCTTCTGCTCGGCTTCCTTCTTGGAGCGGCCGACACCGGTTCCGTACGGACGACCGGCGATCATCGCGGTGGCGGTGAACTCCTTGTTGTGGTCCGGACCGGTCGAGGTGATCTCGTAGGCGGGCACGCCCAGACCGCGTTCGGCGGTGAGCTCCTGCAGGCTGGTCTTCCAGTCCAGGCCCGCGCCCATGCGCGGACCACGGTCCAGCAGATCGGCGAACAGGCGAAGCACTACCTCGCGCGCGGTTTCGATGCCGTGCTCGAGGTGCACCGCACCGAGCAGCGACTCCATGCCGTCGGCGAGAATGCTGGGCTTGTCACGGCCGCCGGTGAGCTCTTCGCCCTTACCGAGCAGCAGGTACTGGCCCAGGCCGCCGTCGCCGAGTTCACGCGCGACCTCGGCCAGTGCGTGCATGTTCACCACACTGGCGCGCAGCTTCGCGAGCTCACCCTCGGACTTCTCGGGGTGCTCGGTATACAGGCGCTCGGTGATGCTGAGGCCGAGTACCGAGTCGCCGAGGAATTCCAGGCGCTCGTTGGTCGGCAGACCGCCGTTCTCGTACGCGTACGACCGGTGCGTCAGCGCTAGGCGCAGAAGCTCCGGTCGTACGTCGACACCGAGGGCGGTGAGCAGGCTGGCGTGATCCGCCGCGCCCACTGGTTCTTTGCTTGCTGTCACGTTGCTAATGATCTGGCGATCAGACAGCAGAGATGACCTGGCGGCCCTTGTAGGTACCGCAAGACGGGCAAGCGATGTGCGGGAGGGTCTTCTCACCACACGCGCGGTTCGGGCAGGTGACCAGGGTCGGCGCAACGGCCTTCCACTGGCTGCGCCGCGACCGGGTGTTGGAACGGGACATCCGGCGCTTGGGAACAGCCACGGTACTTCTCCTCTTGGTTTTCGCTGATCACGCAGGCAGGTGCTGCCGCGTGAGCGGATCGGTTTAAGGGGTGGAACCCTCAGCGGGGTCGCCGGTGCCGGGCTCGTCAGTGGCGAACTTCGCCAACTTCGCCCAGCGAGGGTCCAGTATCTCATGCCCATGGTCGGGATCCGCAATCGCCATCCGCACACCGCACTCGGGGCACAGGCCCGCACAGTCCGGGGAGCACAGCGGCTGCAGCGGAAGCTCCAGCCCGATGGCGTCGAAGATCACCGGCTCGAGATCGACGAGATCGTCCACCATGCGGTAGACCTCGGCGTCCTCGGTCGTCTTCTCGGTGTTGCTGTCCGGATACGCGAACAGCTCGGTCAGACGAATCCGCACCTGGTCGTCGAACGGTTCGAGGCAGCGCGAGCACTCCCCGACCGTCGGCCCGGACGCCGTGCCGGTGACCAGCACACCTTCCGAGACCGCCTGCAGTTGCAGATCGAGTTCCACCTCGGCGTCAGCCGGGATGGCGATCAGGTCGAGACCCAGCCGCTCGTGGTCGGTGACCGTGCGATGCAGCTCCCGCATGGTCCCGGCGCGACGGCCGAGATTGCGGACATCCAGCACAAAACCGGCCTCCGACACAGGACCATTGGTCTTGCGTGGACGCGCGGGCGAACCGGAACCGGCGGACATCACTGACTCACTTACCGTCGAGGGGACAAGGGGCAACCACTCCACAGTACGGCAGGACCCTGCCGGAACTCAAAACGCGCGTGCTGGTCAGCGGCGGTGGTCGGCAGCGTATTCGGGGTATTCCGCGCCCGGTGCGCCGCGCATGTGCTGGCGACCGCGGCTGATCGAGCGCCGGGTGGTGTTGAGCGTCTCCTCCATCGATGCCAGCTTGTTGCCGAAATCGGCCATCTGCTCGTCGATGTAGTCGTCGCATTCGGTGCGCACCCGGTCGGACTCGGCCTGCGCCTCGTCGATCAGGCGGGCGGATTCGGCGTGCGCGACCCGCACCACTTCGGTCTGCGCGACCAGGCGCGCCTGTTCGGCCTTGCCGTCGGCGACCGAGCGTTCGTAGGAGGCCTTGCCCGCTTCGATGGCCCGGTCGGCGTCGATCTGGGCGCGACCGGTGAGTTCGTCGTATTCGGCGTTGCCGTCGGCGATCACGCGGTCGGCCTCGGCCTGCGCGGCGGACACCAGGCGGTCGGCGTGCGCGGTGGCCTCGGCGACCATGCGGTCGGCGTGGGCCTTGGCGTCGGCGAGGATGCGGTCGGCCTCCGCGCGCGAGGAGTCGATGGTGGTGCGCGCCTGCTCGTTGGCGGTGGTGACCGTGGTTTCGGCGCCGGTGCGGGCGTCGCCGACGATCTTGTCGCGGTGGTCGAGGACGTCTTGCGCGTCGTCGAGTTCGCCGGGCAGGGCGTCGCGGACGTCGTCGAGCAGCTCCAGCACGTCACCGCGCGGCACGATGCAGCTGCGGGTCGGCGGGATGCCACGCGCCTCTTCGACGATGGCGACCAGTTCGTCGAGTGCTTCGAATACGCGATACATGCTCACTACCCTCCTGCTCACTCACGGCGAAACCCACTACCGCCGACGCCCAGTGTGCCCCGTGTCGAGCGCCACTGCCCAATGTCGGCGCGGTGTGTCGCGACAGTGTCCAAGATCGCACACATATCAAGTGGAGTGAACCCCTCCACTTCGGCTACCATCGGTAAGCACGACAACGCCGTCCGCCGGGAAGCACCGCACACCCTTTGCTGTTGTAACTCTCGACGTCTGTTCATGGGATCGGAGTCGAAACATGACCCTCCTGGAGAGTCCTAGGAGTCCGGTGTCGCACGTGGCGGGCATGTTCACTCCCTGGACCGGCCCGTTCCCCGTGGTGGCACCGAGTGAAGTCACACCCGCGCTGCGCCCGCAGTTCACGGGCGCGTTGACGTACCTGCGCGGCGATCGCGCATTACCCCAACTTTTCCGATTCGCGCTGGTCGGCGGATCGAGCAATATCGCCTACGTGCTGCTGTTCTTCACGATGTACGGCGTCGGCCCACTGGTCGCCAATGTGGCCGGCTCGGTGGTCAGCACGGTGATCGCCAACGAGTTCCACCGCCAGCTCACGTTCCACGCCACCGACCGAGTCACCTGGTTCACCGCACAGTGGGAGGGTGGCGGGATCGCGCTGATCGGGCTCGCGATCACCACCGCGTGTCTGGCCGGATTGGACTTCTGGGCGCCCGGTTTGGGCGACGGGGTCCAAGCGCTCCTAGTTCTCGGCATCACCGCCGCTGTTGGCTTGATGCGCTTCCTCGCCCTCCGAGGACTCTTTCGCCTGCCCGTGGCTTAGCCGCCATGGCCGGAGGCGTCATTAGTGAGCGCAAACTGTGCGGTCCGATTTGCTCGAACCGGCCTGCGCACCGTCGACCGCGCCGTCTAGACATGCACTAAGCTGGCCGACAATCAGCGGTTGACTAAAGCAGTGGGGGAAGACTGATGGGCGGGGATTCCAGCGGGATCGGCGGTGTTCTGCCGATCATTCTCGATATCGGGCCAGTGCCGACCGACGCGGGGCAGCAGATTGTCGAGCAGCTCGGAGCGACCCAGCAACGAGTAAAGGCTGCCACCGAAGCCCTCGTGGGCAAGGGTGCGGGCACGGATTCGGATTACGCGGTCACCGACGAACGATTTGAAGGTATGCCTGCTCAACAGCTCTACAACTCGGTGCATGGGCCGGGTGGCATGGAAGTCGCCGGCCTGGAAACCATTCGTGGAGTGTGGAATTCGGCGACATCGGACCTCGGGACAGTGTCGATCGGAATGCAAACTCGCGTATTGGCATTGCTGAACGACGGCGCACTCACCGGACAAGCGGGAGACGCAGCGGCGGCGGCAGCGACTCGGCTCGGGCAGGTCGCCAACCAAATCTCGCAGGTGTTCTCGGCAGTCACCGGTCGCGCCGAACAGCTCTATTACACGGCCGAAGCCGTGCGCACCGCCGTGCAGCAGCTTCCGACGCCGATGCTCACCGTCGACCCGAACAACCCCGCACAGTCCCTCATCCCTGGCATACCCAATCCAGCGACCGTCACCACGGACCGGGAAGCCGAAAAACAAGTCAAAGCCGCGAATGTGGCCGCGATGAACTCGATCTACAAGCCCGGATATCCGCCTGCGGGATCGGGCGTTCCCGCGTATAGCTTCGTTCCTGCTGCATTGACAGGAGACGGTGGCGCGCAAGGCAATTCGAGCGGTCCGGGCAGTGCCGGCGCTCCTGGTGGCACTGGTGGTACTGATGGCTCGTGGAACAACTCGCCCGAAAATGGGTCACCCGCGACGCCGGGTGGCGAGGACGGCACGCCCACCGACACGGGCGAGCAGGCAGATGCAGGCGATTCGTCCAGTGCCGTTTCAGGTCAGTCCAGCGCGGGATCTGATGGCGCCACTTCGGAGGAGCCAGCGCAGACCGCACCAGCGGGCACCGCACCGGCGACACTTTCGCCGAGTTCGGCACCCCAGGGCAGTCCAGGGGCAACATCGCTCGGCAGTGGATCTGCAGGTATGGGCTCTGGAGTTGGTGGGTCGCTGGGTGTCGGTGCGCCGGCTGCTCCAGTGCCTGGCCAACCCGCACCTGGCAATGTGGCGTCGACCGCCGCTGCTGGCGGCGGCTCGGCCGCACGCCCGGCTGGTTCGCCGATGATGGGGCCGATGGGGGGCGCCGGAGCGGGCCAACGACGCGGCGAACCCGACGAAGAACATACCTCGCCGGGGTATCTCCGCGGAGTTAAGCCTGACTGGCTCGAAGGAATCACCGCCTACGATTCAGTCCTCGGTGGCGAAACTATTGCTGCCGAAGCGAATTCAGCTCAGGGGTATACTTCAGAGCCCGCGCCGACGGCAGCAGTATCGATGCCGGTCTCGCACCAACCAGTCTCGGTCTCGCCTGAACCGGCACCGAATAACCCTGCACCGACACTGGTTGGCAACGTCGAGCGCCCGGCGCGGGATCGCGAAGACACTCCGGCATCCCCGTCAACGACTACGGAGACCTCGCAGGGAACCGGGTCCACCGCCACAGTTGAGCCCGCGATGTCCGCGGAGGTCGCGGCACTGCTGAGCCAATATGACTGGGGCCCAACCGAAACCGATACCGGCACCGCCGCTGGTGTCGCTGAGCCCGAGCCTGGTACGCGGTGACTGCACGCACATCTTTGGACCTCTCCGCGGATGAATTCGCCTGGTTGTGGCGCACCGTCGCAGACGGTGACGAGTTCGGATTCCCTGACCCGTTACGAATCCAGGAGACCGCGACGACCGTCGCGGAATACACCCTGCAAACGCGGGCATTCGGTCAACGTTTCGCCACCCCTGCCATCGCAGCATTGCGACCCGTCTTCGAAACACTCGCACGCCCGACCAGTCGGATTCGCTGCTTCGGCACTACATCCAACGGCTACGAGATCAGGACCCATGCCGCCATCGACGAGCGGGTGGCGGTCATCCTGCACCAACAGCCAGGACCCCGTGAGCACAGCGGACCCATCCGCCTCGTCTTGGCCGACCCGTTCGCTGCTGCCGCGCACGTAGTGGCGACCATGCCATCCGCCGAACCTGGCGGCGCCGGGTCGATGCTGGGCTACACGCCGCGAGTTCGTGGCGATGAGCCACCCACCAGCTGGGGCCGGACCGGCGACGGGCGCCTCCCGGTGGACGAAAGAATTCGCAAACTCGCCCGGATACCCCGCAGCGCCGAAGGCCAACTCATCATCGAGCGGGACTTGACCAGCAACCGACCGTGGCCGCCCCACTACCTGTCCTGGATCGATATCCCATCCGGGCAGTTCGCGTCCGGGCGCTACCTGGTCGAGGTGCGCAACCACGAAACCATCGTCACCGCGGCATCGACTGCCCGGATCGCCCAGGAACTCCGCCGACATGCTGGTTTGCGATCCGACAATCAGCGAAGGAGTGTGTCATGAGTGGGCAGCTACCGAAGATCGATTACGGGCAGGCACAGATCGGTGCGTTTCGGGAAGTCGCCGCGAGCGGCACATTCGAGTACAACGAGCACGGGGTGCGCGCGATCGTTGAATGGTATGGATTGATGATTGACGAGATCGTCGCGATACGGGATTCGTTGGATGAGGCTGAGGCAGCAGGAAGTTTCGGCGGGTTCGACTCAGCCAAAGAGCTGCGCGCGGGGTTCATCTGGAAGGCCACCGAAGGCAAGCATGTGCTGAACCAGCTCATCGACGGCATCTACGAGATCCAGACAGGATTTCTGACCGCCGGCAAAATGACCACCGAAGCCGACGACCTGAACAAGCGACGACTACAACACCAGGCTGGCATGTTGGGCGGCCAATCATGAGCCTACGCAAGCTGATTGGTGCTGGCGGAGCCTGTTGTGCAGCAGTCGTTCTCGCCGCCTGCGGAACCGGCGACTCGCAGCCATCTGGCCCGTCCGGGACTCCCTCGACAGCTGCGGTTTCGATGCGAGTGACAGTGGAGCCCGCGCCACATCAGCCAGCCCGTGCCGGGATTACCGTCGAGCACGACCCGTGTTTCTCCGTCCCGGATTCAGTGCCGGAAGGTCTCGGCTTCGCGCCACTGAGTCGCGAACGGAACGACTACGTCTTCGACGACTACGCCTTTATTGGTTGTGAATTCGAGCGACTCGAGAAGTCTCGATTCAGCGATCAGATGCGGCGAGTGGGAAGCATGACCGTATGGTCGTCAGGCATCACTCTCGATGAAGTTCGGGCGAAGAGATTTGAGGGTTCCCAGGACACCACCGTTCGTAGTCGTCCGGCCGTTTCGTACACCTCGAAGTCCGCCAGTGCGTGCTACATCGCCATGGACGGCCCGGACGGTGTGATCCAAATCCGCATATCCAACTCGCCGGAAACCGATTGGCGCGCCTGCGACCACATTCGAGAGGCCGCCGAAGCGGTCGAAGCAACACTGCCGGACAAGTAGACGTGCAGAGGACAGTGGCGGACAGTCTGAAAGTCGGCGGGAGGTTTCTACGCGTTTCGGGCTACTTTCGCCGAAGCAAGATGGAGGCCTGCAGGAAGAGTCCGATCAGGATCATCGGGTAGAACAGCAGGAACGCCCCGCTGTCGTCGTCATCGACGAACCGCATGATCATCACCAGGGATATGGCTCCGAAGCAGCTCGAAATCGCAACTTGCAGAGCCGTTCTCGCCCACCCCCGCGGATACCCTCGCCATCCGGCGATCATGCCGATCACCTGGACGATCAGGGTGCAGCCGAAGATGGTGGCGTCGAGCGGGGGGATGTTGACGATGCCAGCGATGCCTCCGATCGACAGGAAAGCCGACACAGCGGCGAACGTCAGGGGCACCAGTCGGTCCCGTTGATGGGACCGGCTGACGTTGGCGCCCGGTCTATCCACCGGCGATCCTCCACTTCAATTGGTTGCCGTTGACGCTGGCATCGGCGAAGGTAGGCGCCTGGGAGTCGGGCCAATGCCGCTTGCCATCCGATCCCACTGGGAAGCCATCGTTGTCGTTGACGGCAGCTTCCAGCGATGAGATCGACTTCGCCTGCTGTGCGGTGATGACGCCGATCGCCACGCAGGCTGCTGTGATCTGGGCCGTCGTGATCCCGGCGGTTGCGAGGAATCCGACCAACCCTGCGGAAGCACCGACGCCAGTTGCCAGCGCGGCGATTTCGGCGCCCAGCTGCACCACGAACGAGGTCGTGATCTGCGCCATTGCGATGTAGAAGGCCAGTCCCGCGGCTGCGGTTTCCAGCATCACATCGCGGGCCTTCTCAGAGAGTTCGGCGACCTTGCCCGCTGCGGCGCCCTGGGAGGTGGCCGTCCTCATGTAGGACACCTGTGCGTCGCCCTTCCAGCTGCGGATGGCGGGCAAATTGTTCGGGTCGACGTCGGTCTTGATCCCGGCAGCTTTGCCCTTCGCCATACCCCAGCCGATTCCGCGCTCGAACATGAAGATCGGTGCCAACGCACCCTTCAGGATCTCCAGCAGCTTGTTCCAGATAGCCTTGCAGACCTCGATCATCCGCTCCGCAACGTCGATGACGATCTGCCGGGCCGGGTAACCGATGAAGTCGAGAATCCCCCCGTCGAGAGCAGACAGCCCCCGGTCCCTCGCGTTTGGGATAAGGGTATCGATAGCGTCCTTGATGTTCTTGGCCAGCTTCTCCAGCTGATCGACGGTCGATTTGAACAGGCCAGTGTCAAACTCCACGAGATCCCCCGTTGTTCGTTACCAAAGATTTGCCAATGCGTGCTTTCCGGCCAGGTCTTCGGCCTCGTATGTGTCGGCGCACACCAGTAGCGTCGAACCGACCTCATCGAACTCGCCGGAAGCTTCTCGGCACCGCGCCGCAAGCTTCTCGACCAATTTCTCGTGCGCGCTCACCGGCCCCTGAAACAGTCCCGCCTCGATCCGGCCGAAGTTCAGTTCGCTGATCGAGGTATTGAGACCGTTCATCTCTGTTGCTGATGTATTCCAGATCGTTGCGTCCTGCCGGAGGGCACCCAGGGCAACCTCGAGCTGCTTCGATGTGGGAGCCAAAGCGTTCCACCTTCCCTTTCGATCAGCGCTGAATCAGACTGGTGAGCTGCCGCAGCGCATCGTCGGCCAGCTTGAAACCCGCGAGCGTACGGGTTGGATTTCGCTGCATTTCGTCCCATGCGATGTTGTACGACTCCATGACCGCCCAGCTGATCGAGTCGGCGCCGACGCGGCGAGCCCATGTGTTGTCGAGCACGCAGCCGACGATTCGCCGGGAGTTCAGCGTCACTGCGACCGGGTACTCGCCATCGACCTCCGCCTCGGCGGAAAACGTTTCCGGCGTCGCTGGTTGCTCAGTGAGCATCTGGTCAACCATCACATCTGGTGGGAACTGCGGAGGGCCGTATGGCAACTTGGGGATGGGCATCGGTGCCAGCGTCGAGGGATCGACGGACTCCAGCTTCTCGATCAACCCACTCTCGACGGCCCTAGCCGTCATCCCCTTGACACTGACCAGCAAACAAGCTTGCGACGCCTCGACGATGGCTTGACCGAGCTGTTCGGACTCGAGCCGGGATTGCCAGTCCGACGAGATTCTCAAGTCGATCACCCTGCCCGAGCGGTTCGCCCGAATGGTGATCATCTTCGTGCGATCAAGGCCCGTGGTGGTGTCCGGGGTGCAGTGCAGAACTTGGTTTGCAACCTCCGCCAGTTTCCGGATGTAGGCGCCGTCCCTGCAGCCTGCGGCAATCAAATCGTCCAGCACTAACGTCCCCCTGGTTGTTTGTCGCTCGTGCGACATTGTGACTGCCGATCAGTCACCAGCGCAAGCGGGGCGGACGCCTGCAGCGGCGACTCGCACTCGTCTGCGTCGAAGGAATGGACTGGCTGATTCCGGGCTCGACCAGCGATCCACGCACAATCTTTCACCGTGATCGCTGGACTGTCACCAATAAGGAAGCTCGACTAACCTTTTCGTTCCGCGAGGCGGTCCAGCAGGCGTTTGTGGACTGCGGGTGGGAGCATGTCGCTCACGTCACCGCCCAGGGCCGCTACTTCCTTGACCAGCGAACTGGACAGAAAACTCAACGACGGGTTGGTGGCGATGAAGAAGGTGTCGACGCCGGCCAGTTTGTGGTTCATCTGGGCCATCTGCAGTTCGTAGCCGAAGTCGCCGGCGTCGCGCAGTCCCTTGACGATCGCGCTGACGCCTTCCTGCTTGGCGAAATCGACCGTGAGGCCCTGCCACGACGCCACCCGCACGTTCGGCAGGTGTGCCACGGCTTCACGCAGCAGTTCCATGCGCTCTTCGACGGTGAACATGCCCTGTTTCTTGGGGTTCACGTTCACGGTGATGATCACCGCGTCGAACTGCGCGGCGGCGCGGACGAAGACGTCGAGGTGACCGTTGGTGACCGGGTCGAAGGAACCGGGGCACAGTGCTGCAGCCATGCCTCAGAGACTATCTGAGACCTGAGACGGCACGTGTCAGGCATGACTTCTCACGATCCCTGGCTCCTGGAGAAGGGCGGTGTCCGAATGCCGACAACAGGGTCTCGGACACGCGGTAACGTTTCTCCCGACAGGTCGTGACAGGCCGGGTCCGTGCAGGGAGGACGTTATGCGCAAGCTGACCTATTTCGTGGCATCGACGATCGACGGGTTCATCGCCGCCGAGGACGGGACACTGGATTTCTTCCCCGTCGGCGGTGATCACGGGCCCGCGATCATCTCGCAGTACCCCGAAACGCTGCCGACCAAGGTGCGCGAGGCGCGCGGGATCGCGGCGGGCAACATCTACTTCGACACCGTGATCATGGGGCGCAAAACCCACGACTTCGGGGTGCGGACGGGCACCGCGAGCCCGTATGAGCACCTGCGGCAGTACGTGGTGTCCACGACGCTGCCCGAACCGCCCGCGCCCGGGGTGGAACTGATCGCCGATGATCCGATCACTGCAGTGCGCGCGCTCAAACGCGAAGAGGGGCTTGGCATCTGGCTCTGTGGTGGCGGTGAACTGGCGCAGGCATTGCTGCCCGAGATCGACCAGGTTTTCCTGAAACTGCACCCGGTGGTGCTCGGCACCGGCAAACCGCTGTTCGGTGCTGGCGCGAAACTGCCCGCGCCCGAACGGTTCCGGGTGATCACCAGCCGGGTATACGCCGACGGTGTCGCATTCCTCAAGTACGGCCGGATCAATTGACGTCCTCCCCGCCGTAAGACGGCGGGGATCCCGGTCAACGTCGCTCACGCGGCGTTCCCGGCGGGTTCCTGCTTCATCGACAACTGCTCCGGCAAGCCGAAGTCTGACATCGTCTCCACAGGCGTTGGGCTGTCGGCCCGTCCGGCCGCCAGGATGTTCCGAGCCGCGTTCACGTCCCGGTCGTGGGCCGCGCCGCACATGCACGTCCATGACCGCACGCTGAGTGGCTTCTTCTCGCCGATCACCCCGCACTCCGAACACATCCGGGTAGAGGGGAACCAGCGGTTCACCTTCCCGAACGTGCGACCGTGCAGTTTCGCCTTGTACTCCAGCATCATCGCGAACTTGGCCCAGCCCGCATCGAGCACCGACCGCGCCAACCTGGTGCGGGCCAGGCTGGACACAGCAAGGTCTTCCACGTACACCGCTTGGTTCTCGCGGATGATCGTGGTGGACAGTTTGTGCAGCCAGTCCCGCCGGGTGTCCCCGACACGGGCGTGCGCCTTGGCGACCTTGCGGACCGACTTCGCCCGGTTGGCCGATCCCTTCTGACGGCGCGCCAGCTCCTTCTGTGCCGTCCGCAGTTTCGCCGCCGCCTTGCGTCCGAGTCGGGGTGCTGGGATCTTCGTCCCGTCCGACAGGACCGCGAAGTCCGTCAACCCCAAATCGATCCCCACCTGAGATTCGGTCGTCGGCAACTCACGCTCGCCGACTTTCACGACGAACGAGGCGTGATACCGCCCGGCCGCATCCAGGATCACCGTGACACTCGACGGTGTCGACGGCAGCACGCGGGACCAACGCACCGGCACTTCGCCGATCTTCGGCAGTCGCAGGCAGCCATTGTCCAGCACCCGAAAATGGGCGTTCGCGGTGAACCGGATCGACTGCTTGGAGTTCCGGCGCGACCGGAACCGGGGCGCACCGACCTTGCGGCCCTTTCGCTTGCCAGACAACGAGTCGAAGAAATTGCGGGAAGCTCGGTTCGCGTCCGCCAACGCTTGTTGCAGCACGGGCGCGGACACCTCGTTCAGCCACTCGCGTTCAGGGATCTTCTTCGCCTCGGTAAGCGCCTTCGACAATGCTGCGTCGGTCGGGACCTTCTCTCCGGCCAGATATGCGGTCCGGCGCGTGGCGATGGCGTCGTTGAACACGACCCGTGCACACCCGAACGCCCGAGACAGTGCGATCCGCTGGCCCGGTGTCGGGTCCAAGCGAAACGAGTACCGGAGCTGCACAACCGGCAGTGTATCATATTGGCCTATGAGTGAGTACAGTGACATCCGTACAGGTAGACACTGCACGTTTCTGCTCCACGCGCACTTGGTCTTCGTCACCAAATATCGGCACCGTGTCTTCGCTGACCGACACCTGGAACGGATGGAAGAGATCATGTGGGCGGTATGCGACGACTTCGAAGTGCGACTCGTCGAGTTCAACGGGGAGGCCAATCACGTACACCTACTTGTCGACTTCCCACCGAAGGTGGCGTTGTCTCGACTCGTGAACAGCCTCAAAGGTGTTACGTCGCGACGTCTGCGGCAGGAGTTCCCCGATCTCGATCCCCACTACTGGCGCGCCAACCGCTTGTGGTCCGCCTCCTACTTCGCGGGCTCGGTCGGTGGTGCGCCACTGTCGATCGTCGGCCAGTACATCGAACAGCAGGACTGTCCGCCTAGGCCGCGCTCGGGGTTTGGCGGCCCTCCTTCGTCCACTTTCACCACCGCCCTGGAGGGCGGCGCACTGAGGGAAACCTGGTAGCCGCGATGACGTCGGCGGCGAGTCCTGGTCCGGTGGCGGCGCTTCGTGAGGTCGGGTTCTGGCTCGAGCGCAGTCGCGCGGAAACGCACCGGGTGAAGGCTTACCGGCGGGCCGCCGATGTTGTCGCCGGGTTGTCGTCGGACGAATTCGATACTCGCGCAAGCGAACACAGTTGGCGTGAGCTGGCCGGGATCGGGCCCAAGACGGCCGCCATCATCGAACAAGCCTGTGCCGGTGAGGTTCCCGACTATCTGGTCGAGCTGCGCAAGGACGCGAAGCCGATCGCACCGGCGGGTGATGAGTTGCGCGGACTGCTGCGCGGTGACCTGCACACGCATTCGGACTGGTCCGATGGTGGAAGTCCGATCGCCGAGATGATGGGCGTAGCGGCGGCTTTGGGTCACGAATACTGTGCTCTCACAGATCATTCGCCGCGCCTCAAGGTAGCCAACGGCCTGTCCGCCGACCGGCTGCTGCGCCAACTCGACGTGATCGCCGAACTCAACGAGCAGATGGCACCGTTTCGCATCCTCACCGGCATCGAGGTCGACATCCTCGACGACGGCGCCCTCGATCAACAGGCGGACCTGCTCGAACGCCTGGATGTCGTTGTCGCCAGCGTGCATTCACACCTGCGCGCCGACAGTGTCACCATGACCAAACGCATGGTCTACGCCGTAGCCAACCCCAACGTCGACATCCTCGGCCACTGCACCGGCCGCCTGGTCGAAGGATCCCGCGGCACCCGCCCCGAGTCCTCCTTCGACGCCGAACTGGTCTTCGAAGCCTGCCGCCGCTACGGCACCGCCGTCGAGATCAACAGCCGCCCCGAACGCCGCGACCCACCCGGCCGGCTGATCGAATTGGCCGTCGAGATGGACTGCTTCTTCTCCATCGACACCGACGCGCACGCGCCGGGCCAATTGGCTTGGCAGGGTTACGGATGTGAACGGGCGTTGGCACATGGAGTCACGGCCGAGAAGGTGATCGACACCTGGCCGGTCGACGAGCTGCTCGCCTGGTGTCAGGAATCCACTGGGTGAAGTCTTGCCCAACACTTGATTTCGCGCCGTGGATGGGCAATTCGCGCCTGGTACAAACAACTCGCTGTGTTGGGGAGTGAGCGGGGGACTTTGTGAGTGACTTTCCGATCGAGATTGTACTGTCGGCACTCGGTGTAGTGGTGGCCGTCGCAGCGTACTTGCGCCAGTATGTATTCATCGGCCGTAAACTCATCGGCTACCGAGTGCAGATGGACACTCGAGTAACCGGCCAGGTTCAGTTCCCCGAGGTAGGTGACGGGTCGCCGGACTCGGATGTTACCGGCGCTCTCCGCAACCTGCAGACCCCGTCGCCCCAGGGCGGATCGACGTTGGAGTTGCGCAGGCTGTCGCTGGTCCTGGTCAGAATCGAGAACGCTGGCTCGGCGCCTATCACCAAGGAAGATTACACCCTCAACGACGAGCAAAGGCCTAAAGTCGGCCTGCACCTTCGGTTTCCGGGACGGAAGGTAATCGCCGTAGCGGTAACCGACTTGACGGGAATTCCGGATGAGAACCTGGGGCCATCATCGGGTATCGCGCGTCGCGTCGAGGGTGAGGGCGCAGGTTTGGTCGGCGTCATCGACCTGCCGAAAGTGCGGATGGACCGCAAAGACCACTACAAGGTGCTCGCTGTCCTGAACAAGTTGGGCAACGCCGAGGAAACCGCGCCGCCGACGCTGTCCGGCCTGCGCGGTGGAACGGCTGAGTCCACGCGTAGCGACTCGCGGCCGCCGCGGATTCTGGTGGGCTTGAGCATCTTTCTGTTGGCATTGGTGCTGGTTCAGTTGGGGATCAGCCTGTGGCGGACCGCGCCGCTGCCGAACTACTGCGCCAGCGGCAACGTGAAACTGGTCGGCTCGACGGCGATGGCGCCGCTGGTCCGCACAGCAGCCCGCTCCTTCGAGAGCAACTGCCCCGGAGCGACATTCGCGCTCGACTTCACGGGGACGACCGACGGTCTCGAGGATCTGAATGAGCCCGCGTTGGCGCCGAACATCGTGGCGATCGGTGAAGGGCCCAAACGTCATACCTTCCCTGACTTGTCCGGCAACGCGTTCGCGGTGGCGCCGTTCTCGGTGGTAGTGCACCCCGATCTCGGTGTCACTGACCTGACCACCGACCAGGTTCAGCGACTGTTCCGCGGCCAGATCAGCAACTGGCGGGAGATCGGTGGCCGGGATCTGCCGGTGATGGTGGTGGACAGGGAATACGGATCGGGATCCAGATTTGCGCTCGAACACCGTTTGCTGGACTGGGATCGGCCGCTGTACAGGCCTGAACCCTGTGCGGGACGGCAACAACTGGTTCATTGCGAAGTGGGGACGTCCACCGCGATGGCAGACGTCGTCGCCAGAAACCCCGGCGCCGTCGGCTATCTCGAATCCTCGACGGTGCGCGACGCCCCGATCAAGTCGGTGAAGATCAATGGCGTCGAGGCGAACCGGGACACCGTGCGCGCCAAGACGTACCCGTTCTACTCGGCCGAGTTCGCCTTCCACGACTATCCCGGCGGTCAGATTCCGGCGGACTCGCTGGCGGCGAAGTTCATCGACTACCTCACGCACGGGCAGGGCAGGCTCGTGGTCGCGGAGTTCGGCGGCATCGCCTGCGTGGATTGGGAGATTCGGGCGGACTGCGCACCGTGACCGTAGATCGCCGGCGATTCGCTGGTTTCCCCGGTTTCGCGACCGGCAAACGCGCTGTAAGGCCAGGCTCACCATCGTCGGCCTTCGCAAGATTCACCGCGTTGACCATGGTGATCTTGAAGTCTGTACGCCGTAGACCGCCGCTGACCGCGTAATCACGTGCAGTGGTAGGGAATCGATATCCAACATTTCCAGCAACACGCTGGTTTACTCCGCGGTAGCGGGGTACCTTCCAGACGGCCCCTCTGTTCAGACGGGCACCCGAAACGGTGCGCATCGCGTCTGGCCAGGCCAACCATGCCCCATGGACGGCGGTGAAGCTCTCGTCTCCACCTCCGCCGAGGACGGCCATCTCTTGTTCGCGCAAGTGTTGCGAGGTTGTGTCCCTGGAAGGAAGGTCATGAGTGCAGACACGTCGGCAATGACGCCGAACGGTTTGTCCGCGTCCGATCTCTATTCGATCAATCCCCCCGGTGGTCCGCTGCGGATCGCCATGGTCGTTCCACCGTATTTCGATGTTCCCCCCAAGGCCTACGGCGGTGTCGAGGCCGTGGTCGCCGATCTGGTCGATTCCCTGTGTGAGCGTGGGCATCACGTCACCCTGTTCGGTGCGGGCGACGACGGGACCCAGGCGAATTTCGTGCCGCTGTGGGACCGCATCCAGCCCGAGCGTCTGGGTGATCCGTTCCCCGAGATCGTGCACGCGCTGCGGGTGCGCCGCGCCATCGAGCGGTTGGCCGATACCGAAGGCATCGACCTGGTCCACGACCACACCTTCGCGGGCCCGCTGAACGCGCCGGCCTACGCCAACCTCGGCTTGCCGACGGTGGTCACGGTGCACGGTCCGGTGCAGGACGACTGCTACCGGTACTACAAGGAACTGGGCGAGGAATGCTCGCTCGTGGCGATCAGCGACCGGCAGCGCGCCCTGGCGCCGGACCTGCCGTGGGCGGGACGCGTGCACAACGCGTTGCGTCCCGATCAGTGGCCGTTCCAGCCGGTGAAGCAGGACTACGCGCTGTTCCTGGGTCGTTTCAGCGACGACAAGGGTCCGCACCTGGCCCTGGACGCCGCGCACGCCGCGGGGATGCCGTTGATCCTGGCGGGCAAGTGCAGTGAGCCGCCGGAGAAGGCCTACTTCGAGGAATTCGTGCGCCCGCGCATGACCGACCAGGATCAGATGTTCGGCCTGGCCGACGCCGCCGCCAAGCGTAAACTGCTGTCCGGGGCGAAGTGTCTGCTGTTCCCCATTCGATGGGAGGAGCCGTTCGGCATGGTGATGATCGAGGCGATGATCTGCGGAACGCCGGTGGTCGCGTTGCGCGGCGGTGCGGTCAGCGAAGTGGTGGTCGACGGGGTCACCGGCCGGATCTGTGACGATCCGTCCGAACTGCCCGCCGCCATCGCCGAAGTGCAGACCTACGACCCGGCGGTGTGCCGCAAGCACGTGGTCGACAACTTCGGCGCCGACACACTGGGCCGCGGGTACGAACAGGTGTACCGGGAACTGCTCGCGCGCACCACGATCGGCTACGACACCGCGTACGCGATGCCGATGCCCGTCGGGGTGGCGGGCGCCGGGCGCGCATGAGCGCCGACAGCGTCTCGGCACCGAGCCCGCTGAACGCGGGGGAACCCGCGGGGCTCGGTGGCGGTGGCGGCAACATCACACTGGTCGAAGGCGGCACGTTCTGCCTCTCCGACCGGCTGGGCGATATCGAGCCGGGCAAGCCGCAGGGCCTGTTCTTCCGTGACGCCAGGGTGATTTCGCGCTGGGAGCTGATGATCGACGGCAAACGGCCCGAGCCGCTGTCAGTGCTGAGTCCGGAGGCCTTCGCGGCACGGTTCGTGCTGCGCAGGCCCCCGGGCCAGGGTCGCGCCGACAGCACCCTGCTCGTGGTGCGTGATCGACTGGTCGCCGAGGGCATGGTCGAAGTGGTCACCCTCGAGAACATGAGCCGCGAGGCGACGGCGGTGGTGCTGGAACTGCACGTCGACGCCGATTTCGTCGACCTGTTCGCGGTCAAGGAAGGCCGCACGCACGGGCGTCGGGCGGAGATGACCACCGCCGACGGCGAACTGCTGCTGCACGACCGCGCGGATCTGTCGCGTGGCCTGGCGCTCACCTCGACCGTGGAGCCGATGGTGTTGCCGGGCACCATGATCTGGCGGGTTGTTGTCCCCGCGGGCGGACGCTGGCAGACCGAGATCACCGCCCAACCGGCAGGCGCCGCGGCCCGACCGCAGACACAGGGTTCGGTGGGCGAGCGGTACCGGGCCAGCGAGCCGGTGCGCAAGATCCAGGCCTGGCGGGCCACCGCCACCGATATCTCCGCGGATTCGGGGCTGCTCAACCAGATCTTGCGTCGCAGCGAAAGCGATCTGGGTGCTCTGCAGATCCACACCGACTCCGGCACCAACCGGCCGTTCGTCGCCGCCGGTGCGCCGTGGTTCATGACGCTGTTCGGTCGCGACTCACTGCTCACCGCCTGGATGTCGCTGCCGCTGGAAACCGATCTGGCACTGGGCACTTTGCAGCAGCTGGCCGAATTGCAGGGCCAGACGATCGACCCCCTCGTCGAGGAGGAACCGGGTCGGATCATGCACGAGATGCGGCGCGGGCCCTCGGTCGGGCAGGTGCTGGGCGGTCAGATCTATTACGGAACCGTCGACGCCACACCGCTTTTCGTGATGTTACTCGCGGAATGTCTTCGCTGGGGCGCGGATCCGGCCTCGATCGCGACCCTGCTACCCGCGGCCGATGCGGCGATCAGCTGGATCACCGACTTCGGTGACCGCGACGACGACGGTTTCGTCGAATACGTGCGCGCCACCGACCGCGGCCTGATCAATCAGGGGTGGAAGGACAGTTTCGACGGAATCAACGACGCCGCAGGACATATCGCCGAGGCGCCGATCGCGCTGGCCGAGGTGCAGGGGTACGTGTACGCGGCCTTCCGGGCGCGTGCGGAACTGGCCGACCAGTTCGACGATCCCGAACTTGCCGTGCGAATGCGGGAGCGGGCCGACGAACTGCGGACCAAGTTCGCCGAGCAGTTCTGGCTACCGCATTACGGGTGGTACGCGGTGGCCTTGGACGGGCGCAAACGGCAGGTCGACGCGCTGACCAGCAATGCCGCGCACTGCCTGTGGTCGGGGATCGCCAGCAACGAACACGCCGAGATCCTGATCCGGAATCTGTCACGCGCAGAGATGGATTCGGGGTTCGGGCTGCGGACATTGGCTTCGGATATGGGCGCCTACAACCCGATGAGTTACCACAGCGGGTCGGTGTGGCCGCACGACACGGCCATCGCGGTCGCCGGGTTGATGCGGTATCAGCATGTGCCGGGCGCGGTGGAACTGGCGACGAAGTTGTCGGGTGGATTGCTCGATGCCGCAGCGGCTTTCGACGGTCGACTGCCCGAGTTGTTCTGCGGGTTCCCGCGGTCGCGATTCGCCGCACCCGTGCCGTATCCGACCTCGTGTTCGCCGCAGGCGTGGGCGAGCGCGGCACCGTTGCTGCTGGTTCGGTCGTTCCTCGGACTCGATCCCGATGTGCCCGCCAAGACGTTGACCTTGCGGCCGCAGGTGCCCCCGGCGTGGGGGTGCGTGCGGATGTCGGAGTTCCGGCTCGGTGAAGGGGTGACGGTGGATCTCGAGGTGTGTGGGTCCGCGGTGACCGTGACCGGTCTGCCCGAAGGTTGGGCATTGATCACCGACGAGGAGTAGTTCGCAGAGCGTGAAGGGGCCGGATCCATTGTGGGTCCGGCCCCTTCACTGTGTTCAGCCTTTGAACGGGTAGCGGGCGTCGAGGTCGAGGTTGAGTTCGACGACGTTCACTCGGGGTTCGCCGAGGAAACCGAGGGTGCGGCCGTCGGTGTGGGCGGCGACGAGGTCGCGGACCTGCGTGGCGGTGATGCCGCGGGCCTTCGCCACCCGGTCGACCTGGATGGCCGCGTATTCGGGGGAGATGTGCGGGTCGAGGCCGCTGCCACTGGCGGTGACGGCATCGGCGGGAACCGTGGGGGAGGCGTCACCGAGGATCGGGATGATCCGGCCGATCGAGTAGTCCTCGCCTTCGCGCGCGCACTCGACAGCGACGCCACGGAAGGTCTTCAAGAACGGTTGCGTCGGGCACAGTTCGTTGACGCTGACCACCCGCGTGGGTGCCGATACGTCCCCGTTCGCATCACGCGGTCCGATCACCGAGAGCACCGCGCCCACACCATTTTTCGTGCAGAACTGGCGGGCACCGTCGACCCCCTCGCGGTCGCCGATCTCCCTACTGCGCGTGCAGACCGCGGTGAGCAGGCTGGTGCGATCAGCGGTGTCGACGATGTCTTCCGGGCCGAGATTGCTTGCGCCAGTGGACATCGGGTCGTAGCCGTCGCCCGCTGCTGAGGGACGGATCTGGAAGTACTGCACCATCGCCTTGCCGTCGATATCGGTGAACGATTGCCCGATCAGGCTGGAGCCCACCAGTTTTCCGTCCCGCTCGATCAGCGAGCCGTTCGCGTTCTCGTTGAGCCCGGGCAGTTGCGCGACGGCGAAAACCGCGACGGGGTAGAGGATTCCGGTGATCACGGTCAGCACGAGCAGCGCACGCAACGCGGCCAGGTGCTGGCGGATCCAGGTCGACATGCGCATTTCAGGCCATCCCGGGCAGGTGTTGGACAACGAGGTCGATGAGTTTGATGCCGACGAACGGGGCGATGATCGCGCCCAGGCCGTACACGGTCAGGTTGCGGCTCAACAGTGCCGACGCACTGCCGGGCCGATACCCGACACCGCGCAGGGCCAGCGGGATCAGCGCCACGATGATGATCGCGTTGAAGATGACCGCCGACAGGATCGCCGACTGCGGGCTGGCCAACCGCATGATGTTGAGCGCGTCCAAGCCGGGGAACAGGGCCACGAACAGCGCGGGAATGATCGCGAAGTACTTGGCGATGTCGTTGGCGATGGAGAACGTGGTCAGGGCGCCGCGGGTGATCAGCAACTGCTTGCCGATCTCCACGATCTCGATCAGCTTGGTCGGGTCCGAGTCCAGGTCGACCATGTTGCCCGCCTCTTTGGCCGCGGAGGTGCCGGTGTTCATGGCCACGCCTACGTCGGCCTGGGCCAGCGCGGGGGCGTCGTTGGTGCCGTCACCGGTCATCGCGACCAGGCGGCCGCCTGCCTGTTCGGCTTTGATCAGGGCGAGCTTGTCCTCGGGTGTGGCTTCGGCGAGGAAGTCGTCCACGCCTGCTTCCTCGGCGATGGCCTTGGCGGTGAGGGGGTTGTCGCCGGTGATCATCACCGTGCGAATGCCCATGCGGCGCATCTCGTCGAAACGTTCCCGCATCCCCTGCTTCACAACGTCTTTGAGGTGGATGACACCGAGCAGGCGCGGTGTTCCGTCGCGGAGTTCGCCGACCATCAGCGGGGTGCCCCCGGAGGCAGAGATGCCGTCGACGATCGCCGCGGCGTCCGCGGGAACCGAACCGCCTTGGGCGCGAACCCATTCGGTGACGGCACCGGCCGCACCCTTGCGCAACTGGTGACCGTCGGCGAGGTCGACACCCGACATGCGGGTCTGCGCGGTGAACTCCACCCAGGTGGCACCGGGCAGTTCGCCCGCGCTGCGTTCGCGCTTGTCGAACACCTCCTTGGCGAAGACCACGATCGATCGACCCTCGGGGGTCTCGTCGGCCAGGCTCGACAGCTGGGCCGCATCGGCGAGTTCGTCATCGAGAATGCCTGGCACCGGGATGAATTCGGCTGCCTGCCGGTTGCCGAGGGTGATGGTGCCGGTCTTGTCCAGCAGCAGCGTGTTCACATCACCCGCGGCTTCCACCGCGCGACCCGACATGGCCAGGACGTTGCGTTGCACGAGGCGGTCCATGCCGGCGATGCCGATGGCCGAGAGCAGAGCGCCGATGGTGGTGGGGATCAGGCACACCAGCAGCGAGACCATCACGATGCCGGTGATGCCGTGCGCGTCCAACGCCGCGGTGTCGGGCACGCCGGGGTTGTTCGCCTTCGCGAAGATCGCCAGGGGCTGCAACGTGGCCACCGCGAACACGAAGATGATCGTCAGTGCGGCCAGGAGGATGTTGAGCGCGATCTCGTTGGGTGTTTTCTGCCTGCTCGCGCCTTCGACCAGCGCGATCATCTTGTCGATGAAGCTGGCGCCGGGTTCCTGGGTGATCTCGACGACGATCCGGTCCGACAAGACCGTGGTCCCGCCGGTGACCGCGCAACGGTCGCCACCGGATTCCCGGATCACCGGCGCGGATTCGCCGGTGATGGCCGATTCGTCCACGGACGCAATGCCTTCGACGACATCGCCGTCACCGGGGATGACCTGACCCGCTTCGACGATGACGAAGTCACCGCGACGCAGAGCGGTCGCCGGGACGGGTTCCTCGATGAGGTGAGCGCCGGGTGCCCAGTCGGTCAGGCGACGAGCGATGGTGTCGGTCTTGGCTTTTCGCAGCGAGTCCGCTTGCGCCTTGCCTCGACCCTCGGCGACGGCCTCGGCCAGATTCGCGAAAACGACAGTCAGCCACAGCCATACGACGATCGACCAAGCAAAGAAGCTCGGATCGGCGACGGCCAGCACGGTCGCCCAGACGGCACCGATCTCGACGATCAGCATCACCGGGTTCTTCCACAGCGTGCGGGGATCGAGCTTGCGCACGGCATCGGGCAAGGAGGTGAGCAGCAACTTCGGGTCGAGGACGCGCCGCGACTGGGTGGATTCGAGTGTGGGAGCGGTCATTTCAGTGAATTCCTTCGGCGAGCGGCCCGAGCGCGAGGGCGGGCAGGAAGGTGAGCGCGACCAGGATCACCGTCACGCCGACGACCATGCCGACGAACTGGGGACGGTGTGTGGGCAGTGTGCCGATCGAGGCGGGAGTGCTGCCCTGCTTGGCCAACGTTCCGGCCAGCGCCAGCACGACGATGATCGGTACGAACCGGCCCAACAGCATCGCCAGACCCAGTGCGGTGTTGTACCACTCGGTGTTGCCGGACAGACCCGCGAAAGCCGAGCCGTTGTTGTTCGCGGCGGAAGTGAACGCGTACAACACTTCTGACATGCCGTGCGGTCCGCTGTTGAGCATGCTCGCTCGTTCGCCGGGCAGCGACATCGCCAGCGCGGTGCCGATCAACACGATCAGCGGACTGACCAGGAAATACGTTGCCGCCAGCTTGATTTCGCGCGGCGTGATCTTCTTGCCCAGGTATTCGGGCGTGCGTCCGACCATCAGGCCCGCGATGAACACCGTGATCACGGCCAGGATCAACATGCCGTACAGGCCCGAGCCGACACCGCCGGGCGCCACTTCGCCCAGCTGCATGTTGAACATCGTCATCATGCCGCCGAGGCTGGTGTAGGAATCGTGGAACGAGTTCACCGCACCGGTCGAGGTGAGAGTGGTCGCGCCGGCGAACGTGGCCGAATCAGCAACGCCGAAGCGGGTTTCCACGCCCTCCATCGAGGCGCCGATCGCGGTCGGGACCGTGCCGTGGTGTTGCAGCTGAAACAGGTTGGTCAGCGAAATGCTGACCAACGCGATGGTGCCCATCACCGCCACGATCGCGTACCCCTGCTTCACCGAACCGACCATCCGGCCGAACGTGCGCGGCAGCGAGAACGCGATCACCAGCAGCAGGAAGATCTCCAGAAAGTTGGTCCAGGTCGAGGCGTTCTCGAAGGGGTGCGCGGAGTTGGCGTTGTAGAAACCGCCACCGTTGGTCCCCAACTCCTTGATGGCCTCTTGGCTGGCGACCGGGCCACCGGGAAGCGTCTGCTGCGCGCCGCCGACCGTCTGCGCGACCTGATCGTGCAGGTGGAAGTTCTGGATGACGCCGCCCGCGATGAGCGCGATCGCGAACACGAACGCGATCGGCAGCAGGATCCGCACCGTGCCGCGCACCAGATCGACCCAGAAATTGCCCAGGTCACCGGTGTGACGCCGCGCGAACCCGCGCACCAGCGCCACCGCCACCGCCATCCCGACCGCCGCGGACACGAAGTTCTGCACCGCCAACCCGGCCATCTGCACCAGGTGACCCTGGGTGGACTCGCCGGAATAGTTCTGCCAGTTCGTATTGGTGACGAAACTGACCGCGGTATTCCACGCCAGCGCCGGGGTCATCTCCGTGTCCGGATCCTGCAGGTGCAGCGGCAGCGAACCCTGCACGAGCTGGAAGAAGAACAGGAACAGCACACTGACCGCTCCGAAGGACAGCACGCTGCGCGCGTACACCGGCCAGGTCTGCTCGACCTCGGGGTGCGCGCCGATGACGCGGTAGATCAACCGTTCCACGCGAGAGTGCTTGTCGCCGTTGTACACCCGGAACATGTAGTCGCCCAGCGGCACATGCACCAGGGCCAACGCGAGAACCAGGGCCGCCACGAACACGACCCCCGCCGTAGTCGTCGTCACCTAGAACCTCTCCGGGAACAGCAGCGCCGCGACCATGAACACCGCGACCACAACGGCCAGCACCAGCCCGACCAGATTCGCGATCACAGCTTCTCCACCCCACGCTGGATCAGGCCCAGCAGGGCGAAGATCGCCACGGTCAGCACCGTGAACACCACGACAGACATTTCCGACCTCCTCGCACCCCACCGTGGGGCGCACCGAGCAGTCAAAGCCGTCGGATGGGTGCTCGACCGTTTCCTAACGGATTCTTTGCGGTCCGCGGCCCCGCCTTTGCGGATTGTTGACGGGTCGACCAGCGATGATGGGGTGGTGAAACGCGGGCGACTACGCATCTACCTCGGCGCGGCGCCCGGCGTCGGCAAGACCTACGCCATGCTCGGCGAGGCCCACCGACGACTCGAACGCGGGCGCGATGTGGTCGCCGCGGTGGTCGAGACGCACGGGCGGGTCAAAACCACGCAACTGTTGGCCGGGATCGAACTGGTGCCGAGGAAGATGGTCGGTTACCGGGGGACCGAACTGCCCGAGCTCGACGTCGACGCGGTGCTGTCGCGACGGCCCGCGGTGGTGTTGGTCGACGAGCTCGCGCACACCAACGCGCCCGGCAGCGTGCACGAAAAGCGTTGGCAGGACGTAGAACAACTCCTGGATGCGGGCATCGATGTCATTTCGACGGTGAATGTGCAGCATCTCGAGAGCCTCAACGATGTGGTCGCGCAGATCACCGGGATCGAGCAGCGCGAAACGGTGCCCGACGCGATCGTGCGCGGGGCCGATCAGGTGGAGTTGGTCGACCTGACACCGGAAGCCTTGCGGCGCAGGCTCTCTCACGGGAACGTGTATGCCGCCGACAAAGTGGATGCCGCGCTGCGCAACTACTTCCGACCCGGAAACCTCACCGCACTAAGGGAACTCGCGCTGCTGTGGTTGGCCGATCAAGTCGATGCGGCGCTGGCGAAATACCGGGCCGATCATCAGATCACCGAGCTGTGGGAGGCGCGCGAACGGGTGGTGGTCGCGGTCACCGGCGGGGCAGAATCGGAAACCGTCGTGCGCAGGGCGGGACGGATCGCGTCCAAGTCCAGTGCCGAACTGGTGGTGGTGCACGTCGTACGCGGCGACGGACTAGCTGGTGTGTCCGCGCAGCGGATGGCTCGGCTGCGCGAACTCGCGGCCGGACTCGGCGCCTCGCTGCACACCGTGACCGGCGACGACGTGCCCGGCGCGCTGCTGGAATTCGCGCGCGACGCCAACGCCACACAGTTGGTACTGGGCACGTCGCGACGCTCACGGTGGGCGCGGATGATCGACGAGGGCATCGGCGCGACGGTGGTGCAGCGTTCGGGCAAGATCGACGTCCACATGGTGACCCACGAGCAGGCCAACCAGGGCGTGCGCCGCAATCCGCTGCGGGCGCGTCAGCCGCTGTTCGCCTGGATCGCGGCCATGGTCGTGCCGTTGCTGGTGAGCGCGATCTGCTGGGCGACGCTGGACGGGTACCTGGAACTCGGCGGGCTCAGCGCGTTGTTCTTCGTCGGCGTCGTCGCGGTTGCGCTGCTGGGCGGCATAGTGCCCGCCGCGCTGTCGGCGTTGCTGTCGGGGCTGCTGCTGAACTGGTTCTTCACCACGCCGCGCTACAGCCTCACCATCGCCGAACCCGACAACTTCGTCACCGTGGTGGTGTTGCTGATCGTCGCGGTCGCGGTGGCGGCGCTGGTCGATGTCGCGGCGAAGCGAACCAGGCAGGCGCGCAAGGCATCTCGTGAAGCCGAACTGCTCACCCTGTTCGCCGGGGCGGTACTGCACGGTGCCGACCTGCCGAAACTTCTGGAACAGGTGCGCGAGGCCTACGGTCAGCGGGCGGTGAGCATGGTGTGCGGCGATGTCGTGGTCGCCGACGTCGGCACGGATCCACCGTCACGTCGCGGCGATGCCGAGACCGTCATCGAAGCGGGCGACTCGACCAGCGTGCTGTTGCTGGCCGGACACCCACTCGATCCGGGGGAGCGGCCGGTGCTCAACGCCGTCGCCAATCAGGCCGCGGGACTTGTTCGGCAGGAACGACTCAGCGAAGAAGCCAGTGCCGCAGCGGCTTTGCTCGAAGCGGACCGGTTGCGGCGGGCTCTGCTCTCGGCTGTCAGTCACGACCTGCGCACGCCGTTGGCCGGGGCCAAGGCCGCGGTGTCGAGTCTGCGTAGCGACGATATCGAGTTCTCCGCCGAGGACACCGCCGAGTTGCTCGAGGCGATCGAGGAATCCGTCGACCAATTGACCGCGCTGGTGGGCAATCTGCTCGATTCGTCGCGACTGGCAGTCGGCGTGGTGAGCCCGCAGTTGGGGCAGGTGTACATGGATGAAGCAGTGCACCGAGCGCTGGTCAGCGTCGGGATGGGGGCGCGTGGGTTGCGGCGCGCGGCGATGGATCGGGTGAAGGTGGACGTCGGCGAGGTTTCCGTGCTCGCCGACAGCGGGCTGCTCGAACGCGTGCTGGCGAACCTCCTGGACAACGCTCTGCACCATTCCGGTCGCGAAACGCCCGTGCGCGTCACCGCCGAACACGACGGCGACCGGGTGTCGATCGCGGTCGTCGACACCGGGCGCGGCGTACCGTCGGGCACCGAAGAGGACCTGTTCGAGCCGTTCCAGCGACTGGGCGACCGCGACAACACCACCGGCGTCGGCCTCGGCCTGTCGGTCGTGCGTGGTTTCGTGGAGGCGATGGGCGGCACCGTCCACGCCGAACCCACCCCCGGCGGCGGGCTGACCATGCTCGTGGACCTCCCGTCCGGCCCACCCGCCACCGCGTCACCTGTCGACCCCCGAGGAAAGTGAGCACATGGGTAACTCATCGGGGACGGGCGACGTCGGCGCCGCGCCCGACCGTCGGGCGGCGGCGGCGCGCGCCGACATCGCTGAGCCCGGCGCGAAGACGCGGGCAGGCGCGACCGTGCTGGTTGTCGACGACGAACCGCAGATCGTGCGGGCGTTGCGGATCAACCTGACCGTGCGCGGGTACGAGGTGATCACCGCCGGTAACGGTGCCGCCGCGTTGCGGGCCGCCGCCGAAAAGCACCCCGACGTGGTGATCCTCGATCTCGGCCTGCCCGACATGGACGGCATCGAAGTGCTTGCGGGACTGCGTGGTTGGAGCACCGCACCGGTCATCGTGCTCTCGGCGCGCACCGACTCCGCCGACAAGGTCGAGGCCCTGGACGCTGGCGCCGATGACTACGTGACCAAGCCGTTCGGGATGGATGAGCTGCTGGCGCGGTTGCGGGCGGCGGTGCGGCGTGGGGCGGCCGACGTCGGCAGCGACGATCCGGTGGTGGTGACCGAGGCGTTCACCGTCGACCTGGCCGCGAAGAAGGTCACCAAACACGGTGCGGCCGTGCACCTCACGCCCACCGAGTGGGGGATGCTCGAGATGTTGGTGCGCCATCGCGGAAAACTGGTGGGGCGCAAGGAGTTACTGCGCGAAGTGTGGGGGCCCGCGTACGCCACCGAGACCCACTATCTGCGGGTGTACCTCGCGCAGTTGCGGCGCAAACTCGAAGACGATCCGGCCAACCCGCGGCACCTGCTGACCGAGGCGGGGATGGGGTATCGCTTCCAGGAGTGAGGGTGGGCCGGGTCACGTGGGTGGAATGCCGGGGGTGCCGCAGGTGTTCCCAGGCGTGGATCGTCTTCGAGCGAATGGCAGGATCAGGGCTATGTCTGAGCAGAGTGCACCCAACGCCCCCACCGAACTGTGGGTCGAGCGCACCGGAACCCGTGCGTACACCGGGCGCAGCAACCGCGGCGCCAAGGTGTTGATCGCGTCGCAGGGCGTGCCCGGCGCGTTCACCCCCGGTGAGCTGCTGAAGATCGCGCTGGCCGGGTGCACCGGACTGAGCTCGGATGTGCCGCTGTCGCGGCGCCTGGGCGACGACTTCGACGCCACCATCCGCGTGTCCGGCGACGCCGACCGCGAGAACGAGCTGTACCCGCAGCTCGACGAGGTCGTCGAACTGGACCTGTCCGAACTCGACGAAGCCGCCCGCGAACGCCTGCTGGTCACCGTGCAGCGCGCCGTGGACAAGGCGTGCACCGTGGGCCGCACGCTCAAGGCGGGGACGAAAGTGACGTTGACCTTCAATATCGACGCATGAGCGAAGAACCGGTTCGGCTCAGCGCCTGGGTGCACGGATACGTGCAGGGCGTGGGGTTTCGGTGGTGGACGCGGTCGCGCGCACTGGAACTCGGGCTGGTCGGGTACGCGCGCAACCACCGCGACGGGCGCGTGCACGTGATCGCCGAAGGGTCGCGAACGGCGGGCGAGAAATTGCTGGAACTGCTACGGTCCGGCGAAGCGCTCGACAGTTCGCACGCGGTCGGGCACGCGACACACAGCCTGTCCGGGCCTGCTCCCGGACGCGTGGACTTGGTTGTGGAAAGCTGGGAGCCCGCGCGGGGCGACATGACGGGATTCGAGGAGCGCTAGTGGTGGCAGCGGGGGTACGGCAGCGGTGAGCACACAGAACCCTGGCCCACCCGATCAGCCGGATTCCGGTGGCACGCCGCCCGTTTTCGGTTCGGGCGGACATCCCCTCGGCGAACCGCGTCCCGGTCGAATGGCCCGCCAGGAACCCGGCGTCACCCAGCCGCGCCCGCCCACCGTCGGTGAGGCGCGTGCCAGGGACAAGGCCCGCAAGCAGGCCGAAGAAGCCCAGCGTGCGGCGGCCGCGGCGGCGGAGGAGAAGAAGCGCAATCGCAAGCGCGTGATGATCGGCGGCGTCGCCATCGTCGGTGTCGCCGCGCTGGTCGGCGGCGGTTACCTCGCGTATCGGGCGATCACCGCACCCGATCAGGTGACGGCCTCGTGCGTGGAAATCGACGAGAACGGGCAGGAAGTCGTTGTCCCCGACGACAAATGCGGCGAGGGACAGGCCAACTTCCGCAGTGAAGGCTCCTCCTCCGGCGGCCACGGCGGCGGACTGCTGATCCTGGGCTGGCCGCAGTACCGCTACCACTACGGCGGCACACCGACCATCGGCAAACCGCCCACGGGCGGCACCTCGGTGAAACCACGCAACGCCGAGATCAAGACCAAGACCGGCACCACCGTGCAACGCGGCGGCCTCGGCAGCAAGTCCACCGGCGGGAGTAGTGGTTCCTGATGCGACGGGTACAGAGCACGCCACGCAAGGACTGGCAGCAGATCGTCGAGAAGCAGGGCCTTGTCTACGGCGCGCCGGGACGTGACGCCAGCGGTCAGCCGCGCCCGTACTGGGACGAGTCGGTGCACTACGAGTTCTCCATGGACGAGATCCTGGCGCTGGAAGCGGATGTCGAACTGCTGCAGTCGATGTGCCTGCACGCGGTCGAACACGTGGTGCTCACCGAACGTTTCGCGGATTTCGGTCTGCCGGAATGGACTTGGGCACCGATCGCCGAATCATGGCGTCGCAGTGACCCTTACGTGTACGGGCGCTTCGACCTGCGGTACGACGCGCGTCGCCCGGCCAAGCTGCTGGAATACAACGCCGACACCCCCACCTCGCTGCTCGAGGCCGCGATAATCCAGTGGCACTGGCTGCAGCAGGTGTATCACGGTGGCGACCAATGGAATTCGCTGCACGAGAAGCTGGTCGAACGCTGGACCGAACTGCGCGGCGTGCTGCCCGGCACCGAACTGCACTTCACCTGGTCCGGTGCCGACGCCACCGGCGAGGACAACGTCACCACCGCCTACATGCAGGAAACCGCGGCCGAAGCCGGCTTCGATACCGTCGCGTTGCCGATCGAGGAAGTCGGGTACGACACCGAACTGAACCGGTTCGTGGATCTGGCCGAGGCGCCGATCGAGGCGATGTTCAAGCTGTACCCGTGGGAGTGGATCCTCGACGACGACTTCGGCAAGCGCGTGGTCGGCAGCCTGCCCGCCACCGCCTGGATCGAACCGTTGTGGACCACCATCCTGAGCAACAAGGCGATCCTGGCCATCCTGTGGGAGATGTACCCCGGCCACCCGAACCTGCTGCCCGCCTACCTCGACAGCCCGCACGAGCTCACCGAATACATCCGCAAACCCAAGCTCGGCCGCGAGGGCGCCAACATGACCATCGTCGGCCCCGGCATGGAAACCGCGACCGGCGGTGTCTACGGCGCGGAAGGGTTCGTCTACCAATTGCTGGACCCGCTACCGGAATTCGACGGAATGCGCCCGGTGCTGGGGGCGTGGGTCGTGGGTGACACCGCGGCTGGACTCGGCATCCGCGAAACCGCGGGCTTGATCACCGATGACGGCGCCGCGTTCGTCCCGCACCGCATCGTCGACTGACCTACCTGTCAAAAAGCTGACCTCACAACATTGTTCGAAAGGACCACGATGACCGCCCTCGCCCTCGAATCGGGTTATTGGAGTGCGCTGGGTGAAGGCGTCGGCGCCATCATCCTGTACTGCCTCATCGGCCTGGTGCTGATGCTGATCGGCTTCTTCGCCATCGACCTGACCACCCCCGGCAAGCTGCGCGACCTGGTGATCGCGGGCAAGCCCAACGCGATCATCGTGTCCGCCGCGGGCATGATCAGCATGGCGTTCATCGTGGTGTTCGCGGTGCTGGCCACCGGCGGGGTGAACAAGCTGTCCGAAGGGCTGATCGCGGCGATCGTGTACGGGTTGGTCGGCATCATCGCGCAGGTGATCTCGGTGCGAGTGATCGAGAAGGTCACCGGTATCGACATCGGTCGCACGCTGCACGCCGACGCGTACACGCCCGAGGTGCTGCTGGTCGCCGCCGCGCACTTCGCGCTGGGTCTCGTGGTGGCCTTCGCCATTCTCTGATCGATGCGTGCGGTTGACATCGCACTGTGGAGGGTGGACGCTGGAAGCCAGCACTCCATCGTGGATGTGACCGAGAGGACATCGGCATGGAAATCACCCCGGGTACGCGCGCGTCCGACGCCGAACGCAACGCGATCGTCGCCCAGTTGGGCACGCACCTGGCCGACGGCCGACTCGACCTCGGTGAGTACGACCTGCGCGTAGCCAAGGTCTACGCCACCACCACGCGCGACCAGCTCGACGTGGTCCTGGCCGACCTGCCGCCGTTGACGAAACCGCAGACCGCCGCCACCGTCGAACGCAAACCCGGCCCGCGGTTCCCGGTATGGCAGCGGATCGAAGCGGGCAGTTGGCTTGGCGTGAGCATGATCGTGCTGGTCATCTGGGGTCTGGTCTCACTGACCGCGGGGGAGCTCACCTACTTTTGGCCGATGTGGGTGATCGGGCCGTGGGGTGCGGTGCTGCTGTTCCGGGTGCTCACCGGATGGGAAGCCGCTCCTGGTACCGAGACGCACATCAAGCGGATGATCAAGGATTCCCAGCACATCAACCCGCACGCGAAACCGCACGACCCGCACTGACTTCGCGCCTGCGGCAAGCGCCACGCACCTAGGTCCGACCCGAGTCCCGGGGAGGCGGGTTAGCATGGTTGCTCGCGCGCGGGAAGGGTCTTGGAAGTGCATCTGAAGAGCTTGACGTTGAAGGGGTTCAAGTCCTTCGCGTCTGCGACGACCTTGCGCTTCGAACCGGGCATTACCTGCGTCGTCGGTCCCAACGGGTCCGGTAAGTCCAATGTCGTGGACGCACTCTCGTGGGTGATGGGCGAGCAGGGTGCCAAGGCGTTGCGGGGCGGGAAGATGCAGGACGTCATCTTCGCCGGAACCGTCGGGCGGGCACCGCTGGGACGCGCCGAAGTCACCCTGACCATCGACAACTCCGACGGTGCGCTGCCCATCGACTACGCCGAGGTGTCGATCACCCGGCGTATGTTCCGTGACGGTGCGGGCGAGTACGAGATCAACGGCAGTACGTGCCGACTGATGGATGTGCAGGAACTGCTGTCGGACTCCGGTATCGGGCGCGAAATGCACGTCATCGTGGGTCAGGGGCGACTGTCGGCGATTCTGGAATCGCGCCCCGAGGATCGGCGCGCGTTCGTCGAAGAGGCCGCGGGCGTGCTCAAACACCGCAGGCGCAAGGAGAAAGCGGTCCGCAAGCTCGACGCGATGCAGGCCAACCTCGCGCGACTCACCGACCTCACCACCGAACTGCGCCGTCAGCTCAAGCCGTTGAGCCGTCAGGCGGAAGTGGCCCGGCGCGCACAGACTGTGCAGGCCGATCTGCGTGACGCGCGACTGCGGTTGGCCGCCGACGACCTGGTCACCCGCCGTGGCGAACTCGAATCGCAGCTCAGCAAAGAGGCATACGCCCGCGAGCAGCAGATCAACGTGCAGACCGAGCTCGATGCCGCCAATGCCGCACTCGCGCAACAGGAATTCCAGCTCTCCCGGCTGAATCCGTCCGCGGAAGCCGCAGCGCAGACGTGGTTCCAGCTGTCGGCACTGGCCGAACGGGTCAATGCCACCATCCGGATCGCCAGCGATCGGGCCAGGCACCTGCACAGTGAGGTTCCGGTCGGCACCGGGCGCGACCCCGAGCAGCTCGAAGCCGAGGCCGAGCGGATCGAGGCCGAAGAGGCCGAGTTGCGGTACGCGGTCGACATGGCCACCGAGACGCTGGAAGCCGCGCGTGAGGCTCTGGCCGAGCGTGAGCACGCCGCCAAGGCCGCCGAGCAGGCGCATCTGGCGGCCGTGCGGGCCATCGCCGACCGGCGTGAGGGCTTGGCCCGGTTGTCCGGTCAGGTCGACAACCTGCGCACGCGCGCGCAATCGGTGGACGCCGAGATCGCGCGACTGTCGGTGGCCATCGCCGACGCGCGACACCGTGGCGAGAGCGCGCAGGTCGAATACGACGCGGTGCAGGACGAACTGGGCGAGCTCGACGCGGGGGAGAAGGGCCTGGACGCCCAGCACGAACATGCCGTTGCCGCACAGGAACTCGCGGACGAGCGGGTGCGGGAACTGCGCGAACTCGACCGTGAGGCCAGCAAGCTGGTCGCGCGGCTAGGAGCCCGGATCGAAGCGCTCGGCATGAACTTGGCGCGTAAAGACGGCGCGGCCTGGTTGCTCGAACACGGGGTGAGCGGGCTCGGCGGGCGGTTGTCCGGGCAGTTGCGCGTGCAGTCGGGGTTCGAGGCCGCTGTCGCCGCGCTGCTCGGACCCCTCGCTGACGCGATCACCGCCGACACCGCGACCGCCGCCGATGCCGCCGTGCGTGAACTGCGCAGCGGCGATGGTGGGCGGGTGGCGTTCGTGTTCGCGACCGACGGGAAGATTGCGAGCGAGCGGGGAACGTTGCCTCCCGGCGCGCAGTGGCTTTTCGATGTGCTCGATGGCGACGATCAAGTGAAACCTGCTGTGGCAGCGCTGACTTCGGGTGTCGTGGTCGTCGATGATCTCGCTACCGCTACCGAACTCGTTGCCCTGCGGCCGGAACTGCGAGTGGTCACCCGTGATGGCGATCTGGCCGGGGCCGGGTGGGTTGTCGGTGGTTCGGAGCGGATGCCCAGCCAGCTCGAGGTGCAAGCCGACATCGACACCGCCACAGCGGAATTGGCGGCCGCGCAACGGCGGGCCGAAGAGCTGGAAGCGGCCCTGGCCGGAGCGCTGGCCGAACAGACCGATCGCAAAGACGCCGCCGATCACGCGCTGATGGCGCTGCACGAATCCGACCAGGCACTGCTGGCCATCTACGACCGGCTCGCGCGCGTGGGGCAGGCCGCCCGTGCGGCGCAGACCGAAGGGGAACGGCTGGCCACCCAGCGCGCGGAAGCCGAAGCGGCGCGGGAGAAGTCGTTGGCCTCGCTCGCCGAACTCGAGGACCGGCTGCGGCACGCCGAGATCGAACATGACGGCAGCGACGACAGTTTCGGTGCCGCCAGCACCGAGACTGCGGCCTATGCGCGAGAGGAAGCCGCCGCCGCGCTCGCTGAGGCTCGAACCATGGAGGTCGAGGCTCGACTGTCCGTGCGCACGTCCGAGGAACGCGCGGAATCCGTTCGTGGCAAAGCGGATTCGTTGCGTCGTGCCGCTCGTGGTGAGCGCGAGGCCAGGGCTCGTGCGGAACGTGCGCAGGCCGCTCGGCGTCAAGCCGCCGCCGTTGCCGCCGCGGTCGCCGAATCAGGGACCAAAATCAAGCACGAACTCGAACAGGTCGTGGCCACCGCCGCCGCCCGTCGGGACGAATTGGTCAGGCGCCGTGGGGAATGCGCGGCCGCGCTGGAACAGGTGAAGGAACGCGCACGCGCGCTGAACACCCAGCTGGCCCAGCTCACCGACGCCGTGCACCGCGACGAAGTCGCCAAAGCCCAAGCGGCCCTTCGCATCGAACAGCTCGAGACCACCATCTCCGAACAGTTCGGCATCGCACTGGGCGACCTGGTGGCCGAATACGGGCCCGACGTGCCGTTGCCGCCCTCGGCGCTGGAAATGCACGAGTACGAGGAAGCCAAGGAGCGCGGCGAACAGGTCAGCGCACCCCAGCCCATGCCGTACGACCGACCCACCCAGGAACGTCGGGCCAAACGCGCCGAGAAGGACCTCACCACCCTGGGCAAGGTGAATCCCCTTGCGCTGGAAGAGTTCGCGGCCCTCGAGGAGCGCTACACATTCCTCGCCACCCAGCTCGAAGACGTCAAGAACGCGCGCAAAGACCTCCTCGACGTGGTCGCCGAAGTCGACGCCCGCATCCTGCAGGTGTTCACCGAGGCCTACGCCGACGTGGAACGCGAATTCGTCGGGGTGTTCGGGAAACTGTTCCCCGGCGGCGAAGGCAAACTGGTCCTCACCGACCCGTCCGACATGCTCACCACCGGCATCGAAGTCGAAGCCCGCCCACCCGGCAAGAAGGTCAAACGCCTGTCCCTGCTGTCCGGCGGCGAAAAGTCCCTCACCGCAGTCGCTTTGCTCGTGGCAATCTTCCGCGCCCGCCCGTCCCCGTTCTACGTCATGGACGAGGTCGAAGCGGCCCTGGACGACACCAACCTGCGCCGCCTCATCGGCCTGTTCGAACAGCTGCGCGAGAAAAGCCAGCTGATCGTCATCACCCACCAGAAGCCCACGATGGAAATCGCCGACGCCCTCTACGGCGTGAGCATGCGCGGCGACGGCATCACCCAGGTCATCTCCCAACGCCTGAACCGAGCCGAGGTCACCGACCCCGACCCGGTGCCGGCCTGAGTGCTGCCTTCGATCCCGATGGCAGCCTCGGCCCGAGCTCAGAGCAAGTCGGACACGTCGTCAGGGACGTCGACGGCGTATTTGCGCAGGATGTCCATCGAGATGACCTCGAGGGCGTTCTCGTGGGTGGCAGCCATCACTACGGGGGCCGCTACGCCGTCCTCGTGGGCGTGCAGCCAGCGCACGGCTACCACGCACCAGCGGTCGCCCGGTTGCAGGCCGGGGAAGTTGTTCTCCGGGCGCGGAGTGCTCAGGTCGTTGCCGATGCTGGCCTGATGCTCCAGGAATTCCGCCGTCACGACGGTGCACACGGTGTGGCTGCCGAGATCCTCCGGACCGGTGCTGCAGCAGCCGTCCCGGTAGAAGCCCGTGAGAGGATCGAGGCCGCACTCATCCAGCGGCCCCCCAAGCACGTTTCGATCGGTCACTCCGCCGATCCTATGGGTCAAGCGCCAGAAGTTCCGCAGGACAACGAATCTGTAGTAATTCGCCACGCCGCGACGCGCCCGAAATACGTGTGCCCGACCCGCCGCGCAGACGCCGCCGACGTGCGGCAACTGGTCGCCCGAATAGACTCGCCGGGTGAGTTCGCAAGCGTGGATCCTGATCGCCGCGATCGCCGCCGTCCTGTTGGTGGCGCTCGTCGCGGGTTTCGTCCTGTACAAGCGGCGCCAGATTTCGCTGGCCCCGCCCGAGCCGGACAAGGAGTTGACGGACCGATCCGGTGGTTACGCCGCGTCGGGTGGGTTCAACTTCAGCCAGGGCGGGTCGACGGCAACTTTGCCGCGACCCGAACCCGTGCCCGAGCCCGTCCCCGAGCGCACCGACACCGACGGGCAACCGCACGTCGGTGACGACGCCGCTGTTCCCCGCGACGCACCGCGCCGTGGCATCACCGACGTTCCGCTGCCCGAGGGCGATATCGCGGTCGAGGAGACCGTGGTGGTCCCCGACGACGCGTCGACCCTCGACACAGTCGCCCCGGCCGAGCCGGACACCGACACCGCGCCTGCGGACACTGCGCCGACCGAAACCGCGCCGACCGAGACGCCCGCGACTGCGCCCGCCGACGCACCCACGAAGGCTGCTCCGGCCGCCCCCGCACCCAGCGAACCGCTGACCAAGGCCCCCACTGCACCCGTCGCACCCGAAACCCCGGCCGAAGTCGACGCCGTCACCACCGCGATCGACGAGATCGACCCCACCTCCGGCCGCCTCGAACGCCTGCGCGGCCGCCTGTCCCGCTCCCAGAACGCCGTCGGCAAGAGCCTGCTGGGCCTGCTCGGCGGCGGTGACCTGGACGAGGACTCGTGGGAGGAGATCGAGGACACCCTCGTGCTGGCCGACATCGGCACCGCGAGCACCGCGGCCATCGTCGAACGCCTGCGCGAGGAACTGGCCACCCGCACCGTGCGCACCCCCGAACAGGCCCGCGCGGTCCTGCGCAGTGTGTTGGTAGAGGCCCTTCGCCCCGATCTGGACCGTTCCATCCGTGCCCTCCCGCACGCCGATCACCCGGCGATCCTGCTGGTCGTCGGCGTGAACGGCACCGGCAAGACCACCACCTCCGGCAAGCTCGCCCGCGTGCTCGTGGCCGACGGCCGCCGCGTGCTGCTCGGCGCGGCCGACACCTTCCGCGCCGCCGCCGCCGACCAGCTGCAGACCTGGGGTGAGCGCGTAGGCGCCGACACCATCCGTGGCAAGGAAGCCGCCGACCCGGCCGCCGTCGCCTTCGACGCGGTCGCCGCGGGCATCGACCGTGGTGTCGATGTGGTCCTCATCGACACCGCCGGCCGCCTGCACACCAAAACCGGCCTGATGGACGAACTGGGCAAGGTGAAACGGGTCGTGGAGAAGAAGGCCGCGGTCGACGAGGTTCTCTTGGTCCTGGACGCCACCGTCGGCCAGAACGGTCTGATGCAGGCGCGCGTGTTCGCCGACGTCGTCGACATCACCGGTGTGGTGCTGACCAAACTCGACGGCACCGCCAAGGGCGGCATCGTGTTCCAGGTCCAGCACGAGCTCGGGGTACCGGTGAAACTGGTCGGTCTGGGCGAGGGTGCCGACGATCTGGCACCCTTCGAGCCCGGCGCGTTCGTCGACGCCCTGCTCGGTGGCACTTCGTAGCATTTCCGCCGATGCCCGTCCGATCCAGCGATCGGGCGGGCATCGCTGGTTTTCGGGGCTGACATCAGTGTTTCCGACCGGATCACCGAAGGCGAATCGCCGTGCGAACTCGCGGCGAATCGCACTTGCGTACCAACCTCACCGTGAGCTGTCAGGCTATGGCCGAGAACGTGAAACGTGGTCGCAACACAACACCGCCATCCGTTCACTCAGGTGAAACACCACAGCTCAACGGATGAAACACCGAGTGGCGACCCTTCTGTACAGGTCCTTTTGCCGTAATCGGCGAGGCCCGAGATGAGGAGGAAGCAAGGTGGCATTTCCACTGATCGGTACACCGGATACCGGTGACACCGCTTGGATGCTGGCGTCGGCAGCGCTCGTGCTGTTGATGACGCCGGGTTTGGCGTTCTTCTACGGCGGCATGGTCCGCGGCAAGAACGTGCTGAACATGATCATGATGAGCATCTCCGCGATGGGCTTGGTCACCATCCTGTGGTGTCTATACGGCTTCTCGATGACCTTCGGCGAGGACAAGGGCAACCTGATCGGTGACCCGCTCCAGTACTTCGGCCTGAAGAGCATCTTCGGTGGCACCGCCGCCGATTCGCCGGGCATCCCGCTGTTCACCGCGACCCCGGAGGACCCGACGGCCCCGATCACCGCGGGTATCCCGCTGACGGTGTTCGTCGCCTTCCAGCTCATGTTCGCGATCATCACGGTCGCACTCATCTCGGGCGCGGTCGCCGACCGCATGAAGTTCGGCTCGTGGCTCGTATTTGCCGGAATCTGGGCCACGGTCGTCTACTTCCCCGTCGCGCACTGGGTGTTCGCCTTCGACGGCTACACCGCTGAGCAGGGCGGCTGGATCGCCAACAACCTCAAGGCGATCGACTTCGCCGGTGGTACCGCGGTCCACATCAACGCCGGTGCCGCGGGTCTGGTGCTGTGCCTGATCCTGGGCAACCGCAAGGGCTGGCCGAAGACCCCGTTCCGTCCGCACAACCTGCCGTTCGTGATGCTCGGCGCCGGTCTGCTGTGGTTCGGCTGGTACGGCTTCAACGCCGGTTCGGCGCTGGGTGCCAACGGCATCGCCGGTGCCACCTTCCTCACCACCACGATCGCCACCGCGGCCGCGATGATGGCCTGGCTGCTCGTGGAGAAGATCCGCGACGGTCACCCGACCTCGCTCGGTGCCGCCTCGGGCATCGTCGCCGGTCTGGTCGCGATCACCCCGGCGTGTTCCTCGGTGAACGTGGTCGGCGCCCTGGCCATCGGCGTGGTCGCCGGTGCACTGTGCGCCCTGGCCGTGGGCCTGAAGTTCCGCTTCGGCTTCGATGATTCGCTCGACGTCGTCGGCGTGCACCTCGTCGGTGGCCTGGTCGGCACCCTGATGGTCGGCCTGGTCGCTACCAGCGAAGCCCCCGCGGGCGTCACCGGCTTGTTCTACGGTGGTGGAGTCGAGCAGTTGAAGCTGCAGGCTGTCGGCGCCTTCGCCGTTCTCGCCTACTCGCTGGTCGCAACGGCCATCATCGCGTACGCGATCAAGTTCACGATCGGCCTGCGCGCCAGCGAAGAGTCCGAGGCCGCGGGCCTCGACGAGGCCGAGCACGCGGAAACCGCTTACGATTTCGCTGCTGTGGGTGGCACGGCACGCTCGCTCGTCAAGGAGGCATGACGAACATGAAACTGGTTACGGCAATCGTCAAACCGTTCACGCTCGAAGATGTGAAGACCGGGCTGGAACAGGCTGGCGTGCTAGGCATGACCGTCAGCGAAGTCCAGGGTTACGGCCGGCAGAAGGGCCACACCGAGGTGTACCGCGGTGCTGAGTACTCGGTGGATTTCGTGCCCAAGGTTCGGGTCGAGGTCGTCGTGGACGATGCGTCGGTCGAGAAGGTCGTCGAGGTGATCGTCGAGGCCTCGCGTACCGGCAAGATCGGTGACGGCAAGGTGTGGGTGACCCCGGTGGACACCATCATCCGCGTCCGGACCGGCGAACGCGGAAGCGACGCACTGTAATTCGGTAGTGAACGCACAACAAACTATCGAGTGGCGGCCCCGCTCCCACCGGGGAAATCCGGTCGGGGCGGGGCCGCCCGCATGAAATGGGTGGTGTGGGTAGTGGGACAGCGCAACGGCGGAATTCAGCACAACGGGGCGGCGGATCTGGTCAAGGCCAGGGCGCAACTGCTCGACGCGGGCCTGGACGCGGAATCACTGCGCGGGGCACTGGTCGACCTGTTCGAACTGTGGCTCACCAGCAAGGGCAACGAACTGGGCATCACCGCCGACAGCGGCCTGTCGGTCGTGGCGGTGGGCGGCCTGGGCCGTCACGAAATGCTGCCGTACTCCGATCTGGACCTGGTCCTGCTGCACGACGACGTCGACCCCAAGGTGGTGTCCGAAGTCGCCGACCAGCTCTGGTATCCCCTGTGGGACGCCCACATCAAACTCGACCACAGCGTGCGCACGGTCCCGCAGGCGCTGCGGGTGGCCGCCGACGACATGATCGCCGGGCTCGGGCTGCTGGAAGCCCGCCACATCGTCGGCGATCAGGATCTGAGCAACCTGCTCATCGGCGGCGTGCGCCGAGAATGGCGCACCGGCATCCGCGGCCGCTTCGACGATCTCATCGCCGCGGCCACCGCCCGCTGGCAGCGCAGCGGCGAAATCGCCCACCGGGCCGAACCCGACCTGAAGAACGGGCGCGGCGGCCTGCGCGACATCCAACTGCTCGACGCGCTGTCGATCGCCCAATTGACCGACGCCATGCCGGGATTGGGCCCCGAATCGCCCGGCGGCGGTCTGAAACTGGCCCACCGCAGACTCCTGGACGTGCGCACCGAACTGCATCGCGTCGCCGGTCGAGCCCGCGACCAACTGCGCGCGCAAGACGCCGACGAGATCGGCGCGGCGCTGCGCATCGGCGACCGCTTCGATCTCGCACGGACACTGACCGATTCAGCGCGTACGGTGAGCTATTCGTGCGACGTCGGTCTGCGCACGGCCGCCAACGCGCTCCCGCGACGCGGCCTGGCCAGACTGCGCCGCATGCCGGTGCGCCGACCACTCGATGAGGGGGTGGTCGAGCACTCCGGCGAGGTCGTATTGGCCAGAGACGCACGCCCGCAACGTGATCCGGGCCTGATCCTGCGGGTGGCCGCGGCGTCGGCGCAGACCGGACTGCCCATGTCGGCGACCACCCTGAACCGCCTGTCCGAGGACGCGCCCGAACTGCGCGAGCCCTGGCCCAAGGACGCGCTCAACGACCTGCTCGTGCTGTTGGGCGCGGGCCGCGGCAGCATCGACGCGGTCGAGGCACTGGACCGAACGGGCTTGTGGGGCAGGCTGTTTCCCGAATGGGGCGCCGTGCGCGACCTGCCCCCGCGCGACGCGGTCCACACCTGGACCGTGGATCGCCACCTGATGGAGACCGTCGCCTACGCCAGCGGTCTGAGCACCAGGGTCGCCCGACCCGACCTGCTCATCCTCGGCGCGCTGCTGCACGACATCGGCAAAGGCAGGCAGGGCGACCACAGCGTCGTCGGCGCGGAACTGGCCACCCATATCGGGCGCAGGCTGGGCCTGTGGCCCTCGGACGTGCGCACCCTCAGCGCGATCGTGCGCCACCATCTGCTGCTGCCCGACACCGCGACCCGCCGCGACCTCGACGACCCGGCCACCGTCGCGCACGTGACCGACGCGCTCGGCGGCGACGTGGGTCTGCTCGAACTGCTGCACGCGCTGGCCGAAGCCGACTCGATGGCCACCGGGCCCGGCGTGTGGGGTGACTGGAAGGCATCGCTGATCGGCGAACTGGTGCGGCGTTGCCGGCTGGTCATGGCCGGCGAACCGCTGCCGGAACCGGAACCGATCGCGCCGGACCTGCTCGACAAGGCCCGTGCCGGTGGTGTGCACGTGAGCCTCGCGCCCGGCGACAGCAAGCACACGTTCGTGGTGACAGTGATCGCCCCCGACGAGCCGGGCCTGCTGTCCGATGCCGCCGGTGTGCTGGCGCTGCACTCGTTGCGGGTGCTGTCGGCGTCGCTGGGCGGCGCGGGGGAGTCCGCGATCAACACCTTCATCGTGATGCCGAAATTCGGCGACCCGCCCGACGCCGGACTGTTGCGCCAGGAACTGATCCGGGCCGGAACCGGCGCGCTCAACCTGTCCGACGTGCTCGCCAAACGCGAAGCCGAAGCAATAGGAACAGGACCGGGACGGTACGCGCGCGCCCAGCCGCGGCTGATCTGGTCACCGACCAGCACACCGGGACAGGTCGTTCTCGAGCTGCGCGCCGACGATCGAATCGGTTTGCTGAGCAGGCTGGCCGGTGCCTTCGCCGCCACCGGCGCCAACGTTCGATGGGCCAGAGTCGTGACGATGGGCTCGGCCGTGGTCGACGCGTTCTGCCTGGATCTGGGCGACGCTGACAGCCCTGTACTGCGCGAACGCATCGAAAAGGCCGTCCTGGACGTGGTTCCCAAGCCCGCGCCCGCACCACCACCGACCGAAACCCCCGCCGGTGACTGACACCACTAGGACACGGTTTAACCACTGATTGCTATCAGGTTGCTACACACCGTCGGCGCGGCCCGATAAGTCGAGATGTGACCTATAGCATTTTCCTGGTCCGGCTGTCGCTCGTACGAGGGGAGCTGATCTGTGGCTATCGAAGTCGTTTCCGCATCAATGATGACCAGCGACGCGACCGCGCACATCGCGCGGTGCGTCGGTGGTGACCTGTGGGTGGTCTCCTGGTTGCCGGGTCGCACCCTCAGTGGTGCGCAAGCGCTGGCCGCGATGACCATCGCCTCGACCACCGCCCACCACGCCGACAGCGCCGACTCCGAATGGCTTCGGATCGAAGCGCTGTCGCGCGAACTGGGACTGACCGGCAGAGAAGCGGTGTACCTGGTGAACATCGAATCGCACGAGTTGCGTCGCACCGCGCCCCCGCACGTGCAGCACACCGAATAACCTCCACTACCCTGGGAGGGAATTATCTGACCCTTTCAGATCAGGAGCGCGATCGGTGTTCGAATCCCTGTCCGACCGGCTTACCGGTGCACTGTCAGATCTGCGCGGTAAGGGGCGTCTGTCACCGGCCGACATCGACGCCACCGCGCGTGAGATCCGCCTCGCACTCCTCGAAGCCGACGTCGCGCTGCCCGTGGTGCGCGGTTTCATCGCCAATGTCAAAGAACGTGCCAAGGGCGCGGAGGTCTCCGGCGCGCTCAACCCCGCGCAGCAAGTCGTCAAGATCGTCAACGAGGAACTCGTCGCGATCCTCGGTGGCGAGACCCGTCGACTGAACCTGGCCAAGAACCCGCCGACAGTGATCATGCTGGCCGGTCTGCAGGGTGCTGGTAAGACCACCCTGGCCGGCAAGCTGGCCAAATGGCTCAAGGGTCAGGGACATCAGCCGTTGCTGGTGGCCTGTGACCTGCAGCGTCCCGGCGCTGTCACCCAGCTGCAGGTCGTCGGTGAACGCGCGGGCGTGCCCGTGTTCGCCCCGCACGGCGGCACCTCCATCGGTGGCGGCGAGAACCCTCTCGGTATCACCGCCGCCGACCCGGTCGCAGTGGCCGCCGCCGGTATCGAAGAAGCCAAGGCCAAGCAGTACGACGTGGTCATCGTCGACACCGCGGGCCGCCTCGGCATCGACGCCGAACTCATGCGCCAGGCTTCGGGCATCCGCGACGCCGTGCAGCCCGACGAGACACTGTTCGTGCTCGACGCCATGATCGGCCAGGACGCGGTCAGCACCGCCGAAGCCTTCCGCGACGGCGTCGGCTTCACCGGCGTCGTGCTCACCAAACTCGACGGTGACGCCCGCGGTGGCGCGGCGCTGTCGGTGCGTCAGGTCACCGGCGCGCCGATCATGTTCGCCTCCACCGGTGAGAAGCTCGAAGACTTCGACGTCTTCCACCCCGACCGGATGGCCTCGCGCATCCTGGGCATGGGCGACGTGCTCACGCTCATCGAACAGGCCGAACAGGTCTACGACGCCGAACAGGCCGAAGAGACCGCGCGCAAGATCGGCAGCGGCGAACTCACCCTCGAGGACTTCCTCGACCAGATGCTGGCCATCCGCAAGATGGGCCCCATCGGCAACCTGCTCGGCATGCTGCCCGGCGCGGGCCAGATGAAAGAAGCACTGTCGCAGATCGACGACAAGTCCCTCGATCGCGTGCAGGCGATCATCCGCGGCATGACCCGCGCCGAACGCGACAACCCCAAGATCATCAACGCCTCCCGTCGACTGCGCATCGCCAACGGCTCCGGCGTGCAGGTCTCCGAGGTCAACCAGCTCGTCGACCGATTCTTCGAAGCCAAGAAGATGATGGCGATGATGGGTCGACAGATGGGGATGCCCGGCGCGCGCCGCGGCAACAACAAAAAGGGCGGCAAGAAGGGCAAGAAGGGTGGGCGCGGACCCACACCGCCGAAGATGCGCGGTGGATTCCCCGGAATGCCCGCCGGAATGCCGGGACTGCCGCCGGGCATGGATCTGTCGCAGATGCCGCCCGGTCTCGACCAGCTGCCGCCGGGGCTGGAAGGCATCGACCTCTCCCAGCTGAAGTTCCCCAAGAACTGAGTCTTCACCAGTGAAAAGCCGTGGTGGGGGGGTTGAGTTGGGCCACCCCCCCCGCTTTCTTTTTTGTTGGGCCGAATCCTTTTTCGTTTTGCCTTTCTCCCGACCCCCGACCCCAAAACGAA